>NZ_OZ264094.1:0-885609 GCF_965577835.1 Brucella pituitosa
GTTTTCGCGGAAAGCCCGGTGAAAACTGTCCAGCAATGGCCTGACGGCATAAAGTGCGACGCTGCTTTCACCAGTTTCTATCAGGGCCTGTACCGGCATTCCGGGGATCATTTCCACATCTCCCGCCTGCATCAGTTCGTCGTCGGTCACGCGGATCGTCGCGGCATAATAGGGCTGGCCTGTCTGTTTATCGATAAGCCGGTCGGCAGAAACATACGTCACCTGCCCCTCCAGAAGAGGCACGCGTCGCTGATCATATGGCAAAAGATGCACCTGAGCGTTCAAGCCGGGACGCACAAGGTTGATATCTTCAGGCCGCACATGCGCTGACACGATCATGTTGCCATCCTGAGGCACCAGATCCAGCAAAGGCTCGCCTGCCCCGATAACACCGCCCGTCGTGTGAATGCGCAAATCCATGACAATCCCGTTCTCGGGCGCCTTGATATCCGTACGGATCAGCTGATCGTTGATTGCGCGGTACCGCTCGCTTAACAGGAAAAGCTGTTTTTCGGTCTCGCGCAGTTCTTTCGCGATCTCGCTTTGGCGGTCACTCTCCAGCTTCACGAGATTGGCCTGCGCTTCATTGATCACCTGATAAGCGCGGGACATCTGAGCTATGGTCTCTCCCAACTGTCCATCAAGATCAGCTTTCTCGCGTGCGAGATTGAGTACGCTCGTTTTGCGCTCGAGCCCCTTTTTCACAAGCGGATTTATCATGTCAAGTTGCTGGCGTGTGATCTCAATGCGGGACGTCAGGGCCATTTTTTGCGCTGCCAAACCGGTTATCTCTTCCTTCACCTGCCCCATTTTCTCGTGCGTTATGGCAATTTCAGATCGATAGACGTCGCGACGGGCTTCGAATATTCTTCGTTGTCCGACGACAATGGCGTTAACGGCCGGATTGTGCGGAGCAAGTTGTTCCAACTCCGGCGGAAACAAAAGTTGCATCTCGTTGGCCTGTTCAGCTACCAACCGAGTCTGGCTCGCCTGCGCGTCCCACAGCTGCCCCTGAATACCGACCAGTTCCGTCCTGGGCTTTGTATCGTCCAGCTTGATCAGAATCTGACCGTTGGAAACCAAATCTCCATTGTGGACATAAATCTGTTGAACGATACCGCCTTCCAGATGCTGAATGGTCTTGCGGCTGGATTCCGCTTCGACAATCCCCACAGCGATCGCTGCACTTTTAAGCGGTGCGAAAATTGCCCATATTCCAAAGCCTGCAACGAAGATCAATACGAGCAGGTTTCCTGTCCAGGCTACGCCGCGCAGCCTTGGTCGTGATGTCAGCGGCGTTGGCAGAGTATTTTTCCCAAGCGGCAATAGCGGGAAAGACGGAAGCTTTAGCTGTATTGCTCGCAAATGAGCCAATAGCAGCGAATACTTCAATGCATTTGCTACCTTCACCGGAAATTCAAAAGGGATGAGGGTCATGATGAGGCATCCCTTACGGTGCAGTTTTCGCGGGGACGCGAAGGAAAGCATCAAAGATTTTTTCACTATCTCCAAAAGCGCTCACCATACCGTCGCGCATCACAGCTATTTTGTCGGTCACAGGCAGGATGCCCATTCGATGCGTGATGATCACAATTGTAATTTGCCTGCACTTCATGCGCTCTATCGCGTCGAACAACAGCCGCTCGCCTTCATAGTCGAGACTGGAATTCGGATCATCAAGGACCACGAGAGGAGGATTGCCATAGGCTGCACGCGCCAGTCCCAATTGCTGACGTTGCGCCCGCAGAAGCAAGGCGCCACCTTCGCCGATATCGGTTTCGTATCCCTGCGGCAGTCGCATGATTGTCTCATGCAGTCCGACGAGTTTGGCAGCCTCGATAACCTTACGCGGATCCGAACCGTCGAGCCGACCGATGACATCTTTGATCGCGCCGCCGAAAAGTTCGATATCCTGCGGAAGATAGCCAATATGGCGGGCATTGTCGCAATGGCGAAGCAGCGAAATATCGATGCCGCCCAGAAGAGCACATCCGCAGGTTGGCCGTGAAACCCCAGCCAGAATTCGTCCGAGAGTCGATTTGCCCGATCCAGAAGGGCCGATCAAAGCAACACAATCACCCGGAGCGACCTGAAACGACACGCCTCGCAGAATGAACCGATCCGATGAGGGAAACCGATAACCGACATTGTCGAGGACGAGCTGGCCTTTGGGCTCCGGTAACAGAATGGTTCGCCTATTGTCTCCGGGAGCAACCAGAGTGAGCATCTTGTTCAGGCGATTGAATGCACCGCGTACGAAGGCCAGTGCCCGCCACGCGCCTATGGCGCCTTCTACGGGTGCAAGTCCACGTCCCAGCAACAGACTGGCAACAAAAATAATACCGGGGTTGCTGTTGTTTTGGAGGACGAGCCATGTCGCGGCACCCATCATCAAAATTTGCGTCAATGCACGCACCGATTTCGAGAATGCCTGAAGCACCTCTGTTCGATGTGCCACACCGTCTTGCGCCGCTCTGACTGCCTCGGCGTCCCGATAAATGAGGTGAGCCGCGCCGTGTTGCATCCCCATAGCGCGGATTACACCGATATATTTGAGAGCCATTGTGAAGCGGGAATAGCTTCGTGCCTGCGCAATATTTGCCTGTTCATTCAATTCGCGCGTCGTGAATTCATTCAACAAAGCCAAAAGCAACAGACACAATGCACTGCTCAAACCGATAAATCCGAGGAGCGGGTGAACCAGAAAAAGCAACACAAGAAAAACTGGAGCCCAGGGAATGTCGAACAACAGCGCACATGATGGAGAATCCAGAAACTGGCGCAAAACCGAAAGGTCACGATAATTTTCGGCGGCCAATCCGGCATCGGTGCGCGCCGCATATTCGAATGATGCATTCATGACAACAGGACGTAGTTGACGGTCGAGCCAGCTGCCGATCCGGGAAAGTGCGGCGCGGCGCACGATATCGAGCAAAGACCCGACAACAACGGCTATCGCGATGATGATCGTCAGCATCAACAAAGTATCGACGCTGCGGCTCGACAAAACACGATCATAAATCTGAAGAAGATAGAGGGAGGGAGCAAGCAGAAAAATATTATAGCCGCAACTATAGGCGAAGACCAAACCGAAGGCACCGGCACAGCGACGCAGGGCAGCGACCAACGGGGTCACTGTATAGCGCGCTTGCGTAAATGCCGCTGTCATCCGTCGTCTCCGTCGATATCTCCAAAGTTAACGTAGGTTCACAATACCCATTGGCCTGTGAGGCAATGTCAGCGTATCGGCAATTCTGGGTAAAATGGGGAGCAACGATTTCAACCGTCGCTCCCAAGTCGGATTTCTCGACTACCCAGCAAAAGCCAACTGCCGATCAGAATGGCAGATGGCTCAGATCGATATCGTGAAAATTGTCGTTAAAGCTGTCGACAAAGTTCGCAATATCATTGGTCGTCATTGTGGTTGTTGTGGTCGTCGTTTCTGGATTTGAGTGCACGAGCGCAGAGGAAATATCACCGCCGCGAGCCATGTTCCCATCGCCGCCATTGCCACCGACCCCTGCAAGGATCGTTGCGTGTTGGTCGGCCAGAAGTTCGGTATATTGAACGGCACTGGTGTCCGCTTGACCGGCTGCTACATTGCCACCGCTCGAAGAACCCAGACTGCCGTTGGAATTCGCGTCGCCGCCAGCTCCGCCATCACCATTGTTGGTGATGTTGGCGAGAAAGCCGTTCGCTGCATCAGCTCCACCACCATGTCCGGCATGGCCTGCGTCCCAGCTGGCATTTAACCACGGGGAATCGCCACTATGCACATCAACGGCTGCGCCTGTTACGTTTTGCGTATTGGCCACGACTGCACTTGGATTGTAATTGATATTCCCAAAATTATAGCCATCAGCCCCGTTACCGGCATGAGCGTCGCCTGCATAAACGTCACTGAGATGGATTGTGTCGGAAACTCTCGGAATAGGCATTTTTTAATTCCTCCCTGTTGAGCCCCTGCCCTGTTTCGGATTGAACATCAGTCATCGAATATCAGTCTGGGCAGCCCGCATTCCCGGATCAGAGATTGGTAAAATCGCGCTACCGACCGCGTTCCAAAGAGTGCGCGTGTTGATGTTGCGGGACTAGCTAGAAATTCGGGTACCTACTTTAGGGTGGGGACTGACCGGAACCTATCAAGCATGAAGAAGGCCAAGAATATCGCTTGCAAGAAGCGCATCATGGCTTGTGTCGGTCATATTGTCGTAGCCGCCAGAACCACCGATACCGGCAATCTGTAGAGCATGCTGATCGACAAGCAGATGGTCTATCTGCTGGGCGTCGGCCACTCCACCAGCTGGAACCGCAATGTTGATCGGGTGGAAATACCCGATATTCACGTCCACCAGACTGCCCAGGGAAACACCGTCGCCACCGCTTCCTGCACCTGTGCTGCCGGTGAAAATTGTGTCTGAAGCCATGTTGAAGCCGCCGCCATTACCGCCGATCCCGGCAATCTGCGTGCCGCCCTGATCGAAAATCACGTTGTTTGTCTGGTGCGCCTCTGCATTGCCGCCAGCGGCAGCAACAGCGATATTGATTGGGGAGAAGATCGCCACGTTCACATCGATCATGGTGCCGGCAAAAATACCCGCTCCACCATGCCCCGCATAGTTGTCACCGGTGAAAGAATAGGAATTTCCCGTGTCTGTATGTATCGGAGAGGCCGAAACAGACCCGGCGGCGTTATGGGATCCCCCCGAGCCTCCAATGCCCGCCATCTGGTCCGCGCCTTGCAGGAAGGCAGCGTTGTTGGTCTGGTTGGCAGATGCTACGGAATCGGATCCGCCCGCTACGGCCGCATTGACAGGAGCAAAGACCGCGACGTCGGAGCTGACAAGTCCCCCGAAGAAAACGCCGTCGCCACCGCTTCCTGCATGATTGGAGTTCGCACCTTCGGTTCCGCCGATCACGACATTGCCGTTTCCTCCGTCTCCTCCCATTCCAGCCATTTCAACGACATGCTGATTGATCAGTGCATTGTTGAACTGGTCCGCGTTCGACCCGGCTCCCGGACCGGCAATTGCAGTGTTGGACGGAACGAATACGGCGGATGCGTCGCTGCTGATCACACCGACGCTCAGTCCCATTCCACCGCTTCCAGCGGAATTACCGGTTGTGCCTGAAGCGACACCAAAAGGGAGCCATGTCGGCACGAGCGCCAGATGTCCGGCCGCAGTGGTTAAAGACGTACCTTGAACACCACCTACAGTGAGGGTCTCGTTGGATATGGGACGTAGTTCATTCATCGCCATTTCTCCTTGCAAACGTCCGACCCCTGATGGTTTGAGGACTTTCAACTTCATGACTATTGTGCCGTTAATTGATGCAAAAGAAGAGCCGGTAATTTGGTTACATCTGTTCGGGTGTATTCGCCAACGGTACAGCCGCAAATTTTGCCGGGCACATTTATGCTGCAAGTTGCAGGGAAACTTCGAATGGCGAAACATTGCCGTTTGCGAATTGGTTCTCACGGATCATATAAACCGCTTCAACACCAGAAGTTGTGGCGACAGCGGAATGGAGCATTTTGACGCCCATCGAGTTCAATGAACATCTCAATTAGTGTGGTGGATTTGAAGTTCCTATCATTCGTGTTGCATCCACGTTTAGGAACTTAAGATTCGTAAACCCCACTAGATTCAATATCATACTAGTGCATTACCTGCGATAGGAACTCACGCAAACGCGGTGTAGATGGAGCATCGAAGAAGAGGTTCGGGGCATTATCTTCGACGATCCTGCCCTGATCCATAAAAATGACCCGATCAGCCACAGAACGCGCAAATCCCATCTCGTGCGTTACACAAATCATAGTCATGCCATCGGCGGCAAGTTCTTCCATCACATCCAGAACTTCTTTCACCATTTCTGGATCAAGGGCTGATGTCGGCTCATCAAACAACATAATACGAGGACGCATTGCCAGACTACGTGCAATGCTATCCGAGCTTGCTGCGATGTTCAATGCATAGCCGTACGGATGTGGCGAACTAACAGCCCGCCACCGATGTCTTTGAATTCGTAGTTCAGTCTCTTATCTTCGTAGTTCGTCTACCACCGCGTTGATCCAGTTTGCTATAGACATCTGTCAATTGGGAAACTGGTACGGAGCACTTCTTCGTCCTTGCGATATCTTCAAGAACTCTGTTGCGGTTCCGCAAGGCATCTATTTCAACTTTTTCAGGCGATTTCGGATCCATGAAAAAGAGCGCCGGAAAGAATAGAATAGCACCCGTAGCCCCCAGAATGATATTTTTGCCTTGAGCCTGTGAACGCTCTTTCAAAGTCGCCACTATCTGGCGTTCGTTAGCAGCAAACTCACGCGAAATTCCCACGCAGTCAAATGCGCTGTCGGCTGGATGCGTTGCTGCGACCGGTTTTGCTTCTCGTCCACCACAGCCTGAGAGGATCAAGGATACACCAAGGATCGAAAGTATTGTGACAATATTTACTTTTTTGGAATCAAACATAAAATACATTTATATCTGTTCTCACAATTGATAAATAATCATAATTAATTTTTATACGTAAAAATAACTTCCTGATGATTCAATTTAAATCTAATGTCAATTGTTTTTAATATTATATTGTAAATTTTCTATTTGTATATTATTTATATTACGCTTAACCACCCAATTAATAGCATGCTTTTATGCATTTATATCGCACGTCGACAATAAAGATGATGGCGGGGACTTCTATAGACGAACAAAAATGCGCGTGAAACGAGAAATTCATTGTATATGGTTCAGTATCAAGGAACGCCCGGATAAAAGCGTATGAGCAGTGTTAAATCTTCTCGCCGGGCAAGTCGCAGGCTTGCTTTATCCAGTCCGCGAACAGCGCTTCGTCAAAGTCTCCGGGTTCAAAAATATGAAAATACCGCACGTTGGCTTGCTTTGACGGTTCGGGTGGCATTGGTGTCAGGTCTGTCCCTTTGAAAAAGGTTATTTTGATATATTTCGTCATGCAGTGGAACGCAGTGAAGGATGTGCCGTCCCCTACTCCATAAAATGGAGTGTTCCAGCGAACCTTTTTTGAAACATTTGGCACCAGATTCTCAATAATGGCGTCCAGCTTTTGCCCCACATCTCGTTTCCAACCGGGCATGGCAGCGATGTAAGCCTGAACAGGTTCATTGCCGTCTGCCTTTGGAATTTGCGGATTCCCGCCGCTGAGAAGAACCGGCTTATCAGAAGCTGTTTCTTGGGGGCTGGCTTTTTGCGCCAATGATTTGGTCCCTCTCTTATAATTTTGTTTGATTGTACCGTCTCGTGCACAATGCACAACCGCTCTTTCCCAAGAAGGAAGCGGTTGCGCCTGAGTTTGAAAATTATAAAGTGAGATTAGAGCGATGAACCAATTTGCAAGACTGTGAAATCGCGCTGCAGATAGCGGTTCATCACATCTGACAAGATTGGGTTTGCAGCGGTCTCTGCTTTCGGCGCAACTATGCTAACCACGCCTGCACAAAGTTTACCTGCCTGAACGGCATGCCCGGAAATATCGCCTTCTACCGTTCCAGCTACCGTTTCTTTCCATGAGGCAACGACGCCGTTAACTGCCTGCTCGGCCGTTGAACAGTCGGGATAGGAAAGTGAAATGACGACAGCGGGTGCATTATCGATTTGGGCATCGGCGATAAATCCCGCAAAATAGGGAGGAATCCCGCGGCTATTTTCTGCCACACTGTCTTTGAAAGACTGCTTTGCGGCTTCTATATCACCTGGCGAAGAGGGCAATATTTTTGCGGGATCAACACCGTCCAGACCAAAAATGGGCGATATAATCGCGGCCTGCACAATCTGACCGTTCTCTGACGGAATTACACTCTTCAGCCCGTCAACAGCTGTAGCAATGATTTCGCTATCAGCCACCGAGGGCGTGGGTTGAGCCAATGTTTTCATGTCACTTGCGGATGAGGCTTGAACCACGGCAGCATCAAGAGGCAAAACGAAGCTCGTTGCGCCGGTTGCTCCGCGCCAGGGATTTCCAGCATTCGCTTTCGTAAAATCAAGCTTGTTGGCTTCGCCATTTGCAATGAGATCTGAAACGTCACTGTCTACATCAGAAAAATCAGCGTCTTTAAGCGCCTTGACCAAAGATTGACTGGCTTGTTCATTCTGCAGACCCCAATAGGTAACGTTACCCGGGGCCTGACCAAAAGCAGCAAAATAGGTGAGATCGTCGAAAGAGATCTTTGCGTTTTTCGACCAGGCATCCAGTCCATATCCGATCGATTCAAGCGACCGGATTGGTTGTGATAGAACAAGCCTTCGCATTCCGTTAGCTGACGGCCCTGCTTTTTCCAAACCCCGCCACGCTTGCGTGTCCAGGAAAAATATCTGCATCGCTTCGGGTTTTGTAAGTGTCTTTTGCGGTATTTGTTTTAAGGCCTGCTCCAAAACATGTGTGCTGTCCTGTGCGAATGCCGAAGTACAAAATCCTGCCATAAGGCACAGCGCAATAGCCTTCAAACGCATCAATTTTCTCCCGTTCTCAGATTCTCTGGCGACATCAAAGCCACACAAGTTTGGTTTGACCATTCGCTATGGCTTGCTGTCAACCTTCAAGGGCAGACCATCATTGGCAGTTCTCGGAGAAATCCTTCGTGGTGGCTGGAGAAGTGATAACGAATGTATGTTCTCGTATCCCCTATTTTTGACGAGTTTAACACCAGGATTCACGCGGCCAATTTCAGTTTATGTGCGGGTGTAATGCCACCAACTCCCATACTGGGGAAATGCAGTCTTTATAATGCGGTCCAGCGTGTAGCCCACCAGCATAGCAAAGACCCAGCCGTGATCATTGACACACCGAAGAATAATTCGATGCCCGGCCGAATTCCAAGCCATAAGCACGTGAGAACTGCTGAAAGTACTGGCGTGAAATAGGATGCCGTTGCGAGAAGTGAGATATTCCCATGACATACACCCCGGTTCCAACACGCATAAGCAACAGCCGACATCGCAGCAAAAACTAGGATTTGCCCCAGACTATTCCAATGAAGGACCAGTGCAGGCCCATCACTGATCGTATACTTGGTCCACAGTACAGCTGCGGTCAGCAGAAAATAAAGCGGAACCGCGCTTTTTCCATTATCAAAATGGCGCGTAACAACGGAGTACAGCCCCCATAGCAATGCGGCCGCGAATGCATAAATATAAGCTAACGGGTTGTTCTGAATATTATGGAAAATAAGATCCAGGGATAACTCATTGTCACCTTTCATAACCCAACCGATACCCATTAAGCAAAAGCCCAATGCAACAGCAAGGAGCCACGAGCCGCGCTGTTGTCCCGTCAGAACAGCAAACAGGATTGTCACGCTGGGCCAGAGATAATTTATCATGCCCAGTTCCAATGCCTGATCGCGGTTGTGCGCAAGTCCTATCGCCAGCGCCAGCGAAATCTCATAAGCAACGAACAGAAGGCCGCTATACCAGATTCCTGGATTTTTCAGGTCGCGTAGCTTTGGAAGACCGAGAACTAGGGCACCAAGTATGCCACTTGTCGTATAGATCAGGGCAGCACCTGCGATAGGTCCAAAAATTTCCGACACACTGCGAATGAACCCAATCGATACACTCCAGAGCGGAATGGCAATCATGCCAACCAGTGTCGAAAGTTGAGTCTCATTTGATACATTGTCGAGTGCGGTAAGATTTGTCATTTCATGTAATCGCATGTGACTGCATATCTCAACCCGCTTTGAGGTAAGGGCTAGATCTGCAGAACTCTCTGAATTCAGTTTTCGTATTGTGGAATCGCCAGGATCAAGACGTGGCACTTTTCAAGTGAACCGGGTCTTGGAATAGCTGTTGCTTTATGTGCGGTCTGAAGGGCACTCCAAAGAATTGATTGCGAGCCGCTATACCGCTTTAATCAAACAAAGTGTTGTTTATTTTTGTCTCTGAACGTTTCTTTTCCATGCTTCACAGCTTTGTGAAAAGCAGGCTCCACAACAATAAACATAAGCTTCTATTTCGATCCGATTATTGCACTCATTGTAATATAATCGCAATATTTGCATCAATTGTTATCAACAATCAATCCCATTAGATTGGCTTCAACAAGATTATGGAGCGGTCATGCCGCAGAAAGGCAAACATCATGCTGAACCAGATCAGAGGCCTTCATCACGTCACGTCGATGGCGGCCGATGCACGCCAGAACAACAGCTTCTTTACCGATACACTCGGCCTGCGTCGCGTGAAGAAGACGGTGAACTTTGACGAACCTAGTGTTTATCACCTCTATTATGGTGATGAAGTCGGCACCCCCGGCTCGGTCATGACCTACTTCCCGTTCCCGAACATCGTGCGCGGTCGTCCGGGCGTTGGCGAAGTCGGCGAAACCGAATTCGCTGTGCCAAAGGATTCACTTGGCTTCTGGAAAGACCGTCTGGTCGCAAAAGGCGTAACCGGCCTTGAAGCTGACCGCGTGTTTGGCGCTGAACGTCTGCGTTTCCAGGGGCCGGATGGCGATGGCTTTGCACTCGTTGAGATTGACGACGACAAGCGTGCGCCATGGATCAGTGCGGGCGTTTCCGAAGATGTCGCTATCCGCGGCTTCAGCGGCGCACGCATGCGGCTTCACGACATTGACGCCAGTGCCGAACTGCTCAGGTTCATGGGTTATGAACGCGCTGAAACCCAAGGCAATATCAGCCGCTTCATCATTCCAAATGGCAATGGTGCCGATACGGTTGATCTCGAAGCCCTTCCTTCGGCACAGGCTGCACGTCAGGGCGCAGGTTCTGTCCACCACATCGCCTTTGCCGTACCGGACCGGGCTGCACAGCTTGAAGTGCGCAAGGCGCTGATGGACACAGGCTATCATGTCACACCGGTGATCGACCGTGATTACTTCTGGGCGATCTACTTCCGCACCCCGGGCGGCGTGCTGTTTGAAATTGCCACCAACGAACCCGGCTTTGACCGCGATGAAGACACGGCGCATCTGGGCGAAGCACTCAAGCTGCCAAGCCGCTATGAGGCCTATCGTGATCGCATCGAAGCCAATCTTGAGCCTTTGACTGATAAATAACTGGATGCCTCCGGCTTTGCCGGAGGCACCCTCCTTTGGAGGATTATCATGACAAAAAATGAATATCTCAGCTTCCGGCGCGAAGGTGTTGCCGGTTCGCCGGTCGTCATCGCGTTTCACGGCACAGGCGGCAATGAGCACCAGTTCACCGGCCTGATCGACCAGATACTGCCCGATGCAGGTATTGTCGCGCCACGCGGCGATGTATCGGAATTCGGTGCCAATCGCTTCTTCCGCCGTACAGGCGAAGGCGTCTATGACATGGATGACCTTCACCTGCGCACGGAGAAGATGCTGGGCTTTATCAGCGAGGTTCGTGAGCAGCATCCGGGTCGTGAAATCTATGCGCTCGGTTATTCGAACGGAGCCAACATTCTGGCATCCATGCTGTTTGGCGACCCAAACCTGTTCGACCGTGCAGCACTCATGCATCCGCTGATCCCATGGACACCGGAACCGCAGCCCGCACTCTCCGGCAAACGGGTTCTCATCACGGCTGGCGAAGTCGATCCGATCTCGCCAATCAAGCTCTCAAAGAGCCTGATTGAATGGTTCAAAGCACAGGGTGCAGACGTCAAATCCCTGATTGCACCCGGCGGGCATGAAATCAGTCCCGTCGAATTGGAGAGCTTGCGGAATTTTCTCCAGTAACTCAAAGAATTGAGATCATTATCCGCTTCAATAGCCATAAAAAAGTAGCGGCTTTTTCAAGCCGCTACCCTGTCGCTTCAAATCTGACTGGAGGTTATCAAATCCGAACGAACGATCAGATCAGAACGAGCGCTGGAAGCGAACCATGCCCTGCCACGCCTTTTCGCCCTTAAGTTCCGAGCGGTCATCCGACCACTTGGTGTAAGAAATTTCAGGCGTTACAGTGAAGCCCGGCACCAGAGTGTAAGCTACGTTTGCAGTGGCTGCAAAACGGCCGGCATCTTCATAAGCTGCCTGAACGTTGATCGTTGCCTGCTTGGTTGCCTTGAACTTGGCACCACCCCAAACGGCCCAATCGCCACCCCACGTACCGTAGAAGCTGTCGATGCGACGAACACCACGCCAGCTACCATCAGCAAAGCGCTGTGTAACCGTGTAGTTGTCATCGTTCGACTTGTATGCGCCCTGCACCCAGACCGAGAACTGTTCGGTCACGTTCACATCAAGGCGAACTTTACCGGCCCACTCTTCGTTGAGTGCGTCATAAGCTGCAACACCAGCAATCGAACCCCATGACTGAGCAAACTTCAAGCCACCAACAACGTGCGGCGTGTAGTCATCGATTGTGACGTTGACGTCCGAGTCGCCATTGCCACCCTGTTCGAGAGCGATTACAGCCGAGAAACCGTTGCCGCCCTTGAAGCTATAGCTGATGGCGTTGGTGCGCGTGCCGCCGGCCAGAATGACGTCGTCGTTCATGACGTCGCCGAGGTAACCAGTAAAGGTTACGAACTTGGATTCATCGAGACCAAGGCGAAGACCGCCGAGTTCGATATATGCGAAGCGGAGCTGGCCGCTTGCGCCGTTTTCACCGTTGTTCCAATCATAGCGCACGTCGGCATAGGTCTTAAGTGTGCCCAGATCCGTCTCGGACGCAGTAGAAAAACGAAGTTCAAA
Organism: Brucella pituitosa; assembly: GCF_965577835.1. Lineage (NCBI taxonomy): Bacteria > Pseudomonadati > Pseudomonadota > Alphaproteobacteria > Hyphomicrobiales > Brucellaceae > Brucella > Brucella pituitosa. Next base: position 12,667 of record NZ_OZ264094.1, read on the forward strand.
GCGGGACTTCATGTCATAGGTGTCGCGTTCCAGCTGCGACAAACGCTTGGCGTAGACGTTATCGCCCCCTTTAACGTCATAACGAAGATAGCCGTGAATACGCAGGCAGGTTTCGGTGCCCGGGATGTAGAAATAGCCCGCGCCATAGGCATCGCAAACGCGAACGTACTCTACGGCTTCTGGCTCTGGTGCAATGATCGCATCAGCAGCCTGTGCAGCCGACGCAAACGAGAATACTGCAGCCGAAGCGCAGAGAAAATTCTTAACCCTCATAAAATAACTCCATAAGCGAGGTGTGACGCGAGGGCTTATAAAATATAAAATCACTAAATCAATAAATATAATGTGTATTTTTCATGAAATTATTTGTTGTTAATAAAATTAATACTTCACAAATATGTTTTAATTCAGTACCAGATAGTTATTATTGATTCGAATCAATTTAAGTAAGTATATTTTGATTCTTATACCCATTTGAACAGCTAGCTAGCATGGTTTGATGACAGAAATTTAACACCCTGACATATTTGACGGGATGTCGAACTCAGGGAACCTGCCTGCAAGAATTGTGGTTCAACTTCTGCCTCGTACAGTAGCCAGGCCACCGATACCTTAAAGGAATATGTATGAGGGAGCTTGAGCTCAAACGCTCTAAAGAGTATCAGCACTCGTTCTCTCGTTTCATTTTAATACTGATAAGGCGCATACGGCATGAACCCAGAATTTATCGTCACGCACTCTGGGGGCTTTCATGCCGACGAGTTGATGTCGAGTGTCATACTCACCAGGCTTTTCCCTGATGCCCAGCTTATTCGCAGCAGGGACCGCAATTGGATTACGCCAAACGTTGACCGCATTATTTACGATGTAGGCGGCCTCTATGATCCTGAAGCGCATATTTATGATCACCATCAGCGCGGCGCACCGCGCCGCGAAGACGGACAAGCCTACAGCTCATTTGGTCTGATCTGGAAGCACTATGGACGCGACTATCTCGTGCTATCCGGCGTTCCTGAGGCAAATGTAGAAGCCATTCACGCGTCCTTTGACGAGAATTTCGTACTTCCAATTGATCTGGTGGATAACGGCGAGCTCAGTCCTTCCATTGCCGGGCCACTTGCAGGGCTTACCCTGCCAACACTGTTGGAGACGCTTAAACCCGTCTTTGATGAAACAAACCCCGAGGCTGATGATCAGGCGTTTCAACGCGCTTTGATCATTGCCCGCAGTTTTGTCGAAGCAAAAATCGCAGGAAGTGCAGCGAAATTACGGGCTGAGACCATTGTGCAAAATGCAATTGAAGCTGCAGGCGAAAATCGGGTGCTGGAACTTCCGCTCGGAATGCCTTTCCGGTCTGCAATCGTCAAAGCTGGTGCCGATCATCTGCTGTTTGTCGTTCATCCTAGAAACAACGATTGGTGTCTGACTGGCATTCGTAAATCGGATGATGGGTTTGAACTGAGAGCTGACCTTCCTGCAGCTTGGGCTGGGTTAACCAATGGCGATCTGGAAGCAGCATGCGGCATTGAAGGTGCAAGCTTCTGCCACAATGGCCGATTTATCGCTGCAGCACGCAACAGAGACGCTGCAATTGCGATGGCGGATATCGCCGTTCAGGAAGCTTTGAGCGGTCAGTTATGACAATAGCTATTGATCGCAATTAGAGCGCATCCCGAAAAGTGTGAAACGGTTTTCGGACAAAGATGCGCGTTAAAACAAATATTTAGAGCGACGATCTGAACCAATCAGATCGATACGCGCGCTAAAAAGAGGCTCGAGAGAGCCTCTTTTCATATCCACATGGATAATAAGAAGGGTGGTTATTCCTTCACGGCTCCAGTCATGGACGAGACGTAATAGTCGACAAAGAATGAATAGAGAATGACAACCGGCAGCGACCCAAATAACGCACCGGCCATAAGCGCTCCCCATTCAAAGATATCGCCGCGCACAAGTTCAGTCAGCACTCCCACAGGAACGGTCTTGTTTTCTGAAGACTGAATAAATGTCAGTGCATAGATGAACTCGTTCCACGAAAGAGTGAAAGCGAATATACCTGCCGAAATCAGCCCTGGAACCGCAAGAGGCAGAATAATCTTCAACAAAATTTGCCAGCGACTTGCACCATCAACGAGTGCACTTTCTTCCAGCTCAAATGGAATCGAGCGGAAGTATCCCATCAGCAACCAGGTACAGAATGGGATAAGAAAGGTCGGATAAGTAAAAATCAGAGCCAGCCGGGAGTCATAAATCCCAAGTTTGAAGACGATAAATGCCAGCGGAATGAACAGGATCGATGGCGGAACGAGATAAGCCAGAAAAATCAGCAAGCCCACCGAGCGCGAGCCGGTAAAGCGGATACGTTCAATCGCATAGGCGCTTAGAACTGATGTCACCAGTGATATGAACGTTGCACATGTCGCAACGAGCATCGTATTCCATAACCAGCCCGGATATGACGTCTCAAACAACAGATACTTGATGTGATCGAATGTGGCATCGACCACCCAGAACGGGCTGTAATTGTCATAATCTGTGAGCTGTGAATTTGGCTTAACTGCAGTGATTGCCATCCAGTAGAATGGAAAGAGCAGCACGAAAATAAACAGCGCAATGGGTATATAGATTGTCACCACTCTTCTGGGCAGCCTGTTGAGATAAGACATGCCCTGGGTGTCATCAGTAACCGTATTGATCGCCTGATCCTTGGCTTTCATGATTTTCTCCATTCTCAATCACCTCCGCCCTGCTGCCATTTGCGGCGTTGCAAACCGAAGAAGGAGAACATAATTGCGGCGAGCAGGAACGGGATCATTGCGACCGCTATCGCAGCACCCTCGCCTAACTGGCCGCCCGGAATTGCACGTTGAAACGATAGGGTGGCCATGAGATGCGTCGCGTTCACAGGCCCACCTTTGGTCAAAACATAGATCAGCTGAAAATCTGTGAATGTGAACAGCACGGAAAACGTCATCACCACAGCGATGATCGGTGTCAGCATCGGTAATGTCACATGCCTAAAACGCTGCCAGCTGGATGCACCGTCAAGGGATGCTGCTTCCTGCAAGGATGCTGGAATGGTCTGCAGGCCCGCAAGGAGAGATATCGCCACGAAAGGAATGCCGCGCCAGACATTGGCCGCAATGACAGACAATCGTGCATTGGTTGGATCGCCCAGAAAATTGATGGGCTGGTCAATCAGACCGATCTGCATGAGCGACCAGGATATAATGGAAAACTGTGCGTCGTAGATCCACCAGAATGCGAGTGCTGAAAGTACGGTTGGCACCACCCACGGCAAAAGTACAATTGCGCGGAAGAAAGATTTGATCGGCAGATTTTCGTTCAGCAACAGCGCAAGCCAAAGGCCCAAACCAAATTTGAGAACAGATGCGACGAACGTATAGAGGACCGTGTTGAACACAGATAGCCAGAAAACACTGTCGTCCCAGAGAAACTCATAATTCTCAAGGCCAATAAAAATGCCGTCGCGTCCTATCTTGGTGTCGGTGAAGCCCAGCCAAACCCCCAGGCCAAGCGGATAGGTAAGGAAGCAAAGCAGAAAAACTGCTGCAGGCAGCATGAACAAAAATCCAAGCATATCGCGATTGTTGCTCAGGCGCGGTCGGGCGGGACTTTGCTGCGCCGCATCGCTCCCGGAGTCTTTTGTATTCGTCATCGTCATGGATTGCACCTCCAGAACACCAGAGCATTTCTGGTTGAAGTTCGATCACGAGAAATGTTCTATCTCACTGTTTTTGCGTACATCTTGTTCCGAAAACCGCTTCGCTCTTTTGCCGGAAATGCTCTATGCGAAGCGGAGGCGCAGGCTTTCACCTACGCCTCATAATTATGTCGATCACACGCGATAATATCTGTTCGCTCGCTTTTCAGCGCTTGCCATCGCTTCCTCTGGAGTTTCCGCTCCCGTTACCGCAGACGCAAACATATCGACCAGAACGTAGTCAGCCATCACCGCCGCTGACGCATATCCCAGTGGCCCCGCATACCCGTTCGGCCGCAGGGTTTCCGATGCTCGGGCATAAGGCGCATGGATGGGATTCTCCGTCCAGACCGGATTGTTTGCGAACGCCTTAAGTGGTTGGCAGCAATAGGCGCTCGACCCCTTGATCCATGCATTCATCTGGTCTGCTTCCATCATGAACTTAAGGTAAGCTTTTGCAGCTTCTGGATATTTCGTATGTTTGAATACAAGCAAGGAGCTGGTCTGATGCAATTCAACGCTCTTCCCGACAGGCCCAATTGGGAAGTTTGTACTGCGCATATCCTCAGCAATTTCAGCAAGCTTCGGGTCATTCTTCGCAGCGTAATAGATCGAAACACCGTTCGCAGTTAATGAAACCTGCCCCGCAAGAAACGCGCGATTATTATTGATGTCCAGCCAGCTTTCCGTTCCTGGAATAAATGTGGCGTAGAGCTCTTTTGCATAATTCAATGCAGCCAGTGTTTCAGGCGAATTGATAGTGACTTCGCCCTTTTCATTGACCATTTGTGCGCCGTGGCTCCACAACAACCAATGGGCGTAGTTGTTGCCATCACCAACTGCTTTACCATGTGGAAAGCCCGCTGGCGTGCCTTTGGCTTTCATCGCTTTGCAAAGCTCCAGGAAGCCTGCGGCATCCTTGGGGAACTCGCTAAAGCCTGCTGCTTTCATATGGCTGTCACGATAAACAATGGCATTGCCGATTGCAGTCAACGGCATGGCAATGAATTTATCATCGCGTACAGCATATCCCTTCAGCCCATCATAGAAGCCGCCGTACTTACCATCGAGATATGTACCCAGTTCCGTGAGGTCTACGAGCTTGTCGGGATATTGATGGGCATCATCGAACCAGCACATGACAATGTCCGGGCCAGATCCAACATTGGCTGCGACCGCTGCTTTGGGGCGAATATCTTCCCAGCTTTCCTTATCAATGCGGACTGCAACACCAGTGGCATCGCTGAATTTCTTTGTGTTAGCAAGCCAGCTCTCTTCGTCGCCCTTCACGAAAGGTGTCCAGCGCAAGAGCCGAAGACTTGCGCCTTCTTCGGGTTTATATTGAGGTTCGGCAGCAAAAGCCGGAGAATAGCCGAGGCCAGAAAGACCCGCAGCGCCAACAAGGCTTGCTGTTCCTGCAAGAAATGTTCTTCTTCTGATAGTCATTATGCTCCTCCTCCAAAGATGGGACTTCTCGTTGATCACATCCGCTGTCCCAAACCACGGATGCAGAAATCTGGTGACATGCGTCTTTCCCAGAAACAGCACACCGAAGGCTCCTCTCCTTTGGTGCGCGGAATAAACTCAGGCCGACAGCCGCATTCCATCCTGTTCATCGAACAAGTGAACATTTGCTGGATCAATTGAGATTGAAATCATCTCGCCAGGGCGAACGTCGACACGTTCGCGGAAAATACAGGTATTTTCTGTTCCGCCAAAATTCACGACGATGTGTGTTTCATAGCCAGTTGGTTCAATGACGACCACCGGCACCTGCATGCCCGCGCTATCAAGCCGGATATATTCAGGACGCAACCCATAAACGAGATCGCGACCGACAGCGGCTGGATAACCGCGAGAAAGTGGTAACCGCATACCGTCTTCAGCAACAAATGTTTTTGGATCTTCCGGGGCGAGCTTACCCTTGATCATATTCATTGCGGGTGAGCCGATAAATCCTGCGACAAACAGGTTGCTTGGATTATCATAAAGCTCCAGCGGTGAGCCAATCTGCTCAACGCGCCCGTCATGCATGACCACGATCTTGTCAGCCATTGTCATGGCTTCAATCTGATCGTGGGTTACATAGACAGTTGTCGTCTTCAGTCGATGATGCAATTCCTTAATTTCTGCACGCATAGCCACTCGAAGCTTGGCGTCGAGATTAGACAGTGGCTCATCGAACAGGAAAACCTGCGGATCACGAACGATCGCGCGCCCCATGGCAACCCGCTGGCGCTGCCCTCCTGAAAGCTGACGCGGATATCTGTCGAGCAGATTTGTCAGACCGAGAATACCAGCCGCATAGTTCACCCGCTCCTCAATTTCGGCCTGTGGCGCAGAATTGAGCATCAATGAGAACGCCATATTCTTTGCAACTGTCATATGGGGATAAAGGGCATAGTTCTGGAACACCATAGCAATATCGCGTTCCTTGGGCGGCAGGTTATTTACTGTTCTTCCGCCAATGCGAACCTCCCCACCGGAGATATTCTCCAGCCCGGCCAACATTCTCAAAAGGGTTGATTTTCCGCAGCCAGAAGGCCCAACAAGAATGACAAATTCGCCATCTTCAATATCAATATTCACGCCTTTGATAACAGGAAAGGTACCGAAAGATTTCACTACCTCAGCGAACTGTACAGCTGCCATGCGTATCCTCCCAGAGTGTGATCGATAATTTATGTTTTTTGAAAAAATGAAAATGCCAGCTCCTCACTTCCGACATTTGCACCTTCGCTATTTCTCTCCTTTGTAAAGCTTCAATCCATTGCAGCAGGCGACAGTATCAACCGCGCCCGACTAACGGCATTTTGGTTGCCATCACCGTCATGGTCAACACATTAGCGTCCAAAGGCAAGCTCGCCATATAAACAACTGCATTGGCAACATGCGTCGGGTCAATCGTTGGTTCTGCGGCAATCGTCCCATTTGCCTGAATGACACCAGTCGATATTTTCTGCGTCATGTCACTTGCAGCGTTCCCGATATCGATCTGCCCGCAAGCAATATCAAAGTTACGCCCGTCAAGTGCCGTCGACTTTGTCAGGCCAGTGATGGCGTGCTTGGTCGCAGTATAAGGCGCCGAGTTCGGACGCGGTGTCGTCGCTGAAATTGATCCATTATTGATGATGCGACCACCACGCGGCTGTTGCGCTTTCATAATGCGAAATGCCTGCTGTGTACACAAAAACGCACCAGTCAGATTAGCGCCTACAATTGCACTCCAGTCATCGAAACTGATTTCTTCCAAAGGAACACCCGGCACCAAAGTACCCGCATTGTTGATCAGAAGATCCAGTCGTCCAAATTTGCTTTCGATGCTGTCAAAAAGGGTGCGCACTGACACAGGATCACTTACATCCGCTTTGAAAGCGTGGAAATGTCCGCCCGTTTCAGCCGAGAGTTCCTTAACCGCTTTATCGAGAACCTCGCCACGTCTGCCCGAGATGATGACCTGATAGCCTGCAGTGCCAAGCGCTTTTGCAATCGCACGACCGACCCCCGTCCCCCCACCCGTCACAAGTGCAATGGGCTTATTTCCTGCAGCTGATCCAGCGCTCATTACTATCATTCCTCCTCGTTCTCGTGTCTGTACCGCTTAATAGCTTCATTCAAAAAGGTGCATCCATTTTAGTCCGTCAACGGTAGACGTTGCCGGACGATATTCAGCCCCAATAGGTTTTTGATAGCCAAGCTTATCGAGCCAACTCAAAATATGTCTGTAGTTTAATTCCCCATGATCGGGTTCTGCGCGATCGGGAACGGACGCTATCTGGACATGGCCGATATGCGGCATCAATGCTTCAAGCCGCTTGCTGATATCACCCTCCATGATCTGGATATGATAACAATCAAACATCAGCTTCAGATTGTCCTGACCGAGCTCTTCGATAATCGATAGACCTTGCGCAGAGGTTCTCAGAAAGTATCCCGGCGCATCGCGATTATTCAAAGGTTCGATCAGAATAGTCATGCAATAGATAGATGCGCGCTCGCAGGCATAGGTGAGGTTGCTCAAAAAAGTGCGATGGGCTTCCGTTCCTTCACTCCGTCCTGCCATGACGTGTATATTGGGCACGTTAAGTTCGCTGGCATAGGTGATCGCCTGATCAATAGCAGCGCGCGCTTCGCTCTCACGGCCCGGAATGGCTGTAAGGCCATTATCACCAACTTCTACATTGCCGCGGCTAGTATTGAGACCCAGCATTGGCAACCCGGTTTCGTGAAGAGCGGCAGCTATATCTTTGACATCATAGGAATAGGGCCAATGACATTCCACGGCATCAAAGCCAGCGTTGCTGGCTGCGCGTATTGCATCAGGAAGAGGCAGCTCTTGCCACAGGAAACCCAAATTGGCCGAGAATTTCGCCATATTACTCCCACTCCACATCAAATTTTTCTACGATCTGACTGATCTGCGCATCGGTTAAGAGCTTGGGTTTCAGCCCGTGGGTCAACAAAGCAAGTTTGGCCGTTTCTTCGAGTTCCTCGATCGCGTAAACCGCTGCTTCCAGATCTTTCGATGCAACGACAGGGCCGTGATTGGCCAACATAACCGCACTTCGCTTACCAGCCAGCCCGCGGATTGCGTCGCCGGTTGCCGGATCACCCGGCAAAAAGTATGGCAAGAGCTTGACCTTGCCGAGCTTCATGATCGAATAAGCCGTTAGAGGCGGCAGCATGTTCTCAGGATCGATATTTGGTAGCATTGAAAGGGCAACCGAATGGCATGAATGCAGATGCACAACTGCCCCGGCCTTGGCACCGCGCGTTTCATAAAATGCGGAATGAAGCGGCATTTCTTTTGTGGGACGATCACCGCCAACCAATATCCCTGCCTCGTTGAATAGCGATAGTCTTTGAGGATCAAGCCCACCAAACGAGCTGCCTGTTGGCGTTACCAACAAGCGCCCGTCGGAAAGGCGAGCCGAGATGTTTCCCGAAGATCCACCTGTAAGCCCCCGATCAAACATCGATTTTGCTAACCGGCAGATATCCTCTCGCAACCTCGCTTCTTCGCTCATGCAACCTCCAGCAGCTCAAGCGCATTGGAGAAGAAGGACGCGGTTCCAAAATTGCCGGACTTAAGTGCGAGTGCGACGGTTTCATCGCCAATTTTGGCATAGGTCCATGGAACACCGGGAGCGATTTCTTTACCGACCCTGAGCTTCGAGACTCCAAGTGCCTGAGCAACTGCGCCCGATGTTTCACCGCCAGCGACCACAAATCGACGTATTCCAAGTTTGAACGAAGCAAACGCCAATTCAGCGAGCGCCTGTTCAACAATTTGTCCGGCCCGCTCGACGCCAAGCTTCGATTGCGCTTCTTGCACAGAAGCAGGGTCAGCACTTGCATAAATCAGCTTCGGCTTTTCGACCGGTTGTTTTTGGAGCCAGTCGAGCGCATCCGCGATACCAAGTTCGGCCAGAACTGTTGGATTCAGCTGATAACTTGCAGCCCTATCACGATAGAGTTCGACCTGCTTGAGAGTCATGGCCGAACAACTGCCTGAAAGTACAATCTGTCCCTTCTGCACCTGAGGTTCAGGTACAGTTTCAGTGGTTTGGCCAATCATACCGGAGCCAGCGAGAAGTGCTGGCAGCGGCATAGCGAGAGCGCTACCTCCACTGATTAATGGGAAATCCAGTGAGGCTTCCGCGATAATTGAAAGATCATCATTCGCAACCGCATCAATAATAACGTGTGCGATGCCGTCAGCCTCCAGTTCCCTTAATCTGGATTTGAGAGCTTCCACTCCACGCGCGACAGTAAGCCGGTTGACGAGGCCCACTTTTCCACGCACCTGTGGCGTCAACAATCTGACCAGACTGGAGTCGCGCATGGGCGTTAAAGGATGGTCTTTCATCGCGCTTTCGTTGAGAAGCGCTTCTCCCACAAAAAGATGCCCCATGAAAACATTACGACCATTTTCCGGAAATGCAGGGCAATAGATCGTCTGAGACGTGCCTATATCGGCCATCAACGCTTCAGCAACCGGCCCTATATTGCCTTTTTCAGTGCTGTCGAAGGTCGAGCAATATTTCCAGTAAAAGCGTTTTGCACCGCGAGCGCTGAGCCATTCATAAGCAGATCGCGCCTGATCAACAGCCATATTTTGAGGAATTGTACGGCATTTAAGAGCGATAATTTCGAACGCTGCGGCGTTGCCTTCAGGTTCGGCTTCTGACGGCAATCCAAGTCGCAAAGAAACTGGATAGCCACTTCGAGCCAAAAGACCTGCGAGATCGGTTGCTCCGGTAAAGTCGTCAGCAATGGCGCCTAAAACAATACTCATCGTCTAATCCGTCATTCCGGGCAATATTACATCGCTTTTTAAGGCGAGAATCTTTGCTACAGCTGCGTCATCCTGAGGTCCGAATCCGGCACCGGCAGCCTGATTAAAGAGTTCCAGTGCTGTTTGACTTAAAGGTGTCGACCCTCCAGCCTCGGAAGCTTCTGAGGTAACGATGCCCAAATCCTTGACAAAGATATTCACTGCGGAACGTGGTGTGTAATCGCCTTCCACAATGTGCGGTCCGCGATTTTCGAACATCCATGAAGAACCCGCCGAAACACGAATGACGTCGAATACTGTCTGAAGGTCTAATCCAACTTTTGCTGCAAGAGTGAGAGCTTCTGCTGTTGCCGCGATATGTACACCGGCAAGCAGCTGATTGATCATCTTGACCTTCGAGCCCAGTCCGGGCACTTCACCGAGACGAAATACCTTGCCAGCAACAGCATTCAAACTGGACGCAGCAATGTCAAAGGCTGCGTTCGAGCCAGATCCCATCACCGTCATTTCGCCTGTGAGAGCCTTCTGATGCCCGCCCGAAACCGGCGCGTCTATAACCAGCATGCCAGCCGCTTCAAGGCGTTCCGCTATTTCGACGGTGACGCTCGGCGCCATAGTTACGCACAAAAGAAAGACTGTGCCTCGAACAGCGCTTGCCAATGCACCTTTGGCACCGAAGAGGACATCCTTTGCCTGATCAGAATTCACAACGAAAACGAATACTACATCGCTCGGACCCGCCTCGGCAGCGGTCGAGTATGCCTCACCGCCTTCCGCCGCGAAACGTTGCAAAACCTCGTGACGAACATCCACGCCTTTAACATGAAAGCCTGCGCGCAATAGTGACGTGGCTGCCCCCCAGCCCATGGAGCCAAGTCCGATTACAGTTACTGTCTTATCCGGCGTCACGTCATGTCATCCTTGGTTCAATTCATCTTCGATATGAATTTTGATGATTTCATCGAACGATGTATCCGCGACAAAGCCCAACTCGATCGCGCGACTTGCATCAAAATCTTGCGCCCAGCCATCAACGATCCCAGCAATAAGCGGATCGCGTTCTTTACGGATCAACGCCACGGCTTTGTCGCCGGCAACTCTTCGCAATGCTTCAATCTGTTCACCAACCGTAGCTGAGAGGCCTGGCATGTTCAAAACACAGCGATGGCCGAGGCGCGCAAGATCAATCGTTGCAGCATGCAGGAGAAAACCCACTGCACGGCGAGGACTGACATGCCAATGTCTGACAGATTCATCCACCGGCAGAATGGCTTCCTTGCCGATGAGGGGTTCACGCAAGATATTGGAGAAAAAGCCGGACGCGGCTTTATTTGGCTTTCCCGGGCGAATACACACCGTCGGCAGCCGGATTCCGATGCCGTCCAGAAAGCCCTTGCGCGAATAATCCGCGAGCAGGAGCTCGCCTATTGCTTTCTGCGTTCCATAGCTTGTACGCGGTGTCAAAAAGAATTCATCATCGATTTTCTCTGGAAAGGGTGCCCCAAAGACGGCAATCGACGATGTGAAAACCACACGTGGTTTGTACGGAGAGATGCCCCCTTGCTTGCGAATAGCTTCAAACAGATATCTCGTGCCATCAAGATTGATTGCATAGCCTTTGTCGAAATCAAGCTCGGCTTCACCTGATACAATCGCTGCCAGTTGAAATATAACGTCTGGTCGACCTGCAACAAGAGTGGTTGCAACTGCGGGATCAGAAATGTCTGCGGCATAAGTCTCAACTTTGCCTGAATATCCGTCTGGGGCAGAAGGTGAGATTACGTCCACCAATGTCAAAGCATTGACTTCCGCTCCGGCAATACCTCCATCACGGCTGATGGCTTCCGCAAGTTTGCGTCCGACCATTCCTGCCGCGCCAATAATCAAGACATGCATACAGTTTTGCCCTTCGTCATTTGGTTACATGCAGTTCATTTGCAGCCTTTGCGACAGCACATACGTGCTCATGGCTACCGAGTTTCGGCAGCCAGAGACTTTTTCGTAGAGACATAAATTCGTTCTTCATGCGCGGCAAAAGCTGCCATCGCTGCAACCCGATCACGCTTTTCCAACGCGCTCAGGATAACCTGATGATCAGCAAAGCTCCCATCGACAGCACCCGGCTGCGCCATGGCGCGACGACGATGCTCCATCATGTAAGTGTAAAGATCTGTCACGATATCTGCGAGAAGCGGATTCCCGCATTCGCGATAGATCGCCACATGAAACTCCCTATCACAGATCAGAAAGCGGACGGGGTCATCCATGCAACTCGCCTGAGCATCAAGAGACCGATGCAACAATTCCAACGCATCATCCGAGATGCGCTCGGCTGCATCGCCGACAATCTGCTGCTCGACAAGCAAGCGCGCTGCATGAACCGCATGCACATCGTAAAGATCAACATTGAGGCGAGATGTTATACCGATTGAAAGCCCGGTCAGATCGATGCTTGCCACACGCGTTCTTGCACCTTGAGCGACCTCCAGAATACCACGCGCTGCCAGAATCTGGATCGCACCACGAACAGTTTGACGACTGACGGAAAGTGCCGTCGCCAGCTCTCTTTCCCCCGGGAGCTCATCACCGATACTCAGCAATCCAGAAGCAATAAGGGCGCTGATCTTGTCTGCGATCACATCGCGAATGGTGCGCCGCTCAAGGTTGCGCCCGAGCCCTGCACTCTTATCGAGTAAAAGATCGTGAACAACGTTCAAACGAGACTCCACTGATCTACTGGTTCATCCACTAGTCCAGTTACACTCTGCGACGTGAAGCTTTCTGTCAAGAGATTGACGCGTCCAGCAGATCGAGTTTCAACAATTTCTCGATACCGAAACGCTTGCAAAGACAACGAATACAGCGCCGATCAGCCCTCCTCCGCGCGGCAGCACGCGTGAAAGAACAGTAGCAGCAGTTGCATTTCTGTGTATTATCAATAATTATAAATTATATCTATAATTTGATTCTTAAGGACCCTATTCGTGCAAGTTCAGACATCAAAATCGCCACAGATCGAACGCAACGTATCAGAATTACCTCCTTACACCATCAATCAAGCTCTTATTATCTATAATTTACCGTTTAACGATCTGTTGTTCCGCGCTCAGAGCGTTCACCGCATGTATTTCGACCCCAATGCCGTGCAGATGAGCCGCCTTTTATCGATAAAAACCGGTGGGTGTGCGGAAGATTGCGGCTATTGCAGCCAATCCTCTCGCTATCCGACCGGCCTAAAAGCCTCAAAACTGATGGAAGTTGAAAAGGTACTCGGAGAAGCCCGCAAGGCCAAGGATGCAGGCGCAACGCGCTATTGTATGGGCGCAGCATGGCGTAGTCCGAAGGACCGCGACATGGACACACTTGTTGCCATGGTTGAAGGCGTGAAAGCGCTCGGCATGGAAACCTGCATGACACTGGGCATGCTGACAGATCAGCAAGCACATGACTTTGCCAAAGCCGGGCTCGATTACTACAATCACAACATCGATACGTCCGAACGTTTCTATTCTGAGATCATCACCACGCGTACGTTTGAAGACCGGCTGAACACGCTGGAAACTGTGCGTGTAGCAGGCATCAAGGTTTGCGCCGGTGGAATTTTGGGCATGGGTGAAACAATCGACGATCGCATCTCGATGTTGCTGACGCTCGCTAATCTGCCCGTACCGCCGGAAAGTGTACCAATCAATCAGCTGATCCCCATTCCCGGCTCAAAATTGGCAAATGCCAAGCCTATCGATCCGATTGACTTCATCCGCACAATTGCATTGGCGCGTATCTTGATGCCGACCTCGCATGTGCGCCTGTCTGCCGGACGCACCGAAATGAACGACGAAATGCAGGCGCTGTGTTTTTTTGCTGGCGCGAATTCTATCTTCATCGGCGACACGCTGCTGACTGCCGATAATCCCGGCGAAGACCATGATACTGCTCTTTTTAATCGTCTTGGTATTTCTCCCATGCCATTGGAACCGGCAGCCGGTTGATGACTATGCTTACCAACTATTCAACCGCACTTGAAGGCCTGCAACGCAAAGCACGACTACGCAGACTGGCGCCGGCGTGTGGCATAGACTTCACGTCGAATGACTTCCTCGCGCTTGCCAATGCGCCACACATGAAAGCAGCAATCCGTGCAGCGATGGACAGAGGCGTTCCGGCTGGAGCCGGAGGTTCGCGTCTGCTGCGCGGCAACCATCAGGAGCACGAAGCTCTCGAACTGGAAGCAGCCGCTTTTTTCGGTACAGAAAGCGCTCTTTATTTCGGCAGCGGTTACATAGCCAACTTCGCACTTTTCGCGACCTTACCAAGACGTGGCGATCTCATTCTGCATGACGCGCTTATTCATGCCAGCGCCCATGAAGGCATTGCGGCCAGCAAAGCCGCATCCATTAGCATCCCCCACAATGATGCAAGCGCCTTTGGTGAAACAATCCGAAACTGGCGCAACAAAGGCGGCAAAGGGCGCCCATGGATTGCCGTGGAAAGCCTCTACTCAATGGATGGAGACCAGGCACCGCTTACCGAACTCGCTGCAGTTGCCGATCATCATGACGGGTTTCTGGTGATCGATGAAGCGCATGCCACCGGCGTCTTCGGCACTGGTGGTCGCGGACTGGCGGCAGGCTTGGAAGGCCGAGAAAACGTGCTGGTCTTGCATACCTGCGGCAAGGCGCTTGGCGTGTCGGGTGCATTGCTTGTTATGTCAAAAGTATTGGCAGATTATCTCGTTAATCGTGCACGGGCTTTCATCTATTCCACTGCACCGTCGCCGCTTATGGCAGCAGGTGTTCGCGAAGCACTACGTATCATCAATGATGAACCTGAACGGCGGGAAGCGCTCAGTGCTCGGGTTGCCTTTGCGGGCGAGGTATTGAAACAGCGCTTCGGTATTACCCCAAGCGGATCGCATATCCAGCCGATCATCATCGGCAACAATGCGCAAGCCTTGCAAATTGCCGAGGCTCTTCAGGAGCAAGGCTTTGACGTCCGCGCCATCCGCCCGCCAACTGTGCCTGAAGGCACAGCGCGTCTGCGTCTCTCCATCACACTCAATGTCGATCAACAGCAGATTTCTCACATGCTGGATTGCCTCGCCGCAACCATGAAAGAATACATGGCATGACCCTCCGTTACGTTATATCCGGCACTGATACCGGCATCGGCAAAACGGTGTTTTCTGCGGCTATCACAGGCACATTCAACGCCCATTACTGGAAACCTGTACAATCAGGACTGGATGAAGAAACGGACAGCGAAACCGTTGCTCGTCTAAGCGGCGTGCCAGCCGCGCACATATTGCCGGAAGCCTATCGCCTGAAAGCACCCGCCTCACCTCACCTGTCGGCTCGGCTTGAGGGTGTGGAAATTGATCCGACCCGACTTGAGCCACCCGCATGCAACAGCCCACTGGTCATAGAAGGCGCGGGCGGCCTGCTGGTACCGCTGACCGACACAACCGTTTTCGCAGATGTCTTCGCGCGCTGGCACATTCCTGTCATTCTCTGCGCCCGTACATCGCTTGGCACGATCAATCATACGTTGATGTCCATCGAAGCGCTGCGCAGCCGCAATACTCCTATTCATAGCGTGGCCTTCATCGGCGCTGAAAATATCGACACGCAGACAATCATCGCCAAGATTGGACAAGTGAGAATACTCGGGCGCCTGCCCATTTTGGACGAGCTGACAAAAGAAAATCTCAGCCAGGCCTTCCATGAGAATTTCGATATGGTATCCCTGATGGAGACACCCGCATGACCCGCTCTCCTGTCTGGCATCCGTTTACGCAACATGCCCTTATACCGCCGATGAAGCGCATCGTCGCAACCGATGGCGCTTACCTGTTCGATGAAGACGGCACTCGTATCTTCGACGCCATCTCGTCATGGTGGGTGACAACGCACGGCCATCGTCATCCCATCATCATGGATGCAATCCGCGCGGCGACTGAGAGTTTAGATCAGATTATTTTTGCCGAGTTCACCCACGAACCTGCAGAAATCCTCGCCAGAGGCCTGCTCGAATTTGCCCCACACGGCCTGAGCCATGTCTTCTTTTCTGACAGCGGATCAACGGCTGTCGAGGTTGCGATCAAGATGGCGTTGGGGAGCTTCTACAATCGCGGCATCGTGCGTAACCGCATTGTGGTGATGGAGCACGGCTATCATGGTGACACCATCGGCACCATGTCTGCGGGAGAGCGCGGCGTGTTCAACGTTCCGTTTGAACCACTTCTGTTTGGCGTGGATCGCCTTCCCTTCCCCGATGCGGAGAAAGAACAGGAGACCCTTGATGCGTTTGAAAGTTTTTGCCGTTCGGGAAAAGTCGCTGCCATTCTCATTGAGCCACTGGTGCTTGGCGCAGGCGGCATGAAACTTTATGACAAAGCGGTACTTTGTGCACTTAAGGAAATAGCCAGTCGTTACGGTTGTCTGTTTATCGCTGACGAGGTGATGACCGGATGGGGGCGTACCGGTACGCACTTCGCTTGTGATCAGGCGGGCATTACACCCGATATTCTCTGCACTTCAAAAGGCCTGACCGGAGGATCCTTGCCACTGGCGGCAACGCTGTGCACTGCGGAGATTTTCGATGCGCATCTATCGCAAGACCGCAGCAAAACCTTCTTCCATTCCAGTTCCTATACTGCCAATGCAATTGCCTGCGCCGCCGCTGTCGCCAATCTGGAAGTCTGGCGCAGTGAGCCGGTTGAGGCGCGCATTGCTCAGCTTGCCGCACAACATACACGTCAGTTGCAGCGTTTCGAGAATGACGCACGATTTACCAGTATCCGGCAATGCGGCACTATTGCAGCACTCGATCTTGCGTCGCCTTCCGGCGGTTATATGGCCGAAGTAGGACCACGCTTGCGTCGGCTATTCCGCGAACGAGCCATACTTTTGCGCCCGCTGGGAAACGTCATCTATCTGATGCCACCCTATTGCACCAGTGCTGACGAACTTGCTGCCACCTATGATGCGATTGATGAAGTCACATCAATGGTTTCAGCTGAGGTTGTTTGATGCCCAAGATTTCTTCCCGTCTTGCCGGCTTTGGTCATGCCGTACCGTCGCGTATCGTTCACAATGCGGAAATTGAAAACCAGCTTGGTCTTGAAAAAGGCTGGATAGAAAGGCGTACCGGGATTCAAAGACGCCATTGGGCAACGGAAGACGACACATTAAGCGGCCTTGCAGCCGCAGCCGGAAAAATGGCCCTCGACAAAGCGGGAATTGCGCCGGATGAAATCGCTATGACCTTGCTTGCAACCTCAACGCCGGATCATCTTTTGCCCCCGTCAGCACCGCTGCTTGCACATAAGCTTGGGCTGAATCATTCCGGTGCAATTGATCTTGCCGGTGCCTGCTCCGGCTTTCTCTATGCATTGACACTTGCTGATGGCTTTGTACGAACGCAAGGCAAAGCGGTGCTTATCGTGGCCGCGAATATTCTCAGTCGCAGGATTAATCCGTTGGAACGAGCGACTGCAGTTTTATTCGCAGACGCTGCAGGCGCAGTTGTGTTGGCCCCATGCAAAGACGGACAAAGTGGCCTTAAAGCGGCAGCAATGGCATCAGACGGCAGTGGTTATGGCCTCGTCACCATTGCAGCAGGCGGCAGCAACAAACCCTTTTCGCCGGAGACCCCTATAGATCATTCTCTGATGACAATGCGTGACGGGCGCGAGGTTTTCACACGTGCCGTCGATCTGATGACAGACACCTCACGTCAGGTGCTGGACGAAGCAGGTATAACAGCTTCTGCAATTGACCATTTCATCCCCCATCAGGCCAATATCCGTCTTTGCGATGCAGTGCGTCACAATCTGGGACTTGAGGAGAATAAAATGGTCCGCACAATCGCCACCTATGGCAACTCATCAGCAGCAACCATCCCGCTGTCATTGTCTGTGCAGCATC
The DNA here is from genome assembly GCF_965577835.1 of Brucella pituitosa. Classification (NCBI taxonomy): domain Bacteria; kingdom Pseudomonadati; phylum Pseudomonadota; class Alphaproteobacteria; order Hyphomicrobiales; family Brucellaceae; genus Brucella; species Brucella pituitosa. Next base: position 30,614 of record NZ_OZ264094.1, read on the forward strand.
AAAACCAACCATTCAAGGCTCGTGAGCAACTGCTTATGACAGCGGCGGGTGCGGGCATGAGCGGCGGCGCGGTTCTCTTTGTGCTCTGACAAAACAGGTTCCGTCTTAAGGAGGTAGAAATCACGGCAAGTTTAGTTGCCGGTCACTCGATTTCTGGTATTCTGAGCATCTTGGACAGATAACATGTCTTGGTAACAGGAGCCTGCGAGTGAAGCGTTGGGTGATCTGGTGTACTACAATAATCACAATAATCTGTGCCGCTTACGTTAGCTGGTATCACTTTAATGGTCCGTCTTCCGTAACAACACTGGATACAACGCAAAACATTGGCAAACGAGGAGCAAGCCGTTCCGCTAATGTCGAGCACGCGGTCAAAACTGCAGTCGCAGAAGCAGGCTCTCTACCTATACAGCGCAATGCGGTGGGAACGGTCGTTGCAATTGCATCGACCGCTGTAAACAGTCCGCAAGCTGGCAATGTTTCTGTGCTGAACGTCCGCGATGGCGCAATAATCAAAAAAGGCGATCTAATCGCGCAACTCGACGATCGTGTAATTCGCGCAACAATTGGCAAAGACCAGGCTACCGTCGCCAAATCCCAGGCAACCCTTGATGATGCAGAGCTGCAATTGAAACGCATTCAGGATCTAGTCAATCGTGGCGTTAACACATCGCAAAGCGGTGACGACGCTTTAGCGTCACTTAAAGTTGCCCAGGCACAGTTACAGGCCGACACAGCGCAGCTCACTGCAGATCAGGTCACATTGGCCAACACAAAAATCACAGCACCATTCGACGGTCAACTCGGCGCAATTGTTGTATCCGTTGGAGCTTATCTGGCCGCCGGCGCCCCGGTTACAACTCTCACACAGATGACACCAGTCTATGCTGAGTTCACCCTTCCGGAAACCGATCTTGCGCAGATCCGTCAAACATTTGCAGCGGGAACGCTGACTGCTCAAGCGACTGCGGTTTCAGGAGACGGCAAGGATGACACCGAAAGTGGCCCAGTGAACTTCATCGATAATTCTATCGATACTGTGAGCGGAACCGTACGATTACGCGCACAGCTCGACAATCAATCTGGAAACTTCTGGCCGGGGCAATCATTGCGCGTTTCGATTGCTACAGGCCAAATCGACAATCTCGTACTGGTCCCCGGCGTGGCTGTGCAACCGCAGGAAAACGGCTCCTTAAGCTATGTCGTAAAAGCCAATAAAACAATTGAGATCCGGCAGGTGACAGTCGCATTGCGCGCGAATGGCATCGCAGGGATCAGTAAAGGGCTTCAATCGGGCGAGAAGGTTGTGACGGAAGGACAAGCATCACTTGTCGATGGCAGTAAGGTAAAGGTTGCGGCTGCAGAAACCGGAACCGAAACATCCTCCGACTAGAGCGCCAATCAGAGTGAAACAGATTAGCCTCTAAGATTTTGTTATAACGCGCATTTCAACCGAAAACCGATTCGCACTTTTCGGGATGCGATAGAATGGAAATAAAGGCACTAACGCCATGAATATTTCCGAGTTATTCATCCGTCGTCCAGTAGCAACCGTCCTGTTGATTGCCGGACTGTTTATCGGTGGCGTTGCCGCATATTTCCAGTTACCGGTTGCAGCACTTCCAGAGGCCGATTTTCCCACAATCAATGTTTCCGCGCAGCTGGCAGGCGCCTCTCCTGACACCATGGCTTCTTCTGTTGCAACACCGCTTATCAAACAATTTGAAACGATTGCTGGCATTAACACGATCAGTGCGACGTCCTCACTTGGCAACACATCCATTACTTTGCAATTCGATTTATCCCGCGATATCGATGCAGCCGCAGCTGATGTGCAGGCGGCAATCACGCGCGCTCAGAGACAACTGCCTGATAACCTGACCACGCCGCCCAGCTATCGCAAATCAAATCCCGCTGACGCGCCGGTGCTTATCCTCGCGTTGACCGGAGATGGTGCCCGTCTGACACAGATGGACGACATTGCTCAGAACATCATTTCGCCGGCGCTATCCACGATCTCAGGTGTGGCACAGGCACAGGTATTTGGCTCTAAAACCTACGCGGTACGTGTCGAGGTGGACCCAGATAAGCTTCAAAGCAGAAACTTATCGCTTTCAGATTTGCGTGACACGATTACTGCTGCAAACGATCAAACGCCCGTGGGAACGCTACAAAACGGAACGCAGGCGTTAACAGTCGACGCCAAAACCCAACGAACAAACGCTGATGAGTTCAAGGACCTGATCATTGCCGGAAACGGCAATAGAATTGTTCGCCTGTCAGACGTAGCGACAGTCCTTGATAGTGTGGAGAACGTCAATCAGGGCAGTTGGCTCGACGAAAAGCAAGCAATCGCACTCGCCGTACAGAGGCAGCCTGGCTCAAATACCGTTGCCGTTGTAGACGCTATCCGAACCAAATTGCCAGACATTGAGGCAGCCCTTCCCGCGCAGATGCATATTTCAGTCGTCAATGACGCTTCCGCTTCTATACGCGCAGCCATAGCCGACGTTCAAAAAACCTTGGCTATAACAATAGGCCTTGTCATCCTCGTGATATACTTGTTCCTAGGACGATTTTGGGCCACCATGATCCCCGGATTGGCGGTCCCATTGTCATTGGTTGCAACATTCGCTGGTATGTATGCATTAGGATTTTCCATCGACAATATTTCGTTGCTTGCATTGACTCTCGCGGTTGGACTGGTCGTGGATGATGCAATCGTGATGCTGGAAAACATCGTAAGACGCACCGAAGAAGGCCTTTCGCCCTTTCAAGCGGCCATTGACGGTAGTCAGGAAGTCACCGGAACGATTGTCTCCATGTCTCTCTCTCTGGTCGCCGTTTTTCTTCCCATTTTGCTGATGGGTGGCATCGTCGGGCGCGTATTGAATGAGTTTGGTATGGTCGTCACCTTATCCATTTTGTCTTCAGCTCTTGTCTCTTTGACTGTGACGCCGATGCTTGCTGCCCGACTGCCTCACAGCCCTGAAAAGCCGGGCCGTTTCACGCATATCTTCAATGCTGTGACACAGAAGTACGGACGTGCAGTTGGTTGGTGCCTGAACCACCGCTCCATTGTACTTACTTTATTTTTTCTTAGTCTGGCGGGGTCGGTCTGGTCTTTCATGACATTACCAAGAAGTTTCTTTCCACAGGAAGATATCGGCTTGCTAACAATCTCCACACAGGCACGGCAGGATATATCCTACCAGGCAATGAGTGCTTTGCAGCAACAGGCTTCCGCAATCATTTCCAAAGACCTTGCCGTTGAACATGTCACCTCGTCATTGGGAAGCGGACCGGGCGGTTCTACCTTTAATACCGGATCGTTCTTCGTACAGCTCAGAGCACGAGATCAACGGCCCGCCCTTGATCAGACATTGAGTAACCTGCGAAAATCACTCAATCAGCTTCCCGGGCTTACGGCTTATATAACGCCAGTGCAGAGCTTGCGCTTTGGCGGTCGTAGCACCCAGAGCCAATATCAGATTGTTCTGCAATCTCTGGATGCCGATGAAGCGCGGCAATGGTCGACGAAACTTGCTGACGCCATGAAGGCCGAGCCCAATATGTTTGTCGATGTTGCGTCTGATCTCCAGAATAATGCTCTACAAGCACGCATAGAAATCGACAACGACAAAGCTGGTAGCCTCGGAATACCATCTGAAGCCATTCGCAAAACGTTGGAAGCTGCCTATGGTACGCTTACAGCTTCGCAGATTCAAACCACTGGTAACAATTACGATGTCATCATAGAACTTGATCGCAATCGTCAATGGGATGAAACCCAATTGGGCGCGCTTCGGGTGCCGTCGTCATCAGGAACCTTAGTGCCGTTGGCAAGCTTTGCTTCAATAATGCGTACCAATGGCCCCGTAACTGTTAATCAATCTGGTCAGTTGGCTTCGGTGACCTTGTCGTTCAATCTTCCGGAAGGCGTGTCGCTCGGAACGGCAACTGATCAAGCGGACAGCTTGCGCAATCAAATTGGCATGCCAGCCTCGGTTGCTGTTCATCCAGCTGGCGCAGCCCAGGTTTTCGCGCAATCAACGGGTAATATGGGGCTGCTCATTTTAGCAGCGATTGCAACAATCTACATTGTTCTCGGCGTCTTGTATGAAAGTTTCGCTCATCCGCTCACTATTTTGTCCGGCCTCCCATCGGCGGCCTTTGGTGCTTTGCTAACACTCCAACTCTTTGGCTTCGATCTATCGATCATAGCGCTTATCGGCCTTTTGATGCTAATCGGCATTGTCAAAAAGAATGCCATCATGATGATAGACGTAGCACTCGTTCTGAAGCGAGAGAACAATCATCCAGCCGAAGAGGCGATTCATCAAGCAGCCATCATGCGCTTTCGACCAATCATGATGACGACTTTCTGTGCTCTGCTCGCGGCCGTTCCAGTTGCTCTCGGTCATGGACAAGGTTCAGAACTGCGCCAACCGCTAGGTGTGGCAGTGGTTGGCGGATTATTGCTCAGCCAGGTTCTGACGCTTTTTATTACCCCGGTCATCTTCGTAGAGATTGACCGACTGGCTAGCGTAAAGCTGTTCAAGCGTGAGAAGGCTCGACCTCAGGCATAACAGAGTGAACTACCGGCTATTCATCAGTGCCTGCACCAAATCGGCTTCCAGATCTTCCGGATCTTCAAGACCAACAGAAATGCGGATCAATTGAGGACCAATTCCAAGGTCGTTCTTCTGATCCTCGGGCACAACGGCATGCGTAAGCGAGAACGGGTGTTGAATGAGGCTCTCTACGCTGCCCAAGCTGACAGCAAAATGGAAGTAACGCGTCGATGTCAGGATACGCTCGACCCGCGCAAGATCACCCTTAACTTCGACAGAAACGACGCAGCCGAAATTAAGCATTTGTCGCGCCGCCATTGCGTGTTGGGGGTGGCTTGTCAGCCCCGGATAAACAACTCTGCTCAACCTAAGCTCGTGGGCTTTGCTTTCAAGACTATTGGCCAGCTTGAGTGCCGTTTCTGACTGCCGGATGCTCCGGATCTCAAGCGTCTTCAGAGAGCGGTGCAACAGCGCGCAATCTGTCGGCGACATCACTGACCCCAGCGCATTTTGCAGATACTTGATCCTTTCGCCGAGCTTAGCTGGAGCATGGGCGGAAACTGCGACAACACCACCAAGAAGGTCTGAATGTCCGTTTAACATTTTGGTGGCCGAGTGGACGACAACATGGATACCATGTTCCATCGGACGCTGTCCTGCAGGCGATGAGAAGGTGCTGTCACACACGGTGATCGCACCGGCTTCCGCCCCAAGTTTTGCAACCAGAGACAGGTCAACAATTCGAAGAGTGGGATTTGAAGGCGTCTCAAACCAGAGCAAACTTGGCTTATGATCAAGGACAGCTTGGCTTAGCGCATTTTCGTCAGAAAAATCAACAAAACGGACCTTATGGCCCGCAGTCAGCGGTCGAACATCGGCAAGTAGTCGGTAGACACCACCGTAAAGATCATTATGGGCTAATATCGACGAGCCCGCCGGAAGCGCCTCTAGCAAAGTCGCGGCCGCTGCAAGGCCACTCGGGAACGCCAAAGCTACTTCCGCACCTTCAAGATCGGCAAGGCAACGTTCCAGCGCATCGCGTGTCGGGTTGCCACTTCGGCTGTAATCATAGCCTTTGCTATCACCGATGCCGTCCTGCACATAGGTTGTGGCATGGTAGATCGGAGGGATAACAGCACCAGTCAGTGGATCAGGCTCCTGTCCAACGTGAATGGCCCGAGTAGCAAATCCTGCCTGGTTACGAAGAAGCTTGTTCGTCACGTGTTTTGTCTTTCCATCGTCTGATGTTTATTTCAGAACAGCTATTAGAGCGCGTTTCGATCTGATTGAATCAGATCGGCGCTCTAAACCTTTGATTGAACGCGTATCTTATCCGAAAACCGTTTCACACTTTTCGGGATGCGCTTTAAACTCGCTGCCAGTGATTGGCAGTTAGATTGGTCCGCGAAAACTAATAGGAGATCAGTTCGCTCGTGTCCTTGAGATATAAGGGATGTCCGGGCGAACCGTTGTTTGTAATTTTTAGGGCGTGCAGATTAACTTTTGCTGCCCGCAAAGCATCGGTCACAGCCTGTCCGTGGTGTGCCAGTTTCTTGTGAAGTGAACCATATGCCATCACAACAATTTCAGCGCCCAAAGCCTGTCCGACAATGGTTTGCAAATTTTCCTGCGTACAAGGAATAACACCTTGTTCCAGCAACATCTTCGGATTGGTTGCACGATAATCCATAACATTACATTTCACGTACCGACCATAACCCCAACGGCGTGTGAATTTCTGCTCTTTAAAAACAGTGGGATCATCAACATTGAATGCAGCGGTGCTCGGATTCATACCGATCCATAGAACATAACCAGCCTTCTCCGCTCCGTCCCAGTCGCGTGTGAGTAGCCGCCGATAGCGGCCACATTCCGAAAATAGAGCATCGCCCCTGATTTCCGATTTAACCTTGAGGCGAACCTTACCGCCGGGATCATGGAGCTCGTGGCTCATAACTGCTTCATCTCTCTCATGTCGCATACTGTCTCAGACTCTGCATCGCTGTTGCAGCGCTCGGATACACATTTGTCTTCTTTTCTTACGACACCAACTCTTCCGTCAAGCTAAAGATTGGTGTGATTCAATAGGAGAACGAGGCCAGCACCAAATCGACTATGAGCATTATCGACAAGCAGCGCTTGAAATCTCAGCATTAATTGCTACCTTAACGCAAGGCGTGTGCTGCGTGCGCCCAGGGACTGCCCTGAATACGGAGACTGTGTTTAACCGTTTCTGTCAGGAGCTGCCATGGCTGGTCGCATTCAAAGTACTATTCGCAATTTTCTCGACAGTGAATCTTCAGGTGGCTTGTTGCTGATAGCTTCAGCGATTGCTGCATTGCTCGTCGCAAATTCTCCGCTTGCGGAGACCTATTTCCGTACACTGCATGTCTATCTGGGGCCTCTTTCCATTCAGCATTGGGTGAACGATGCTCTTATGGCCATTTTCTTTTTGATGGTTGGTCTGGAGATAAAGCGCGAGATGGTTGATGGCCATCTTTCTTCATGGCCGCGGCGCATCCTGCCCGGGGCAGCTGCTGCTGCAGGCATGGCCGTTCCCGCAATGGTCTACCTTGCGTTCAATCTTAACAACGGCGCTTCCCACGGCTGGGCAATTCCAGCTGCAACTGATATTGCATTTGCCCTTGGTGTCATCTCGTTGCTCGGCTCCCGGGTTCCAACATCTCTGAAGGTTTTTCTTGCCGCTCTCGCGATCATTGACGATCTTGGCGCTGTGATCATCATTGGGATTTTCTATACGTCTGGTGTTTCGGTAATCGATCTGGCTTTGGCTGGAGGTGTTTTCGCCGTTCTTCTGGCTTTCAATCTTGCAGGCGTAAAGCGCCTGACACCCTATCTCTTAGTCGGTATTTTACTCTGGTTCTTCACCTATCGCTCCGGCGTTCATGCAACAATTGCTGGTGTTTTGCTTGCATTGACCATTCCGATCACACGCACGCCAGCAAAGCCAGAAGCCAGCATTTCTGAAAGTCCCTTGCATCTGCTTGAACATAGCCTGATCAAGCCTGTTGCATTCTTCATTGTACCGATATTCGGCTTTGCGAATGCCGGTGTGAGTTTCTCTGGATTGGGTCTGGACGCAATATTTGCCCCAGTCACCTTAGGTGTGGCTGCCGGATTGGCGCTTGGTAAACTCCTGGGGATTTTCGGCGCAGTTTTACTACTGGTCAAAACGGGTATTGTGGGTCTGCCAGCTGGCGCAAGCTGGTCCCAAATGCTCGGCACCACTCTCTTGTGCGGCATTGGCTTCACAATGAGCCTGTTTATCTCACTTCTCGCCTTCAATGACGCGCTGCTGCAGGACGAAGCAAAAATAGGAATTCTGATCGGTTCGCTTATCGCAGGTAGTGCTGGTTTCATTATCCTGCGTTTCGCCAAACGAACTGACGGGCGATGAGCAAAAGGACGACACTTGGTTTCAGGCGTGGTTCAATGGGACATGCCTGAAACTGGAATAGCGATTTTCCCAAAACTGTGGACGGCCTATCTGGTCTGAACAGCACGACAAAATAGCTAAGATAAACGATTCATATCCCATATCGTCATCAGCATAGTGACGGCGCGATCCAGTTGATCGCGCTTCGTGCCATCTTTCGCTTCCAATGCTATACCCATTAGAAATGTGTGAAGCACTCCGGCCAAAGCTGACACATCAGTCCGCTCGGAAAGCTCTCCTTGTGCAACACCACGCCTGATACATTGCTCTATCCCGTGGCGATTGCGTTGACGATCTGCTGCAAGAATCTCATCCACGTGGCGATTATCAGGCGCGCAATTGCTCGCCCCTAAAATAATCAGACAGCCAGGAGGATGAGTCTCGTCGCTTTGCATCTGCGCGGATTTTCTTAACGCCATCTCTATTGCGTCCCGCGGAGCCAGTGAGAGATCGAAGAGACTTAATGTAACTTGCCCGTAAGTGGATTGGTAGCGTTCGACCACTTCCCGAAATAAGCTCTCCTTAGATCCAAAGGCCGCATAAAAGCTCGCCGGAGATATATTCCCCATCGACGCTTTCAGCTGATTGAGTGATGTCGGCTCAAATCCTTGCTCCCAAAACAGCGTCAGCGCGGCGTCAAGGGCCTTCTCTCTGTCGAATTCTCGCGGGCGTCCGGTACGTGCCATCGTAAGCTCCTCATGTAAATATATAGTAATCGATCCACAATTCATTGCCAAGGGTCAAATCTTGCAATATATGGAATGATCGATCTATATATTGCAAGGACTCCTGATGACCGTAACGACCGCAAACTTTCCGACCGAAAGAGAGGCGCGATTACCAATAGCTGCCCTGCTCGCTCTCGCAATGTCGGGCTTTATCTGCATCGTCACAGAAACACTCCCAGCCGGTCTGTTGCCGCAGATCGGAAATGGATTGGGCGTTTCTCAAGCTCTGGCCGGACAAACTGTAACTGCTTATGCAGTCGGATCGCTGCTCGCAGCTATTCCGCTTACCATCGCAACAAGCAGCTGGAGACGCCGCAATGTCCTGCTTCTCACGCTGGCAGGCTTTCTGGTCTTCAACATGGTGACGGCTGTTTCGAACAATTACTGGCTTACACTGACTTCACGGTTCTTCGCAGGCGTAGCCGCAGGGCTGGCCTGGAGCCTCCTGGCCGGATATGCACGACGCATGGTTTCTCCGGATCAGCAAGGAAAAGCAATGGCCATCGCCATGGTCGGCACTCCCATTGCTTTATCCCTAGGTGTGCCGATTGGAACCTGGCTTGGGACAGCCGTTGGATGGCGCGCTGCATTCTGGATTATGTCAGCTTTGACCATCGTACTTGTCTTTTGGGTTATTGCTAAGGTTCCGGACTACCCTGGGATCAAAAGAAGCGGACGCATCCCACTGACACAGGTCTTAAGGACACCGGGGGTACTGTCCGTTCTGGCCGTCGTGATCATGTGGATGCTTGCCCACAATATCCTCTATACTTATATCGCACCGTTTGTTGCCCCAGCCGGACTGAGCAACCGCGTCGATCTTGTATTGCTCGTTTTTGGTATCACAGCTCTTGCTGGCATAGGGGTTACAGGGAAGCTCGTCGACCGAGCCTTGCGCAAGACGGTACTAATCAGTCTTTTGGTATTCGCGATGACAGTGCTGGCATTCGCATTATTGCCTGCGTCACCAATTCTTGTGTTCACAGGTGTTGCGATCTGGGGGCTGACATTTGGCGGAGCCGCGACGCTGTTGCAGACGGCATTAGCAGATACAGCGGGAGACGGTGCAGACGTCGCATTGTCAATGAATGTGGTAGCCTGGAACAGCGCTATCGCAGGAGGCGGGATTATCGGCGGCATACTCCTGAATACCTATGGTGCTTCCTCATTCCCTTGGGCCGTCGTTTTATTATTGTTAGTGGGCTTCATTTTTGCCTGGCGTGCCCGGTCGAGAGGATTTCCCGCCGGCCAAAGAACATCCGGCACCAAAATCGCTGGACACTGAAATTTCGCCGCGAGATCTTAATCTCGCGGCGAAATTCATTTAAAAACGGATAAAAGACAGCGCACTGCCCGAAAGATTGTCAGTGCACTGCGGCATACATGATCTCTTCCTGAGACACATTGAGTGGAGAAAACTCTTCCACCACGCGGCCCTGGCGGCAAACGAGTATGCGGTCAGAAAGCGCGAGGATCTCAGGTAGATAAGACGATATAACCACGACTGCGAGTCCCTGACCTGCGAGTTCCTCAATCAAGTTATGAATTTCTGTAACAGCTCCAACATCGACACCACGTGTGGGCTCGTCGAAGATGATCAATCTCGGCTTCTGCACGAGTGCTTTACCGATCACGACCTTCTGCTGATTACCGCCTGAAAGCTCTATAACCCGCGCCTGAGCATCAATGCTGCGGATCGCGAGCTTGTTGCTCCATGTCTCTGACAGTGCTTTCATTTCGGAAAAACTGACGAAGGGCAATCGCTCAAGCCCGGCTGCAAGCAACCCCGAATAGAGGTTTTCGGCGACAGACATCGTCTCAAAGAAGCCTTCCAGCTTGCGGTCTTCTGTGACATAGACAATGCCATCGCGCACAGCCTCGTGCGGCGTCGTATAACGCACTGGTTTGCCCTGATATGCAATTGAACCACCGCGCAGAAAATTACGCTTGTAAATGCCGGCAATGATCTTGGCAGTCTCGGTGCGGCCCGAGCCAACCAGTCCAAAGATACCTGTCGTCTGCCCTTCAAAAATGGAAAACGAAGTGTTTCGAACCATCGCGCCCATCGAAACATCCTCAACAGACAGGATTTTCAGGCCCGCCGGTCGCACTCTCTCGCGGGTGGATATATCCTGCGCAGCCACACGCCCGATCATGGCCTGAACGATTTTTCCCTGATCGAAATTGGCCGTTATGTCCGTAATAACTTTCTGTCCATCTCGCATGATGGTGATGCGGTCAGAAATCTGTAGCGCCTCTTCGAGCGCATGACTGATAAATACCACCGTCACCCCGCGCGCCTTGAGACGCAAAACGAGCGAGAAGAAATGCTTTCGTTCTTCAGGTGTCAAAGTGGCGGTTGGTTCGTCAAAGATAATGATTTTGGCATTAAGCCGAACGGCGCGCGCTATCTCCACCATCTGGCGTTTAGCAGCGCCAAGCGTCGAAACATTCGCCGTAGGATCGACTGTAAAATTCAGCGACTGCAGGAACTGCTGGGCAGCGATCGTGATGCCGCGCAAGCGATTGAATGCTTTCTCATCACCAAGATAAAGGTTTTGCGCAACTGTCATCGAAGGGACGAGACTTGTTTCCTGAAATACCATAGCGATGCCATGCTGCAAGGCATCTGCAGGACGTGTGAACCGTATTTCCTTACCATCAAAAATCAACGTGCCGGATGTGGGCTCCACAACCCCGGCAAGCAATTTACTCAAGGTCGACTTGCCTGCTCCGTTTTCACCCAGAAGCGCATGAATCTCGCCTGCACACAGGTCAAAATCAACCGCATCAACAGCAATATTGCCGTGATAGGATTTTGTGATTGCCTTGGTTTCCAGCAGGATCGTCATAGTTTATCACCTTTACCAAGATCCAGAATAAGATCCGCGCCCTTTACGCTCGCGAGAACTGACTGACCTGTCTCCAGTATCGAAGTCAGTCCGTGGCGCTTGCCATCGGAACGGCTATGGAAGCTTTCAAGCGGCTGGAACCGGTTGTCGAGGCGAACAGCCAACCCATAGGAGCGTGATGGTGCCCAGGGCTTATGCACACCCATTGTCCGCACAGAACCACATTGAAGCGGCTCGAGAAAACTCGTGCCAGACGATAGAACAGGGGCAATCCAGTGCTCCCGCTCGACCATTTTGAGCATATCGTGGCGGAATGCGTCTTCCTGCAACACAAATTCGATCAAACGGTTACGGGGCGCAAAAACCGATAACCAGAAACCACCATTGGCGGACGTCGACAATTTGCCCGGATATCCGGGAATTCTGGTCAAAACCGGCTTCACATTGGCTCGTTGGTTCTTTGGATCAACACGAACAATACGATGGGCAAAAGCTTCGCTGACATGGACGGTCCCATCAGTGGCGGCATGAACACCTGATGGCCACGCAAGCTTGTCTGCCAGAAGTGTTGCTTCTCCTGTGGTGATATCAAGCTTCCAGACAGAGCCAGTGGCGCGTTTCCCCATCAGATCCACCACCCAGTCGGACGGCGCATGATGGTTAGAACCTTGTGCAACAACAACGGTTGTCGCGTCGAGAACCGACACAGCCGTTGGGCAGACCAGCCGATTAGACCCTAAATGATCGAATGTCCGGCCATCATGCGTCCCTCCACGAACAACAAGAGTGCCATTTTCGAGGGCGACAAGTAGTGCATCATCGGAAAGAACCGCGAGAGCAGAAATATCCGCATCATAGTCGGCGACCTTTTCAGCAGTCTCCCCCGCAATCGCGAAAATCGATGCGTTGGACGAAAAGAGCACTTTTCCTGCCCAAAGCACGAGATTATCCGACGCATTATGTTGAAACTGGACAGACGCATCATCCAGCGCATTATTCGGTTTGAATGCACCATCATAGGGCGGAATGGTGATTGCTTTGCCACGAAACGGGTCAAGAAGACGGTCAATGAAACTCATTTCACATCTCCCCAATAGGAGCTCCAACCCGTCCAGTTCTGGTCTGCGCCGTCGATTTTGATGCGGCCGATGCGATTATTGAGAATACCGCCGATATAAAGATAGCCTTTGTGCTCACGCATGGATGTCACCATAGGATGGCTGGCACCACCAAGATCACCCAAGGTCGCAACTATCTCGCCATTGTCGTCAAACTTAACCACGCCGCCGGTATTGATGTTGGGAAACAGCCATTCATCTTGCGGCAAGCGTCGCGTCATGCGCTTCCGCATGCCGGGATTGCGCAATGCGAGATCAAAACTCGGCGTACGCATACCAAGCCAGGCCATCCAGTAAGTGCCGTCCGATGCACGATTGATATTGTCGGGATAGCCCGGCATATCACGAATAACCGTTTCAAGCGTGCCTGCCTTCGGTCCTTCGATCCAATAGCGATGAACTGTGCAAGCCCAGGATTCCGCCAGCAGCAATGACTGACCGTCATGTGCGATGCAAACACCGTTAGCATAGCGCAGGTTTTTGAGAACAGTGCGCGTTTTACCTGTCTTTGGATCGTAAACCAACAAACGCCCGGTAGGGCGGCTTTCAATCGAATCCAGTGCCCAGTCATGCGCGTCATAACGTGTTGTTGAGTCTGTAAACCACACCCTGCCCTGACGATCGATGTCGCAATCGTTGGGATCGCGCAGTCGCGCGTCGTCAATGACAGAAAAAAGCGACCGGCGTGTTTCCGTCGACAATTCACTTACTTCACCATCGTTCGCTACTGAGTATAGGCCCATTGCGCCAACACATGATTTAATCGAACCATCGCGGTCAATTGCAAGGCCGAGCGGGAAACCGCCGATATGTGCAAATATTTCCGAGCGTTTGTAGTCCGGTGCAAAATAGCGCACGATTTCGCCATGTCTCGTACCGGCATAGAGATTATCGTCGCGATCAAGGATAACGTCTTCAGGGCCCTCAACTTCACCAATACCGATGGCTTCAGCATCCGCCAGTGAATTGTTAAGTGCGTAAGGCGAGTCCGCCCCGGGAAACGCTGACAAAGCCGTTTGCATCTTGTGATATACTGGCGCGACATAAACTTCGGAAACAACCTTGTGCCGATTTTTCAGCCAACGCACATCGAATACGATAGCAAACGCCAACAGAAGTCCGAGGATCATCTGATTGGTGCCGGTGCCCGCTCCCATGCGGATCAGGCCATTGTTGATGATCAAAACCGCGACGGCCCCCATAAGGCCTTTTGCAATTGAACCGCGCCCGCCGCCAAGGCTGTTGCCGCCAACTACTGCTGCTGTCAATGCCAGCAATTCCAGACCAAGCCCTGAGCCCGGCCCCACACCCGAAAGACGCGCCGCAAAGAAATACCCGGCAACGCCACAGGCTACTCCACAAACAACATAGGTCAGAAACACTGTGCGTCGCACGGGAATACCGATATTGAAAGCTGAGCGACGCGCTCCACCGACAGCGCTTATATGCCAACCAATACGCGAGCGCGTAATAACTACATGCGCAATCAGAGTGAACAGAAGCGCGATCAAAGCGCTCACAGGCACGCCCCAAAGCGTTCCAATGCCGATCCAGTCAAAGCTATCAGAATAGGCCTGCGAACTCTGGATCTGCTTACCGTAGTGGATGATCAAAATATCATAGATTGAGCGCCCAATGATGAGTGTGACGAGCGTCGTCAAAAATGCGCGCAGCCGCAAATAGCCTATGAGGAAACCGTTGAACGCGCCAAAGAGAGCGCCCATGCCGACCGCTGCTATAAAAGAAAGCCAGACAGGACCTTCGCCGATGTAAATGACGGAAAGTGCCGCAAAGGCAGAGAGCGCAAAGATTGAACCAACAGACAGATCAATGCCGCCACCGATAATAACTACAGTAAGACCGATGACGACGATGAGAAATTCACCAAGCTGACGCGATGTATCGAGCAAACTGCCCGCGGTGAAAAAGCCGGGAATGAGCGAGCCGAAAATGGCAATGACAGCAATGAGAAAGACAAATGGAACCAGATTGTCGGCCCAGTTTTTAACCAGAATCTCTCCCGCAAGATGATCCGGAATTTTATTATATCGAAATCGCGCAAGCGCTTCTCTCAGTTTCATTCGATTTATCCGGCTTTCCGCAAGGCAATAGCTGTCTTTTAGTCCCCGCCTTTGGGCAGAGGCATATTGGTAAAACTGGAAAACGCGACGCCTCATAGAGCCGCGCTTTCCATAGTTTTGGCTTTAAATCTTCGCGGCTTCGATCGCCTTCTGGCTCCAGCAAACCCCTGGGGCCAGGTCCGCTTTGGTGCGCGCGCGTTCAAGCGTGTAGAGATAACGCGCTTTGTCGCCCGGCTTTTCATTGCCCTGCAGCAATAGTTTTATAGCGGTGACAACATCGTGCGACTGGCGAACCAGTTCACTCGTTACGATTGCGCCAAATGTACCGTCCTCGATCAGTTTGCAGTCGATTTCTTCGCCGCCGCCGGTCGTCACCAGAAAGACTTTATCTTTAAGTCCCGCATCGCGGATAGCCGCAGCTGTTCCCTGAGCCGTTGCATCCCAGAAATCGATGATACCGCAAACATCAGGATTCTGCTGAAGAAGGGTGGTAGCTGCATTGCGAGCAGTGGTCGGATCCCAGTTGGAGTCAGGCTGGCCAACAATCTTGAATTCAAGATTCTTCTCCAGAACAGCCTGGACACCAGCCCATTGATCGAGGCTTGATGCATTGACTTGATCGCCCTGTATCACGCCAATTTTCTTGCTGGAATTAGGCCCGCAGCCTTTAATGACGGCTTCCGTTTCCAGTTCGCCCAATCGCTTCCAATCGGAACCGGCGAAAACATCAGACGCAAAATTCGATGGATTGTCGAGCTGAATGACAAAAATTCCGGCATCCTGCGCGCGCTTGTAAAGACGGCTATAGGAATTAATGTCAGGCGACTGCACAATCAGTACGTCTGGTTTGTTGGCCGAAGAAATCAGATCGGTGATCGCCTGTGCACCTGCATCCACGCTCCAGTTCGGATCACGTGTTTCCCAAATGCCGCCAAAAGCCTTGACTTCTTCACCGATGAAATGGTTCCAGCCCTGTGCCAGGTCAAAGCCCATCGTCATTGGTACAAGCACCACTCGCTTGCCCTTCAACGCATTTTCGTAAGTTGCAGGCCCCGCATTGCCTGCGTCCTGCGCGGGGGCGGTCAGCGCACCAAATGCAAGCACGACACTTGCAGACAATGCAGTCAGTAATCCGCGTTTCCAGAACTTCATTTTCTATCCCTCTCCGATATGGGCAGCATGTCGCCCAGATACTTTAAATGTTAAATGTCACCTTGCTGGCTCGTCTGCTCGTCGCGTGGATTGAGGCGCCCATCGAGAATAATTGCGGCGAGCAAGATCGTTGCCTTGATCAGGTTCTGGTAGATGTTGGGGAGATCGAGGATTGTCATTCCATTGAGCAGAATGCCGATCAGAAGCGCCCCGACCAGCACATTGCGCATTCCACCCTTGCCACCAGAAAGACCAATGCCGCCGATGACCACAACCAGCACCACATCATAAAGTAGCGTTGAATTGACGATGCGGGTGTTCATGCTTTGCAGGCTGACAGCCGTTGCTACACCAGCAATCCATGCCAGCAATGCACTGACGATATACTGGAGGAGTGTAAGCGGCCGAACGGCGATACCCATTGTCCGCGCTGCCTGATAATTGTCACCCATAAGGTAAAGAAAGCGACCCGGCTTGGTGTAGCGCAAAAAAAGCCAGCCTATAACAAGCATGCCACCAAACAGCAGCACATCAAGCGGTAATCCAACCAACCGCGCCTGCCCCAAAGACAGCAGAGCCACAGCATCTTGTGGAACGGATACAACATCCTGTGTCAGTATTTGCGAACGTACGAAGCCGAAGACAAAGGCGCTTGTGGCAAGCGTTGCAAACAATGCCGGCACGCTGGCATATGCAACCAGAAACCCGTTAACCGAACCGATTGCTACCACAATCAGGAAAACAATCGAACTTGCCGACAGAAGGTTCCAGCCATGATGTAGCAGTTCGAGCTGCAAAGCGGTCGCGATCACCATAATTGCAACCACCGACAAATCGATACCGCGCCCAATAACCACCAGTCCCATTCCAATTGCCAGAATGCCCAGTACGGAAACGCTGCGAACAATTGCAATGAGATTGCCGGTCGCCCTGAACCCGTCAAGGGTCAGGGCAAAGCCAGCAAATAAAACTGCGGCCAGGATCAGGACAATTCTTTCCTGACTGACCGATTTGATTGAGCCAAGGGACCGCGACAACCAGGTAACCTTTCACACGCCGAAACAATCGTTTCAGGCCGGAAACAGGCGACCAGAGAGGCCGGAATAATCGCGGAATGTGAAACGCTTTCTGGATCATCAATAGACAGTCCACGCGTTACATTGCAGGCAGCTTTTTCTATGTTGCTATCTAAAGAAGAACAATTTTTCGCCAGACATTTCAATCCGGGAAATAAGTCTTGATCTCGGAGAGAACTATGGCACCAGACCGGCACCATAATCACAACATTTAGCTTATTACTTCAAACTCCGGATCAACAGGTATGGACAACGCAGTAACGATACGGTTCGTTTCTGATGCCATACCGATAACGGCCAGAAGATCACCATATTGAGCATCGGTCATCCCTTTTGCTCTCGCAGCTGCCGTATGCGAATGAATGCAATAGTTGCAGCCGCTCGCCACCGAAACAGCGATGTAAATCAGCTCTTTGGTGAGCGGGTCCAATGCAGACGGAGCGACCATGACCTCCTTCAGACTTTGCCATGTGCGTTCCAGAGTAAGAGGATCATTCGCAAGCCCTCGCCAGAAATTATTGATGAAATCTGACCTTCGCACGGCTTTTATGTCATCGAACACAGCTTTTACTCGTGGTGACTTTTCAGCGTCGTTATCAGTCCAGAGCTTTACAGTTGCCATAATGATAATCCTGAGAACTTTGAAGAATTTGCTTATCTCATGCGGCAAAGCTGACATGCAATATACGTTTGCGACATCTCCGAACGAGTCAGTAACAAGCCATCTATCTTTGTCATTACGCATAATCCTACGCAAAACCGCTACGCACTTTTGCCGAAGGTGCTTTAAAACCCTCTTCTCGCCAATGCGAGATCAATATCTGGGACTGCGTTGATCAGCATCTTTGTGTAGGAGTGGCTGGGATTCTGGAAAACTTCCTCTACTGCACCTTGCTCGACCAAAATGCCCTGACGCAATACGCCAACACGGTCAGCCATTTGCCGAACAACCGCCAGATTATGGCTGATCAGCAGATAGGTCAGCCCAAATTCGGCTTGTAATTGTGCCATTAAATCAAGGACTTGTTCCTGAACGGAAACATCAAGTGCCGACGTTGGTTCGTCGCAGATGATAAAACGCGGACGGCTGGCAAGCGCGCGGGCAATAGCAATGCGCTGCCGCTGTCCGCCCGAAAACTCGTGCGGATAACGGCGCGTGGAACCCGGCTCCAATCGCACCTTTTCCAAGAGGTCATGAACACGGCTTTGAATTGCCTGATTGTCTTTCTCAAGGTTCAGACGGCGGATCGGCTCCGCTATGATATCACCGATACGCCAGCGTGGATTAAGGCTGGCATAGGGGTCCTGAAACACCATCTGCACGGCGCCATGAGTTGACCTTTTCGTCGTGCCATCAATCCGGATTTGGCCGTCCTGAGCGGATAAAAGACCCGCAATAATGCGTGCTATCGTCGATTTTCCAGAGCCTGATTCACCGACAAGTGCATAGGTTTCGCCTTCGCGGATATTAAAGGATACGTCATCGACCGCGCGGATCGTGCCGGATTTTTTCGCTTTTCTGAGGAAAGAAAAGCGGCCACCCGATGTGCTGAAATCATGCTTGAGATTATTGACGCTCAAAATATCCGGTTGCTTGTCAGCCAGATTGCTCCTGCTGCTTTTCTGGTGAATGGAAGGTGTGGCAGCAATGAGCTTTCGTGTATAATCTTCACGTGGCGCCTGAATAACGTCGCGCACCCGCCCCGTCTCAACGACCTGCCCATGGTTGAGTACCACCACCTGATCAGCGATTTCCGCAATGACGCCCATATCATGCGTGATAAGCAAAACTGCCAGGCCACGCTCTATACAAAGCCTTTTGAGAAGTGCGATAATCTGCGCCTGAACAGAAACATCAAGTGCTGAAGTGGGTTCATCGGCAATCAACAATTCAGGGTCTGCCGCGATTGCCAGCGCAATCACAACGCGCTGGCGCATACCACCAGAAAACTGATGCGGATAAGCACCAAGGCGTTGCTCGGCATCGTGGATACCAACTTCGGTCAACAGCTCAACCGCGCGTTTACGCGCAGCCACTGCGTCAAGGGGCAGATGCCTGCGTGTGGTTTCCACCAATTGCTGGCCAATCGTATAAAGCGGATTGAGGCTAACCAAAGGGTCCTGAAAAACAGTACCAATCCTGCGTCCACGCAATGACGCCAGTTCCTTGTCTGATAATGTATCGATGCGTTCGCCTTTGAGGCGAATTTCACCGCTCACGATCCGGCCCGGCGGATCGATAAGCCGCGTGATCGCAGAACCGGTCATAGATTTTCCCGCACCGGACTCCCCTATCATGCCGAGGACTTCGCCTGCGGCAATATCAAAAGACACTTGGTCGACCGCATGAAAGACGCCGCCGTCTGTGGGAAAATCTACGCCCAAATTTCGCACAGAAAGAACCGGAGGCTGATTGCTCGAATAACTGTCTGTCACCTGGATTTCTCACGCAATTTCGGGTTAAGACGATCACGCAACCTGTCGCCAAGCAAATTGATTGCAAGCGCAAGAAGTACGAGGGTTAATGCAGGAAAGACCAGAATCCACCACTCGCCGGAAAACAAAAACTGCTGGCCATTGCGGATCAAAGTGCCGAGTGAGGGTCGTGTAGGCGGGACACCAACCCCAAGATAGGAAAGCGTCGCTTCTTCCAACACCGCAAGTGCAAGGCCGATTGTTGCGATTACCATGACAGGCCCGAGCAGATTGGGCAGAATATGCGTAATCAACAATCGAACGGGCCGAACACCGATCAGTTGCGCTGCCGAAACGTAATCCTTACGCCGCTCTACCAGCACTGCGCCGCGGACGGTGCGTGCAAATTGTGGCCAGTTTGAAAGACCTATTGCAAAGATCAGAAGCCACACCGCTGCCGTCTCCTGCTGCGCTGGCGGGATCAGCCGCTGCGCAAAACCAAAAATCAAAAGCGCAATCAGGATGGTTGGAAATGTGAGTTGAGCATCGGCAATACGCATAATGACTGCATCGGTGATACCACCTCTATATCCACTGATAAGTCCGGCACTCACACCAATCAATAAGGATACAAAGGTCGCTGAAAATGCGACGAGCAGCGAAATGCGGCTGCCATAAAGAATGGACGAAAATATATCGCGTCCCTGGTGATCTGTGCCCATCAAAAAGCTGTTGCCCGTGAAAGCGCTCGCCTGCAATGGCGGCGTCAGGCCATCCATCAGATCAAGTGTTGAGGGATCGAAGGGGGTATGTGGTGCGACGAGCGGCGCAAAAACGGCACCCAGTATCAGCACGGCTGCGAGCGTAGCGGCAAGCGTTGTCAGTGGTACAATCCGCCAGCGTCTCTTGCCAGACTGGCTTCGCGACAACCGACTTTTGGTGGCAAGACGGAGAAGAGATGTATCGGTCACGTCACGCTCCCGCAGCAATGCGGTCAAACCGCAGACGCGGATCAACAGCATGATAAAGAATATCGACAATGAGATTGATGATCACAAAGACGAGCGAAATGAACACGAGATATGCCGCCATTACTGGCACATCGACCGCTTGCACCGAGCTGATGAACAGCGACCCAACACCCGGCCACTGAAAAACTGTTTCCGTCACGATTGCGAAGGCAATGACAGAGCCCAATTGCAAACCAACAACCGTGATGACAGGCACCAGCGTATTCTTCAGCGCATGCCCAAAATAGATGCTGCGGCGCGATAGGCCGCGTGCCTTTGCAAACCGAATATAATCCTGCCGCAGCACTTCCAGCATTTCCGCCCGGATCAGCCGCATGAGCAATGTCATCTGAAACAGCGACAAGGTGATTGCCGGCAGGATCAGTGACCGCCAGCCTGATACGGTTAAAAAGCCAGTCGTCCACCAACTACCAACCGCCACCACCTGCCCGCGCCCAAAGGATGGAAGCAGGCCAAGTTCAACAGAGAAGAGATAGATAAGGCCGATACCGATCAGAAATGTGGGTAGTGAGACGCCGATGAGTGAAGCGGTCATGAGAAAGCCGGTCAGACGCGATACGGGACGCAGCGCTGCATAAACACCCAGAATTCCACCGCCGATCAGCGCAATAAGCGATGAGGTTATTGCAAGCTCGAGCGTTGCTGGCAGCCGCTCAATGATCATACGGCTCACCGGTTCCTGCTGCTTATAAGACAAACCAAAATCGCCAGACAAACCGCGCTTGAGAAAAGAAAGAAACTGGAGATAAACCGGCTGATCGAGCCCAAGGCGTTGCTTGATTTCCAGTCGCTCCTCCAGTCGTGTTTCCTGACTGGCAATGGATTCCAGCGGGTCGCCGACAAAGCGAATAACGGCGAATGCAATCAAAGCCACGGCCAGCATAACGCCCATGGATTGAAAGATACGCCTGATAATAAATCCGGTCATAAGATCTGCCTGAAATATGAACGAACGACCCTTTCCGCGTGGCCCGGAGGCACGCGGAAAGGGTCGTTCGTGTCATCAATTATTGATGGTCGCCTGTCCAACCTTCGGCGAGTTATCGGGCTGATGTTCAAGATTGAACTTGTCACGCACCGCCCAGGCACCCACCTGATTATGCAATGGCAGATAGAGATGCTCTGCTTTCACCTGTTTCCAGAGTTCATCGATAGTCGCATCACGCTTTGCAGGATCGATCTCGGCACCAAGAGACTCGATCTTCTTATCCACTTCCGGGTTTGAGTAACCGGTCGCGTTATAGGCACCGTAGCGCCCTGCCCGGGTGTGAACGAGATCATTGAAATTATAGGCGCTGTCAAAGGTCGGAACGCCCCATCCAAACAAGTAGAAATCTGATTTCTGGTCAATAAGCAGCGGAGCGTGCTGCGCATATGGACGCGATGCCAGAGCAACCTTCACGCCAATACGTCCCAGAAAACCGACAACCGCTTGCGCAATGGCTTCGTCATTGACGTAGCGATTGTTTGGCGTATCAAGCGTGATCGTAAAGCCCTGCGGATAACCGGCTTCCACAATCAGCGCTTTCGCCTTCTCTACATCGGGCTTTGAGTAAGCGTCCAATTCCTCAGTCCAGCCATGCACGAAAGGCGGAACGATAATGCCGGTCGGCACTGAGTTACCGCGCAAAACTACGGTCTTGATCGCATCGCGGTCAATCGCCAGCTCGAAAGCCTCACGAACACGCACATCACTGAGAGGATTCTTATCCTTCACATCCGACGACGCAAGCGGCGCGCTATTAACGCGGTAGCCAAGGAAGATTGAACGGTTCTCAGGTCCAACCGAAACCTTGATGCCCGGCGTCTTCCTCAGACGTTCAATGTCCTGCACCGGCACTTCATGCAGGAAGTCCACCTCGCCGGAAAGCAAGGCTGCAACACGCGTCGCATTGTCTGCAATCGGCGTATAGATGATTTCCGTAATTTCCGGCTTCTTTTCCGCCCAATGATGCTCGTTGGCTTCAAGCACCGTGCGAACACCAACTTCACGTGATTTCAGAATATAAGGGCCAGTGCCATTGGTGTTACGCACAGCATAATTGTCTTTGCCAGCGGCAATATCCTGCACGTCCGCAGCATCATTTTGCTCTGCCCATGTCTTGTCGAGAATGTAAGTACCGGTCAGATTGTTCGGATAAATCGCATTGGGTGCGCGTAGTTTCACCTCAACAGTGTGATCACCCACAGGAGTCACCTTCTCCACATCGGCATGCAACTGGCGAAGATTAGACTTATCGGAACGAGCGCGGTCCAGCGTGAAGACAACATCTTCTGCGGTCAGATCATCGCCATTGTGAAACTTAGCCCCTTCACGCAGCTTGAACACCCACGTGGTCGGATCGCCTTCCTTCAAGTGCCACTCCGTTGCAAGCCGTGGGATAAGTTTGCCCTCAGCATCGCGCCAGACAAGGCTTTCGTAGATTTGATTGAGAATAGCATGCGTCACGCCATCGTTCTGCGCATGAGGATCCAGCGTCAAGGCATCGGCAGCACGCGTCCAGCGCAGTGTTTCAGCAGAACTAATTTGAGTAAGCGAAGCAATTAAGAATGTAGCTGCAGCAAGACGTAGAAAACCAGATTTCAACATGACGCCCTCTATATGAATAATGTTATTCAAAACGTTTCATAAGGAGGCGGTAAAAAGAACGAACAGATCGACTGAATTTAATTACATTATAAAAAATAGTTCCAACTTCTAACTTTTATTACGGCGTATATTCGAATGCGGCACATACGCTCCAAGTTCCACTGCCACAATAAAATCATTATGGTCTCGCATTCGAGACCATAATAACCAACAGGGAATGCTGTGCCTCATAGAACCGGGCAATTGCGATGCTCTATGACTTTGGCAACGAGTTCGCGGCGCGCATAAGGGCATAAACCAGCAGAGCAGACACAATCGCCACGATTGCGGAAACAGTGAGTGCTGCTGAAAAGCCCGTCGAGTATCCCTTCATGGCGATCATCATCGCTGCATCGCGTGCGGAAGGCGCAATTCCAGAAAGCGCAGCTGGTAAATCGCCCGCTACAATCGCCTCTGCAAAAGCGGGTGTGCAAGTCGGGTCCGCACAATTAATCTGAATAAGCGCACTCCGTACCACACTTGCAAGTATACCGCTCAACACTGCAAACCCTAAGAGAATTCCAGAGAAACGGGATGTGGTGCTGATGCCCGATGCCATACCAGCTCTTTCTCTGGGAACCACCGACATAATTGCTTTTTGCGTTTCACCATTGAGAAGACCGCCTCCGCTGCCAAGAACCAGCATGCCGCACATCACAGTGGACCACGCGCCATCTCTGGCACCCCAGGCAGTCAATAAGCTTCCCATACCCACAATCAGAAGACCAAGTGCAAGAATTTCTCTGGAACCAAATCGCTTGCTGAGAAGACGGCCGACATTGGGGAAAATCAGCATTGCAATGGCGAATGGAAACATAGCAAAGCCTGCTTGCAAAGCTGTTCGCCCAAGACCGTTCTGAAGAAACAATGGCAGCATGGAAGCCATGACCTGAGCGCAGGCCGCATAGGCAAACATTGCCCACACTCCGCCGACAAAGCGGGGATTACGAAACAGGCTCAGGTCGAGCATCGGGCGACTTTGGACAGTCTCTGCAATCACAAAAATAACGAGCGCCACGCCACCCGCTGCAAATCCGCTCAGTGCAACGAAAGATAGCCACCCATGAGCCTGCCCATTGATCAACCCCCACGTAATTCCAAACATCGCGGCAGAAAATGAAGCGAAGCCAAAGGGATCCAGCCGTCGTGCATTCACGTCTCGCGATTCTTCAATCAGTCGCAATGCGGCGAGTGCGAGAGCGATACATATTGGAACATTGATGTAGAAGGCCCATCGCCATCCCAAAGCATAAGCGATTACTCCGCCCAGAATTGGTGACAGGACCATCGTGAGGCCCATGATTGCGCCCCACATGGCCCACGCGCGATTACGCTCCTCTTCCTGGTGGAAAGTATGCCCGATAATGGCAAGTGCGGGCGCAAGCATAAAGGCCGCGCTCACGCCCTGAGCTGCACGCGCCAGATAAAGCGCTGCTGCTGAGGGGGCAGCGCCACATAACCAGGAGGACAACGCAAATGCTCCGATGCCGATCAGAAAGACCGCGCGGCGGCCGAAGCGATCGGCAATTGCTCCTGCAGGCAGAAGCAAGGACGCAAAACACAACACATAGGTACTGATGACCCATTCAACTTCGGCGAAAGACGCACCGAAATCACGCGCTATTGTTGGTAAAACCACAGCAACGACGTTCGTATCCAGCACCGTCATGGCGCAACCGATAGAGGCGGTCAAAAGCGTGAGGGACGTATTGGCTTTCCGACGAGCAACTGCGATGTCCAAGGTCATTTTATCAACGCGGCAATGCCGGCCTTCGCTATCTGCTCATCGTGGTCCGGTGTATCTGCCGAGACACCGATTGCGCCCACAACTGTGCCATTAACTGTAATAGGTACGCCGCCTCGCATCATGACAAAGCCCTGCGCTGTCACCGCTGCTGGCCGCGGGCCATTGATTGCATCTTCCAGCGCCCCGCTTTCACGTCGAAAAAGAGCAGCTGTCCGAGCTTTGCCGGGAGCCAGATCAACACCTGCGAGAACAGAGGCATTATCCATCCGTTCCATAACGATCGGAAGTCCTTCAGCATCGACCACAGCAATCACGCATGGCCAGCCATTCTCAGACGCCTTTGCCTGTGCAGCGGTTAGAACAGTTCGTGCTGCCTCCAGCGTCAGATAAGGCTTGGTGGGAAGGTCCAGTGCTAAGGCTGGTGTGACGCTGATACTCATAAGGACGGCTAAAGCGATACGTGATGACATTGGGCGACTCCTTCTAAAATTATGGCGTCACCTAAGCTGATTTCATAATTTGTTTCATTCTTGCTATTCTTGCTATTTATTAGGTAAAAACTAATTATTGAAGGAACTTGAAATGGAGCTACGGCACTTTCGTTATTTCATTACCGTGGCTGAAGAATTGCATTTTGCTCGTGCAGCTGAGCGTTTGAACATCGCTGCGCCGACCCTGACCGTCCAGATCCAGGAAATCGAACGCGTTCTTTCTGTACGTTTATTCACACGGACCAAGCGCTCAGTCATGCTGACATCGGCGGGCAAGGTTTTTCTCGATGAAGCCCGTCTCGTTCTGGACCAGTATGCAAAGGCAGAAAGTGCCGGACGGCGGGCCGGACGGGGTGAAATAGGACGGATCGAGATAGGTTACGTCGGGTCTGCTGCCTATGCTGGTGTCCTGCAAGAACAAATCTCTCAGTTCACGAATCAATGGCCGGGCGTCAACATTCGCGCGCGCGAATATCCTATGGAGGACTTGCCAAAATTAATCGAAGAAGGGCAGCTCGATCTGGGCTTTGTGCGACTGCCAATGGTTTATCCCTCTTCACTCCGATCACATATACTTCTCAGAGACGTATTCTGTATTGCCTTTTGTTCAGGTCATCCCAAAGCAACGCACAGTGTACCGTTGCCCCCCCGTGAACTCGCGGGATTAAAATTTGTAATGCCCGAACAAGAGTTTGGCACCTATGAAGTCGCTCGCCGTGGCCGCTTTCCATTAGATGTAGTGGCAAAGCCCGGCAGCCTTCTTTCTGTCCTCACACAGGTTTCACTCGGCGCAGGTGTGTCAGTCATTCCGAGTTCTGTAAGAAACGTTGTCAGACTTCCCAATATTGAGTTCCGTTCTATTGCCGGAAAGCCAATTACATCTGAGATCGCTGTTCTGTTTCGGGCAGACGAAAGCGCACCATCGGCGCGAAATTTCATTCAACAAATAGTAAAAAGCCCGATCTCAATGTTGGGTGGCGAAGGTCAACCGCAGATGAGCTTACATGCCACGAGAACACAAGATTTTGAGGGTAAAGCATAGAATTTTATGGCCATTCAATCGATAAACGCTTTAGGCTAAGTTTGTTTGAAGAGCGTTTGTCTGTGAAACATCGAGAGGCGTTGAATGACTGCAGAAACCAAGTCAGTGCGTATCATACGGACAGTTATTGAAACACTTCGCCCGCAATTCAACGTCGAGCTTTGGGATGGTACGCGAATTGGAAACTTCGAAGGTGCCTCGCTCGTAATCAATGATCCGACGATCGTTCGACAACTTATACTCAAACCAAATTATGATTCATTGATCGATATCTGGGTATCTGGCCGCGTCGATATTAAAAATGGTACAATTTTCGATCTGGCAAACGCAAAAATCGACGGCAAACTCAAGGAAAGACTTAAAGAACTGCCGAAATGGCAGTTATTGAAGGATCTTCCGGCACTTGTTTTCGCGGGCAAGTCTGCAGCGCGGGCTGCGGTCGACGGCAAAGCCCCTTTCGTTAGCGGATCGAACAAAGAAGCAATCACGCATCATTACGATGTGTCGAACGAATTCTATAAGCTGTTTCTCGATGAGCGCATGGTCTATACATGCGGCTATTTCACAGACTGGGCAAATGACATTGATCAGGCGCAGAAAGACAAGCTTGAACTGATTTGCCGAAAGCTCCGGCTTCAACCGGGAGATCGTCTCCTTGATATTGGCTGTGGCTGGGGAGCATTGCTGATCTATGCTGCGCAGAACTTTGGCGTCACCGGCACGGGTGTTTCCCTGTCCGAAGCGCAGACAGCGCTTGCGCGCGAGCGGATCAGGGCGGCGGGCCTTGAAGATAAAATCACAATCCACATTAAATCTTATGCTGAGCTGGACGGCCAGTTTGACAAGATATCGTCGGTGGGAATGTTCGAGCACGTAGGCATCGAAAATTACGATGGTTATTTCACTGCAGTGAACCGGCTTTTGCGTCCCGGCGGTCTTTATATGCATCACGCGATCACCCGTCGCATGAAGAAAAGCAAGAAAGCCTTTAATCGTAAAAGTGCTGAACATCTCGCGCTGGTGAAGTATATTTTCCCAGGCGGGGAATTGGATCATC
Organism: Brucella pituitosa; assembly: GCF_965577835.1. Lineage (NCBI taxonomy): Bacteria > Pseudomonadati > Pseudomonadota > Alphaproteobacteria > Hyphomicrobiales > Brucellaceae > Brucella > Brucella pituitosa. The sequence continues at coordinate 58,064 of NZ_OZ264094.1, forward strand.
TCGGCATGACCGTTGAAAATCTCGAAGGACACGGCTTTGAGGTTCATGATGTGGAGAACCTGCGCGAACATTATGGCCGGACGTGCCGTTTATGGTGTGAGCGGCTCTATGCAAATTTCGACAAGGCCATCGAGGAAATTGGCTATCCAAAGGCACGCCTTTGGGTGCTTTATCTGGCGGGCTGTGCATTGGCGTTTGAACGAGGGACAGTTCAAATCAATCAGACCCTGGCCTCCAAACGTAGGCGCGGGATCTCAGCAGTGCCGCAAACGCGCACCGATATTTACACCGACTTCGGCAAGCACTGAAAACAAAAAAATGCCTCTTTGAACGATCCTATCTAGGGGCAAGAAATTAGCGCGCCGATCCAATTGAAAAAGATCGGCGCGCTACTCATTTGCCTGAGCGCATCCTGGTTCTAAAACCGTTTAGTTCTGCTGCATCACATTGCGCCAGAGGTCGACGCTGCCTTCGCCTGCATGGGTATCGATTTCCTTGAGCTCTTCTTTGCTGAAACTCAGGTTCTTGAGTGCATCAAGGGAATCATCAAGCTGCTCGACTGTGCGGGCACCGACGAGCGCAGACGTCACACGAGGATCACGCAAGACCCAGGCAATCGCCATCTGAGCCAATGACTGACCACGCTTCTTTGCAATCGCATCAAGCGCGCGAACGCGTGCAAGGTTATCGTCACTGAGCAATCGCTCGTTGAAAGATCCGCCTCGGGAAACACGTGCGTCTTTTGGTACGTTGCCAAGATATTTCGAGGTCAGAAGCCCCTGCGCCAGTGGTGAGAACGCAATACAACCCGTGCCTAACGCATCCAGCGTTCCAAGAAGTTCTTCCTCAATCCAGCGATTGAGCATCGAATAGGATGGCTGATGGATCAATAGCGGGATGCCTTCGGCCCGCAAGAGAGCTTCAGTTTCCCGAGTGCGTTCCGGATTGTAAGAAGAAACACCAATATAAAGCGCTTTGCCCTGACGAACCATCTGGACAAGAGCGCCAACAGTTTCTTCAAGTGGCACGTCGTTGGTTGGGCGATGCGAATAGAAAATATCAACGTAATCGAGCCCCATGCGCTGAAGGCTCTGATCAAGGGAAGCCAGCACATGCTTGCGAGAACCACCCCGACCATAAGGCCCGGACCACATGTCCCAACCGGCTTTCGTCGAAATCACCAGTTCGTCGCGATGATCGCGGAAATCTTTCTTCAGAACGTTGCCGAAGTTCTCTTCTGCCGATCCATATGGAGGGCCATAATTGTTGGCGAGGTCAAAATGCGTAACACCGCGATCAAAAGCCCGGCGAATGATGGCGCGACCTGTTTCAAATACATCAGCACCTCCAAAATTCTGCCACAGACCAAGTGAGATCGGCGGCAACCTTAGACCCGAACGGCCAGTGCGGCGATAGTCGACACCTTCATATCGGTCTGCATTGGGAATATACATGTCGTCTCCATACGAATTCATATGCGCTTGCTTGCCCATCTTCCATCAGCATAAGTACGGGGCGCTGATGGTTGAATCAATCATGGTCAATTCAATGGATCATTTAGTTTATCTCAACGATCAATCGGGCGTAATTCCCGGATTGTTTTGATCAGCATCTGAAGACCATAAGGCAACTGGCGGCGGCTGGAATAATAGAAGGCCAGTGGAGGACCAAGAGAGGCCCATTCGGGCAAAATTATTTGTAACTGTCCCGTTTTCACATATGGTTCAGCCAGTTTTTCCAGACAATACGCAATCCCGGTCCCGGACAGAGCTGCAGCCATAGAGACATCTGTTGAGCCAGAAATCAGCGAGCCAGGAACATCAATCTGTAAACTCTCGTCGCCGCGATCGAACTCCCAATGGAAAATCTGACCACGCCCCGTCCTTATCCTGATGCAGTTGTGGTTCATCAGTTCAGCCGGATGTTTGGGATGCCCGGCGCGCGTCAGATAGGCTGGCGAGGCCACCGCAACCCAATTCAACGGTTCACTGATCGCAACCGCGATCATATCCTCGGGGATAGAGCCAGCATATCTGAGCCCGGCATCAAAACCCTCCGCCGTAACATCAAGAAAGTTGTCATCAGCGGCAATTTCCAGCTCAATGTTTGGATAACGTTCGCGGAAAACGGGCAAGACAGATTGAAGCAACAGCGGAACAGCGTCCTTGAGCACGTTAATGCGCACGCTTCCTGCGATACCGCTGAATTGTCCCTGCAATTCTTCTATGCCGCCGTTGATGATATCAAGACCTGCAGCAACTTTATCTGCCAATACCGCGCCTGCCGCAGTTGGAGCAACACTCCGGCTGGTTCGATTAAGCAATCGCACTCCAAGACGTGCTTCAAGCGCCTTCATTCGATGGCTAAGTGCAGACACGGATAAATCCAGTTGATCAGCAGCTTTTCGGAAACTCCGGTATCTCACAATCAGCAAAAACACAGAGAGATCGGAAAGATCGTTCCTATTTGTGACCATCTGGAAGCACCGCACCTTTCTCTCTTCGGTTGAAGCATTAGACTGGTTTTCTGAAAAAGTCGCATGTCAGGCCCAAAATTCTTCAATGCAGCGTCGGGCACGCGCGTTGGCTTGTCGTCAAATAAGTATTCTAAGACAGTGGAACCGATCACGCCTTTATACCAACGAGGTAATTGGCATATCGGCGTAAAGCGGAAGTTCAGTTGACGCTTTGGAATGGTTGTGTGACTAATCACGAGGGTTTCATGCGGCAATAATATCGAGCTTGAACATGTTCGAATACTGTATTGTTGGGGGAGGAATTGTTGGCCTGGCAACCGCACTGGCAATCACCAGGAGCGAACCAGACGCACGCATTCTCCTCCTCGAAAAAGAGCTCTCGCTTGCTTCTCACCAAACCGGACACAATAGCGGCGTCATCCACGCGGGCATCTATTATCAGCCCGGTAGCCTAAAGGCTGAACTATGTCGGGCCGGGGAACGAGCAACAAAGCAATTTTGCGACACACACGATATCCCGTATCGAACACCGGGTAAGCTGGTCGTGGCAACAAATGATATCGAGTTGCAACGCCTCAATGGGCTTGAGGCAAATGCCGCAGCCAACAAAATAAACTGTCGGATGATCAATCAGTCGGAACTCATCGAAATGGAGCCAGCCGTCACCGGTCTGAAAGCTCTTTTGGTTGAACAAAGTGGTATTGTTGACTATCGGGCTGTTTCCAGTGCAATGGGCGAACTGATTAAAGCGCGCGGCGCAACAATCATTTTGGGCACCGATGTCAGTTTTGTAGAAGAACGCAGCGAATGCATACGTGTTCATACCAACAAAGGTGTCTGGGAAAGCCGATACATCGTTGCCTGTGCCGGACTTCAGTCCGATCGCCTCGCGCAACGCTCTGGTTTGGAAATCGACTTTCAAATCGTACCGTTTCGGGGCGAATATTATGCACTCAAACCGGAGCTGAATAATTTAGTCGAACGAATGATTTATCCGGTGCCTGATCCGTCAATGCCGTTTCTTGGAATCCATCTCACTCCAATGATGGATGGGAGCCTGACCGTAGGACCAAACGCCGTCCTCGGACTTTCGCGGGAAGGCTATGCAAAATTTTCTGCCAGTTTAAATGACATCATGACTTACACGCGCTTCCCCGGATTTTGGAAAGTCATCTCGCAAAATCTGCGGTCCGGCATTGAGGAAGTAAAGGATAGCGTCTTTAAATCAAGCTATCTCGATAAATGTCGAAAATATTGCCCCACACTTCAAGCAAACGACTTGCTTCCTTACAGAGCTGGCATAAGAGCGCAGGCGGTTTCCAATTCAGGCCACCTCATTCACGACTTCAAATTTTTGCAAACAAAACGCAGCTTGCATGTGTGCAATGCGCCTTCGCCAGCCGCCACATCAGCCATCCCCATTGGAGAACTGATTTTTAAGCGACTAAAGACTGCGTAGCCCGTCACGATCATTCGTGTTTCATCAAAGCCCGACCACATGGTAAAGCTCTTGCTCGATCTCAGTGATCTTAAAAGATTTTGATCTTTGGCGCGTAAAATGCTTCCGCATATGCTTCAGGGGCGCGACATTCCATCCCACGCAAACGCGCAATTCCGCGAAAAGTTTCCTGATCAAACCAGTCTTTGGATCGTTGAGTGCCGAAGTTTTTTATCAGTAGTTCAATCTTCTTTTCCAGTACCACTGCTGACAATGCAACATAAGCATTTGGTCGCCCCAGATCGCCGTCCCATTTGGGAATTTCATACTCCAGAATTAATTGGTCACGGAAAATATTCCATGTGAGTTCCCGAACCATACGGTGATCCTGATGGGCATCCCCCTGGCTATGCGTAAAAACAAGATCCGGCTGGTTTGTGTTGCGCAGCCCTATCAGCCATTCTTTGATGGCCCTGCTTTGAGCAGGAAAATAACTGTCCTCAAAATCCTTTAAGTGAATTCTGCTTCTTTGCACTCCAACAAGAAAATCACGCGCCGAAGCTTCCGCTTCTGCACGCCGATCTCCTCCTCCCGACAAAACGCACCAATCTACCTCCAGAGGGACTCCCATCCCGATCAGACTTAGAAGCGTTCCTCCACATCCAATTTCGATATCGTCTGAATGCGCGCCCAGACAGAGCAGTCTGAGCGGCCTGCCAAGTTGCGTCAGGGAACTCAGATCAATCATAGTGCAATCGCGATGTTGGCTGCACTAATTTCTGTCTTGTGCTTTTTCCAGGGCATATCCCCCTTCTCGACCATATCCTCGAGAGTCTGCCAATCTCGTAGCGTGTCCATCGAACGCCAGAAACCCTCATATTTATAGGCCATAAGCTGATTATCGGCGATCAGGCGGCTGAATGGTTCCAACACAAGCTCCTCACCCTCGCGCATGTAATCGAATATCTCATTGCGGAAAAGGAAATAACCGCCATTTATCCAGATATCAGAGGTGTTGGAGGTTCTGAAAGCGCGGACATCGCCACCTTCTGCAATGTCGGCAAGATGGTATGTCAACGGCGGACGGACAGCCAGAAAACATGCCAGTTTACCGCTCTTGCGAAAACGATCGGTCATATCGTCGAGGTCGACATCACTGAGACCGTCGCTGTAGTTTGCGAGGAACATATCCTCACCTTCGACATGTGAACGTGCACTCCACAATCTTTCACCGATGTTGCGCCAGATACCCGTGTCGAGCAAAGTCACGCTCCAGTCGCGATCGACCTCTTCAAGCAAGCGAACATTGCGTCCACCATCGGAAACTACACAATCCGCAAATGTTTGCGGCCGTATGTTAAGGAAAAAGTCTTTGACCACATTTGCCTTGTATCCGAGGCACAAAACGAAGTCGTTATGGCCGTAATCGGAATAGTACTCCATGACATGATGGAGGATCGGCTGGTGACCAAGCGGGATCATCGGCTTGGGAACATTCTCTGAATATTCCCTTATTCGAGTGCCAAGGCCACCGCAGAAAAGAACGACCTTCATAATCTAGCGCTCCTCTGTGAGTAATGCTGGATCGATCAGTGTGACATGCGGGATAGGTATGATGAACTTTCCACCCCATTCGACCACATGCTGCATCTGACGAATAATCTCATCCTTGAAGTTCCAGGGCAGGATCAGAATATAATCAGGCTTATAGCTATCAATCATCGAGGTATCATAAATCGGAATATGCATACCGGGAGTGAAACGACCGTGTTTGTACGGGTTGCGATCAACTGTGAAATCCAGAAAATCAGTTCCTATTCCACAGTAGTTAAGGAGCGTATTGCCCTTCCCAGGCGCGCCGTAACCACAGATACGTTTACCCGCATTTTTTGCAGCGATCAGAAACGACAGCAGATCCCGTTTTGTACGACGTGTTTTTTCCGAGAATTGTTCATACGTGGAAATTTCATTGAGACCGAATGTCTGTTCGCGTTTCAAAAGCGCTGCAACGCGTGGCCCGGCCTTTCGTTTGCTGGCATTGTGCGCGAGATAAACACGGAGCGAACCGCCATGCGTCGACACCTCTTCAACGTCAATCACCTTGAGATGATGACGATGAGCCATATAGCGGATCGTCAGAAGTGAAAAATACGAGAAGTGTTCGTGATAAATTGTATCGAACTGGTTTTGCTCGATCAGATTGGCGAGATGTGGAAACTCAAGAGTAATAACACCTTCAGGTTTTAGCAGAAGTTGCATACCCCGAACAAAATCATTGAGGTCCGGCACCTGTGCCAGAACATTATTTCCGATGATCAGATCAGCCTTTCCGCCTTCCGCAACCATTTGCGCAGCAAGGGTCGAGCCAAAGAAGTCGATACGGGTGGGCACGCCTTTGGAGATCGCTGTTTTGGCTACATTGGCAGCGGGTTCAATTCCCAGAATTGGAATACCCTTGGGTAGGAAATGCTGAAGTAAATAGCCGTCGTTACTTGCAATCTCAACAACGAAGCTATTTCCGTTGAGACCCAGCTTTTCAGTAATTTCATCACAATAGATCCGAGCGTGATTGACCCAGCTTGTAGCATAGGAAGAAAAATAAGCATACTCGGTGAAAATATCGGCAGGGCTGAAATATTCTTTTAGCTGAACCAAATAACAATGGTCGCACACAAAAGCATATAGCGGATAATACGGCTCCATGTGATCAAGTTGTTCCACAGTGAGAAAACTCTCACACGGCGGAGACATGCCCAGATCTACAAATGTGTGTTTGAGAAGTGTCCCGCACAAGCGGCAACCTGCCTGCTCTCGAGCCATGCCTGCACTCCGTGATATGCCCGGCGTTTGGATGGTCATAGATATACCTCGCCCTGCTCGGTCCCTTACGGGTATGTGGGTTTGAATTCCGTTCAATGCCGGACGATCAAAATTACTAAGTTTGCCCGGTTTTTCCGAGACTGTAATGAGGAGCGAGCCATACATACGATTGGCCGCCCCCACCATCCGTCGATTGATCCCCGACAATCCCCCTAACCTCGCCCAATGTCGATGAAGGGGTACATGGCTACGCCTTTTAGGTAGCTGGACCTTGATCTTAGGGCCGGTCCGCTGCCCCGAAAACAATACTATTCCCAAAGCACGGAACTGTCAGAATGGCCATATGCAGTGATCTGAGGCGAACAATGCGATTTACCCCGCTTAATATAGACGGTGCATGGTCCGTTGAACCAGATAAGCTCGAAGATGAGCGGGGTTGGTTCGCGCGCGTCTATTGTGAGAACGCATTTGCCGAACGGGAAATGGAAACGGATTTCCCACAACACAGCCTCTCTTTTTCTCGGGAAAAAGGAACTTTACGCGGGCTGCATTATCAAAATGAACCACACTCCGAGACCAAGCTTGTGACATGTTTAAAAGGCGTAATCTGGGATGTTCTTGTCGATCTGCGACCGAATTCGCCTACCTATCGACGCTGGACTGGATTGGAGTTATCGTCGGAAAATGGCGTACAGCTCTACATTCCTAAAGGCTGTGCACATGGCTTTCAAACGCTCACGGACGATGTGTTGCTTCGCTATATGATATCTCGTCCCTACGCACCTGATTTCGCAACAGGATTACGACATGATGACCCTGCCCTCGGGATTCCATGGCCCGACACGCCAAGTGTCATGTCGGAAAAAGACAGAAACTGGCCCCTCCTCTAACCGCTGAATTTTGGTTCAGACACTCTGAACTTAAAGTGCCGTCAATAGACCGGCACCACGAAGCCGTTCTGCGGCATCTGCTAATTGTGCGAATGGCAACCCGGCACGCTCAGCCATATCGAGGAGCGAATGATCGCCGTCGGCCAGATTGAGCACCCATAACATAGTCATCGCATTCTTAGCCGCATTTCGATCCCCTCCGGTATTACCGTAAAGGCCTCGACGGCCAAGTTGCGGCTCCCCCTTTGGCGACAAATTAATCGGCGTCCAGTTACGCTCTGCAATCTCAATCGCTTGAATGATAAGATTATAAGACTGCTCCAGATATTCAGGTTTGATGAAATCAAGATTGTCAGCGGAAGTATGATATTCAGGAAACTCCCCATAAAGACTGCGCTGAAACAAACCAACCGGCAGATTGAAGCCCGGAGAACAAAACTGACGCTCGTCATATCCATATGGCCAGAAATCATGCAGCTTCGCCTCAGGAAGTCCGGAACTTTCCAGAACTTGCGTCATAATGCGATCGATTTCCGAATTGCCACGACGGCTACACTTATAGTTGGGGCCACCGCCGTCGCCAACACACGACAATACGATGCCATGCTTCACAAGGCCCAGATTCTCTTCGTTCTGTTTGAGCCAGGCGAGAGCCCCGAAAGTCGCAGGACCGAACAAAAGCCGGTATGTGAAACGTGTCTTTCGCGACTTCAATGCTTCACCCAAGCGGGTAAGCAGCGCTATTCCTGAGCAGTTATCGTTGGCAAGGGAAGGGTGACAAAGATGAGTTGAAAGCAAGAAGGTTTCTTCTGTTTCACCTTGGTGGATGAATTCACCAAAAACGAGAGAACCGTCGCGCCGTTCTGCATCAATCACCACCTCATAGGTCAGCTCCTTCATCTGCATAAACGCATTATGCGTCATGCAGAAACCCCAGGCTTCCGTATGATAACAGGTGCGGTAGGGAATTAAATCGGGCTGATCAGGCAGTGTGTGTATGTGTTCTTTTAGTTCGTTGAGCGTAAACTTCTTGCGCACCGGCGTACTGAAATTGACGACGTGCAGATTGTGCTTTGCAAAGTCTACAACGCGCCGACCGGCAGAATCCATAATGTAAGCGTCCCGGATCAGCCACTCCTGCGGTGCCTGCCAATCGAAAAGTTGCGTACCCGTCTGGATTCTATGAATTTTCAACGGCAAATGCTCACCGACGATGGCGAGCGTTTCGCGCACGCCATCACCAGTGAGACTACGGCAAATTGGGAAGAGCCGCGAAGCGAGCTCGTAAATGCTCCTTCCAGAGGAAGAATGCACCTGGGAATCTTCAATCTGCGGGCTGCCTAACCTGTTGTCCATTATGCAGTTGCCAGAAGCGGTTGTGGCTGTTCATCTAGCCGACGCAGATTGGCATCCAGCACACCTTGGGCAATTAGCTTGCGAATATGGGCAATACGCTGAAACCGCGGCCCCTCGAATTCCTCCAGTGTCAATGAAGACCGACTATACGCAGCCAGAAGCTCCTGTGCCCCTGCGACCGCATCCCATTGCGGCTTGGCCTCCGGCAAAACGCGCGCCAGTTTTTCAAAACTAACCCGATAAGAACGCGTGTCGGGGCCTGCATCATCTGCATACTCGATCCGGCAATCAGGAACATTGTCTGCAACAATGCCGGCAATATCGCGGATACGGTAATTATGCTCGGTCGAACCCACATTGAAAGATTCATTGAAGACCTTTTCACGCGGTGCTTCCATTGCCGCATTAAACGCACGCGAGATATCGCGAATATGAACAATCGGTCGCCAAGGTGTACCGTCGGATTTAAGGTAGATAAGCCCCTTGGTAACTGCCCAGGCAACCAGATTGTTCAGCACAATGTCGAAACGCAGGAATGGCGAAACGCCGTAGGCAGTCGCCGGTCGCAGATATACCGGGCAAAAGCTGGAATCTGCCAATGCTCGTATCTCTTGCTCGGCCCTGACTTTGGAGCGTCCGTAAGCAGTGACGGGTTTAAGCTCTCCGGTTTCATCAATTAAATCCGCGTCACTGATGCCGTAATTGCTGCACGATGATGCAAATAAGAATCTGGCAACACCGGCTGATTTTGCCGCTTTCGCCATAGCCACACTGGCATGATGGTTGATCTCATAGGTAAGCTCTTCATTGAGATTGCCAAGCGGATCATTGGACAGTGCCGCCAGATGAATAACAGCGTCGAAACCCTCCAGATCGCGTGGAGACACATCGCGCACATCCTTACGGATCGTCGGCACATTCATAACCGTGCCACCTTCTTCGAAAAGACAATGCTGATATAGGCCGACATCATAGCCTGAAACATCATGTCCCGAATTGATCAGTGTCGGCACCATCACTGATCCGATATAGCCCTGATGCCCTGTAACAAGTACCTTCATGTCCGGTTCCTCAGCTGAACGATGGATTCAAGGTAACGGGCCTCATCGGAAGCGACGAGTTAAACGAAGGCATGTTTGCTTCGGACAAGCGGTGAATTAAGACGCGAAAGGTAGTGGAGACTACCTCTTTTGAATGATCTGCAACTGTTCAGGACCGCCGATCAATAAAATCCAGTCGCTGTTATTTACATTTTTTCGGTCTTCCGGTGCCGGAAAAATGCCAAACTCATTGTCAAATTCTGGGCCGAATTCTGGTGCCTTTGACGGTAGAAATTTACCAGATGCAGGATCAACCCATAAAGCGATCTGACCATTGCCAATAACACTTCGTTTCACCTTAAAGCCGTCAGCATCACCATAGATGACAATCAGACTGTGATCCGGCAAAGCTGCCGCATAGCTTTGAGCAACGCCGGAAATCTCATTCTCTCGATCTGGCTTCAGTTGTGCCCAAGGTATCTTATCAAAAAAAGCATTCATGACTGACATAGACTGCGCTCCCGGACTGGCCAGTGCTTCTTGCCAGCTTTGATCCGAGGTGAAGACGCCCGGGCCTGAAAAATGCCAGATGGGGTTGTTTCCAAAAAACTGCCCGGCTGCACCACCTAAAAGCGCACCATATGCATTCCTCCGTATCATACGTGCAGTCGTCTCACGCTCATACTCATAAGCCCCTTCAAGAAGGATTATGGGCATTCCGCCTGATTTGCTGCGATCCAGGATCGTTTTGTGAACGTCGTTATATGTATAGACCGTGTCGATCGCAAACCAAGGCTGATCTTTCCAGATCTCATTCGTGTTTGTATCGCGTCCCGAATGAACAGTCTGCAGCGCCTGGGGAGAAATTGCTGCAATTCCTTCTGCAAGCTTTGACACCAATGCTCGATCCGGCGCATCAAAATCACCGCCCAACACCCAAACAATGTTGGAGAATTTCGAGAACCGTTGCGCGATGGCTTTGCCATAGACTTCCATTTTGTCAGGGCCCGCAGCTTGTGCTTTAGCGAACCAACCCTGATCGCCACCGTTTACTCCAAGATATGCAGGAGCAAGAAAGACCACCAGCCCAAGCTTTTGGGCCTGTTCAATTGTCCAGGCAGCATGATCAAAGTATTTAGGGTTAAGCGCGCCAAAGGCCTCCCGTACGAAAGGTTGCTCACCATAGGCATTCCTTGGCGGATTGCTTGAAAACTGATGCTCAATCAGATTGACCAGAATGGCATTAAAGCCGCGCTTGCTGCGATCAGCCAGATAAGTTTCGACATCGCCTCGTTTCAGCTCCGCAATCAATGACCATGCCGTGTCGCCCTGCAACAAAAACGGCCGACCTTGAGCATCTTCAAAAATACGATGATCCTGGCTTACTCTGATCGGAAACGCATTTTCGGCTCGAACCACTCCTGTCAGAAGCAGCAGAAAACCCAAGATTAAACCTAATCGCGACAGCATCATCGCGTTGCTGGTGGATAGGATGGCGCATCGTTAAATCGGCGATACACCACTTGCGACGGGCGGCCAGTAAGATAATTGTCGACACCATCATTGAGAGCTCGAACATAAACGCCAAGCGCTCCATCAATTGCGTCGATTGTACGTGCAATGTCCGTATCACTGTGCGTGTAGCTTACAACCAGAGACGGCATCAAAACACCGCGCCGGATGGTCTCCTGAAGGAAAAGTGTCCGCAACGCCTGAGAGGATTGTCCATTCTCGTCGAGAGTAGCGTAAGCCAGGCAGCAAGGGCGTCCGACCAAGCGAACATTGTTTTCCAACCCATGGGCTGAAATCGCCGTATTGACCCCTTCGACAAGCTTCCGCCCCTGTTCGTAAAGCCGTTCAATGACAGGCTCATCGCGATAGACTTTCATGGTGGCGATTGCAGCCGCCATAGCGTGCGTTTCGGCCCCGTGCGTGGTCGAAAGCAAAAAGACGCGGGCATAATCGGTTTGGGTAAGCCCACCGAGCTGCATATATTCAGCTTTCCCTGCAAGTGCCGAGATCGCGAAGCCATTTCCCAAAGCTTTACCAAAGCAAGATAGATCAGGCTCGATGCCATAAAGCTTCTGAGCGCCGCGCATATGCCAGCGAAAGCCCGTTATCATCTCATCGAGGATAAATAGAGCACCATTTTCATGGGCAATCCGTTTTGCCTCATGCAGAAAGTTATCTTGAGGTTCATCCATCCGCGCGGGTTCAAGAATTAGCGCTGCAATCATGCCCGGATAATTTTCAAACAACGTTCTCACGCTCGCAATGTCATTGTAGCGAAAAGTGGTCGTCAACGCTGACACCGATGCAGGAATACCTGCATTCATTTTCGTCGTTCCGATGAACCAGTCATCAGTCGAGAAAAACGGATGATCGGCACAACATGCTATCATATCGCGACCGGTATAGGCGCGCGCCAGACGCACAGCTCCGGAGGTGGCATCCGATCCATCCTTGCAGAATTTCACCATTTCTGCTCCCTCGATCAGCTCAAGGAAACTCTCCGCACATTCAATTTCAATCGCGCTGGGGCGTGTAAAGTTGCAACCATCCTGCAACGAATCACGCGCCGCATGCAGCACCGGGGGATAGGCATGTCCAAGTCCCACGGCGCGATTGCCCATTCCGTACTCAATATACTGGTTTCCATCGACATCGAACACATGCGATCCGGAACCACGTTGTATGAAACCCGGCGCCAGGACCGGATATTGATCATCACCTTTGGCATAGGTATGGCAGCCGCCCGGTATGAGGGCATGGGCTTTACTTCTGAGCAATTGCGAATTGCGAAACCGGGATGTGAAAAGGTTCATGACCTTGTCCCTTTGTTAATTACCAGTTTTGACGATCACACTGTGGACCAGGCTGTGTTGAGGCGCTCTCGCATCTGTCGGAGCCAGTTCTTGACTGGTTTGGGCAGCCGGCTTCGCAGGCTTGAATGCAAAGCGTTCGGCATTGTCCATTGTGAGAGCGCTAAAGATTGGGCAATGGCGGGCCGGTTCTGCATCAGGTTTTCGAGAAGCCCTGCATAGGCCTGCCCCGCCAGATCACTATTGAAAGCTACCGCGACTTTAAGGACGGCAGCCTGAGCCATTTCCATTCTCAACTGCTTATTGTCTGCAAGAAGATCTATATGACGCGCGGCCTGTCTGAAATCTCCAACAGGAAACAAAAAGCCATCTTCACCGTTTGTGACGATTGTATCGGTCACGCCCGCGATCTTCGAAACGACGGCAGGGCAACCCTGGCTCATTGCTTCAATTAAAGTAAGGCCAAACCCCTCAAAACGGGATGGCATAACCATAACGTCGTGCTGACTGACAAGCCAGGGGACATCTGATGGTGCGACCCAACTCGTAAAACTTACTTTCTCACGAAAACTTTCAAGCCGATGGCGCAGTTCAACCAAATCCGGACCGTCACCCGCGACGGTCAGATGATAGTCGCATTTTAGCTCACGCAGAATGGTGGGTAGCCAGAACACACCTTTAGAATTGTCCTCAATTCGCCCGAGATAAAGCAACCGTAAAGGTGCGTTTTCACCCTGCGGGGAGGCCATCTGCGGGGCGAGAATGTCCTTGCTCAGGCCATGTGGGATAACCAACGTTCGCGCGGCATCAAAGCCATATTGGTTGACCAGATCATCCCGGCAACGTTTTGATACGCCAACCGTCGCATGAACATGATCGCGAATTGCACGAGCGGCCGCATAAGTTCCCGGCGTGATGTTGTGCACGATCATAATACGCAAGATGTCATCTGGGAGATATCGCACCAGATTTGTTTCAAAGCGGCTGGACAGGACATTCACGAACACCGCTTGAAATTTGTTATCGCGTAGAAACGCGATCATCCTTCTGGCACGTGTTTCCTCGTCCAGCACGCCCATCTGATCAATTGCATCGCCTTTTCGCAACGCATCACTTAGTCCCTGACCTGCAGGTGGAAAACTGATCGTTTCTCCTGCTGCTCCCGCAGCAAGCCACCGCAATTCAATGCCGGATTGTCGAAGTGACGAGCTCAGGCGCGTAAATACAGAGTAGGTCCCACCGATATGTGGACGGACAAAGTAAGCACATTTCATGATCACAACCCTGCTGCCCAGAGACCAAGACTTCGAGGGAAAAATCCCTCGAAGCCTTACTCCGGTATATCGGGGGGCGTTTGATATACCGCTTGCCAGTGTAACGAAATTGCTCGACAGCGCATTTTGTCTATGAGGGGTATATCCCTTCATACATTAGAGGATGGTGTTCACCCTTCTGCCAGTTTTCATAATAACTCATACCGGCTTAGCTTGTGAATGCAGCTGGAGACACTTGTATGAGAATAGGTCTTTTCGGTCAGTTCGGTTCTGGCAATACCGGCAATGACGGATCGCTTGAAGCAATGCTGCAACTGTTGAAACGTACATGCCCTGGCGCTCAACTCATCTGTATATGTTCAAGACCTGAAATCATTGATGAGAGATTTCAAATAGACGCGATTCCTGTTGGGCAGCCTGCATCAGACAATGCATTCATCAGGCTGATCAATAAGGTTCTCTTACAGTTTCCACGCCGTATTACCGGCTTTCTAGGTGCTGTGTCGTTCGCTCAGGGAATTGATCTGATCATCGTTCCGGGCACCGGTATTCTTGATGACTTCAATGAAGATCCGTTTGGCTGGCCATTTGCCGTTCTGCGTTGGTCGGTGGCCGCAAAATTGGCGGGGGCGCGTTTTGCTTTCATTTCCATTGGTGCAGGACCTGTCACTCATCCTCTCAGTCGCTTTTTCGTCCGCAAAGCGTCGATGATGGCCGCTTACCGTTCCTATCGCGATCAGGTTTCATACGATTTCATGAAGTCTTTGAACGTCGATGCTGCAAAGGACGGTGTCAGTGCGGATATCGCGTTTGCGCTTCCGACTGTCGAAGACGAGTTACGTAACAGCGGCGATCAGCGGGTCGGTTTGGGCATTATGACTTATAAAGGCTGGAAAAAGCGGGCTGCCGACGGTGCTGCAATTTACAATAATTATCTCGACAAGATGACCGAGCTGATTGACGAACTTGTGCTGGACGGACGGCAGGTGCGCCTTCTCACCGGTGATAAGGGCGATCTTGAGGCCGTTTATGATCTGCAAAAACGTATCCGCGCGCCCAATTTAAGTAATGTTATTTTCGAGCCCGTTGCCTCTCTGAATGACCTCATGCAGCAAATTGCAAAAACGGATATCGTCGTTGCCAGCCGATATCATAACATCGTTTGCTCTCTTTCCATGGGCAGGCCCGCAATTTCGATTGGCTATGCCCGTAAGAATGATGCACTTCTAAATGACACCGGCCTGAGTGAATTTTGCCATCACATCGAGAACTTTGATCCGAAAATATTACTCGCTCAGATCGATAATATGTTTTCTCACCGCGAAGAACTCGTCAAAACCGTCAACGCTGGTGTGGCGGTCTATCGCGAGCGACTTGCCAAACAAGAAGAGGTCTTGCGCGTCCATCTTCTCCAGAAAATAAGATAATCCCAATTTTGACGGATCATTACGGGGAAAGCCGCCGGCGACGCTGAAACAAATAGTCAAAAGGTGGCATCAAGGCCATCAGGGGATGCCTTTTAAGCGCAAAGGTCATCAGAGATACAGACCCTTCTTCGCGTCTGACAAGATTTGACCACGCCGACCAATAAGCTCGTTTGGTAAGGCAATCACACGCTGCCGCGAGATATTGTTTGGCCTGCGGCATATCTCGGCCGTCATTCTCGAAGAATGAGCGAAATCCAGCTTCAAACTCTCGATTCCAGTGCATGATTCCTGCAACCTTAGCCGACTGGTTGTTCGAATGAACACGCGCATAAGCCTGGACAGATTCAGTCGAGGCAACATTCCCGAACAACGCCAGACGCAACCACATCTCAAGATCATCAGTATGCGGAAGTGTTTGGCGGTAATATCCGGCCTGTTTCTGAACTGATGTACGCAACACCGCCGTCGGCCCGGCGACCGGGTTGAAAGCATGTTTGCATGCAAGTTCAATGAAGTCAGTGCCAGAGCTGATATTCCATTGCCCACAGCCCGCAATCGTGGGTCTTTGGGGACGCTTTTCATCTTTTGAGATTTTTTGGGTCGCCCCATATGCAAGGTGAGCATCGGGACATTGCTCAAGCACATGCACAGCCCGAGACAATGCTCCATGCGCAAGCAAATCATCAGCGCATAATATAAGAAAATACTCGGACCGCGCCCAATCGATACCTTCGTTAAAAGACGCATGCGGCCCTGCATTTTTTGATCTTAGTAACAGTTCGATGCGCTTGTCATGCACTGCAAGATCACGCGCTATTGCTGCACTATTGTCTTCAGATGCGTTGTCAATGATGAGCAGACGGACGTTGACACCCGTTTGCGATAGCACACTATCTGCACATTCAAGCAGATAATGACCATAATTATAGTTGGGTATCACAACGTCGACAGTTGGCTGATCGGTGAACCGCGTCTGCATAACCTGCCTCATTCCGCTGGCTCGGATAGGTTTGATCGCAGCAGTCGCGACCAACCAAAACTGCGTGCGAACTTACCAAAAAGCCATCTGAAAATCGGGATAAGCTCTTCCCTGAAGGGATGACGGATTATAAACAACGCCAAGAGCCAGCCAGCGACAGCCACTACCCCAGTGATAACTGCTCTCGTCCAATGCATATCAAGATTAAATCCATCCGCTGCCACCATGATAAGCGGGCCTGCAAGCGCAAATATAGTAACAAGTGCACTCTTCATCAGTTCTTTGGCGAGTACCCGATAGGAAAAATTCACGTGCTTTCGCACATAAAGAATGGCCACAATCATTTGAAAAGGCAAACTGATGAACTGGCTCAACGCCACAGCAAGCAATCCGTGAAATGCTGCAAGACACAAGATAATCGTGGCGACAGATCTTGAAATGAAATTGGAAACGAAAGCCTCGCGGTTTGCACCAAGTGCCATGAGAAGGGGATAGGTCAGAATGACTGGAAACCAGAACAGGCTTGCAAGACTTGTGATGGCAACAATAAGTGCTGCTTCAGACCATCCCGGCCCCAAAATGATACGAACAGCAGGATAAGCCAAAAGTGCCAGTAGCGCCTGTGCAGGCCAATAAACGACTGAAATATAAGACAAAGCCCGAACATAGGCGCGACTGATATCGCCGCCTGCACGAACGTGCGCCGAAAGCATAGGAAATGCGACCGTGAAGACTGCAGAAAGAAAAACACGATCAGGCAACCCGCTTACGGTGTTTGCACGATTATATATGCCAACAGATGCAATCGGCATGAAACGCCCAAGCATCAGTTGAGGGAAGGTTTCGCATATCTTGTTCAGACCGGCATTGCCGCCGAGATAAATGCCAAATCTCCAGGCCACATCAATGCTGGCGAATGAAGGACGTAACAGACGCCCAAGAGGATAGATGGCCATCGCCAAACCCGTTGTCATCAACGCACTGGCAAGCAACCCGAAAGCAAAACACATATGCCCAAAGCCACACGTAGCCATCCCAATCGTCACAGCCGCTCCGAAACCAGAACCGGCAGTGCGAATTCTGGCAAGAATACCAAATGCCATTTCACGTCGCAATAATGCTACGACCGGTAATGAGATGCTTTCGACGATTGCCGCGATGATGGTTATATCGAGGAACATCAATAACAACGGATCATGATAGGACGCCGCAAAATACTCCCGCGCCAGATAAAGCCCGGCCGAGAGCAGCAGTGTTACAATCATGAGGAAGGTCATCGAAGTCCTGATGTCGTGGTCCTCGACTTTTTCAATCCGGATCAGAAATTCAGGGCTGGCAAACTCGCGTAAAGAAAAGACAATTGCCGCGATACTCAACCCTACCACACCCGCGCCTGTTTCAGCCGGACCGAGAAAGCGGGAGACTGCAATAACTGTCAGGAAATTAAACAGCAGGCCAGCATATTGCTCCAGCGCGGCCATAAGAATGCCTCGTCGGCTACCGCTCATCATCTGCTCCTCTTCGGGAGTTCAGGCAAAGCGTGTTTCGATCCGAAGACCCTGCTAAGTTTTTCGGACTGCGCTGCAAGCTGCTTGTGTTCTTTCAAGATATTTTATCCCCCCGGACGGACGAAACAGAACAGCAATGGGCTGCGTTTCATTCTGGTGCGTAAGGATAACCGTTTGCGGCCAACGGGGAACGTCACCGTTGGTGTTAGGCCCTGACCTGAAAGGAGTATGGTGCACGCTCTATAGCCAAGTCGTCGGTGCGTGCGTGAGCCGGTAAAAATCTAGCCAGTCCTAATTTTTACCCGCGCCAGGGAGGAGACATGATCAGTCTTTTCTGCATCACGCTTCTTGCTTTTACCTTATCAGTATTGTTCTGCTTAGGGTTTCGCGGACTTGCTCGCGAGTGGTATCTTATTGATATCCCCGATGCCCGGAAGAGACATGATGGAAATGTGCCCCTTTGTGGGGGAATAGCGGTTTTTCTTTCATTCCTGGTAGCAGTTGTTCTGACACCATCCTTGGCAGGCTCAGCGAATGCTATAGCTTTGTTACCAGGCCTGTTTCTGATCCTTGCAACCGGCGTTCTGGACGACAGGTTTAATCTTCCCGTCGCACCGCGCCTTGCAATGCAAGTGGTTGCTGCATTCCTGATTATCGGAATTGCTGGATTAACACAGATCCATCTTGGTCTTGCTGTAGGTGCAATACAAAGCGTATTCCTCCCAGCAACAGAAATTCCGGGCGAAGTTCTGGTGGGGCCGCTTTTCCTACTTATCGCACTCGCTTTTGTGGTCGGCCTCGTGAATGCCATCAATATGAGTGATGGTGTTGACGGTCTTGCAGGCTCAGCGAGTGCTGTGGCCTTTTTCTGGCTGGCAGCTATCTGCTTCTGGGTAGGCGAAAACCGCATCGGCTTACAGACACTGGCCTTAGCAGCTGCATGCAGCGGTTTTCTCCTGTTCAACATGCGGCATCGCTGGCGTGCAAAAGCCAGTCTCTTTCTCGGTGACGGCGGCAGTACTTTTCTCGGTGCGACACTTGCCGGGATAATCCTAATTCTCACAAATGCGCATGCCGAAATAGCCTTTCCGGCCGTGCTGTGGGTGGTTGTCGTTCCAGTGACCGATACACTCAGCCTCATTGTGCGTCGTCTTGCAGCGCGCAGAAGCCCGTTCTCTCCTGATAGGCAGCATTTGCATCATCTGTTCATGGACACCGGGTTATCAGCAGGACAGACCGCAGTTGCCGTCATGGCACTCAATTTCCTGGCAGGCGCCATAGCCTATATTTCGATACGACTGGGAATACCCGCCTGGTCAATGCTTATAGCGCTCATTATCCCGGCAATTGCACACACGCTGTTCGTCCTGCGCACCAACAGAGGTTTGCGCCCTGTTGTTAAAATAACGGCGGCAGAGCCAGCTCAAACGACAAAAGCTAACGTGACTCTACCAGGGGCAACTTCATGAGCGTTTCCGTTCTTATCATGACATGGAATGAAGAGGTAAATCTACCGGCCTGCCTGTCCTCGCTGGATTGGTGTGATGATATTGTCGTACTCGATTCATTCAGTGACGACCGCACGGTAGAACTCGCAAAAGCTGCAGGCGCACGTGTGTTTCAGCGGCCTTACGATACCGAAGACCGACAGCGAATGTACGGACTAACTGAAATAAAATTCAAACACGATTGGGTCTACACACCGGATGCCGACGAGATAACGCCTGCAGATTTGCGTGATGAAATGCTGGCAATAGCATCAGATCCAACCCGGCCAGAAGTGTTCTTTAAAGCACGCTACAAAAACATGTTCATGGGTCGCTGGATAAAACATGCGAGCCTTTATCCCACATGGATCACCCGTTTGGTGCGTCCTGATCGCGTCCGATTTGAACGCTCAGTACATTCGCGTGCAAGCGGTGGCCCAGAAGGCGCTTTACAGTCGCATTTCATTCACTACAGTTTCAATAAAGGCCTTGAGGCCTGGTACGACAAGCACAATCGTTACTCTTCGGCCGAAGCTGATCTTTCGTCCAACCGTCTGCTTGAACGAAAGATTGACTGGGGTGGCATAATTTCCACTGCGCCAGAGAGGCGAAGACGGGCGCTAAAATCCCTTTCTTATCACATGCCCTTCAGGCCATCCCTGCGCTTTCTTTACATGTATCTGGTGCGTCGAGGCTTCCTTGATGGAAAGCCCGGCTATCTTTATTGTCGGCTTCTTGCTGCTTATGAATTCATGATCGTTATCAAGATGGAAGAGCGGCGTCGCAATCAAAGCGTCAAGTTGGACAGCGCACCGGTTCGCCATGGCCTGGAGAATAAAGAACCAGAGCGGCGTATGGTATGATGTTATTGATCTTCCTGCCCTGTGCCGTTCTCTTCGGGTTGGCTGCAATGTTTTATTCAGAACCTGTTCTGACATTGCAGGATGATGGCACTAAAGCTGATGTTATTGTTGTTCCCGGTGGCGATGGACCACCACGGGCAGCGCAGGCAGCGCGCCTCTGGAAAGAAGGTCGTTCGCCACTTATTCTGATTACTGGCGATGGCGACTGCCTTTTCAATAAGCAGATAATGGTTCGTGACGGCGTGAACCCATCCGCAATCCTCGTAGAATGCCAATCGGGCAGCACTTGGCAAAACGCTTATTATTCCGTGCCTGTCATGCGTGAAATTCAGGCAAGAAAAGCGTTGATTGTTACGAACTGGTATCATTCGCGTCGTGCAATAGCGAGCTTTCGCGCAGCCTGCCCGCAAATGCATTTCAGTTCTTCGCCCATTGGAGGAGACGGCCGACAGACAGGCTTTCCTACCACCCCTGCCGATATAGAACTGGTGGCAAAAGAATACGTGAAACTAGGCTGGTATCTGGTGTCTGGCCGCATTTTCCCATGGGATCTGGTTCCGGACAATTCCTCCCCTACCCTCTCCAGCGTGTGCGCGCCTTATGGTAAAAGCCCATGAATATTTCACTCACCTGGATTTTTGTTGGTCTTGTGGGATGCTTTCTGGCAGGTGGGCTGCTGTTTCGCGCAGAACGTATGTACCAGTTTCCTTTTCTTGCAGGCGTAATGACATTTGGTTTCCTGCTGCCACAGATTCCGGCTTTGGTGCATGACCAGTTTCTACCATCAGGTGCTTACGCCAAGACAATGTTTATGGGAATTCTATCGCTCGCAATGCTGGCACTTGGTTGGCGTATGACCAAAAAGCCCATCGGCTTTCTCAGCATGAGCTTTAGTGAACGCCGCCTAATCTGGGCTGCAGCAGGACTATCGGCATTTGGTGCAATCTTCTATTTTCTTTTAAGTCGTCTGCCCGGTGACGTTTCAATCGGAATGCAGATGACAGGCATTCCCGTTGTCTATCTGTTCTTTGCTCAGCTTATGCCCTATGGCCTCGCAATCGCCCTTCTTTGCTTTGCACGCCGGCCTTCATGGACTGTGCTGGCGATTATCGCTTTTGATCTGGTTTTCTATCTCGACCGCATTCTCGTAACGGGAAAGCGCGCAGAGGCAATTCAGCTTTTGCTTATGATATTGCTCGCTTTGTGGTTCTACCGTCGGTTTGTTGTGCCGCGCATTCTTATGTCATTGGGCATTCTTGCGGGGACGTTTCTGATGACGAGCATGGGCGACTATCGCCAGATTACGCGCGCAGCCTCAGGCTTTGTTCTCGATGACATTATGCAGATCGATTATGCGGAAAACTTCAATGAGACGCTGGAGCGCGGCGGTCTCGAAATGCGCAATGCGGTGCAGCGTATTGACGAAATCGACAGGCGGTTGGAGTTTGATTACGGCAAATTTCACTGGAACCGCGTGATCTTCACTTTTGTCCCAGCGCAGCTCGTCGGCTCGAAATTGAAGGATTCACTTCAGTTCAACACGCCCAAACCAAGCCGCGACTACAATCCTTCGACGGGCACAACCGAAACCGGACTGGTCGATGCATTTGCATCATTCTGGTACTTCGGCGCTTTCAAGTTTCTGCTCCTTGCATGGATAATGCGTAGGCTTTGGGAAACTGCGATGGCTGGAGAAATGCTGGGGCAACTGGTCTATATGTTATCGATCGTGCCAGCCATGCATGCAATATCGCATCAGACTGACTGGGTTATTCCGGTCTGGATCCATATGGCGATTTTCCTGATACCTGTTCTATCGCTTTGCCGCATACGCAATCAGTCAGTGGGTCTGCCGACACCGTTGCAACGCAATCCGCACATCCCTCAATTTATGTAAAGGATGGGAATGATGTCTATTACATCGCGATCAGATTCTCACATCACCATAAATGGACGGAAGGGCTCCTCCCGTCCAATGGAGGGCGGAGCAACCTTCACATTAACACACCGTCTTCAGCGTCTCTTCTGGCAACTGACATGGTTTTCTCTGGCGGCATGGACACCTTCTTTCCTGTGGCGCTGGCGAGCGATGATATTGCGGGCATTCGGTGCCCAAATTCACAAAACTGCCATTGTGCGCGGTAGCGCCCGGATATGGTGGCCGGGAAATCTTGTCATGGATGCCCATTCTTCACTTGGCCCGGAGGTTCTTTGTTATAACGTTGCGCAAGTAACACTGGCTCCTTATGCCATTGTCTCGCAACGCGCCCATCTGTGTACCGCAGGCCATAATATCGATCAGCACGACTTCCCGCTCACTGCAGCTCCGATTGTCATCGGGCCTTGTGCCTGGATAGCTGCAGAAGCTTTTGTCGGACCGGGAGTAAATGTGGGGGAAGGTGCCGTATTGGGGGCAAGAGCAGTCAGTTTCCGAAGTATGGAACCATGGATGGTTTATGCTGGTAATCCAGCGACACCAATACGTCCAAGACGAAAATCAGCTTAGAGCGCATCCCGAAAAGTGTGAAACGGTTTTCGGACAAAGAAGCGCGTTAAAACAAATATTTAGAGCGCCTTCCGAGAAGTGAAAATATAGATCAGAGCGCCAGTTTTCTTCAACTTGGCGCTCTGAATGCCGGAAATAGCCCTCATGTTACAGTGATAGTTTTCAGAGCATCCTGACCAGAGACTACCTCAGCCTTAGGAAGTTGCCATGTCTGATAAGCATCGATAGTTTGATGGGCAATTCGTGGCCAAGTGTAATTCTTGCGCACCAGGCGCGCCCCGGCAATGCCCATTTGACCGGCACGCTCAGGATCTTCGAGTATATGAATGAGCCCCGCTGCGACTGCTCCCGGAGATAGGGTGCATACGACACCGGCATTCGCATCAGCGACTTCAGGAAAATGGCAAGCGTCCGTGATGACAACTGGAACACCACAGGCAAGCGCTTCAGTAATTGCAACGCTAAAGCCCTCCTGACGGCTGGGCAGACAGAAACAGGCAGCGTTCTTCAACGCCTTGATCTTAGCGTCGCCATAAAGACCACCCGTCAAGTGCACACGATCTTCAAGACCGGCCTCACGAATGGTTTTCAGAAACTCTGTTTCCGCCCCACCATCGGGTCCCGCAACCACAAGATCCACTTCGGGGAAGAAAGAAGCAATCCGTCGAAATGCATCGGCCAGAATGTCGAGGCCCTTTTTATAATGCAGTCGAGACAAGAAAAGCACATAGGGACGATCAGGCAAGTCAGCTCTGGTACCCTCACGCCCCTCTACTTCACTGAGAAATATTCCGTTTGGGATGATAATAGATGGAGGCTTTAAGCCCAACGGTCGCATCAGCTCAATCTCATCTTGATTAAGCGCCTGGATAAATGCTGCTCCATCAAGCATTTTGCGGAAACCAAACTTCAATGCGAGTTTCTTTTTCCAAGCCTTTTGTTGCATACTCCAAACATCAAGCATGCCACAACAGCATATGCAGTAAGCAACACGATAGCGACGACAGAGCATTGCCGCTCTTAGCAAGTTGGATTCCCACACACCATGAATGTGTACAAAATCTGCTGAACGTATAAGGGAGGACATCGCTTTAGCGGCGTGACTACCCAAAAACTTCTCACGTATATCGGGCATTGCAAGCAGGAATGTTCGCACCTTACCGAAACCGGGGATCGCAGCTGTGGCTTTTACAGCGCGATAATTGATCTCATCATCACTATAACTGACTATAGTCACGTCGTGCCCGAGAGATGCCTGAGCTGCAGCAAGACGAACGACGACCGCTTGCGGACCGCCTTTAGCGGGGTCGAATGACCCAATGACATGGACGATCTTCATGAAGCTTCACCCATCGAGAGTTGTGACAAGGCTTTGACCAACCGTTCGCCGTAGCGCAAAATGGTGAAATCGCTCGCTCTTTCGCGTGCATTCTCACTCATCCTGAACAGTGTCATGGGATTACTCGAAAACCGACGAAGGATCTCGACGGTTTCATCAACATCACGGATCGGGACGATGTATCCATCTATTCCGTGGCGAACAACGCTTCCGGTATTCTCAGTACAGATCACTGGAAGACCTGCGGCGAGAGCCTCATAACATGCTGTTGCCGATCCTTCGCACAATGAAGGAAGATAGAAAACGTCCGCCCATTCAAACTGTGATCGCATTTCGCTGCGCGGTATTGGACCTGTCAGCTCAACGGCCTTTTTAAGCTGTTCATACGCTTCTGGCTGGATATCGACTGGTCCAACCATACGAAACTGAACCTGTCCATTGAGCTTTCGCGCGACCTCGCCCACATAGGGTGAGCCTTTTCTAAGCCCCACCGCTCCAACGGTTAAAACCCTCAATGGTCCCGGTTGACGGGCCCTTGGACTGATCGAAAAGCGATCATCGACACCATAGGGCACTACGACCACTTTTTCGGGCGCACAGCCCGCTTCTATCACGTGTTTTGCTACAAAATTCGACGGACATATCACGGCGTCTGCGATCTGCCATTCGGCCTTTTCTCTTGCGGCGAAGGCTGCGGCATTCTCATCGTCAGTCGCCGATACTTGCCAGCCTGGATTTAGAATTTCCTCCTCACAGGCCAACTGATCGACAATGCCACGCGGCGCAATCATTTGTTCAACTGCTGTCCAAAGGCCCTGTTCTTTTGCCGCGCTCAAAAGTTCGAGTGCTTCTCCACTGAACGCATAGACCCCGCTTGCACCATGAAAGCCCTTGGCTGCGACCAGCTTACCAAACGTCTCACCCGCCCATATCGCATTGGCAGTGGACCGTGGGCCCGTCTGGTTGGCCAGTCTTCGCATCGCGGAATGGAGACCAAAAGTCGGAAAAGTTGTCATATTTTCTTGAGGAATACCCTGCGGTGCACGCCCTACCAGTCGCCGCACTGCAGTTGGCAACACCGTGGAAGGCAACCTATTGAGAAGCCTCGGCCATCCCTGCAAGGCGCAAATATCAGTGTAAAAATGTGCGAGCCTCTGATGATTTGCAAATATGCGAGGCACCGCATAATGCATTCGCGCGCCCAATTGGCTTACGACAAAAGAGCCTTCCATCACATTTTCTCCGCATGAAACCGCCGGTCGAGAACCGGCATTGCTGAGAGCTGGCCTTTCCTCACTATTCGGCCAATTGCTGACTGCCAGACGGCAGCGCCAAATTCGCGCGAATAAGCAGTTTCCATGAGATAGCGTGCATTGTTTCCCATGGTATTGCGATTGAGCTGTGAGTTTCGCAACAAAAGTATCGCGCTAATCAGCATCTCGACCTCACCCGGACACAGCGACAAGCCGCAGTGAAAATCGCGTACAACAGTTGCTATCTCGCCGTCAGGGTCGCCAATGAAAATTGTCGGACGCGCAGCTGCTAAAACACCATAGAATTTGCTCGGCACAATACAGTGTTCAAGCTCAGGTTTCAGCGACACCAGATGAACATCCGCAGCTCCAAGGCTTTCTGAAAGCTGCTCCACCGGCTGGAAAGGTTTCATGACAACATTCGATAGTCTGCGTCGTTTGACTTCTTGTTCGACATAGGCGCGCTGTTGTCCCTCGCCAATCATCAAAAAGACGATATCCGAATTCGTTTGAAGCTGTTCTGCCGCATCAAGCACAGTGCTGAACTCGTGCGCCCGACCAAAATTGCCTGAATAGCCAATGACAAACTTTTCCTCCAGTCCCCATAGATTGCGCAACGCATTCTCTTCACGGTTCACTGGCAGGATTTCGTTTTTATCTGCCCAGTGATGCACCACTGCCAGATTGTCAGAAGGTATGCCTTTTTCAGACAAGTAGTGTGCCATCTTCTCTATCGGGCAGATCGTAAGTGCGGATTGGCGCATCGACCAGTTGCGTAACGCAACAGCCAGTCTGCCGGATGCATTTTGGTGTTTCATCAATCCCAGTTCGATGGCCGTTTCGGGGAACAGATCCATGACCCAGTTAACGAGGTGCGCTCGTCGGAACCGAACAGGTAGTGCGGCAGAAACGGAAAGGAGTGGTGGATCAGTGCAAACCACGCATATATCGTCCTTCTTTGCGTTGGCAGCAAACCATGCCGCAGCCGAGAGGTGAAACGTTGCATAGTCAATTGCCCGACCCGCAAGTTTCTTGCGACCAAAACCAGACGTCCATATTCGGTGGACATCGACACCCTCGATTGTTTCGCGCGCGGGTAAAACAGGTTTGCCATTTTCGTGGTAGTTGCGGCTGGCAACCACGGTGGTCTCTACACCTTCGCGCACCAGTTCATGTGCCAGGCTCGTCACCATCCGGCTCGTCGCGGATTGATCGGGATAAAAATACCTGTTTGCCAGAACCACACGCATGATTTTGATTTCCCATAGCTCGATCGGGTTTTGATCAGGATGGCAACACCATCTCCAATGTCGCAAGGAGCCCAATGGCATAGGGAACACAGACAGCGGGCGAGAGGCCTACCTCTTTTGTCTAAACAGGGCATGCTCAATGCAATTTGATGCTTATCCGAAGTGGGATACTTGGCGTCTGTATTACCGTTTTGAAGCCGTTTAGTCGGAGATCTAAATCGCTATCATGGCTGTATTTAATTCTGACCGGAGGGAAGACCTTGCAGGAAAAGACAGCTCTCATCATTGGCGTGACAGGGCAGGATGGCGCCTATTTAAGTGAGCTACTGCTCAACAAAGGCTATCGGGTACACGGTCTTAAGCGGAGGTCTTCTTCGTTCAATACGGCACGCATCGACCATCTTTATCAGGACCCGCATGAAGAGGATATCCGCTTTCGCCTGCATTTTGGCGACTTGACCGACGCAACCAATCTCTGCCGCGTTATTCAGGAAGTCCGCCCCGACGAGATTTATAATCTCGGCGCACAAAGCCACGTTCAGGTTAGTTTTGAAACGCCCGAATATACTGCGAATACAGATGCACTCGGCACTTTGAGATTGCTTGAATCGATACGCATTCTGGGGCTTGGCAATACATGCCGCTTTTATCAGGCTTCAACATCAGAACTGTTTGGAAACAGCTCACCATACGCACAAAGTGAACAAACGCCATTCGCCCCGCAAAGCCCATATGCAACCGCTAAGCTTTTTGCTTACTGGACAACGGTCAACTATCGTCAGGCCTATGGCTTTCATGCCTCCAATGGCATTTTGTTCAACCATGAAAGTCCTCTGCGCGGCGAAACCTTCGTCACACGCAAGATCACACGCGCAGTTGCGGCAATCGAGCGAGGACTTCAGGAAAAGCTGCGGCTTGGCAATCTTAACGCCCGCCGTGACTGGGGTCATGCGCGCGACTATGTCGAGGGAATGTGGCGGATTTTGCAAGAAGATGTAGCTGACGACTATGTTCTTGCCACAGGAGAAACACACACAGTGCGCGAATTTGTCGAGCTGGCATTTAACGCTGTCGATAAGCAGATCGAGTGGGACGGTGACGGAGTCAACGAAATCGGTATCGACCGAAAATCAGGTAAATGTCTCATCGAAATAGATCCGCGCTATTTTCGTCCCAACGAAGTTGATTTCCTGTTAGGCGATGCATCCAAAGCGGAGAACAGACTTGGCTGGAAACATACGACGGAATTTGGAAATCTCGTCGTTGAAATGGTCGAATGGGATTTGCGTAATATTATGCGGGAGGCTGGACGCAATGACTTCTACGGCTGATCACACGCCTCGTGCAGTCTACTCGCTTTCGGGGAAGAAAGTTTTCATTGCCGGTCATACCGGCATGGTGGGGTCGGCAATACTGCGAAGACTTCAATCTGTAGACTGTGAAGTCATTAGCATCGCCCATAGCGATCTTGATCTCACACGACAAAGTCCGACAGAGCAATATATCGCGCATCATAAGCCCGATGTCGTTATTGTGGCCGCAGCTCGTGTTGGTGGAATTCTGGCCAATTCACAATTCCCGGCGGACTTTCTCTACGACAATCTGACCATTGGCATGAACGTTATTCGTGCTGCACATTTATCAAATGTCGAACGCCTGCTTTGGCTGGGGTCAAGTTGTATATATCCCCGGGATGCTCCTCAACCCTTGCATGAGCAAGCATTGTTGACCGGAGCATTGGAGCCAACCAACGAAGCCTATGCAATCGCGAAGATCGCGGCCCTCAAATACGCACAGGCGTGCTCTCACCAATTCGGCAATCGATTTATGACCGCCATGCCGACAAACCTCTATGGGCCCAACGACAACTTTGATCCTCATACATCCCATGTATTGCCAGCACTGATGCGCCGCATTCACGAAGCAAAAATCAATGGCAGTGATCATATTACGCTGTGGGGAAGCGGCACCCCATTGCGCGAGTTCCTGCATGTCGATGACCTTGCTGATGCCTGTATACATCTGTTGCGTTTCAGCGAGAGCATCGAACCGGTAAATATCGGCACCGGGGAAGAAATATCGATCAAAGAACTCGCTCTGACAATCGCGAACATCGTCGGCTTCGAAGGCACATTCGTACATGATCTCAGCAAACCAGATGGAACGCCGCGTAAGCTCCTCGACACCTCACTGATGCATGCGCTTGGCTGGAGACCACGTATCCGTCTCCATGATGGCATCCGGGAAGTTTACCAGAACTGGGTTCAAAGCGTTACCGCACCAGTCGCGGCTTAAGCGACAACGTTCAATGTCGTTGCAACAATAAGAAGGGCGCTTCCAGTTTATTGGAAGCGCCCTTCTTATTAAGGATCTTTGATAGGCTGCACTTACGAAGGTGAGCCCGTTAGTTTACTCATGTCCAGCTCTATACGCAAAATATCACCGGGCTTGATCTCAGTGCGCTCGTTGCCGACGATGTCCTCAAATGTGCCATTTACATTCCGACTGATTGTAAAAACCAGTTTCTGACGCATATCAGACGATGAAATATTGCCTGAAGATTTGGCGATTTCGGCCATTGTTTGAAGTTGGGCATTGCTGCGCAGTTCCATACGGGCAATATTGAGATCCAGCTCCTGCAGACTTCCAGCGGCTTCGCTTTTGCGAACCTCCTCAAGATTGGCAATACGCTGTTGTACAGCCAGTTGATTTTGTCTTGCCCGGGCCAAAAACGATCCCAGTTCCAGTGCATCGCGCCGTGTTGCTGAAAGATCGCGCTCCATGTCACGAAGATTGGACTTTGCAGCGAGCCCACGGTCGACGAGTGATTTACTTGAATCGACATTTTCCTGCAGAAGTTGGATTTCAGCATCATGAAGTTTGATGCTCTGCTGGAGTGTCTGGATTTCATCTCCATAACTTGCTGACTGCGCTTCCAATGCCTGACGTTCGGCAGCAAGATTATTACGACGAACATCGAAAAGCGTCTTTTCACCCTCTAACATATGCTGACTGAGCGCTGCGGCCTGCTTATTCGCCGGTGTAGAATCCGGTAATTCATACTTGAACTCCGTTCCATTGAGTTCAGCCTGGAGACGGACCCTACGGATATTCGTCGTCGTAATCTGCATTTGCAGATCAGCATATTCTTGTTGCGCAGAAATTAATTGCATACCGGCTGTGACTGCTGGCGCTTCACCTTTTCCAGCCCCCCCGCCCAAAGCCATGAGCTCAAGTGCCACCATCCCCGGACGAAACTCGTATTTACCAGGCGCCTTTACATCGCCGACAACAAATACGGACGCATACTGATTAATCACGGCAGTCACAGTCAGCCCCGGTATATGCTCGGACAACGAGCTGGCGATCTTTTCACTGATTTGTGGCGTTGTCAGACCCCTGACATTGATGTTCCCCACAACCGGATAGCCAATATTGCCATCCACATCGACAGGGTAGAGCCCCGTCAGAGATGGCTGACCATAAACTGTGACCTGCAAAACATCATTGGGGCTGACGAGATAGGCCTGTCCTTGTGCCAAGACCCCATTGGGCGCCCCCACAGCGATAAATCCCGACAACAATGCTGCTTTAAAACGGGCACTCAGCCGGAAGTGATTAAGTCTGTAAACCATCTTATTGCCTCACGCCTGATCTTGCATTTTGTCAGCCCCGGCCTGATTGCGCCGCGTAATTGCCGCTCGCAGAAACCTGCTGGCTTTTCCGACGCCCGGACGAAAGTATGCAACAGCAATATTGATCCAGTTGCGATAGGATGTTGAAACCTGGTTGACGACCGCAAGTGCTGGCTTGCGTCCCAAAGACGCCATTGTTTGTATAAGCGCCAGATTCGCATGCTGATCTTTTCGATCCGGCTGGACCACCAAAAGTGCGGTATCAGTCGCTCGGGACAAAAGAAGCGAACGCTTGTCCTCCATCACAGCCGGGAGATCCACGAGTATAATTTTATGGTCAGAACGAAGTTGGGCGATAAGATCTGCGAGCCATTCACCCTCTTGCAATTGTTTCCCAGGAGTTATGATATCAATTCCTGAACTGTGATCGTGTATGAGAGTTGCTCCGGATAATGCTTTGCCAAACGACGTTACGCCATATTCATTTTCAGGAAGTCCGAATGCCTCCGAAAGCCGTGACTGTCGGTTGGTTGCATCAATAACGGCCACAGCCATTCCCGATGCAGCAAACTGTTGTGCCAATGCTGTGATAAGCAGAGTTTTTCCTTCATTATCAGTCAGAGATACGACTGAAAGAGCAAGGGAATCCCGCCCACGTGTCAGCAGCCGCAAACGATCATGAACTGATTTGATTGCACGCCCGAAAGCGCTGGTTGGATCAAGCCCGCGATTGACAAGCACCGGAACTGTCAGCTGACGCGTCAACGGCAGCAGAGTCGCTGCGGGAATACCCGGCAGAATGAACGACGCCGTCTGAGCAGGACGAATTGTATCGAATGTTTCTCTTAAGACCGTGCCAAGGAGCGAGACCAGTCCACCAAGTCCCAAACCGAGTAACAGCCAGTTTGCAAGATTAGGGCTCGCCTTGGCCATTGCTGGCTCTGCAGCAGAGATCATTTGCGCTTCAGGTACAGCAATCCCGTCCTGTTCAATGAGCTGCTTATACCGGGTCAGATAACTCTCATAGACGGTTCTGCTGGCATTGGCTTCACGATCAAGTTGCACAGCTTTGACTTGAGCTTGATTGGCGTCTCCAAGTTCGGCTTCCGCAGCTTTGAGCGCTTCTTCAAGCCCTACCCTGCGTTGTCGAGCGATTTGGATTTCATTACTGAGACTCTTTGTGATTTCATCAACCTGTGCCGAGATCTGTTGCTTGAGCGCGTCCCGTTCCGCTGTGAGAACAGGAATTTCCGCACTTTTCAAAGCGCCATTAGACCTCAGCTCATCAAGCTGGCGCTCGACACGAGCTTGTTCGTTGCGAAGTGTCTGGATCGCTGGTGAGGCTAACACTTCGGTCATCGCCGGCGCTTCATTATTTGTTTTCAAAGACTCCGCCGTGCGAAGCCTTGCCTCCGCGAGCGATACCGCACCGGTTGCCGCAACGATTTCAGTGTTTAATGCCGCAACGCGTTGCGCCTGAAAACTAATCTGTCCCGGTTCTCCGGCGAGGCGCGACTTTTGTCTGAAATCTTCGGCGGCACGTTCAGCCTCTTCAAGGCCGCTACGCAACGTAACTAGCTTTTCACCAAGCCATTCACTAACGCGACGTGCTGCCGATTGTTGCACATCAATCTGATGATCCAGATAAGCCGTAACGAACGCATTGGCGACCTTTGCCGCATAAACGGGGTCGGAAGCACGATATGAAATGAATATCGTATATGATCGACCGTCGTTATTCACCCGTAGACGCGAAAGCAAAAGGTCGATCCGCTGACGCTCACGTGCTACGGGGTCTACATCACGTGCTTCACGCTCCCTCGCCACATTATCGGATGCAGAAGAAAGCACGGTACGCGAACGGAACTCGGTCGGCACGACAATATTATCAGCTTGCAGAATATCTATGACCTTACGCGCCATCATGCGTGAACTGATAATATCAAGTTCAGAACGAAGAACTGGGCTGTCCTGAGGCAAAGGGGTGATAGCACTCTCATTTGGAAGTGCCTGCACACGTCGCATATCAAGCACGAGAACAGATTCTGAAACATAACTTACAGGCGCAGTCAGGTAGCCTGCAAATCCAATGCAAGCCCCTGCTACGACCGGTACAATAAGCAATGTTTTTCTGCGTTTTATGGTTTCGAGCAGGTCAGCCAGTGGCTGCCGCGCGTTTCCTGATGAAACGTCGGAGATAATCACAAAAAGTCTCCTTTATGAGAAAAGGCTCTGCGTTGTGACGAAGCTGTTTTACCGAACCCGTGAGTGGTTAATGGATGTCGGAAAAGGATGTTTCCGACGGAAACAGCTCGTTGATAATGCAGGCAACTTCTGTGCGATTAGACGCCTTCAGTTTCTTCATGATGTTGCGAATATGAACCTTAACAGTGCTTTCCCGAAGTTTGAGTTCATAGGCGATGATCTTGTTTGCCTTGCCACGACGCAAAGCATTGACAACCTCTGCCTGGCGCTGGGTAAACATGCCCCCCAATGGCTGAAGTCGATGCGAATTCGGATCTGTCGCGTGTCGAAGAGCAAGTACGCTACTTGCAGGAACAAAGGTTCCACCAGCCATTGCCAGCCGTAAAGCCTCTACACATACATTCACATTGACGGATGTAGGAATATAGCCCCGTACACCATGATCGAGTGCCTTGAGAACCTGGGAGATTTCCTCCTTGTCCGCCAAAATGATGACCGGCGCCGGTGCACAGTCGTTGACGATACGATTCAGATAATTGCCTACGGCAGGATCCGAAACTTTCTGACCACCAATATTGAACAGTACGGCGCTCACAGTACGCCCACGACGCTGATGCTGCCACTGTTCGAAGGAACTGAATGTCGCGATCGACATTTCGATACTGTGGTTGGTTAGCCCATGCGCCAAACATTCGCGATCCAACGCACGGTTGTCGATTATTACAAGTAATGGCAGTAAACTGTCGAAAGAATCTTCCGACTTAACTGATGCATCTTTAGATACAACCTGACTACTATTTCTTAATTCACTGTTCACGCCATTGAAATGCGGAGAAACGTTCATCTTTTCGCCCTCAAATCCGAATTATGCGCACAGCTCTTTCGTATTCATGTCACGATGACTGAAGCGCAACGGCCGCCTGTTTTTTGATTTCAGTGAGATATATTTCTAACCCCGTAATCAATTCTTATTTTTGCTTTTATTGATTAGAAGATTGCCCGAATTTTATCACAGTGTCATTAACCTAGATTAAGCACTTGCGGGAAATATGGTTTAGTAAAAGCTCAGATATCTACGCAATTAGTGGTAGAGATTACTACCTTGCCAAAACAAATGTGCTCCCCGACACTTAGTAGATCGCCCGCTCCTTAAGAAATCGGAAGGCGCGAGAATCAGGCAAACCATCATTTCTGCGGATATGTGCCAATGGCGGTCATGACTGACGACGCAAAAACATTTCGCCATTTCCTCGAAAGCCCGCCAATTGGTGCAGTTTTTGAGGAGAGCGATTTTGGCATCCTCAGCGCACTTCCAGTGTCCATGAAAACGTACGCGCCGCATACGGTTGTCAGCAGTCAGGGCGACTGGGCCAACTCTCTCCATATCATCAGAGGTGGCTGGGGATGCATCTATCGTGACCTGGCAGACGGTGACCGCCAGATCCTCGACTTTCCGATGAAAGGCGACTTTCTCGGCTTTAGAACCGGAATCGGATTTAACTACTATACTTTGATCTCAGTCACTGAACTCGCAGTCTTTGAGCTTTCTCTCGACCATCTCACTGAATGTCTTGCGAAATCCCCGCGCCTCGCCATGACCTTCATGGAACTGATGGCCCGGCAACGCGCAATCCTTGTGGAACATATTATCAGTATAGGACGGCGTAGCGCTCTTGTTCGCGTGGCCCACCTGCTGTTGGAACTGGGCCATCGAGCAAGACTGAACGGAACAGGAAATGAGGAGCGTTTTTTCTGTCCCCTCACACAATCCGAACTTGGTGATGCTCTTGGACTTACGCCGATACATATTAATCGAATGCTGCGTGAATTGCGCAGCGATGATTTGCTGACCTTTCGAAACAACACGGTTGAATTTCTCAACCGTGCTGCTCTGGTGCATATTTCCAGTTTCAATGAAGATTATCTCACAATGGAGATTTTCCCACGTTTCCGGACAAGCAGATAACTTAGATCAGCGAAATATAGGGCACGTTTTTCCTGGCAATTTCGTCAATGGATTCTTCGTATCCTGCATCTGCATAACGAATAACGCCAAGCGCGGTATCATTGGTCAGCGAATGTTCGAGACGCTCCGCACCTTCAGGAGTACCATCGGCCACCACGGTTACACCCGCACTGGTCATGTAACCGGCGTAACCGCCACCACCGGAATGCACCACCACCAGATCGGCCATCGATGCGCAGAGCATCATCGCATCGATCAACGGCCAGTCCGCGATAGCATCTGAACCATCTTTCATGCCCTCAGTCATGATATTTGGATGCGCCATAGCCCCGGCATCAAGGTGGTCACGCGAGAAGGCTACAGGGCCTTTGAGTTCACCAGACGCCACCATATCATTGACGCGTAGCGCCAACGCCGTGCGTTCACCATGACCAAGCCATGCGATACGTGCTGGCAAGCCTTCAAACGGGATATGCTCGCGGGCAAGCTTGATCCAGTTGGTGACGATCTGGTTGTCTGCAAACATTTCCAGCAACACATCATCAATCTTGGCGATGTCGCTTTCTTCACCGGACGTTGCCATCCAGCGGAACGGACCAATAGCGCGGGCAAAGAGTGGACGTAAATAAGCTTCCGTGAAAATCGGAATGTCGAACGCGTTTTCGACGCCGCCTTCCTTGGCTTGCGTGCGGATCAGGTTGCCGTTGTCAAACACTTCAGAACCATTTTTCTGAAAGCTCAGCATTGCTCGCACATGCTCAACAATCGAAGCGCGGCTTGCGGCCATCAGCTGGCCCTGACCGTCTTCGCGCAGTTCCCTGACGTGACCAAGGCT
Organism: Brucella pituitosa; assembly: GCF_965577835.1. NCBI lineage: Bacteria > Pseudomonadati > Pseudomonadota > Alphaproteobacteria > Hyphomicrobiales > Brucellaceae > Brucella > Brucella pituitosa. The sequence continues at coordinate 93,433 of NZ_OZ264094.1, forward strand.
CATACCCTTTGGTACATAGCCATAAACGAGATCATGCGCTGAAGTCTGATCTGTGACGATATCCGGCACAATGCCACGACGCGCAATTTCCGGATAAATTTCAGCGGCATTGCCAACAAGGCCAACCGACAGAGCCCGCCGTTCCTTCACCGCCTGATCGATCATGGCGAGCGCCGCATCGAGATCAGGGGCGATTTCCTGCAAATAGCCTATTTCCTTGCGCATGCGGGCACGCTCAGGATCAATATCCACACAGAGGATTGCAGCCCCTGCCATACGACCGGCAAGCGGCTGCGCACCACCCATGCCACCGAGACCAGCAGTCAGAATGAACCGTCCGGCCAGATCACCGTCGAAACGCTTCTGCGCAATGCGCATGAAGATTTCATAAGTGCCCTGAATAACACCCTGACTTCCGATATATTGCCACGCGCCAGCCGTCAGACCGCCCCAGCAGATCAGGCCCTTGCGCTGTAGCTCGTAGAAATATTCAGCCTTCGCCCACTGCCCGACAATATTGCAATTCGCCATAATGACAAGCGGCGCTTTGGCATGGGTTTTCATCAAACCCACAGGCTTGCCAGACTGGATGAGCAATGTCTGATTTTCATCCATTTCCAGAAGGGTCTTCACGATGGCGCGATGCGCAGGCCAGTTACGTGCAGCCTTGCCGAGCGCCGCATAAACGATCAGGTTTTCCGGATCTTCACCAACCGAGAGTACGTTTTCAAGCAAGCGCAGCAACGCTTCCTGCCGCCAGCCCTTGGCACGAAGCTCCGGACCACCCGGGATGGGAAAGTTCGGATGACGTGGATTTGCCTTTGGCATGGTTACTTCACTCCCTGAACATATTTCGCAATTTCAATGCCCATCGCTTTTTCAACCGACGGATAGACAGTTGCATCCAACACGCTGGCTGAAAGCGGGATAATGTTCATCGGCACATGCAGGATGAAAATCTTCATGCCCTCGCACAATTCGCCAACGCTTAAGGGATGGCCTTCTTCCGAAAGCGTGGTGATGACCGATGGGAAAGTTGCGACACGCTGGCCGTCCTTGTCATCCACTGCCATATATTCATTCATGACATGCAGCAGCACGGCCTTATCACCTGTGCCGACTTTAACAGTGCCAATATCAAAGGCTTCCCTGGTATAGACCACGTTCTTTTCCGTGATCACGCCTTCGGCCAGAATATGACCGCCGGTATTTTTACAAATAGCATCGATGACAGCGTGACCACCCCTGGCTTCGGCAGCGACAATTGCTTCGCCAAGACTCAATGCCATGGAAATACCGCCAAGAGCCGCATGGGTGCGCACATATGAAGCGCGCAGCGGATTGCGGCAAGACGCAATGAAACCACCCGACTGGTCGGACGCTGCACGCAGGATTGGCGAAACTTTCGCGGTAGCACCCTTCACCACCAACTCGATGTAGCGATTTTCCGAGCGATTGCCACCAACCGCCGTCTGGATCATCTGTTCCGGCGAACCGGCCATGCCAATTGAGCCCATGTCACCGGTCGGATGCGCACGGATATCGCCCACCGCATCAACAACCTTGGTGCCTAGAATGGCTGATGGCAACCATCCATTGAGCGTCGAAGACTTGCCGTTCTGCCCGATGATCAGACCTTTGAGCGGCTCGCCCAGTTCCTTTTGCAACAGATCAACGGCCTTGACGTAATCGACGCCCTGCATTTCCCATGGAGTGGTCGAAGCCGGTGCGCCAATGGCAGCAGCTGTAGCAATCCAGTCATTGTCATCAAGCTCATCAATGGAAACCAGTTCAGGCTTCCCGATACTCACCGCCGCATAACCCAGCATACGGCCATGATCGGCCCAGCCACCGCCGCCAGCCGCGTAAACGGAACCGCCCTTGACTGCGGCTTCAACGTCTTTCTCAACGAGTATGCGTCCCATTCAGCTTCTCCTGCGTTCTAACTCTGTGTTGTCAGCGCTTTGTCGAGGGAAAGTACCGCTTCATAAAGCACGGCAGCACCCAAGGTGATTTCGTTGTTTTCTGTCCATTCTTCTGGTGTGTGACTACGCCCGCCTTTGCTTGGCACAAAGATCATTGCCGTTGGCGTGACTTTTGAAAGCCATGCCGCGTCATGACCCGCACCGGATGCGAGACGCCGATGCGTTGCACCGACCTTCTCACAAGCCAGTTCGAGATGTGTCAGAACAGTCGCATCACTTGGAGCCGGATTGTTATCTGACACGCGATTAACGCCTGCGATCACAACACCATCGGTCTCAGCACGCTTGACACAAGCCTGATCAAGCCACGCGGCAAAGCTCAGCATATCATCGCGAAATTCTGCCCGTGCATCGATCAGGAGGCGCGCCAGTGACGGCACCACATTGGCAGCGTTCGGCTCGATGCGGAATTCACCGACGGTCGCCGTGAAGTGTCCCGGCGTTGCCGACAGTTCAAAAGCCTTTTCGTTAATCTCCAGTACCAGCTTTGAGGCCGCGACCAATGCATCCGACCGCTGTCCCATCGGTGTGGTACCTGCATGATCGGCGCGACCTTCGATGATAATTTCAAACCGGCTGATACCGGCAATTGCCGTAACAATGCCAATATCTACATGCTCGGTTTCAAGCACCGGCCCCTGCTCGATATGCAGTTCCAGAAAGGTGGCAAGATCGGAGCGGCCCTGGCTTAGAACCCTTTCTGCATCGCCGCCGACTTCGCCAAATGCAGCATAGAGCGTGCGCCCGTCACTGACACGTTCCAGCCATTCCTTCGGCAATTGTCCGGTCATGCCGCGACTGCCAATACAGGAAACGCCAAACGGGCTCACTTCTTCTGCCAGAAAATCAACGACTTCAAGATCGTGATCAAGCTCAACGCCGTGATTGCTCAACGCACGCGCCACTTCGAGCGCTGCAACAATCCCGGCAATGCCGTCAAAGCGCCCGCCTTCCGGCACGGTATCAGAATGGGAACCGAGCATAATAACGCCCTTACCGGCTCCCTTGCCTTTACGCAGGCCGATCAGATTGCCTGCCGCATCGATGCGGGTTTCAAGACCAGCCGCCCGCATACGCTTTTCCAGATATGCACGACCTTCCAGATAAAGCGGTGAGAACACGCGCCTTGTCCACGGACGACCCGGCTCGGTAATTGCAGCCAACGCGTCGATGTCTTCCGCGATACGCATAGCCTGAACCGGCAGATTGGCGCTCATTATGCGTGTCCAGCAATGATATGACCCAGCGGTGGGCGAATGAACTGGCCTGAGCCTGCGGTTGCAATGACATTCTTACCATCGAAGACCTTTTGACCCCGCACATAGGTTGCCGCCACTTTGTACGGCAGCTCTATCCCGTCGAAAGGTGACCAGCCAGCAACATTATTCCCTGTCGAGGCCGCATCATAGATATATGTTTCAGGTGTCAGGATCGTGATATCAGCATCGCGATCCGGCGTCAGTGCGCCCTTGATATGATCAAGGCGGAAATGCTTCGCAGGGTTCTCTGCCATCAGCTTTGCACCCCATGAAAGCGACACACCGCGCTCCATCGCACCTTTCACAAACAGCGGAATAAGCGTTTCCAGCCCCGGTAAACCAGATGCATTGGCAAGCATGTCCGGATTAGTTTTCCGGTCAAGTGACCAGCTCACATGATCGGTGGAGAGCAGCGTGACATTGCCATTGGCCAGTTCACGCCACAGCTTTTCCACTTCGGCACGTGGACGCAATGGCGGGTTACATTTAGAGCGCCCGCCAAGACGCTTTGCGTCATTTTCTTCATCCAGCATCAGATAGTGAATGAGACACTCGACCGTCGCCTGATAACCCTGCGCGCGATAAGATGCGGCAATCTCGTAACCACGACCCAGCGAGCAATGCACCACATGCGCCGGACAACCGGTTGCCGCGCCAATTTCATAAATCTCGGTCATGGCAAGAAGTTCGGTCAGCGGTGGACGCGACAATCCGTGCGCACGATAATCGGTAATGCCTGCTTCTTTGACCTTTTTCATTGCCGACTGCACATATTCATCATTCTCATTATGCACACCAGCAGTCAGACCGGTTTTGGCCACTTCCGCAAAGCAATCAGCCAGAAGCGGCGGATTGATACGCGGGAAGCGCTTTGGATCGGTGCCGAAAGTAGAGAACTTGAACGCTGCCACGCCTGCCTCCGCCTGTTCGGCAATGCGCTTGGCACCTTCGAGTGGATCAATCGTCCCATAAAGCGCGAAATCGACGAAAGCCTGCTTACCCGCATGCGCGATCTTGCGTTCCACCGCCGCTGCGGAGCAGATCAAGTCACCTTCATCATAAGGCATATCTACAATAGTGGTAACGCCGCCAGCCGCCGCCGTACGCGTCGACCAGATGAAGTCTTCCTGGTTTTTCTGCGACAGCGAATGCACCTGCGCGTCGATTGCGCCCGGCATAATCAGCGCTTCACCCAACAGGTGACGCTCTTTGGCTTCCGGCGGTGTTCCGGTGCCAAGCTGGATAATCCTGCCATCGCGCACCGCCACGTAACCGCGCTTCACCACGCGATCAGCCAACACAACGGTTCCCTGTAAAACCAGATCGAAATCGGCCATATCAATCCTCCTCAAATGAAATGACCGCAGCAACAACTTTCGCGCGTGTCGCTTCGGGCGTGCCTTCGGGTGCAGTACCCAGTGCAAAGAAGCCGTCGAAGCTGTTGATTGGTGCGCGGTTGATGATTTGTGCCACAATCGCGTCCGAGCAAATCAGTTCTTCGATGCATTCCACCTCAGCAGAAAGCGGTCGGTCCTTGCCATAGAACGGTGAGCATTTGCGTACCTGCTCATAGATCAGACCTGCCACGCCTTTGGGTTCATCACCGACAATATCAATGGCTTGCGCGGCTAGAAGTGCTTCCAAAGCTGCCAGACGTTTCAGCGCTTCGACCTGACGTTCAAAACGCTCGATCACCAACGGCAGAAAAGCGGCTTCGTCTTCCATCCCACCTGCCACAACCAATGACTGGGCGGATACGGGATGGCTGAGCGACAGAACCCGCGAGAAGATTTCGCCGGCAAGCTTGATGATCGGGCCAAAGCCGGTTGCGATTCTACCCTCTGGTACAAGATTGAGTGGCAAACCCCGGCGATGACCATTACCAAACAGAACGCAGCGATTGAAAGCATTGCGCGCAGCATGAGCCATGCAAATGGAAACCGATTCAAGCAAAACCGTTACGTCGAGTGGCAGTGAACCGCCAGACGTTACAACACGACCGTCAACCACCACCGGATTGTCGTCAGAGCGGCCCGTCGCCTGCAGAATCTTGTAACCCGCACCAAGCAGGCTCTCGATTATTGCGCCAAAAACTTGCGCAACCATGCGAAGGCTCAACGGGTCCTGCACGTGGGTTGATACCGGCCATTGCCATGAAGCTGCCGCGTCGCAGTACCATTTTCCGACCAGTGCTTCACGCGGCGTACCAACATGACAGGCTGCAAGCCAGGGGTCCGGCGATGCACCGAGCGCACCAGAAGCTGTGAGGCTTGTCGCCAGCATAACCCGAATGACCGAAGCCGCATCACGAAGGGCACGCGCGGCGGCGGCAAAGCTTACCGCATTCGCCGAAAGCGAGGCTAATGCATCACGCGGTGCCATGCGATGAGCTTTAAGGCCGGCGGCGGCCAACGCCTCGTGGGCTGGCATACGCTCACCATGATAGATTGCCTCACCGACACCCGTCAGAACAGCCCCGATCTGCCCCATGAGGCCGATATCAGCACAGCCGATCGAGCCTGTACGGCGCACAACAGGGATAACATCTGCCCGTAACAAATCTAGATAGGCATCAACCAGTCCCGTTGTGCAACCGACCTGCCCCGTGAGGATTGTATTGATGCGAATGGCAATGGCCTTGCGCACGACTGACGGTGGGAAAGCAGCACCGGTACCAAAATGATGTGCGCGCACCAGCCCCATATTGAACTCATCAAGCTCTTCACTGGACCAGGCAACATCCTTCATCGCACCGACCCCGGTTGTAGTGCCATAAACGGGAACGCCATTGCGGATCGCCTCTTCCAGCACGGTGCGGGATGCTCTCACGCGCTCCATGCCCTCCGCAGAAGCTGCGACTTCCACTTCTCCATTCCCGATCTTCATCATATCGGCAAAGCCAATTGGCTGCCCGTTCAATACGATCTGCACTGTTTTCGATACCTTTAAGACTGGGCTGTCAGGATGAGCTTATCTGACACAGAGAGCATAAGGGATATCCCATATTGCGAACGCGCGATGTGGGAATTTTAATTTAGTAGGAGCCGCGAACGCCGGGAGGGATACATTCAGGTCGCGACTTCATTCACAACACACTGCTAATCTCGCGGGATTGGCATTCGCTAAATATAAAGACCTGCATAAGTCTTGATGCAAGCAATATGAATCTATGCGATAGGCCATCGACAAGTTGAGGCCTATTGTTCAGCAGGCACATCGCGTGCCGTGCGGCTATAAAAAGTGAATCGGGGTATATTAATGGATATTGCCACCATCCTGATCATCAATTCACTGCTTGCAACTTGCTCCATTCGCGAAACAGCACGCCAGGAAGACCGTGCTCCATCCACAGTCAGCGCAGCACTGGAGCGAATGGAAAACGCACTTGCGGTACCGCTCATGCGGCGGGAGGGGGCAGTCCTGAGTCTCACTCTGGAAGCACAAAAGCGCCGCAGACTGTTTGACGAAACAGCCCAGCTTGGTCGTCAATTGCAATCAATCGGCGGCGTTACCAATAGTCGCGCAGCCATTTCTCTCACCGCTCTCACTCGCTTTTCTGCTGCAGCCCAAGCGGGCAGCATCCGTGCCGCAGCAAAAAGCCTCGGTATGGGGCAGCCACAGTTGACCCGTCAGCTGTCCGAACTGGAGCGCAACCTTAGCTGCTGTTTGTTTGAACGAACGCGGTCTGGCGTCAACTGCACTGAGACCGGAGAGAAAATGCTCACTCTTGTTGAGGGAATTATAAGCAATTGGGAGGAATTGTCTCATGCATCCTCCGATCGCTTCCGGTACAATCTTGCGACATGCCGGGTCGGTTCCGTTATGCCACTTGGCCATGAAAGCAATATTGCCCAGATACTCGCCAATCTGACTGCCGGATGGGAAAAACTCTATCCGCGTCAACCTCTGTCAATCTCGGCCAACACCGCTGAAGAGCTGATCTCCGGCCTTAAAAGCCGCCGCTATGATGCAATTCTCATAGACCATGACGACTTTTCCAAAGATTTTGATGGCCGCATCGTATCCGATGCGCCGCTCGCACTGATTGGCGATCATCAGGTCATGGCAGAGCTCAATGGCGATATGGCTGCATTTTTACAGAAGCATCGTCTGGCACTCCCCAGCGCCAAGAGCGGTATCCGACAACACGCAATGCTTTATTTGGAAAGCGTACTTGGCCAAGTAGGGTCGTCCAAACTGCGCTTAATAGAAATGGACTCAATTCCCGTGATCATCAATCTGGTCACTCGTCATGGCTACCTTTCGATATTGCCTGAACCCGTCGTTGCACGTCTCCCATTTCCGATTACGCAATATCCGCTTGGACAAGAACACCGGCAGATACTTTCATTTGTCTGGCGACGGAACACTTTCACACCAACGATGTTAAATGAGATGGTGTCACTGCTAACAGAGGACGATTAGTAGAATTTTATTTCTCGCGAGGACTGGTTTTCGACGCTTATAAAACGTTACCGGGATGGCAGCGCTTGCTGAGGCATCCTTCGTTCGGAATCTGGGATATATCCCTTTCCGGTGTTTTAAATTAGCCTGAAACTCAAACAGCGTCTGACTGTGAGGGAGAACATAACTATGAAGACATCGCTGAGGATGGTCGGCATATTGGCCGGCATGATAACTGCTGCCAGCTCTGCCTTGGCTGCCGACGTTGTTGTCGGCTCCAAAATCGACACGGAAGGCGGCGTGTTGGGAAATATTATTTCGCAGGTTCTTAAGGCCAACAACATTCCTGTTGTCGATAAGATCCAGCTTGGTGCGACGCCGATCGTGCGCGAAGCCATTACGCAAGGCCAGATTGATATCTATCCTGAATATACCGGCAATGCCGCTTTCTTCTTCAACAAGGGCGATCTGCCTGTATGGAACAAGGCCGAAGCAGGATATGAAGAAGCCAAGAAACTCGATTACGATGCCAACAAGATTGTCTGGCTGACGCCCGCCAATGCCAACAATACATGGGCAATTGCTGTGCGCCGCGATGTAGCAGAAAAGAACAATCTGAAGTCTCTGACTGATTTCGGCAAATATGTGAGCGATGGCGGTGAGGTAAAGCTTGCAGCATCGTCAGAATTTGTAAGCTCGGCAACAGCCTTGCCCGCTTTCCAGACAGCGTATAGTTTCACCCTCAAGCCCGATCAGCTGATCACGCTTTCTGGTGGTGACACGGCAGCGACAATCGCTGCTGCTGCACAGCAGACCTCGGGCGCCAATGCGGCCATGGTCTATGGCACCGATGGCGGCATCGGACCTGCGAATCTTGTGGTGCTGGAAGACGACAAGGGTGTGCAGCCGGTTTATCTGCCGACCCCGATTATTCGCGAAGCAGTGCTGAAGGAAAACCCACAAATTGCCGAACTGCTAAAGCCGGTATTTGAGTCCTTCACTCTCGAAAGCCTTCAGGAACTCAACGGTCGCGTTCAGGTCGGCGGCGAGCCTGCAGCTGATGTTGCTCACGAGTACCTGACCTCTAAAGGCTTCATCAAGTAATCCCTTCCCCTGCCGGACGTTCATCGCTCCGGCAGGGATTCATTTCCTGATGGTTTGCTTTAGAGAGAGCGCTTCACACAATTGTCGTTAAAGCCAGCAGAACTCCCGGCGAACAGGACTTACCATGCAAATAACCGCAGACCGTGCCGCCGCCTCTCCATCACGTTTTGCCTTCGACAGACTGGGGCTGGTTATTGCGCTCATCATCATTCTCGCGATGGTCATCCAGCCTTTTGCCCTCGTGCGCCCCAATCGTGTTGCGGCAACTGCACCAGTCTATATCTGGAACGCATTGCCTTTGTTGCAGGCGCTTGTTCTAATAGCGCTGGCGCTTGGCACAGCACTCTTCATGGCGCTACGTTCGAAGTCTGGTGTCCGGCTTGGAATTCTGGTTATCACCCTCATCATGCTGGCCATCTCCATTGGCTGGAGCGCAACCTATCTTACGCCAGCTGGCAATAATTACGCACGTGTTTCGCCTGGCGGCAGCTTGTGGCTGATGGTCTTTGCTCTGGCACTTGCCATTGGTGACACGCTTGTGCGGCTACGCCTCAAGCCCCTGTCACGGTTGGCAGCACTTGGCATCTTCGTTCTGTTGCTCGGTGTGTTTCTCTATAGCGGTGTCTGGAACGATGTTTCTATTCTCAAGGAGTATGCTTCCCGCCGTAGCGCATTCAAGAACGCACTAAGCACTCATGCTTTTCTGGCGATCGGCTCACTGATTGCCGCCTTCATCATTGCCACACCCATCGGCATCCTAATCCATCGCGTTAAGCGCATCCGTGATGCGGTTCTGTCTTTTTTCAATGTGATCCAAACTATCCCATCCATGGCGCTATTTGGTGTGCTGATCGCCCCGCTTGCGTGGGTTGGCGCGAACCTGCCGGGCGCAAGCGCTCTCGGTATTGCCGGTATCGGTCCGGCACCCGCATTCATCGCGCTTGTTGCCTATGCACTTCTTCCCATCGTTTCGGCAACCGTTACCGGTCTCGATAATGTGTCGCCTTCCATTGTGGACGCGGCCCGTGGTGTGGGTATGACGCGCCGCCAACGCCTGTTCTCGGTGGAATTGCCACTGGCTTTCCCCGTGGTCCTTACCGGTGTCCGCGTGGTTTTGGTACAGAATATCGGCCTTGCGGTGATTGCCGGTCTCGTCGGCGGCGGCGGTCTTGGCATGTTCGTCTTTCAGGGGATCGCCCAGACAGCCACCGATCTGGTGCTGCTCGGCGCATTGCCAACCGTTGCAATGGCCTTCGTCGCTGCCATCTTGCTAGACGCGCTGATTGAAATCAGCCGCGGCCATCAGAATTAGGAGCCCGTCCTATGATCGAGATTTCAAACATCACACGTCTCTATGGTGCACAGACGGCCGTCGACAACGTCTCACTGACTATTCAGGCAGGTGACGTGGCTGTCATCGTCGGCACATCCGGCTCCGGCAAGACAACGCTGATGCGCATGATCAACCGTCTTGTCGAACCGAGCCATGGCGTGATCAAGATCGACGGCAAAGACAATCGCGAACTGCCACCTCATATTCTGCGCCGCGGTATCGGCTATGCCATTCAGGGTCACGGGCTGTTTCCACACCGCACAATCGCCGAAAATATTGCAACTGTCCCTACTCTGCTCGGATGGGACAAGGCCAAAATCTCTGCTCGTGTCGATGAATTGTTGTCGCTGTTTCATCTCGACCCGGCGATCTATCGTGATCGTATGCCGCATGAACTTTCAGGTGGTCAACAGCAACGCATCGGCGTCGCACGCGCGCTGGCATCCAATCCAGCCATCCTTTTGATGGATGAGCCATTCGGCGCGCTTGACCCAATCATCCGGGATAAAGCGCAGGAAGATCTGCTGGCCATCCAGAAGCATTATGGCACCACGATTGTTCTCGTGACCCACGACATGGAAGAAGCTATCCGGCTTGGTTCGCGCATCGCAGTAATGGATAAGGGTAAGCTACTGCAATATGCGACGCCGGAAGAAATTATCACGCAGCCCGCAACAGAATTTGTCCATGCGCTGCTCGGTGGAGGCAGCGACCGCGTATTCCGCCTGTTGTCACTTGAAACAGTCGATGGTCTCATTGAACCGGGCCAAGCCGATGGCGAAGCAATATCCAGCGAGACGTCGCTGCGCGAAGCACTTGGTGCCAGCCTGTGGTCAGGCCGCCCTGCACTTCCCGTGAGCCGCAACGGCCAGATTGTTGGCCGCATCACCCGTACGGCAATTGAAGACCATGCCCGGAGGGTCGCATGAAACTGGGCACAGTTCTGAAAGCCGGACTGCTGGGAATTCTTTGTATTTTCATTCTGAGGCCGGAGTGGTTTCAGAGCTGGTTGGCACCGTTCACCCGTAACAATGCACCGGCGATCTACACGCAGAATTCGCTCTTGGCGCTGACTATCAACCATCTGGCACTGGTCGGCATCGCAACGCTGGCCGCGACTATCATTGCAGTAACACTTGGCATTTTGACCACCCGGCCAAGCGGACGCGAATTCCTGCCACTGTCGCGCGCCATCGCCAATATCGGCCAGACCTTTCCGCCTGTTGCCGTTCTGGCCATCGCAGTGCCAATCTTCGGCTTTGGTTCAGTTCCGGCTTTCATCGCTCTGCTGCTTTATGGCCTGCTACCTATTTTTGAGAACACGCTGACCGGCCTCACCGAGCTTGAACCATCTGTTGTCGATGCAGGCCGCGGCATGGGCATGACCGACCGGCAATTATTATTCAATGTAGAACTGCCGCTCGCGCTACCAGTGATTTTATCGGGCATACGCCTCGCAGCGATTATCTCACTCTCTACCGCGACCATTGGCTCGACTGTTGCGGCAAGCACGCTTGGCGAAGTCATCGTTGCAGGACTTCTATCCGGCAATACGGCATTCGTTCTGCAAGGTGGCTTCATCGTCGCAGCACTTGCGGTTCTGATCAATTCAGCCTTCGTTTATGCGGAGCAGAGGTTGAGGAACAGCGCTCCCCACTGAAAGCGCATGTTTGAGATCGGCGATGATATCACCGGGATGTTCGATACCAATTGAAAACCGGGCATAGCTGTCAGCGAAACGGTTGAGGGATGTGTTGATGGAGCCCTCACCATGGACGGTGTATTTGGTCCGCCCAAGTCTTATTGTTGTCGGCATCGATGGGAACACCGGCCACATTGATCCGCGTGCCGCCGAGAAACTCCTGATAGACAATAGTAATGCCATAGACCGAACTGTTGACTATGTGGCCATCTTCGCCCGTCCAGTCATTGCGGTAGCCGGCAGCAAGATCGAAGCGTACCGTCAGGCTGTCCCCGTCCTACATATGTACGCGGTTGCCCCAGATGTCGTGAAAGGCATCCGCATCAACTGCGCCTGTGGCATCAGCGACCAATGATCATCAATGGCGACACGCTGGCCCACCTCGGCACTCAGCACATAGCCGAAGGCCATCGCGCCATTGAACAGAGACGAATTCATGTCATCGGAAGACAGGCCGCCGTCGCACCGAGGCTCCAGGCACTGGGCCGGTGTAACCGTAACCCAAGAAGGAGCTGGAGCCGCGCTCAGCCATCATTTCCTGTGCGTTACGCCGATTCAGACTATAGCCAGAATGCTACTACCATCATCATCATTGACGAATGAGTTTGCAATAAAGCTCTATTTCGACGCTTCCTTTTGCAAATCTGCCAAATTGCCAATGATAGCCGCCGCCTCATTTTGCAGAACATCTTTTGCACTTGTACGGGCTTTTTCGATGGCAATTTCAGCGCTCAAACTCCGCTCATTGGACTGTAGGCCATCATCCTGATCCGTGGCGACTTCATCTTTGTTCTCACCACGTGCCTTCAGGCGATTTGTTTCTGCCGAGATCTCATCACGACGCGTGGCTTCGTTAAGAGATATGATTGTCTTTTCGCGCTGTGCCTTTAGGGCTGCAATATCTTCCACAAACCGTTGAAATTCCGGTTCACTCTTTACTCGATTATCGTGCCGTTCTTGCAGCTGCGATATCGTAGCTGCCATATCGCCAAACGACTTGAACTTCGCAGCCTTCACCTCGCTCCAGGGCAGGGCATTATCGAAACTCGATTCACCGGTGGTCTTGATATTAAATGTTCCAGGCAGGCTGATATCGGGTGTTACACCGCGTAATTGCGTTGTGCCGCCATTCACACGGAAAAACTGGGCAACCGTCAACTTCAGTTCGCCGAATTTCGGTTCTGGATTCTGTACCACCTCATCAAGATTGATAACGGTCTGCACTGTTCCTTTGCCGAAACTAGGCTCACCAATAATGACACCCCGCCCATAATCCTGAACCGCCGCAGCAAAAATCTCGGAAGCTGATGCCGATCCACGATTTATGAGAACTCCGAGCGGTCCATTCCAGATCGGAGCCGGAAGGTCATCATTCTCTACTTTCACTTCGCCTTTTGCATTGCGTTGCTGAACCACAGGACCCTTGCCGACAAATAAGCCAGTAAGGTCGATGGCTTCGGTCAACGAACCACCGCCATTGTTGCGAAGATCAATGAGAATACCATCGACTTTGTCCTGCTTCAGTTCCGTTACGAGTTTAGCGACATCACGGCTGGCGCTTCGATAATCCTTGTCACCTTTTCGACGTGCCTCAATATCCTCGTAAAACGCAGGTAGTGTGATTACGCCTATCTTTCGCGTGGTCGTTCCATCTTTTACCGACAGCACTGTCTTTTGGGCCGCTTGTTTTTCGAGACTGATCTTGTCGCGAACCAGACGAACGACGTGATGTGCACCATCCGGTCCGGCATCCGCTGGCAAGATATCCAGACGCACAATCGACCCTTTGGCGCCGCGTATCAGTTGCACAACTTCATCAAGACGCAATCCAACGACTTCTTTTATCGGCCCGTCTTCGTCCTGACCGACACCAACAATACGATCCCCAACGGCAAGCTTGCCTGACGATTGAGCAGGACCACCAGCCACGAGTTCGCGGATAGTCGTGTAATCATCGCGTTCCTGCAAAACAGCGCCGATACCAACAAGGGACAGCTTCATAGCAATATCAAATTCTGCCGAAGCATTCGCACCAAAATAGTCGGTATGAGGATCGATGGACGTCGTATAAGCAGCCATAAAGATCTGAAAAACGTCGTCGGCTTTCGACTTATACGTCCGCGCGAGAGTGTTCTCATAGCGCTTGCCCAGCGTCTCGCGAATTGTGGCATCGTCTTTGCCAGCCAATTTCAAACGTAGCCAATCGTTTTTGACGCGTTTGCGCCACAAGTCATTGCGCTCCGCATCCGACTGCGGCCAAACTGCTTTATCGCGAACAATCGGATAGTCTTCCTCGACACTGAAGTCGAACTTCTGATTGAGCAGACTGCGTGCATAAGTCATGCGGTCAACGACACGCTGCCCATAAATATTGAAAATGGCAAACGGGATGCTCAGGTCTTCCTGGTTGATGGCGTCATCGATTTCTTTGCTGCTGGTTTTGAAGCTATCAATATCCGACTGCAGGAAAATCAGCCGATCAGGATCAAGGGAATCGATATAGCGATTCATGATCTTGACGGACAGAGCATCGTCCAAGGGAACTGGCTTATAATGAAAGCGCGAAAGGAACTCTGCCGTCAAACGTGCAGCCTGAACCTGCTGCGGCAACGGCTTTAGTTCCGGCGGAGAACCTGCTTCAAAAGCATTTGCGGGCAACGCAATAATTGCAAGGAAAAGGAAGAGAAAACCAAACTTCTTGCGTAACAACTTGCACCCCATTTTCTCGAAGCAGAACATTCAGACCACAATTTATGTGAAACAATTATGGTCTTTTAGCAACCATTCGTATTCTTATTGAGCATGGAGATCACAATCCGGGCCGAAACAGCACCAATCGTGTCGCCCGCATCCCTTTCATCAAGATCCAATCGCGAGCACCGCGCTCAAGAGAGTTCGACCCGGTATTGACGTAAGCTCGATCTTTCCCCCGACGCGCGCCATACGCGTAGACATGCTGCGCATGCCAATACTGATATTGGCCTGGTGCACAGCCTCTACATCGAAGCCAATGCCATTGTCTTCGATATGCAGTACGAGTGTGTCACGAGAACTCTGGACCAATGACAATGTCACTATTCTTGCGCGGCTGTGCTTTATGACATTTGTCAATGCTTCCTCAACAATTCGGGTCAGCGCCAAACATTGTAGCGTGTTGGGAGGATTGAGCCACTGACCTGGAAACACCCATTCGGACTTTATGCCAAGTTCATCAAAAAGTGCCGTGAACCGGTGTCGTAAAGGAGCTATCCATTCCAATGGAGTGGCTGGAACCTTGATGCTGGGGCTGGAATTGCTGTCAATGGTCTGGCGTAGATCGTCGCGGATCAACTTAAGCATGGAGACGACCTGTGGCCGGTTGACGGGACCTTGGCCCTGCTCCACCGAAGCCATCATGTGCACGAGTGATCCGCCTATGCCATCGTGAAGGTCGTGTGCAATATCCAACCTGTCTCTAAGTCTCGTATTGCTCAGTGCCAGAGTATATTCACGCTCAAGGATAGTTGCGAGTTCAGCACGCGCCTTGGCCACATTGTCCGCCAGTTCAACATTGAACTGTTCTATTCGTCGGACATTGTGCGCGTGACGCAATCCCAATATCCCTGATAAACAGAGAGTAATCGCTATATTCGCATAAGGCAGGATCGAAAATTCACCAGGAATGAGTTTAAAAATCAGCAGAAAATCATGCAGGCTTGTCACGAATAAAACCAGCAGGCAAAGAGCGAGCATCAAATGTTCACGCTGGCGCGTATGCAGAGCATAGAGAGGAAATTGCAGGCAATTCGCCAGAAACGCCACAGTTGCCAACAGTAAGCTGAGTATCTGAACATAACCGATAACGTGAACCGGCGCGATAACAAGCGCGATAATCAGGCATGCTGTCGTGCTCCATAGAATACGCTCGTAGCGCTTAAATCTCCTTTCGCCAAAACGCAGTGTAAATAAGCAAAAGCAGGCCACGCATAACAACAAGGCAATTGCGTTTACTTTGGCTGCCGTAAGAGTGTCCGGGAATGGCCAGGGTTTCGTGACAAGAATATTTGATATGAAAACTACCCAGAATAAGGACGAAAATGCATACCATCCGTATGCAGTCTGATCCCTGCGAACGATCCAGATGCAAAAGAATAAAATGCCGATAACGCCCGATACGATGATGTTTGCAACATATAGTGTGCGGTTACGCCACCACAGATTTTCATATTGCTCATAAATTTGTCTGGGCTCACCAAAGACGACGGGGCCAAGCCCTAAGGACTGTCCTTCTATGCCGACAACACTGATCCAGAGTGTATTTATATCCTCATGCAGCCAAGAGTTCTGCAAAAGCCAATAGCGGGGCATGTTCCAACTGCGTGAAAGCGGCTCCGTTAATTGCTCATCACTCCAGAGATGGTGGTCGTTGACGTAAACTTCTCCAGCCATAACGACGGATCGCAAAAGCAGGGCCACGGGCTCTTTGCTGTCAGCAGTGCAACTTCGTTGCCAGTCGATACGATACCAGACTTTATCAGCCTCGTGAGAATGTCGCCAATTCCAATCATCTGGAAGAGTCACATGTTCCCATTGCGAAACCTCTGCCCTACCACCATCAGAAGTAGCCGCAGCCGCTTTGACGTCAACTACGCGCACCGAACATGTTGATGACGTAGAATTCACTTGCACCCACGCAGGTGTTGAAAAAATGCACAAACACAGAAATAGCAGCCACCTCACGCCAACAATCCGCGCTGTCTCGCGGTATGGATGGCTCGCGTCCGTGAGGAGACGGCAAGCTTGCGATAAATCCGTTTGATATGACACTCCACAGTGTACCGTGACAGGCAGAGGCGCTCTGCAATATCCCTATTGCCAAGTCCTTCGGCCACCAAAAGCAATATCTGGCTCTCGCGCGCAGTCAGTACTTGCATGCCGTCATCGGCCATCCGTTCTGGCGATTGAGCAGGCAATTCCTCGATAATTCGCTTTGCGACAAACGGATCGATAGGTGCCCCACCGCGCAAGACACTTCTTATTGCGATGGCAACTTCCAGATCGTCACGTTCTTTAAGAACATAACCTACAGCGCCTGCCCTCAAGGCAGAAAGAATAACATCCTGCGTACACCATGCCGAAATAACAAGAATAGCCAGCCCCGGATCTGAAGCATGAAGTTCAGAAATCAGATCAATTCCACTGCCATCAGGCAAACCGATATCGACCAAAGCCAGTGCAACTGGCTGATCCGCCATACAGGCGCGCGCCTCGGCCAGTGAAGCGGCAAAGATAATTGCTTCCAGTTGGTAGCCAAACTGAAGCAGCAGCATTTCGAGCCTGCGTCGCACCACCATATCGTCTTCAACGAGAAGCACCGGTGCAGGCAACGCGATATCGGCTGCAAGCGCGCTCAGTGGCATCGGCATCTCCTTTCAGACCAATTACTGGTTTAGAAACTTCTATTACAACTAAACATCTTTATCTCAAGGAATTTGATAAATAATCTGATACAATTGTTGAGGTATCCTCTGGAGAACCCGGACGATACCTCAAGCCGTTAACTTTTGACGTGTTTTAGAATTTGTATGCTACGCCAAGTCGAATTTCGTTTGTCTTGAATTTGTTATGGACGGAATCGAAACCGAAATCGTCGTCACCGGCACTGAAGGTCTTTTTGCCATAATCCGTATAACGGTATTCAAGTCGCAGGATCACATTATCGGTTGCGGCATAATCAACACCGCCACCGATCGTCCAACCCGTCAAAGTCTTGCTTTGCGAGGCGCTGATACTATCGATTCCATCGGTGAGGGAAACAGAATTCTTAACACTGCCGAACGCTACGCCACCAGCGATATAAGGCAGGAAGCGGTCGACCGCGACACCCGCCCGAGCACGCACTGCACCCGACCAACGAAGCTTGCTTTCAATTGTGGCCGTAAGAAAATCATCGCTTTCTGAAATGCTGTCTTTCTGATTGTTGAAAGTCAGATCTCCGTCGATACCCAGAACCACATTGTTTCCCGTGTCGAAATTATAGCCCGCATAAAGGCCACCGAGGAAACCATCAGGCTTCAGAGAAATGGACTCTTCGCCATCACCGAGCCTCGACTTGCCCCAACCATAACCGACTTGACCGCCGATATAACTGCCTGACCATGAAAAAACAGGAGCCGAAATAGCTGGCGTCGGCTCTTGTGAGAGAATAGCATCGGCGGCATTCGCAACGCCTGCACTCGAAAGTGCGATGCCAGATGCGATAAGAAGTGATCTCAGATTCATGTTGTTTCTCCAATAATACCCGCAGGCTGGAGAACCAAGTAAAATTAGCAGGACCTGCTGCATATCCCTGAATTCAGGTATTTTTGACATCCTGCCTTTATGTGCAGTCTATGGGATCTCATAAAATACCAAGTTTCAGTGATATCTAATTTTCATATTCCCGATCAAATCACCGCTGGGCAATGCATGAATTAAAGGTGGGGTTGAGCATGGGGCGTCATATTTGTGTTTCCGTGGCAACGCGAGACAGGCCAAAGATGTTAGCTAATCTGCTGGCTTCATTAAGGGATATGACGCTCCCGGCAATGGATAAGGTTTCTTTCCTGATCATCGAAAATAAGGACCATTGTTCTTTGGGCGAGATCGTCGACCAATTCCGCTCCTCTGTCACAGATACCGAAGTTGCCTATTTCAACCAGGGTAAACCTGGCATATGCGCTGTCAGAAACTTCGCTCTGAATTACACGGTCGACAAAGGTTATGACTTTCTGGTCTACGTTGATGATGACGAGCAAGTACACAAAGACTGGCTTATCAATTTGCTTGCCGAGCGCGACAGGCTTGATCTCGATATAATCGGATCGCCAGTTCGTCCTATCCCTTTTGGGAAGGATTTGAGCCTTATGCAGAAGATCGTATGGTCTGGTATAAAACACAGCAGTATGAAATCGGAACGCAAATGCAAAACAAAAGCGCTGTCTGGTCAGGGCCATACTATCAAAATTGCAACGGGAAGCTGGATGGGGCGCTTAAGCTTTTTCCGGGAAACAGGCCTTCGCTTCGATCAAAGATTTGATCTCTCCGGTGGAGAAGACTGGAACCTGTGGGCGACAGCCAAGAGCCTGGGCGCCGAAACCGGCTGGGCGCACGATGCTATTGTGTACGAAACCGTTCCTGCTTCACGCCTCACCCTTGCGTATCACTTCCGACGCAATCGCGATCATAACATCACCGAATTCTCAGCACGTTACAGAGAAAACCCCGTGAAGACCGTCAGAGGACTACCCATCAAATTAACTGGCAGGACATTGAAATTCTTCGGCGCAGTTTGTGCGATCCCATTTCTTGGGAGCCGGGGGCTTGTTTCGTCGGCCGCAGCTCTGGGCGGCCTCATAGGGCAAATACAAGGGTGCTGTGGCGTGAATTCCGAACATTATCAAACAACGACAGGATTTTAGCCAAGCCTCAAGCCTGTCTCCCTTGAATCAGGTCCCGACAACTTATTTTCATGATCGGTGATACCTTGACCGTTACCAGTCGTTGCACTGAACCCCAAGATTAGACCGCCAGAAATCAGGACTTTTCAGCCCTTATGCCAGTGGCGTTCCGGTTACGCCACCGGGATTATGCAAGCCAATCGGTACGATATATCCGATTGTCAAATAAAGATGATCCTCATTGTAGTCTCTACGCAACCTCTCCAATTTTTCGCGCGCCTCTTCCTGCGTTAAGAAACAATGTGCATTCAAACACCCTGCACCAAGCTTGCTATTGAAGGCTTCAATAAACCCGTTGCCGTGGACCCTCCTGGTCTGGAAAAGTCCAGAGTGATCTTGTTGGCGGTCCTCACACGGCTTGGCCTTGATACGACGTTTCGGACGTCTATGCCTGAACTAAAGTCCTAACTCTTTGTAAAGGCTACATGTTGGCTTTATGTCGATTGACTGGACTTCTCTAAGCAGAATTTAGGCAGTTGTTTCCCGCACACCTTGATCGCAATCTTTTTTGCCAATTTACAAACGCATTCGCACGGAAGCCGACAGCAATACCCTAAGCTTGGGAAGGACCTGCCACCGCGCGGACTTCACCAATGACGAAAAGCCGCTTGACATGGATACCCCCGAGGTGGCTGCGCTCTTTAAGATGGCGTTCGTTGTCCCTATCGTTTCTGCGGATGGCTTCCAGCCGGGAACGGCACGCGCAGCTGTCCTGTCGGGAAACTCTGACACGATTGCCTTCGGTCGGCCCTTCATTGCAAATCCTGATCTGCCGGAACGCTTACGCCGTGAAAAGCCGCTCCCAAGTGCTTTGACCTGAGTGTTGATTGACAGAAGGCTCTGATTTGAAGTCCAGTGCAGATCGTTTATACCGCAGGCTAAATGTCCGGCAAACGAAGGCTTTACGGGCTTTAGGATTGAGCGCGTGAAATTTGCTCCAGCTTTTCAGTGTCAATCGTATGGGGTCTGCCTCCGCTATAGCTGAAGCGACATGCTGCAATTGAACATAGCGCTGCGGTTCCCGCAGTGAAAACCCAACCGCGTGAATGTCAGAGACCCTCGTTATCATCGTGCGCGGCTGTCAGTTACTGTGCACCAGGCAGCCCGTTTGAATAAGCCTCCATTTCAGTTGCAAAAACCCATCCCTGTGGACAGCCGCGATAGTCATTCTGACTGTCAGGCTGGCAATTAGCCATCGTCTTTTGATAGTTTTCTGGAAGTGACCGAGGCTTCTTGCACAGCTCTTCGCCTTTGCATTCCGGGCCGTGATCCATTGGGAGCGCCATGACATAATATTCTTTATCTGTCACGTTCACCTGAGCGGCCGCTTTGATACAAACCAATTGCTCAGGCGCCAACGGCCCATTTGTTTTGCCTTCTGTCCCAGTTGTTGCGACATCTTTCCTCAGAGAAACCGCCTTATCGCTTATCCGCCCAAAATAAGCAGCATTCGCGCAATCACCATAGATCCGTACGTTGTAATAATCGCCACTTTCAACGTTGCCGGCGGTGCAATCGTCATTGCCATTCGCGTCGCAACTGATACCAGCAGAGCGCTGAAGTTCGGCGCGTTGCTCGGCAGAAAGATCTCCCGAATTCGATGACGCGGCCAGAGCTTGAGAAAACAACAGAGGCGTCAGGCTTAGACCAAACGCAATTCCACAAGACCATTTTCTGACGTTTATCATTCTCGAGCTCCGTAGATATCATTAGCATCAGCAATATGTGGTTGAATTGTTATCGCCACCACATCATGCCTCTTGAGAAAAGAATTCCAGCGAACCGAAGTGCTATTTCAGGCAGGCAGAAGATGTACGATATACAATTCAGCATTTTGACACGAGTGTTTGTTAACGGCGATATGCTTGCTCGTCAATTCGGCTTCGAAAACGAAATCATAGCCATATTCGACATCAAGCTGGCATTCAGAGATGAGTTTAATTAAACAATTGGCCGCTTTCCTAGCTCCGATAGCGCTTGACCATCTCCACTATGCGCTTTCCAGCTTCAACAGTGGCCGAATGATCCTGTGAGAAGTTCAGGCGAACGCTATTGGTGTGGGGCCCGAATTCGGTTCCGGGGGTGACGATGACACTGGCCTGATGCCGAAGCAGTCTGACGAAATCCTGAAGGTCGACCGAAAGTGTTGGTAGTGTCGGAAACAAATAGCTTCCAGCTTGCGGCGTGCGTGCCTCAAGGCCACCACTACGGAACACCTTGAGCAGGTCGTCTCTGATCGCCTGATGCAGCCGGATGCGCTCATCCATCCATCCCTCTGGCTCATTGAACCAGGTCCTGAATACCGCTTGGTTGTAGCCTGCCGCACGCAGCGATACGATGGCTTGCAGCTTCTCCATTCTACCGATGATTGTTGGAGAGCCAAATGCCACTCCGAGACGATAGCCGCTGAGCGATTCCGTTTTTGACGGCCCCATAATGGTCAGCACTTTTTCGGCCGACAAACCGCGAGCCCGGATATGAGTGTAGGATTCGCCTTCATAACGCAGCCGGGAATAAAGCTGATCAGCAATGATCGTAACGTCAAACTCCTTGGCTAGTTCGACGATCTGGTCGATCTCAGATTCGGAATAGACTGCGCCAGTCGGATTGTTCGGGTTGGAGAATAGGAAAGTCTTGGCCCCCGCCTCGAATGTGGCACGCAGATGAGAAAGATCCAGACCTGCCTCAACAGTTGAATTCATATAATTCATCGTCACCGGCATCACCTGACCACCGAAAAACTGGACTAGTTTGCGATTGGCAAAGTAGTCCGGCTGCACAATCGCCACTTTGTCGCCGTCAGTGACTGTTGAGGCGACGGCCAGAAACAACGCACCTTGCGTCCCCGGGGTGAGGATAATGCCCTCGTCAGCAGAAACCGGTGCACCGGTGAAAGCTGCAAGCCGCCCAGCCAGTTCGACCCGGATTTCAGACGAACCGCGATACTCGGTATAGGCTTGACGACCACCGGCCAGAACCGCCTCCGAAAACCGCTCGAACGAGCCTGGCGTCGGAGTGAAGGCATCGACGTCGCCGTGCGAGAAATCGACCAGACGACCGGACATTTCATCACCGCGCATCAGGTCGCTGATATTACCTACGCTTTGCCTGACTTCCTGCCCCGGTGCATTGTCGGTGGCGAGGGTGGCGAATTTTTCAATGACCGAAACCATTTTAACCTCTTGAATAAAGATTTATCGCAAAAGCGACGATGTGTGGTCCGTGTGAGCGCTTGTTTAAAACTACGGGTTCAATATTGCCGCCTGAAACAATCACGATAACGTTCTTGCCGCAATCGGATAGCAATCAGGATCTCGCGGGCAGAGACAACCAGCACCTTCGACAGGCGGCCGTATCGGTTTATCGCGTATGGCAGTTCGGCAGGTGTCGGCACCAGAAGCGCGTCGCATACCGAGCCGCTCAGGGCGAGATTGACCCCTCGGTTTCCTGTGACCTGTGAACGCCGCATATCGAGTACCGCGGCTCAACGGCCCGGATTTCCGCAAGAAAATTCGACGCTCTTATTAGCCTTACGGACGGGCAGGTGCCTGCCGAGAGAGCACCTCTGCCACAGGGCACCGTAGTGGCGTCAATCACGACATCTCCGGCCTGTACGAGCGCTCGCCTTCAAACTCTGCAATTGTTTCGTCTGTTGGTGCCCAGTAGTTCATGGCATCAACAACAATCTTGTCGGCCAACAGTTCCGGTGAAAGGCTGCGATATTTGGAAAGTGGCAAAGCAAGTACGACAATATTGGCAGCCGCTATCACGTTTTCCGCCGTATCAGCTTTTGCACCCGGCACCATAATTTCCACCACGAGCGCGATATCTTCCGGCATTTTGGAAGGCCAATCGCACCTCATAGCCCGCCGCAATTGCGCGACGAGCTATGGCGGTGCCGACACGGCCCGCACCCAATATGCCGATGGTTTTGGCCTGAGATATTGGCATATTCAGTTCGTTCCTGTTTATTTTCCTGAACCCAGTTCCGCATCGACGAGCGGCTTCACCTTGGTACCCAGCAGTTCTATCGAACGCAGGAATGCCTTGTGTGGCATCTGTCCGACGTCCATCTGGAAGAACTGTCGCGTATGACCGATATGCTTGTACAATTCGACGATACGCTCGGCTATTTCCTCCGGACTACCCGCAAAGAGTGCGCCCGCACCACTCGCTTCCTTGTCATAGTGGGAGCGTGGCGGCGGCGCGAAGCCTCGGATCTTGCCGAGCTGTTCCATGACGGCATGCCAATGGGTCCAGAAAAACTCCTTGGCTTCCTTTGCATCCTCGCCGATGAAACCCGGGCTTGCGACCGAGACCTTCACCTTTTCCGGTGCGATTTCCGCCTGGGCGGCCGCGCGTCGGTAAAGATCAGCCAATGGTGCAAATCGCGACGCCTGACCGCCGATAATAGCGTAGGAAATCGGAAGGCCGAGAAGACCGGCACGAACCGACGAATGCGGGTTGCCCCCGGTCGCGAGCCATACCGGCAACGATCCGCTATCCGGGCGAGGCACTACAAGTGCGTCGTTCAGCACCGGACGAAATTTACCCTTCCAGGTAACTTTTTCGCTTTCGTTGATCTTCAAAAGCAGTTCAAGTTTTTCGGCATAAAGCTCGTCATAGTTGTTGAGATCATGTCCGAAAAGCGGAAAGGATTCTGTTGAGGATCCTCTGCCAGCCGTAATTTCGGCACGTCCGTTCGACAATGCGTCCACCGTAGCAAACTGCTGATAAACACGCACCGGGTCATCGGTGCTGAGCACTGTGACCGCACTACCAAGTTTAATGTTTGTTGTCGTCGATGCTGCTGCGCCCAGAATAACCGTCGCAGCCGAAGCTGGCATCTCGCGTGTATGATGCTCGCCGATACCAAAATAATCGAGACCCACCTCATCAGCAAGTTGGATCGCCTCGAGCAGGTTGCGCATTGCGTCTGCCGTAGAGCCAAGCTCGCCAGTGGCGGTATTCTTCTGCACGTCCCCGAAACTATATACGCCCAATTCCATGTCATTCTCTCCTTAAGGCCCATGCCGACAATCTTGGTCGACAGTATATCTTAGTAACTGAGTATAATATCGGTACTGCCAGTGCGCATGCAAGAAGGCACATTATCGAAACCCGGTATCCTGAAAGTGCCCTCGATATGGACCCGCTCGACGGACATATGATCATGCAAATCAGAAACACTATCGCCGTCGACGGTATAGACTGTGGGACTGCCGGTCGTTTACCTTGGTTACTCAGATTACAACCGGAGACGAAGCTTTCATGATCAAGGGTATAGCGCTGCTATTGTTGTTTCAGCTGCTTGGCGAAAGCATCATCTTCTTGAGCGGGCTCCCCATACCGGGCCCCGTTGTGGGGCTCGTGCTTCTGTTCGTTGCCATGCAACTGTGCAAAATATTCGACTGGGGTGTCTTTGCCGAAGCTGAAACGGCGGCCGATGGCTTTCTCAGTAATCTCGGCCTGCTTTTTGTCCCGGCCGGCGTCGGAGTGGTGGCTATGTGGAGCCAGATTCAGGGGCAAGCCACCGCAATTCTGGCTATCGTTGTGATCTCGGCAATTCTCACATTGGCGGTGACGGTCTGGACCTTCATTCTTGTGCAACGCTTAATGGGGCGGAGGTAGCGTTATGAAACATCCGCTGGAACTCTGGGTTTACCTTTCAGCATCGCCACTGCTGTGGCTTACTCTCACATTATGCGCATGGATCGTGGCAACGCATATTTCCGTTCGACTGAAGCGCCACCCATTGGCCAATCCTGTACTGATTTCCATCGTGCTGCTGTCCAGCCTTCTTGTGATCTTCGATGTTCCCTATGGAGAGTTCTTTGAGGGAGCCCAGTTTATCCACTTCCTGCTCGGTCCAGCCACTGTCGCTATCGCCGTGCCTCTGTTCCGCCAATGGCATCAGGTGCGGCAAGCGCTCATCCCAATGGGAGCAGCGCTCGTCGTCGGCTCGTTCTTTGCAGTTCTTTCCATTGTGGTGATGGGCAAATGGGCCAATCTCTCCAATGAAGTGCTGATTTCTTTTCTGCCAAAATCCGCAACTGCAGGGGTTGCCATGGCGATCTCTTCCACACTTGGCGGCACACCGTCGCTAACTGCGGTGTTGGTCGTACTTACCGGCATTATCGGCGCGCTTGTGGTTACACCTTTCATGAATGCCATGCGGATAAAGGACTACGCTGCACGTGGATTTGCGGTGGGGCTGACGTCGCACGGCATCGGAACCGCGCGTGCCTTTGATGTCGATGAGACGGCTGGGCTCTTCGCCGGGATTGCCATGGCCCTGAACGCTATTGCAACGTCACTTGTTGTTCCGTTGCTCGTCAGACTGTTCCTCAGCTGAAACGACAACGCGGCGTTCAAAACGGCGGGTTGATCGACACTAAATTGTCCCCATGGCCACGCGTGCCGTTTGGCTCGCTGGCTGTCATATGGGGACAAAGAACTATAAGCCTATACATGTCGTCAGAGCAGTTGATTTACTGCTTGATAGCCTCAGCCTGAATTTCAAGCTTGACCATCTTGGCCATGCCTTCCTTTACAAGGAAGTCCACGCCCCATTGGGTGCGATCGATGGTTGCTTCAAAATCGCCACCACAGACTTCTGCCTTGAAGATCGGGCTCTGGTAGCAACCGAACTTGGTGGCCGTGAGTTGGATTGGCTGGGTCTTTCCCTTCATGGTCAGATTGCCATCCACCGATACCAGCTTGTTTTCGTCAAAGTTCCACTTAGTCGACTTGAACTCAATGGTCGGGAACTTTTCCGCGTCCAGCATGTCGGCACCTGTCACGTGCTTATCAAATGCGGCCATGCCTGTATTCAGCGTCTTTACGGGAATTGAAATATCCATCTTCCCATCCATGGTTTCAGGATCGAACGAGATATCGCCGTTGATTTCATAGAAACCGCCGCTGTTTGTCGATGTATTGAAGTGATCAATATAGAAAACAGCTTTTGTATGTGTTGGGTCCAGTTTGTAATCCGCAGCCTGGGCAGCCGAGACTGACAGCAACGAGGCTAAGAATGGCAGTACGAACTTTCTCATGTCCATTTCCTTGTCGAGATTTAACCGTGAAGCGTGAATACAGTGATCGCTTCGATGCCTTTGTAAGTAGCTGTGGGGCGCAACGCTGTGTAGTTCGGATTTCGGTACTCAATGTCCTATAAATAGGACGGTTGCTTGCGTTGAAGCGGGAACTGCAGCAGATACAGCCGGTATCACAGGAATTTCCCTGGCAGCTTTGGCCGGCGCATGAAGAGTGTTGCGAGCGCTGCAAGAGCAATGGCAAGACCGATCAAGACAAACATGTCGCTGTAGGCCAACACGAAAGCCTCCCGTTGAACGGTTCTGGCGAGCATGGCCGTGGCTTGGGCAGTCACCGTCGTCGGATCGCTGTTATGAGCTTCCAGCATGGCTGCGGTTCGATCGATACGGCCCTGCACATCCGCAGCGCCCCGTTCCAGATGCAGGCCAAGCAGATTGGAGTGCAGCTGCTCCTGCATGCGTGTAAATGTGCTGACCGCAGCAAGGCCAATGGCTGTGCCAACCGTGCGAACGATATGAACAAGGGAAGCAATCCACGGTATTTCCCTGACGCTGATGTCTTCCGTTATCAGAACCATCAGAGGTATGGCGGTGAATGGTGCCGCGATGGACTGCACGAACAACGAAGGCAATATCTGATCCGAGGTCCACAGATGCGTGAGACCGGACAGCATAAGAACGCCTGCGCCGAACAGCATCAGCCCGAATGCTGCCAGACTGCGCGGATCCATCCTGTAGGCCAGCCAGGCAACGAATGGCGTCAGAACGATCTGCGGCAGAACAGAGACCCAGAACATCGTGCCGCTTTCCAGCGCGCGATAGCCCTGAATACGGATCAGGTACTGCGGCAGCAGATAAGCAGAGGTCATCAACCCGATGCGCATGGCGAACATCAGGAACAGGCTGAAGCCAATATTCCGTCTGGCAAGCAGACGCGGACTGACCACCGGATCCGGATGCCACAATGCATGGATGAAATAAATGCTCAGGAAGAACAGAGCTGAAACTAGTAGACCCACGATCAATCCCGACCCGAGCCAGTCGAGGCGGTTGCCCTGATCGAGTGCCGTAACCAATGCAGCCAGCCCGAAAGAAAGCGCCAGCAGACCGAAACCGTCATGTCGGCGGAAACGCAGGAATTTGATAGGATCGTTGGCGAGCCCGTAGGCTCCCGCCAGCAGTGTAAGACTGCCGGGTATAATGTTGATCCAGAACAGATATTGCCAAGACAAGTGAGTAATCACCCATCCCTCGATGCTGACGGCGAGACTTGGCGTCAGTGACGAAGCCAGCGCATAAAGCGACAAGCCATAGAGCCGCAAGTGCTGTGGCAGATGCCGCATGATCACGGCATAAGCCATCGGCATCAGGATACCTGCACTCAGGCCGCGTACCGCCTGAATGCTGATCAGGGTTTCGAGATTGGGGCTGAACGGCGCCAGCATCGATGCGATCGTGAAAATAAGCGCTCCGATCATGACCCCGCGGGCGGGCGAGAGGATCGAGCGTAGCCAGACGGCGGATGGTATGGCGGCCACTTCGGCAACGACATAAGCTGTCGTCAGCCAGCTCGCCTCATCCATGCCGACGCCAAGCGCTCCGCGAATATCGGCAAGCCCGATATCGGTGAGGCGCGAGTTCAACAGGGATGTCGTTGTGCCAAGCAGGACGGCGGCGACGCCGATCAAAGCCCGCATGTTGGGTAGGCTTGTGGGGCGCGATTGGGCAGAACCCTGAACGGTCGCAGCGGTGGACATGGCTTTTCGGCTCCTGCCGCCTGCCGTCTCAAACGAAGTTTCGCGGCAAGCGGCCTAATTAGCTATTTGATGAGACTGGCTGTTGTCTCAATGCTCTGGTCTGTATGCACGGTTGCCACGACTGACATGCCCGGGCGAAGCAGACCGTCGAGTTCATCATTGTGTTCAAGTGCGATACGCACGCCGACGCGCTGGGCCACTTTGGTGAAGTTGCCGGTCGCATTGTCCGGCGGCAGCAGGCTGAATTCTGATCCGGTTGCCGGTGACAATCGCTCCACATGACCGCGCAGCTCCTTGCCCGGGAATGTATCGACCGTCACGCTGACAAGCTGCCCCGGCCTGAACTTGGCCAGCTGCGTTTCCTTGAAATTAGCGACGACATAAAGCTTCGAGACAGGCACGATGGAAACGAGCTGCGACCCGGCCCGCACATATTGTCCTTCGCGCGCGCCGCTGACACCCACAACGCCATCCATCGGGGCTAAAATGCGGGTACGATCCAGATCGATCTGCGCGAGCCGCAATGCAGCCTGCTGATTGGACAGTTCAGCCTGCGCCTGATCGGATTGGGTAGCCAGAACGTCCAGTTTCTGGCGTTCGGCTGCTATTTCGGCCTGTTTTTCGGCGATCTGCGCTTCGATGCGTTTGACGTCGGCGATTGCGGCTTCCAGCTTCTGGGCCGTCGACCAACCGTCTTTGGTCAGGGATGTCTGACGGTGACCTTCGCTGACGACACGCTCGCGGTCGGCGTTGAGTGCCGCCAGTCCGGCTTCTGCCTGTTCGATCACACGCTGCTGCAAGGTGATGTTACTCTGCGCATTGCGGATTGTGGCCTGTGCGGCGGCTACGCTTGCCCTGGCCTGATCCACCTGTGCCTGATATTGGGTCGGATCGATCTCCATCAGCAATTGTCCGGTCTTGACGTGCTGGTAATCCCCTACCAGCAGGTGCACGATACGCCCGCCAACCTCGGCGCTAACGGGCGTTGTGTCAGCGCGCAGATAGGCATTGTCGGTCGTCTGGCTGGTCATGCCCGCCACCCAGCTTCCCCAGCCAAGCGGTATAACAATGGCCAAACCGATCCCGGCGACAATCACAGACGCGCGCGCAAGGCTGAGATAGGCTCGGCGACGGGACTTTCCTGCTGCTTTAGGGGTCTCCGGCTTATCCTTGGCTGGAGCCGGCTGCTGAAAGAGAACAACTGGCTTGTTCATGACACGCAGTTCCTGAGTTGTTTATCTGAATCGATGTTCGGACTGTGAGAACCGAAAGGCGAAGCCCAAGCTTCGCCTTCAGTTTCACAGCAAGTCGGATCTGGTTAGTTCTGGAAGCTGGAAGGTGAAGCATCACCAAAGCGATGCGCCGAACCGTCTTCCTTCACCTGTGGTGCAGGGGTGATCGCCGCCGTGCTGGTGAAGTCGAGCTTGCGAACAGGAAAGTTCACATCCCGTCCGGGCAGAACAAATTCCTTGTCCTGTTCAGCCATGGCTTCGGGCTGACCGACGAATGGGTTTTCAGCCAGAGCAGCACCGGTACTGAGAACAATTGCGGTAATAGCAAAAGCGATCTTTTTCATTTTCTGTCTCCTTGGGACTTTGTTTTGGCTTGTGAAAATCAAAGCCGTTTGATGGAGCGAATATGGTACGACCCCTTTCATGATTGAAATGATTTGTTATAATCTGAATTATGAGCAAAATTCATAATATCGATCTTAATCTGATCCGCGTCTTCAACGCTTTGATGGAAGAGCGGAACGTGACCAAGGCCGGGGAGAGGCTCAATCTCACCCAGTCGGCAGTCAGTCACGCACTTGGAAAATTACGATATATTCTGTCTGACGAACTGTTCGTGCGCGGTCCGCAGGGTATGCATCCAACGCCTCGCGCCGAAGAGCTATCACAGCCGCTGCGTTCGGCCCTTGCCGACATATCGGCAGCGCTTTCACCAGTTCAGTTCGATCCCGCCACAGCAGATATGAGCTTCGTGGTTGCCACTTCCGATTTTTATATCAGCACCCTCTTCCCAGCAGTCATGGAGCGGCTTGAAAGGGAAGCGCCGGGCATCCGGCTTTGGTTGCGGTTGTTTAACGATCTCAATCTGGTCGAAGAGCTGGATCGCGGAACGCTGCATCTCGTTGTTGGGGCTTTCGGGCGTGTTCCCAGCCGTTTCAGGCGCGAACTGCTCGTATCCGTCGATAATGTCTGGATCATGCGCAAGGGCCATCCGGCATCGTCTGGACCGCTGACGATTGAAACACTCGGGCATTATCCGCACATTGACATCCTATTGTCAGGCCGTGCAGCAATGGAAGCTGCAGGTATGCAAGAGCAGGAAGGCCTTGAACGTGCATTTGTAACCAGCAATCCGCTATTTCTTGAGGGGTTGCTGCGGGAGGCCGGACTGTCACGCCGCATCGGCGCTACCACCTCCCTCATTCTTGCCGTACCGCCGCTTGTAGCAGCGACCAATATGATCGCCCTGTTACCGCGCAGTGTCGCGGAAACATACCAAGATACCTACGGTCTTGTTCTGCATGATGCGCCTTATCCGCTTCCTGCCACACAGATCAACATGCTCTCGCACAATACTTTCGGGGCGCATCCGGCTGTTGCCTGGCTGCGCTCTGTTCTTCGCGAAGCAATAACCGCCTCTGAAGTGTAATCATTTAGAAAACAAAACGCCGGGCTATGTACCCGGCGTTCTATTGCAACGTTCCAACCGACAAGCAAAGCTCGCTTACCGGAATTGTCGCGGCGGTCTATTTGCCGGACGTCATCGTGTTGTAGCTGGTGATCAGGTTGCGATAATCTGGAATGTGGTTGGCAAACAGCGTGCCCAGACCTTCGATATCGTTGCGCCAGTCGCGGTGCAGTTCACAGGCAACGCCGAACCAGGTCATCAGCTGCACACCGGCTGCACTCATGCGGTCCCATGCCGAATGACGGGTCACTTCATTGAAGGTTCCCGACGCATCGGTGACGACAAAGACATCGAAACCGGCTTCGATAGCGGACAATGCCGGGAAAGCCACGCAGACTTCGGTCACAACACCAGCGATCAGCAACTGCTTCTTGCCGGTGGCCTTCACTGCCTTGACGAATTCCTCATTGTCCCAGGCGTTGATCTGGCCGGGGCGAGCAATATAAGGAGCATCGGGGAATGTTTCTTTCAGCTCGGGCACCAATGGGCCATTCGGGCCGTTTTCAAAACTGGTGGTCAGAACGGTCGGCAGCTTGAAATACCTGGCGAGATCGGCGAGCGCCAGCACATTGTTCTTGAATTTGTCCGGGTCGAAATCCCGTACCAGCGACAGAAGGCCAGTCTGGTGATCAACGAGAAGAACAGCAACATCGTCCTTGTTGAGGCGTACATAAGGCTTGGTCATCGACGTTTCCTTTCAGGAAGTCAGAGGATAGATCGCCACCCGTACACTCATGTAACGTTTGGCGTTGGTAGAATGGGTGAAAGCTATCCCAGCAACGAAAAGCGCAAAAGATTGTCAAAATCGACGCTGCGTTCTATTAATGAAACGATGGAAGACCTGAACGACCTTTATTACTTTGTGCAGGTGGTTGATCATGGCGGCTTCGCGCAGGCAGGCCGCGCCATCGGCCTGCAAAAATCGAAACTCAGTCGCCGCATCGCGATTCTGGAGGAGCGCCTTGGCATTCGATTGATCCAGCGCTCGTCGCGCCACTTTTCCGTCACCGATATCGGGCGTGAATACTATCGCCGCTGTCTGGCCGTTCTGGTCGAAGCCGAGGCCGCCACTGCTTTCATCGCGCAACATCGCGATGAGCCGCAAGGTGTGGTTCGATTGAGCTGCCCGACAGCGCTGATTTCATTCCAGTTCGGTGCGTTGTTTGCCAAGTTTCTCACAGCCTACCCGAAGGTGGATCTGCATCTGGAAAGCACCAATCGCCGTGTTGACGTGATCGGTGAACGTTTCGATGTTTCCATCCGCGTGCGGTTTCCGCCACTGGAGCAAACCGATCTTCTGATGCGTAAACTGGACGACAGTTCGCAGTATCTGGTTGCGCGGCCGGGCTTCCTTAATGAGCCTGTAACGACACCGGCCGATCTGGTGGGGCTGCCAAGCCTCGCATGGACATCAGCCTCCCATAATTACGAATGGCGGCTTGAGAAGCACAATGGCGAACGGGCCGTCATTCCGCACCGTCCCCGCTTCCTGACTGACGATATGGCGGCCTTGCGCGATGCAGCACTCGACGGTGCCGGGATCGTGCAGCTACCGACCATGATGATCTGGCGGGACCTTGCCGCAGGTAAATTGGTGCCTGTCCTGCCCGAATGGCGCCCGGCTGCGGGCATCGTGCATGCGGTATTTCCATCCCGGCGTGGCCTGCTGCCTTCGGTGCGTACCCTGATCGACTTTCTGGCGCGGGAATGTGCCGCTGAACGCAAGGCTATCGACGAAAGTATTTTCTTGCCGAAAGCGCGAGAAAATACCGAAATGTGAGAGCGCCGATTTGATTGAATCAGATCGGCGCTCTAATAGTCACAAGCCTATCAGCAGAAAGCACCTCATCAGATGCTGATTTCTACCTCAGAAAGTCCGCTGGAACATTATCAAGCCCTGCCAGGCATCTGTACCATTCTGGACAGATTTATAATCGCGCCACCGCACATAAGACACTTCCGGGTTGATGGTGAAACCGGGGACCATTTCATAGGCGAAGTTAGCGGTTGCATAAAAAGTCTTCGTGCCATCATAGGCGAGTTCAGCATTTAAGATTGCCTTGTCAGTTGCCTTTTAGGCCGCCCTGCCCCATGCAGCCCACTCGTCGCCCCATTTGACCATAAAAACTATTGATCGCGCGTACTTGACCGGCAATCTGACCACTATCATCTTTGACGTCCATATAGGTGTCTTTGTTGGACTTGTAACCACCCATCGCCCGCAGTGAAAGTCGATCCGTGATATTGAGATTTCCACGTAACTTACCTGCCCATTTTTCATTACGCGCATCATAGGCAGCGACGGCAATCACCGAACCCCAGCCCTGGGCATATTTTAATCCACCGACAACATGCGAAGTGTAGTCCTTAATGGTACCGTTATAGCCATATTTGCTATCGGTATCCTTGTTTTTACGCTGTTCCAGCGACAGGATTGCCGATACGCCGTTACCGCCAGAATAGGTATAACTGATAAGTCCGGTACGATAGCCGCCGGCCAGGATCACATCATCATTATAAACATCGCCCAGATAGCCAACAAAAGAGATAAAAGCAGACTGATCAAGCCCAATGCGAAGATCGCCTAAATCAATGTAACCATAGCGTAGACTACCGTCGATCCGGCATCTTCTTCATTATCCCATTGATATCGTGTTTCGGCATAAGTCTTGAGTGTGCCGAGTTCCGTCTCGGAGGCCGTGCTGGCACGCAACCTAATTTTGTGAATTATTATTCATTAACTGAATTATATTGACAGGCATTTAATCTTACGCTTAGCTGTCTCAATCAGCATTCGAGGAGGAGTGCTGGACTTCATAAAGAATAGCTGCGCCATTTAAGGCGCGCATCAACGGATGGGCCTTTGGCCCTAAAGGGGGAATCTTGCGCAAATTTCTGAGTACGACAGCACTAACAGTTCTTGCCTCTACACTTCTCTCATTTGCCGCGCATGCTGAAACGGAAAATCCGTTTCATTGCAAACCGGGGGAAAAATACGTGATGAACGTGATGGTGTCCGGGGTTGAATATTGGTTCCCGGTCTATGAAATGTTCAAACAAGCCGGTCAGCAATTTGGTTGTGAGACCGCCTACACTGGCACCCCGGAATATGATGTTAACAAGCAGATCGCCAGTTTCGATCAAGCCTTAGCCCAAAACCCGGCTGGCATTCTTGTGCACCCAATGAATTCAGATCCATTCATCGAACCTATCAATCGTGCGGTTGATCAGGGAACAGCAGTGGTTACATTCGCAGCAGATTCACCACTTTCCAAGCGGGTTTCGTTCATCACATCCGACAATACACGTGAAGGCACTTATGCCGCTGATGCGATTGCGGAAAAGTTGGGCGGCAAAGGCGAATATGCGGTGCTCGAAAATCCTGGTCAGGATAATCACGATAAGCGCGTGGCAGCATTTACTGCGCGGATGAAGGAAAAATGGCCGGACATGAAACTGGTTGGGAGAGCCGCATCCAATCAGGATCCGACCAAAGCTTATCAGGCCCTGATGAGTATTATTCAGGCCAACCCTAATCTGAATGCTGTGTTCATGCCTGAAGCGAATTCGGCCATTGGTGCAGCACAAGCCAACAAGGAAAGCGGTGGCAAAGTTCTTGTCATGTGTGCCGACGTGAATGCGAATATTCTTGATATGATCAAAGCTGGTGAAGTCTTTGGTTCGATCAATCCTAATCAGGGCATGCAGGGTTACATGGGCTTTTTGATGCTCTGGTTTGCCAAGCACCCTGAGCTGATTGATCCAATGAATGATGCAAAACGCGCTGGCTCCAACCCCATGAGTATTCCTTTCGTGGACAATGGATTGTCCATCGTTACTGCCACCAATGCCGATGATTTTTATTGGGATAAGTATCTCAAACGCCGCGGTACAAAAGGTATAGAAGAGTAAGTCATACGAGTTTGGTTTTCTGAGGATGTAAGTGGCAATGATTTAGAGTGGATAGAAATATCTCTCTAAATCATGTCTCAGAACTAACGATCTATTCAGGGAGTGAGACAAGTTGACGTTGAAGCCAGTCTTAAAAATCTGCTCTGTCACCAAACAGTTTGGTCCGGTAAAGGCACTTACGAACATGAGCTTTGCCTTGGAAAAAGGCGAAATTCATGCAGTGTGCGGCGAGAATGGCGCTGGCAAATCAACCTTGATGAATATCATTGCCGGTATTTTGCAGCCTGACGACGGCGAAATTCTGATCGACAATGTATCCGTTAAAATTACTTCACCCACTGTAGCACAGGCACTTGGCATCGGTCTCGTGCATCAGGAAATTGCACTGTGTCCCGATGCAAGTGTTGCTGAAAATATTTTCATGGCAGCAACCAATCGTCAGCGTTCGTTACTGATGAACTATCGCAAATTGGAGCATGAAGCACAGAATACCATGGACCGGCTTGCGCCGATCGATGTTCGGCGGAAAGTGGGCGATCTTGCGATTTCCAGTCAGCAACTGGTTGAAATCGCTAAAGCGCTGACGCTGGATTGCCGGATTCTGATCTTTGACGAGCCTACAGCGGCATTAACGGAAGCAGAGACGCGTATCCTGTTTGACATTATCCGCGAATTGAAAGCACAAGGTATTTCCATCATCTATATCAGCCATCGCATGGCCGAAATATTCAGTCTCTGTGATCGGGTAACAGTTCTGCGCGACGGTTGCTTTGTTTCAACCGAAAATATAGCAGACATCACTGCCGATGATATCGTGCGGCTGATGGTGGGACGTGAAATTACTCAGCTCTACCCCGCAAAGCAAAATCCCGCTGAGCGTTCAACCAAACCATTGTTATCAATACGCAATATCTGTGACGACGCGCGATTTGACGATGTGAGCTTTGACCTCATGCATGGAGAAATCCTGGGCATTGGTGGTTTGATTGGCTCGGGCAGAACAGAAATTGCTGAAGGTATTTGTGGTTTGCGCGCCATTACCCAGGGGGAAATCCGCCTGAATGATCAACTGCGGGAAATACGACAATATGCCAATGCGGTGAAAGCTGGGATTGTATATTTGTCCGAAGACCGGAAGGGTTCCGGCATCTTTCTCGATCTCTCAATTGCGCAGAATATTTCAGTTTTGAACCTTGCATCCTTGACCACCCGCTTTGGTTTGATTGACGCAAAGAGTGAAAAACAGTTAGCGAAAGATTTCTCAAAACACCTCAATGTAAGAATGAGTGATGTGGATATGCCTGTCTCCGCGTTAAGCGGCGGCAACCAGCAAAAAGTGGCGATAGCAAAGCAACTCGCGGTTCGTCCGAAAGTGATTTTAATGGATGAGCCCACGCGCGGCATTGATGTCGGCGCAAAGTCAGAAATCCACTTGTTGCTTCGTGAGCTGGCGAGCTCTGGCATCGGAATTATTGTCATTTCATCTGAACTCCCAGAGCTGTTGGGACTGTGTGATCGCGTCCTGGTTATTCGCGAGGGAACCGTGGCTGGCGAGCTAAATGCGGACGAAATGACGGAAGAAGCCATTATCCGGCTCGCATCGGGTCTGAAAGAGGAAAAAACACTGCATGCAACAGAACATGCCGCGTAAAAAGACAATAGGGGATAGTCAAATGACAGTAGATACGATGCCGGCAAACAATCAACGCAGTTTACCGTGGAAACGCCTTGGCTCAATGCGCGAGGCGGGCTTGATCGCGATCATTCTCGTTCTTTGTATTGCCATGAGTTTCGTATCGCCTCATTTCCTCACCTTTGGCAACTTCCGCGCCATGTTGATGAGTTTTTCAGTCGAAGGCATTGTCGTTGTAGGCATGACAATATTACTGATTGTTGGCGGCATTGATCTTTCAGTTGGTTCGGTCGTCTGTTTCGCAATGGTGCTGTCGGGAACACTGTTTATTGCTGGATTGGACCCATGGAGTGCATCTCTCATCGGTATTTTTTCCAGTGGGTTGATCGGCTGTGTGATGGGATTGTTCGTAACAGTTGTGGGGCTCAATCATTTCATCACATCACTGGCCGCAATGGTAATTGTGCGTGGCCTGTGTCTGATCATCACCAAAGGTACTCCGCTTTCACTATTCACTCTGCCTCCAACCTTTAAAATGATCGGACAGGGCAACTTTTATGGAGTGCCCTATGTCATCCTGATTTTCGTGATGATTGTTGTGTTGTTTGATTTTCTGCTGCGTCGTGCAGCGGCCTTTCGCAAGGTCTTTTACACGGGCAGCAATGAGAAAGCCGCTTTGTATTCCGGCATTAAAACCAAACAAGTTAAATTCTGGGTCACCGTACTTTGCTCAACGCTTGCTGGTGTTGCCGGTGTTATCTACATGTCGCGTTTCGGTGCAGCCACCCCTACTTTTGGTGTTGGCATGGAACTCAATATCATTGCAGCAGCGGTCATAGGTGGTGCATCGCTCAATGGTGGTTCGGGAACCATTCTTGGTGCGATCCTTGGTATCGCATTACTCTCATTGGTCACAAGTTCACTGGTATTGCTCAACGTGTCTGTCTATTGGCAGGACATGATAAAAGGCTGCATTCTTCTCGCTGCCGTTTCGATTGACCATTTTCTACATAAACGAAAGGCGGCTTGATCATGAGTATTGTACGGATGAAGCCCAAAACTGTCACTGCGCCACGCGAAGAAATTGTAGTTGCACGCCAGATGCATCAGGCTTTGGTCCTGCATTTTCTGGAAGGACTGACACAAGCACAGATCGCGGAACGGCTCGGCATTTCACAGCCAACGGTCAATCGCTTGATCAAACGTGGGCGTCAATTAGGGTTAGTGGAAATTAAAATCACTTCCCCCATTGAACCACTGGTTGATATGGAAGAGCGCTTATTGGCGTTAGGCGGAATTCAGCGCGCTATCGTAGTTCCAACTGTTTCGGACAACCCGCAGACGGCACTTCAGGCGGTAGGTGAAGCAGCCGCGCGTCTGTTGATCGAAGAAATCGCTGATGGCGATACGATCTGCATCACCGGCGGCAAAGGAGTGAGCGCAGTCGTTGCAGGTTTGCAGGCACCTCGTCGCTTTGATGTTGACGTTATCCCGCTGACTGGATGCGTACAGGGCAAACACTATACCGATGTAAACCACGTCTCTACGCTTATGGCCGAGAAGCTCGGTGGTCGCGCTTATCAAATCCATGCACCGCTCTTTGCAGACAGTCCTGCCGAATGCACAATGCTGATCAACATGCGCTCGGTCGCAGATGTTTTCAGCCGTGCGAAGGAAGCGAACATTGCCGTCGTTGGTATTGGGTCCATTTTGACTGACGATTCGAGTTATTACGATCTGCATCCATCTTCCAGCATGGATCGAGACGCGATTGAACGCTCAGGCGCACGCAGCGAACTTCTCGCACACCTGCTGGACGATCATGGCCGTGTCTGCGGTTATAGTCTCAATGATTCATTGGTGTCGCTGAAGCTAGAAGAATTCAAATCCATACCAACAAAAATCGGTTTAGCCAGCGGACCAAACAAAGCTTGGCCGATCTTGAGCATCCTGCGCGGCAATCATCTTGATGTGCTGATTACAGATGAGGCGACGGGACAACGTATTCTTGACATAGCAGATGCAGAAGGGGCACGGGGATGAGCCACACACAATTAACACGCGCAATTGGAAAATCGGGTGTGGAAGCATCTGCTGTCGGGCTGGGAACCTGGGCGATTGGTGGCTGGATGTGGGGTGGCACAGATGAGCAGGAGTCAATCGCCGCCATTCAGTCCTCGCTTGATGCCGGAGTGACACTCCTTGACACCGCTCCCGCTTACGGACTTGGCCGCTCTGAAGAGATTGTCGGTAAGGCACTCAAGGGGCGGCGCGATAAGGCTATCATCGCAACCAAATGCGGTCTCGTATGGCATACACAAAGAGGTCAGTATTTTTTTGATCAGGACACCCAGCCTGTGCATCGCTATCTCGGACGAGATGCGATTATGCATGAGGTGGATGAAAGTCTGAGGCGTCTCAATACAGACTATATCGACCTCTATATTACCCATTGGCAAGACCCCACCACTCCGATTGAAGAAACCTTGCGTGCGCTTGAAGACTTACGTACAGCCGGAAAAATCCGCTCAATTGGTGCCAGCAATGTCAATGCAGTAGAGCTGAAGGCCTATATCGCAACCGGTTTTCTGGATGCAATACAGGAAAAATTCAGCATGATAGACAGGGAGATTGAAACAGAGCTTTTGCCGTTGACGCAGGCAAACAATGTTTCAACCCTGAGTTATTCATCGCTAGCGCTTGGTCTGCTTGCTGGAACAATGGATGCGGA
The DNA here is from genome assembly GCF_965577835.1 of Brucella pituitosa. Taxonomy (NCBI): domain Bacteria; kingdom Pseudomonadati; phylum Pseudomonadota; class Alphaproteobacteria; order Hyphomicrobiales; family Brucellaceae; genus Brucella; species Brucella pituitosa. The sequence goes on from NZ_OZ264094.1 coordinate 132,489, forward strand.
GCGGACTTTCTCAGGCGATGATCAGCGCAAAGATAATCCTCGGTTTTCAAAAGCTAACCGACTGAAAATAAGTTCTTTTGTTGAAGACATTCAGGCTGTAGCCGACAGGCATCAGGCAAGCATTGCGCAAATCGTTATTGCCTGGACGCTAACACAACCAGGCGTGACATTTGCTTTATGCGGAGCGCGTAATCCGGCACAGGCACTGGAAAATGCAAAGGCCGGGACAATCAGACTCGATCAGCATGATCTTGATGTCATCGATACGACCATCGCAGCAAAGCTGACCAATCTGGACAAATAACGGACCCATCATGACCCGTGAAGAGATATTGAGCGGACTTCATGAAAGTCCGAAGGTAGACGTGTGCGTTGTTGGCGGTGGTATTAACGGAATCAGTGTGTTCCGTGAACTAACGCTGCAAGGGCTCTCCGTTGTGCTTGTTGAGAAGCACGACTATTGCTCAGGTGCCAGTGCGGCTCTGTCGCGCATGGTGCATGGCGGTCTGCGATATCTCGAAAACGGTGAGTTCAGCCTGGTGAAAGAATCTCTCGTGGAGCGTGACCGGCTATTGCGCAACGCACCGCATCTGGTTCACCCGTTACCAACCACCGTTCCGGTGTTTGGTGTCTTTTCGGGGCTAGCAAATAGTATTGTGCGTTTTCTTGGATTGAGCCGTAAGCCAAGCCGACGAGGCGCAATTGTCGTTAAAGCAGGATTGAGTATTTACGATTATCTTACACGTAAACGTGCACTTATGCCCAAACATCGCTTTCGCGGGCGGCGGGCAACACTTGATAAATGGCCAGCGCTTAATCCTGCCGTCAAAAGCTCGGCAACCTATTACGACGCATGGGTTAAACAACCGGAACGCATTGGTTTTGAACTTTTACAGGACGGGTTTTCGGCAGGCCCAAATGCGCGGGCACTTAATTATGCCGAACTGCAAAGCCAAGGAAATGGCGGCTTTACAGTACTCGACCACATCAATGGGACACGAACCCCCATCCAACCGACTTTGATTGTCAACGCTACCGGTGGCTGGATTGATATTGCCAATGAAAGCCTGTTGCCGGAGGCTTCTCATGGCGCACCGCTGTTAGGTGGAACAAAAGGCTCGCACCTGATTATTGAGAATGATGCGTTACGCAACGCACTGGGCGAGCACATGCTTTATTACGAGAACGAAGACGGGCGCATTTGCATCCTGTTTCCATATCTCGGCAAGGTACTGGTCGGCTCTACGGATATCCGCATTGATAATCCGGAAGAAGCCATATGCAGTCCCGATGAGCGGGATTATATTCTTCAATCACTGGGTTTTGTGCTGCCCGATATTAAAATTGAACCGCCGGACATTGTGTTTCAGTTTTCCGGTGTGAGACCGCTACCCGCCAGTAAAGACAATTTCACCGGTCGCATTCCACGCGAGCATTACTGCACTTTTATAGAACCCACGGGTATAGGACACACAGGAGTTAATCCGCCGATCCTATGTATGATTGGTGGCAAATGGACGACATTTCGCTCTTTTGGTGCCCTGGCCGCCGACTTGGTTTTGCAGCGTCTCAACAGACCTCGGCTTGTAGGTACAACTGATCGTGCGATTGGTGGCGGGAGGAATTATCCGGCAAATTCAGACGCGTGGATTGCGCATCTGATCGCCAAAACTGGCCTACCAGAAACGAGGATAGCAGTGCTTTTTCAACGCTATGGCACTGATGCTCAGGCAATAGCGGAGTTCATCGGACAAGAGCCGGATCAGCTACTCCCATGTGCGGATTATTCAGTTCGCGAGTTACGCTACCTGATCAAAAGTGAAGCGGTCGAACATCTTGATGATCTTTTGTTGCGACGCACCACTTTGGCCATCAGCGGGCAACTATCCCTCGAGATGACGGATGCCGCGCTTGATCTGCTGGCACAAGAAAAGCGCTGGCCACCAACACAAAAAAGCAATGAGCGTAGCCGGTTCCTCACCCTTCTCCATGAGCGCCATAGCGTTGGCCTCGATATTCTTAACGACAGAAATAAACAGGGAGTAGATCATGCGTGGTAATTCTAAAGTACGGATGAACCGCCTTTTTGGTAGCGGACGCTGCCTTGATGTGGCTATTGACCACGGTGTCTGTAACGAGCCTTCTTTTTTGGACGGGCTTGAAAACATGCAAGCGACTGTCAAGGCATTGATCAGTGCAGCCCCTGATGCCATTCAGATGAATTATGGTCAGGCTGATCTGCTGCAGGATGTGCAAGGCAAAGACAAACCGGCACTGGTGATGCGCATTGATATGGGGAATCCCTATAATCATATCCGTCATCGGGCCATGTGGGCCGTTTTGCAAAACGAAGCTGAACCGCTGATCGGCGCTATCAAAATGGATGCCGCTTGCGTGGTCGTTAATCTGTTTATGGTGCCGGACGAGCCTGATCTTTTCCGTCAGTGCGTGCAAAATATTGCGCGTGTGCGCGCTGATTGCGATAAATATGGCATGCCATTGATGATTGAACCATTGGTCATGCAGCCGGTGACGGAGCGCGGCGGATACATGGTCGACGGTGACGCCGATAAAATCGTGACCCTGACAAGACTTGCCCGCGAAATGGGCGCAGATATCATCAAAGCCGATCCGACGACCAATGCAGAGGATTTTCACCGCGTGGTAGAGGCTGCACGTTGCCCCGTTCTGGTGCGTGGTGGTGGTAAGGAAGATCTACGCGCTGTGTTTGAAAAGTCCGCAGCGCTGATGCAGCAGGGTGCGGTCGGTATGGTGTACGGGCGCAATATCTACCAGCATAAAAATCCGGGCGCAGTTGTGCGCGGGTTAATGGCAATCATCCACAGCGATGCAAAGGGTGAGGATGCCTACACTCTCTACCAACAAGGCTAGTGGATTGAATTTGATGTTTGATCCCGACATTTGCTCAACGCTTGTAACTGACGGATGCAAATGTCGGAAACAAATCGCTAGATATAAGAACAAAACCTTGGGAGGGGTTCAGTTTGGGAGAGTATCTTTTAGGGCTGGATGCCGGCAACACTGTCATCAAGGCCGTGATCTTTGATCTGCACGGCAATGAAGTTGCGTCCGTTGCAGAGGAAGGACATAGCCGTATGCCGCATCCCGGTCATGTGGAGCGCGGCCTCACAGAGCTATGGTCGAATGCCCGTGCGGTGATTAAACAGGCAATCATTGATGCGGGCATACGCCCAACGCAGATTGCCGCAATTGGCTGTGCGGGACATGGCAACGGGTTGTATACGCTTGATCAGGAGGGCGAACCATTGCTGGCCATCCAATCGCTCGATACACGCGCCGCAGATCTTGTCGAAGAATGGCAATCCGCAAATTTGGGCGATCGCACCTATCCGATTTCGCTCCAGCGCCCCTGGCCTTCGCAAACACCAACGCTGCTCGCATGGATCAAACAAAAGCGACCGGAACTCTTTGCAAAAATCGGGACAGTTTTTTTCTGCAAGGATTTCATCGTCAATAGACTGACCGACCAGCGAGTGAGCGAGACGTCCGATATGGCCGGCAGCGGCTTACTCAATGTCGCCAAACGACAATATGATCACGACTTAATGTGTGCATACGGCCTTGGTGATAGCATGGATTTGCTGCCACCTCTCATTGAAAGCGCCGATATCGCCGGAACGGTCTCTGAGAGCGCGGCAGAACAAACCGGACTTGCAGTTGGCACGCCGGTTATCGCTGGACTTTTTGATGTTGTGGCCTCAGCCATTGGTTCTGGCGTAACCCGAACCAATGCGGCATCCATTATTGTTGGCACATGGAGCATTAATCAGGTCATTACTGACAAACCAATTCTCAAAAGCCCGGTCTTCATGTCGTCAACCTTTGACCGTCAACGATTTATGGCAATCGAGTCGAGTGCGACGTCAGCAGCCAATCTGGAATGGCTGGTGCGCGAGTTTTTTCATGACGAGCACGCTGATCCGCGCTCCCCGTTTGATATCTGTTGCGAACTGGCTGGCGCAATTGAGCCTGCCGCCAATGATCCGATCTACCATCCGTTTCTTTATGGCGCGCAGCAAAACGGTAATGCACGGGCTGGCTTTTATGGCGTTGCCGGATGGCATACAAAAGGTCATCTGATCCGGGCACTCTTAGAAGGCGTGGCTTTTGGTCATCGTCAGCATATTGAAACATTGCGCATAGCGGGTGTTGATTTCAATGAAGCCGTGATTTCCGGTGGCGGCTCGCGCAGCCTGCTCTGGCCGCAAATATTTGCCGATGTATTGGGCGTTCCTGTCACAGTAACTCATTCCAACCAAACGGGAGCGTTGGGTGTGGCCATTGCTGCTGGAACGTCCGTCGGAATTTTTACAGACTTCGAAGCCGGAGCCAATGCAATGGTTCGTAGCGAGCGCAACTACCAACCTAACGCGTTACGCGCTGCACATTATGCCCGCCGTTATCAGCTTTACCGCGATATCGCTGATGCAATGGCACCGATATGGAAGCGCATGGCCGCAGTTGAACCAACAGCAACGGAGGAAGCGGCGTGAAAAGCAGCGTCAATCAACCTCTGAAAGATGAAGGCACTTACGATTTTATCATTGTTGGTGCAGGATCCGCAGGCTGTGTTATGGCCAATCGTTTATCGGCCAACCCTCAAAACCGCGTTCTGCTGCTCGAGGCCGGCAAAAATGATCGCTATCATTGGGTACATATTCCGATCGGTTATCTTTACTGTATGGGTAATCCGCGCACAGATTGGATGATGAGAACACAAGCCGAAGCGGGCCTCAATGGACGTTCGCTTGCCTATCCGCGCGGCAAAGTGCTGGGCGGCTGCTCTTCCATCAACGGCATGATTTATATGCGTGGACAGGCAGCCGATTATGATAACTGGCAGCAGGCGGGTAATAAAGGCTGGAACTGGGATGAGGTACTGCCCTATTTTCTAAAATCAGAGGACAATTTTCGCGGAAATACACCCCTGCACCGAGCGGGCGGTGAATGGCGTGTGGAGAAACAACGAGTTTCTTGGCCGATTCTGGACGCATTTCGCGATGCTGCAGAAGAAATAGGGATTCCAAAAACCGATGATTTCAATGGCGGCGACAATGAAGGTTCCGGCTATTTTGAAGTCAATCAAAAGGGTGGCGTTCGCTGGAACACGACGAAAGCCTTTCTTCGACCCGCGCTGAAAAGACCTAATCTACGCGTGATTATTGACGCTGAGGTTGAGGGACTTGAAATCAACGGGAAAAGCGCGACTGGTGTTCGCTTCCGCAAAAATGGACAGTCATGCATTGCGACGGCCAAGGGAGAAATTACTCTGTCTGCCGGAGCGATCAACTCACCCAAAATTCTTGAACTATCAGGCATTGGCAATCCCGACATTCTCAAAAACTCCGGCATCACACCCAAACATGCCTTATCCGGTGTTGGCGAGAATTTGCAGGATCATCTGCAAATCCGTACAGTGTTTCGCATCGAAGGTGCAAACACGCTGAACCAGCTTTATCATAATCTTTTTAAGCGTGCAGGTATGGGACTGCAATATGCTTTTCGCCGTTCCGGCCCTCTTTCAATGGCCCCAAGCCAGCTCGGAATTTTTGCAAAGAGCGATACTTCTCTGGAAACGCCGGATCTTGAGTATCACGTTCAGCCACTCAGCACAGACCGGCTGGGCGAGCCATTGCATCGTTATCCGGCTGTGACCGTTTCTGTATGCAATTTGCGCCCTGAAAGCCGAGGTTCTGTTCATATTGCTGGGCCAGACATAGAACTTTCACCTCATATCCGACCCAATTATCTCTCAACCCCTGGAGATAAACTGGTCGCGGCTAAGTCCATTCGTCACGCGCGTAATTTGATGGCAACAAGGACACTTGCAAAATACCAGCCATTTGAAATGCTTCCAGGTATTCAACATCAAAGTGATGATGAGCTGGTTCAGCGTGCCGGAGACATAGCGACGACGATCTTCCACCCGGTCGGGACATGCAAGATGGGAAGTGACACCAACTCGGTTGTCGATGATAATTTGCGAGTACGCGGCATTGAGGGGCTGCGTGTTGTCGATGCATCGATCATGCCAAAGATTGTGTCCGGCAATACAAATTCACCAGTTATCATGATCGCGGAGAAAGCAGCTGACATTATCTTAAATCGGTGAAAAGCCAGAACTCGTGATCCAAAATAAAATTTATAACACAATAAAAATCGGAATTCGGGATGATGATAAAGCGTACTGTATTTGTCAGATACTCTTTATCATCACCTTTACTGTCAGATGAACGCAAGCCTATGCGCTTTAAGCTTCGGGCGAATACCCAAAAGTCACGGCAGGGTTTTCTGCCGTTTCGACCCATATGCTCTTAGCCTGCGTGTAGGCCATCAGTGCATCCTTGCCACTTGAGCGTCCGTAACCGCTACGCCCGAAACCACCGAACGGGGACATGACCGAAATGGTTTTATAGCCATTGATCCAGAAGGTGCCTGCCCGCACATTTGCAGCCACCCGATGTGCGCGCGCTACATTCTCTGTCCACACAGCACCAGCAAGCCCATAAGGATTGTCATTTGCAAGGGCAATCGCTTCTGCTTCGTCATCGAAAGGCATTACGGCAACAACCGGACCGAACACTTCTTCCTTTGCGATCGCCATTCCGGGTTCAACCCGGTCGAGGATCGTCGGGGCATAATAATAACCGCCTGTTTCCTCCAGCTGTTCAGGCTTTTTGCCGCCTGCTGCAAGAACAGCACCGTCGGCAACGCCGTCACGCACCATCTGATCGATCTTTGACCATTGGCGTTCGTTGTTAATCGGACCGATATGCGAATTGTCGTCATATGGATTACCGACAACGATGCGGTTTGCTGCATCGGCATAGCGCTCTACAAATTGCTGATGGATAGAACGATGCACCAACAAGCGTGAGCCAGAAACGCAGCTCTGTCCGGCACCGCTGAAGATTGCCGACTGTGCGCCGATAATTGCACGCTCGATATTGGCATCCGGAAAGACGATATTCCCGGACTTACCACCGAGCTCAAGTATGCAGGGAACAACATTTTTGGCAGCCGTTGCTGCAATGGCAGAACCTGCCTGTGCCGAGCCAACAAAAACGACAAGACCGGTGCGCGGATGCGAAACCGCAGCCTGACCCGCAGTCGGTCCCTGCCCCGCAATAACGTTGACCAATCCGCGTGGCGCTCCGCCCTCCTCGCACATCAAGCCAAGAATGAGCGTGGAAAGAGGCGTTAGTTCGGAGGGTTTAATTACGACGCCATTGCCTGCACAGATTGCCGGTGCAATCTGCCAGCCGCCGGTGAAAAGCGGTGCGTTCCACGGCGTGATCTGTGTGACAACGCCAATTGGCTCGTGCCGAGTGTAATTGAGATGACTACTCGGTACGGGAATGACATCGCCGTAAAGCTTGTCGCACCAGCCGGCATAATATTCAAACATTTCGGCGACACGCACAGCCTCGCCGCGAATGTCACGGATCGGGCGACCTGCGGAGCGACTTTCAATTTCGGCAATCAAAGGGGCATGTTCGCGAATACGCCGGGCGATTTCATTCATCACACGACCGCGTGCTGACGCCGTTAGTGACATCCATTCTTTCTGAGCGCGGGCAGTACTATCCATAGCGGCATTGATGACCGACTGGTCTGCGTCCTTAAACGACGCGAAGACCTTGCCGGTCGCGGGATCGGTGAGGTACTGATCGGCACCACTGCCTGCGATTATTTCCCCGTTTACGAAACTGCCTATTTCACCTTTTGGAAAGAAGCCTTTGAAAATCTCGGAGATGCGGGCAGCCTGTGCCTGTGGGTCAATGGGTTGGGTCATCATATTGCTCTTTATTTGGAGGATTCAGGCTGAAACGCACCCATGCGGGTGAAATCATCACTGTCTTTGAGGTGATCAGCACCGGCCCAAAGCTTTGCTACAACCGATGTCAGCGGGTTTTCCGCACCAGTGCGCACGGCCATTTCCTGGGCAAGACGAACATCCTTGCGCATCAGCCCCATCGAAAAGCCGCTGTCGAACCGGTCGTTCATTACCCAGGTCGGGAAATGGACCTCGCTTATCATAGACTTCCCTGATGCAGCATTCAGCACGCGCAATGCGGATTCCGGGCTTATTCCGGCAGCAAGCGCCAGTTTCAGCCCCTCGCTGGTGGTCACCATATGCGCGGCCGCCAACAGATTATTGACGAGCTTTGCGACATTACCTGCACCGCTTGGGCCGACATGCAGTGCTTTGGCGGCCATGGTTTCGATCACGGGCTGGGCGAGCGCCAGATCGGCATCGCTGCCACCAATCATCATGGTCAATTTACCTGAGGCCGCACCAGCCGGTCCACCGCTGACGGGCGCATCAAGGAACCCATGTCCCATGGCATCAAGCTTGGCCGCAAGCGCGCGGCTTACATCGGGTTCGGATGTGGAAGTGTCGATAATGATCACACGACCGCGATCGGCACTTGCCAACAGATGACTATGCGCATTGACGACGTTTTCAACATCGCGTGCCGTCGGTAGGGAGAAAACAAGAAAGTTCGACTTCTCAAACAGGAGGTCCAGCGTGTCAGACGGCGTTACACCCGCCTTTTCTGCCAGCGCCTTACGTTCGGCAGACAAATCAAAACCCAGCGTCGCAAACCCTTTCGCCGCAAGCGTCTGCGCCATGCCAAGCCCCATACTGCCGAGGCCCACAACGCCAATCACCGGTTTTTCTTGTAGCGACATTCCGCATCTCCATTTTTATCAAACCGGCCGGGGCCAGTCAAAATTCAATGGAGGAAAGCTCGCACCTATGGGGGGCAGCGCATAGCCGGATTGCGGACAACGCAGCGTCCCACCGCAAGCAACAGTCGAACGGATATCTTACCTGAAGGCCGCCATGCTGCCAGCGAGGAAACCGCTGAGGCGTTCAACCGAAAGCGGCAGGCGGCGGCGTGCGCGCACCATCAAATGCGCACTCGCTTCAGCTAATGGCGGGTCCGACAGTTCGCGTATTCCGACCGCGCCACGCGCAAGCTCGGTGGATACTGCAAAGCGAGGCAGAAAAGATATGCCAAGGCCAGCAATCACAAACCGTCGCAGAACATCGATTGATGTCGTTTCCACCAAGGGAGCAATAGCAAAACCGCGATCAGCAGCAACACGCGTGACCAATTGCGTGATGCCATGCCCCGGGCGCAAAAGCGCATTGGGCAAGCCTGCACAGTCAGCAAGATGCAATCGGTCTTTTTTCAGCAACGGGTGCTCAGGCGGCGTCACTACACACAGCGGCTGTCGTGAAATAGCCAGCGAACGAACCCGCGTATCCAGCAGCGGATTGTAAGCAATACCAATATCCGCATCGCCATTGGCAATACCATCAAGAACGCTTTCGGTGCTGCCAAGTTGCAGATCATACTGAACGTCAGGGTAAACTTTTACAAAAGAGCCAAGTCCATACTCAAGTACATCGGCCAGAAACCCCTCTCCGCACAGGATGCGGACACGCCGCTGTTGCAAACCTTTGAGGAGGCCTAATTGCTCCGTCAAAAGGCTGCTTTCTTCAAGAACCCGCCTGCTATGCTCAAGAACCAGTTCACCCGCTTCGGTCAAAGCCATGCCACGCGCGTTGCGTTCAAACAACGGCAAGCCTATATTGCGTTCTGTATCCGCAATCTGGCGGCTCACCACCGAAGGCGCGACGTTCATGTGTTCGGCAGCACCCCGGATCGAACCGATCCGGACCACCGCTATGAACATACGTAATTCTTTAGCGTCGAGCGTTTCCATACCGGTATGTTGCTCAGCAGCCACCGTTGGTCAACAAGCATCCCGGATATCGCAACACGATCATTACTCCGGAGACAGTTCAGTCGCGACGAGCTTGATCCAGAAATTGGCACCTATTGGCAAAAGCGCATCGTTGAAATCATAATAAGGCGAATGCAGGCCCGGATTATTTCCATCACGGCGGCTGCCAAGCCAGAAATAGCAGCCCGGGCTTTCCTGGAGCATGAACGCGAAATCTTCCGCAGCCATGCTTGGTGCCACATCAAGCACCTTAAGACCAAGATCAGGCGAAGCAGCCAGTTCACGTATCTTGCGGGCATTCTCCGCTGTATTGATTGTCGATGGATAGCGTTCTTCGTATATGACACGCGCCGTACAGCCAAAACCTTCTGCAATCGACGCTGCCAGCGTTTGCATACGACGAGAGATCGTGGCTCCGACTTCAGTTGAGAACCAGCGTGTCGTGCCACGGATCGTCATGCTCTCAGGAATGACATTCCAGGCGTCGCCACCATGTATCTGCGTCACGGAAACAACGGCAGATTCAAGCGGTGAAACGTTACGGCTGGCGATGGTCTGCAGAGCAGTGACGATCTGAGCTGCTGCAACCACAGGGTCAGCACCTTCATGTGGCATGGCTCCATGAGCACCCTTGCCTGTGACTTCGATCTCAAATGTGCCAAACGCCGCCATCATGGCATCGTCACGCGCTACACATGTGCCCACATCAAGCGCTGGCCAATTGTGCAGGCCATAGATCGCGTCAACGGGAAAATCTGTGAACAGACCCTCACGAACCATTTCACGGCCGCCGCCCTCGTTTTCTTCTGCTGGCTGAAAGATGAAATGCACTGTGCCATCAAATTCGAGCTGACTGATTGCTTTCGCGGCGGCAAGAGCCATTGTTACATGCCCGTCGTGCCCACAGGCGTGCATCTTTCCTGTCGTCTGCGAGGCGTAGGTCACGCCGCTTTTCTCGACAATCGGCAATGCATCCATATCAGCACGGATACCAATGGAGCGCTTGGATGTACCACGCGTCAAACTACCAATGACACCCGTTCGGGCAAAGCCCGTCCTGACGGCAAAGCCCCATTGCACGAGCTTTTCGGTAATGAACCCGGCTGTACGATTTTCCTCAAAACCCAATTCAGGATGGCGGTGTAAATCATGCCGCCATGCAAGCGCTTCCGCGATATCAGCTTCTGACAGAAAAACAGCCATATGAATATTCCCTATGTGAGACATCTAACCGGGGCAGGTTCATGAACCTGCCCCGGAAACCTTTTATCCCGTTATACGCAATGTCAGATCCGCGACAATAACTGAGCCGAGATAAGTACCGATCATCACGCAGATGGCAACGATAACGATCTTCCAGCCCGAGCGGCGGGCGATCTCAAACTCGTTGCGGGTCAGTGCCAGACCGCCATAGGCAAGCGCAGGTGTCGCGAGTGCCAGGAAGTTCAGGTCAGCGACTTTGGCCACCACGTAATCAGCGCCCGGTACACCCGGAATGGTGATGATGATGGCAATCAGCGAAACCCATGCAACACTTGGCAGATAAAATGGCATGAAGCGGGCCAGCATCAAACCAAAGATGGACGCTGCATAAAGAATCGCCATGCCAGGCAGAGCCTGTACCGGTGTAACACCGGTGCCAATCCAGTTGGCAACCAACCCGAGAAAACAGGCGATTATCAGCAGCAGTGCATTTTCGACAATATCGATCTTGCGCTCATCGGTCGTCTCAACGGACAGGGTCAGAGTGTCGATTTTGTTTTTCATAGAATCGGAAGTCATATTCTCGTCCCCTTATGCAGCATCGCGATATTCTTCAGGACGGCACTTCTTATAGAGCCATTCCGTCAAAGGCAGCGCCACGAACAAGCCGACATAGAGGCCCGTCGCATAAGTGAGAATATTGCTGGCTGCAGCCAAAGCCAGGATCAGATCCTTCTGTTCCGGAATTACGCTGACCAATCCGCCAGTACAGGCGGCGAGCATGCTGCCTGAACCCACGCCGCATGACATGGCAAGCGCGCGGAAATCAAACAGTCCGAAACTGTGAACGATCGGCGGCAACAGCGCGAAAACGAATGTACCAATCAAAGTGCCGGTCGCATAAACGCCCATCACACCGGCACCTTCGGGACTATCAAGTCCATATTTATCGGCAATCAAAGCCAGATTTGGTTCACGATCGATAGAGTAGGTTGCGCCGACGGTTTCACGTCCCATACGCAGCACAAACACCGCTATCGGGAACGCCAACGCGATGGTGCCCAAATTACCAATTTCCTGCAATACCAGAGCAGGACCGGCAGCAATGATGTTTTCAATCTGCGGGCCAACCGTTGTGCCAAACTTGGCAATAAACGGCATAATGGCAATGGTGATCATTGTGCCGGAAAGCTTAACCGAATCCGACTTCAGGACTTTGCCGGTTACCTTAAGAATATTGGGATTAAAGACGACACCTAAAGCAAATGCGTAAAGCATAGGCAAAAAGATGACAGCACCAATACCGATGGATAATTTTTGGATGCCTATCAGTTCTGAAATAGAAATGATCAGCAGCACAAATGCATGCAACCAGATATGTCGCAAAGCAAATACGTTATTCCCCTTCACGCGGCTCTCCTTGTGGTTTCTTCATACGCGCTTTCGGGCAAGTATGATCAGTTTGCGCTCCAGCACCAGCCATCCCCGGGGGAACGCAGCGTTGCTTAGATGACAACGCTATGAAAGGTCAATGCGAAGCTGATCTCCGCAATGACATCATTAGTAATTCAGCGGGATCTGAGACAACGCTGGTTTGAAATCGAAATTCCGTCACACGCCGGCTTTACCATCACCCGCCACCCGCCATCCAAACCTTGGATGCCTTTTGCTGAACATCCGGTCGCTGCGTATCAAATCCCCTGCTCTGAAATAAGCTTCCGTTTTGCGCATAGGAATTCCCAGAAGCTTTCAGCGTGCTTTTGAAGCGGAGTATCGTGACGGTAGATGCGGATTTCAACGGTGAGATCCCAATAGGAATCCGTGGAAGCACGCACCAGTTCTCCTTGTTGCACCTCATCATAAATAAGGCTTTCAGGCAGCCACGCCATTCCCCAACCCGCCAGCGCCATTGCCTTCAGCCCGATGGAGATCGTGTTCTCGTGCATCACCTGTCGTTTGAAATCGGGTCCAGCGAGGAATTTTTGTGAAAGTGCTGCCCCGAAGAATGAAAAATCGCCGTAACTCAGATAAGGCAATGCCTCCCCGTTGGCGATTGCATGATCCAGCACTGGACCAATTTCTGAAGGGCGTGAAACAGGTATCAATCTGTCAGTACCCAACACGATTGATGGAAATTGCTGAGGATCAATGAGTATAGGCACAGACGGATGCGCATAGGTGAGAAAGAAGTCAACCTCACCTTCGGTGAGGGTGGCGATGTTATCTTCGAACCCTCCCCGATCCGGACTGAGCCGCGAGCGTATAGTGCCAATTTCCTCGTCGATCTGCTTGAGCCATTGCGGAAAGAAAGTAACCGTCAGTGTGTGTAGAGCGGAAAAGGTGATGACCGGGTTTTTGACTTCACGATTTGGCTGGAACGCCTTGCGGGTGTTGTAAAACTGTCGAACCGTATCCTGCGCAATGGACAGAAAAGTCCTGCCTTCTTTCGTAAGTTCTGCGGGAAAAACCGCCCGATTGACAAGCGTCACCCCCAACCAGAGCTCAAGCTGCTTGATCCGCCGCGAGAATGCAGATTGCGTAACATGGCGTGTATCAGCGGCGCGCGAAAAGCTCGAAGTATTTGCAAGCGCGATAAAGTCTTCAAGCCATTTCAGTTCCATTTTCGACCCATCCAGCACTTTGAATTTCGGCTTCACCGTAATGCTACGGAAAAGCCTCTGCGCAATATATCGCCATCAAAACCTGTTATGCAATTTTTGCATAGTGATTGCAAAACATAGCATTGGCCTGCCAAATTCTTTTTACTTACCGTCCCCCTCAGCAAAAAATGAAATGTCCGAGGGCGTGTTTTGGCTAGGGTAATTTATTTGAATGGAGCCTTCGTAGAAGAGAGCGAAGCGAAAGTTTCGGTTTTTGATCGCGGCTTTCTTTTTGGTGATGGCATTTATGAAGTCAGTGCGGTTCTCGACGGACGCCTGGTCGACAATGATCTGCATCTCGCACGCCTTGAACGTTCGGTGAAGGAGATAGGTATTCCGCTTCCTGCATCACTCGGTGACATTCGCGAGGCTCAAACAGAACTAATTCGCCGTAATGCTTTGCATGAAGGCGTCGTCTATATGCAGGTTACACGCGGCGAAGCCGAGCGCGACTTCGTTTACGCCGACAACATGAAGCCGAACTTCGTCATGCTGACACAGGCAAAAAATCTCGCGAATTCTCCTGCTGTGCTTCACGGTGTACGCGTCGATGTTGCCCCTGACACACGCTGGGCGCGCCGCGACATCAAAACCGTAATGCTTTTGGCGCAGGTGCTGGCCAAGAAGCAAGCCAAGACCAAGGGCTACCACGAGGTCTGGTTGATCGAGGATGGTTTCGTCACTGAAGGCGGCTCGTCGACTGCTTTCATTATCACCAACGAGAATGTGCTGATTACCCGCCCGAACTCGCATGCAATTTTACCGGGCTGCACTCGCCGGGCGGTTTTGCAAATTGCCAAAGAGCAGCACCTCAGTATCGAAGAACGTCTTTTCACAGTCGATGAGGCGAAGGGTGCAAAGGAAGCATTTCTGACCAGCGCTTCGAGCTTTGTAACGCCGATCATTGGCATCCAAGATCATACAATCGGAGACGGTGAACCGGGGCCAATCACACGTCGTCTGCAACAAGTCTATCTGGACCTCGCACGCACCGGGAGTGAGCCAGTTTTTCAACAGTAACCTTCAAACAAAGGATAAAAAGAGGGGAACATGACAATAAAAAAACTTTTCAAACAAACCGCTTACGGAGCACTTTTTGCAAGTGCCGCCGTCATAACTTATGCCAGCACAGCATCTGCCGCCACTGAGGGTTATGGCGACTGTCCGCTGATCGGCGAAAAAGGCACAGCGAAGATAGAACCGGCAGTAGCCGACCAGTTCACTGTCATTATCAATCTGCCTGCGGTCGGCCAGTTTAATGGCGACACGCCGGATACGATCAAAGACGGCTATGAATTCTGCATGGCGGTTAATGTTGCCCATCGTCTGGGCCTCGATAAAGTAAAACTGGTCAATGCTTCGTTTGACTCCATCGTAGCTGGGCAGAACAAGGACTATGACATCGCTCTGGCGCTGATTTCCGTTACAGAGCCACGAAAGAAAGTTGTAGACTTTTCTGCGCCTTACATGAATTCTGGCTATGGCGTCGCGGCGCGTGCCGATAAGCCTGTGACTGAAGCCGATATCAAAACGGTTAAGGTGGGTACACAAGCAGGAACAACACTCGTTCCTTTCGCACAAGACACGCTCAAAGTCGCAAGCCTTGACGTTTTTGACGACACCGCATCCATGTTTACCGCACTTGCGGCAGGCAAGGTCGATGCTGTCATGACCGATCTGTCGATCACGCTCGGTCAGGCACACAATTCCAACGGCAGGCTCGCTGTGGTGGGTAAATATGAATCGAGCGGTGAAACCGCTGGCATTTATCCAAAGGGTTCGCCGAATGGCAAAGTCATCGATCAGCTGATCGAAGACATGCACAAGGATGGTACGCTCAAGAAGCTCGAGGAAGCTTACCTGCTACCGTCATGGGGTACATCTCCCGACAATATCCCACTCTGGAAGCCGTAAACTACCGATCTTTCGGGCTGCAGCTTGGCGTTAGGGCTGCAGCCCGGTCAATATTCAAATACGACCCTGGTCAAGTGAGGGTTTCTGCTTCGTACACCGCATATAGGGCATGTTTTGATCTGAATGAATCAGATGAGTGTTCTAACTGTTCGTTTTGACACGCATCCCGAAAGCCGTTTCTTACTCTTCGGGATGCATATCCGGCGGTGAATAAAGCGAGGCCCTGACCTGTTTCATCGAGAGTAAAGTCATGTCCCATCTGGCACCTGAAGCCAGCGCACAACGCGCCCAACAATGGCGCGACCGCAACAAGGTCCGCACCCATGGTGGGCGATCTCTGTTTGCTTTTGCCTTTTCGTTCCTCACCTTTCTGGCGATGGCACAAACCGCATATAGTGTTGCCAGTTACACAATAAGCCAGGGTTGGTCTTCAACACCGGTTATTGCGGCCGGCTTGGCTATTCTTATTGCTCCGCTTGGCGTCCTTTGGTTTGCCTGGCGGGCCGTTCAACTCTCCAGCAAGGCCGGAAACACTACCGATATTTATCAGGGACGGGCGTTCGGCGCTCAGGCATCAGATATATCCTGGCAAGCTATTTCCTATGCTGTGGCATTGCTGATCATCAGTGCGAGCGCATGGTTTCTCATCGCCAATGACGCAGCCGTCAGTCGTACGTTCTTCGATGTCAGTCTTATAGTGAAATCCTCTGGCACTGTGCTCAAGGCCTTTGGCACGAATATCATTATCTTCTTCATTGCTGCCTTGTTGATCCTCGTTTGGGCACTGATCATAGCGATTGCCCGAACGCTGCCGGGTAAGGCTGGCAGACCTATCCGCGTGCTTGCAACGTTCTATTGCGATCTTTTCCGCGGTCTGCCCGCCATCATAACCATCTATCTCATTGGGTTCGGCCTTCCACTGACAGGGCTGCCAATCATCAAGGATCTGTCTTCAATTTCCTATGCGATTATCGCGTTAACGCTGACCTACGGCGCCTATACGTCAGAGGTCTACCGGGCAGGCATTGAAAGCGTACACCCAAGCCAGATTGCGGCTGCCCGCTCGCTTGGCCTCTCTTATACACGCACGATGCGCTATGTCGTAATTCCACTTGCAGTGCGTGGGATCATCCCTCCACTTATGAACAACTGTATCAGCCTGCAAAAAGATACTGCATTGGTGGCCATCATCGGCACAATCGACGCCTTCAACCAGTCCAAGATCATCGCCAGCAACTATTTCAATCTCTCAGCCGTCACCACGGTGGCCATTCTGTTCATCCTGATCACCATCCCACAGGCGCGTTTCGTCGATCGTCTGATCGAACGGGATCGTCGGAAAACACGTTCGAGCCTGTGAGAAAGGACCAGACAAATGGCACTGATTGAAATTGATAAGGCTTATAAGCGTTATGGCGCACTGGAAGTGCTATCCGGCATTTCTCTCGACATCGAGGAACATCAGGTGGTTTGCCTGATTGGTCCCTCCGGATGCGGAAAATCTACTCTGCTGCGGTGCATCAATAGATTGGAAACGATCGATGAAGGTGAAATTCGTCTCCATGGTGACCGGGTCACGGGTCCGGGCGTCGATCTTGACTTGTTACGTCGCGAGATCGGCATCGTTTTTCAGGGATACAACCTGTTTCCTCATATGACCGTGATGGAAAATGTGACGCTGGCCCCGACTAAAGTTCTCGGTATGCCCCTCAAAGAAGCCGAGGAAAAGGGACTGGCATTGCTCGCCCGCATTGGCCTTGATCACAAGGCTAAGGAATATCCCGACCGTCTTTCCGGCGGTCAGCAGCAACGTGTGGCCATTGTACGTGCCCTGCTGATGGATCCGACACTTCTGCTTCTGGATGAAATTACCTCGGCACTTGATCCTGAACTTGTATCAGAAGTGCTTGATATCGTGCGTGATCTGGCCAAAAAAGGCATGACCATGGTGCTTGCCACCCATGAGATGGGCTTTGCCCGCGAGGTCGCAGACAAGGTCTGCTTCCTGCAAAACGGTAAAGTCTATGAGGAAGGCCCACCTTCGCAGATTTTCGGCAATCCGCAGGGTGAACGTACGCAAACATTCCTCAAACGCATTATAGAAGCTGGACGCCTTTAGGAAAAGACGGGAACCGGAGACAAAAATGACTGATACGGCACGCGACTTCGGCATCGTTTGTGGCATTTTGCCGACAGGTGCAAACAACGCCATCACCGATGTACCGGGCGTACGTGTTGGTCATCATACGTTGCACGAGGGTGATATCAATACAGGCGTTACGGCTATCATCCCGCATGACGGGAACATATATCGCCGAAAGGTGCTGGCTGCCTGCGATATTATCAATGGCTTCGGCAAAAGCACGGGTCTGTTGCAAATTGAGGAATTGGGAACTCTTGAAACTCCAATTCTCCTCACAAATACCTTCGGTGTGGGGACCTGCGCCAACGCATTGATCCGTGAAGCGATTGCGTTCAATCCCGATATTGGCCGCGCGACAGCAACCGTCAATCCGGTTGTGCTTGAATGCAATGATGGGCCCCTCAGTGACATTCAGGCAATGGCGGTTACCGAAGAACATGCACATCTGGCGCTGCTCAATTCAGGCTCCTGTGTTGCTCAAGGCAACGTCGGGGCTGGGACAGGCATGACTTGTTTTGGTTTCAAGGGAGGCATTGGCACGTCTTCACGCCAGTTCGAACTAGATGGCAAATCGTATCATCTGGGCGTTTTGGCACTCACCAATTTTGGTCGTGCGGGTGATCTGGTTCTGCCGGATGGGCGTATGCCTTCCCCCAAAACCCAGCCTCAACCGGAAAAAGGCTCTGTCATTCTCGTTCTTGCGACCGATGTTCCGATGGAACATCGCCAGTTAAAACGCGTCACGCGCCGTTGCGGCGCTGGCCTGGCACGGCTTGGCGCTTTCTGGGGACATGGTAGCGGGGACATAGCTGTTGGGTTTTCAACAGCAGTATCGTTTGACCATGATGAACCAAACGATATCGTGAATTTCGCAGCGCTTAACGAAAACCGCATCGATATTCTTTTTCGTGCTGCAACCGAATCTACACAGGAGGCCGTGCTCAACTCTATGTGCGCAGCCGAGGCCATGCGCGGCCGCTCCGGCAGCCGCCGTTCGCTCGCCGACTGGCTCCGTAACACTCACAGCTGAGCAGTTACGCGAGCTGAGGTGAATGGATAGGGGGGCAATGCATGCGTTCAGCCCCAACATGGCCCAACATACCCTGCCAACTCTACTGAAATCGATGCGACCGGGCAGCCGTTCCTCATCCCAAAACCGGCCAAAACCGGTTTGCACTTTTGGGAGATACACTCAGGTTACTCCTCTTTCGCTTAACGTGACAGCAATCTAAAGATAAAGTCATGTGCGATGAAGTCGGAGGCTCGGACTTGACGCTACGTTATCAGATCGTTGCATTGGCAATCGTGCCGCTTATCGTGGCTATCCTCACCGTAACTGCCTTCATCACATGGCAGTCAGCAAAGCTTGTGCAAAGTAGCATTGCCACTTTTGAGCAAAACATGCTGAAGGCTAAGGAAACGGAGCTGCTGAACCTTACCAATCTCGCACTGTCATCCATTCAGAAAATCTATGAGGACGCCGGTCCTGATGATGCGGAAGCCATGGAAAAAGTGCGGGCGATCCTAACGTCGCTCGATTACGGCCGTGATGGCTATTTTTTCGTTTATGACTATGACGGCAACAACGTAGTTCATCCTCGCCAATTGTTTCGGCCGGGGCACAACTGGCTCAATCTCGTCGATCCGGATGGGGATCGCGTCATCGCCAATCTGATTGGCAAGGCAAAGGAAGGAGGTGGCCTGCATCAGTATAAATGGGAAAAGCCCTCTAGTGCCGAAATGGCTGATAAGCTATCCTTTGCTGTGGGGCTGGACAAATGGAAATGGATGCTCGGAACGGGCGTCTATCTCGATGATGTCTACGCACAAACCGCCGCCGCAAATGCGGATTTCCGGGCCAATATCCGCACAACATTCCTGATCGTCAGCCTAATTGCCGTCCCGGCAGTGATGCTTGTCTTTGCTACCTGCATGTTGCTTAACTTGCGGGAACGGCGAATGGCCGACACCAAACTGAAAGAGCTGGCGCAGCGCATCATCGATACACAGGAAGAAGAAAGAGCACGACTGGCGCGCGAACTGCATGACGGCATATCGCAGAACCTCGTAGGCGTGCGCTATGCCATCGATCTTGCAAGTCGTCAGGTCGGAACAGCGAGTGGCGGCTCTCCACAGGCAATCGAAAAAGCGGCAGACGCCCTTAATGGAGCGATCAAGGAAGTGCGCCGTCTCTCGCATGATCTGCGTCCGCGTATTCTCGATGACCTGGGGCTGACGATAGCTTTGAAAGCACTTTGCGAACATTTTTCAGAACGCACGGGCATAGAGACGCATTTTGAAGCAAGTGGCTTGAGCGAAATGGTGAAACCGGAACCAAGTACAGCGCTTTATCGGGTTGTGCAGGAAGCTCTTACCAATATTGAGCGGCATTCTGGTGCCAACCAGGTCGATATCCGGCTTCGCGGCCTGAAAGGCAAAATAACAATGACAATTACCGACAATGGCAACGGCTTCACCGCACGTGACCTGAAGGATGGACTATCGGGACTGGGTTTGCGGAATATGCAGGAACGTATGGCACATTTTGGCGGTGTGCTCTTGGTTGAAACAGGCGTAAATGGTACGCAACTCACCGCACAGTTGCCGAAGTCGGTCACAGAAAAAAGACCGGAATCAGGAGTCGCATGACGAACGAATGTAAAATTCGCGTATTGCTGGTCGATAATCATCCTCTGGTTCTGGACGGTTTGCGTGCGGTTCTTGAAACCTATGACGATATTGAAATAGTTGGCGCTGCTGCAAATGCCCGCACCGCCCTGGAGCTTGCGTCATCGGTTGGTCCCGATGTGGTGTTGATGGATATCAATATGCCGCTTCTCAATGGCATTGATGCGATCGAACTTTTCAAGAAGCAACTGCCCGGTACTCGTATCCTCATGTTGTCCATGCATGACAGTCGCGAATACATTTCCACGTCTATCATGCGTGGAGCTTCAGGCTATGTTTTGAAAGATGTCTCAACAACAGAAATTGTCTCGGCAATTCATACTGTTGCATCTGGCGGCACATATTTCTCTTCGGGCGTTTCCGAAGCGCTCTTGGAAAGAGGCGAGAAAAAATCTGAAGGACTGTCTGCGCGCGAAGCCGATGTGCTGGTACTGGTCGCCGAAGGTGGCAGCAATCGTGAGATTGCGACCAGACTGGGGATTTCAGAAGCAACGGTAGAAACACATCGTAAGAATATCAAGAAGAAGCTCGGAATTGCCAGCACTGCCGGCCTCACACGCTATGTCATCGAAAACAGAATGAGCCTCTCATCGCATTAGAGCGCGTTTTGAACTGATTGGATCAGATCGGCGCTCTAACTTCTTCTATTTTAAGCATAATCTTATCGATCCTCGTTTCACTCCGGTCGGATTATGCTCCGGTTCTCCCCAAAGAACAATTCGCTTACCCACTAGTGGGTAGGGCTTTGTTGCTTTGATCTATAGTCGTCTTGCCGCGATGAATCCCCGGTCATAGTATCCTCCAAAACCGCTTGAGGAGGCGGAAAAGAAGGGGAGGAACGATGTCAGTTTTGCTGGCGTTGTCGCGCGCCATTGACGCGGCCAATAATTTCATCGGAAAGTCAGCATCCTGGTTGATACTTGTGGCGGTTCTTATAAGTGCCATCAATGCTGTCTCCCGCAAGCTTTTCAACATCAGTTCCAATGCATGGCTTGAAGCGCAGTGGTATCTGTTCTCTGCGGTTTTTCTGCTTGCCGCAGGCTACACGCTGCTGCACAGCGAGCACGTCAAAGTCGACCTTCTCTACAGTCGTTATTCACGACGAACCCAGTTGCTGGTCGAGATATTCGGTACGATTTTCTTTCTTCTGCCATTCTGCCTCATCACGATCTACCTCTCATGGCCAATCGTTGAGGCAAAGCTGGCCAGCAGCGAAACCTCCAATAATACAGGCGGGTTGGTGCTTTGGCCGGTCTGGATCCTGATTCCCATCGGCTTCGGTTTGCTGGCGCTGCAAGGCATATCCGAAATCATCAAGCGTATCGCCATACTCAAAGGGCAGATCCCCGATAAGGTCGCCGTTGAAGATGCCGAAGCGCAAGCGCTTTGAGAGGGATGGATATGATTGCATTTTTCACGGAAAATCTCGCTCCCCTTATGTTTCTCTCCCTGGTGGCCGTGCTCCTGTTGGGCTATCCGGTCGCTTTTGCCCTTGCCTTTGTTGGCTTCGTCTTCGGCTTTATCGGCATCGAACTGGGCCTGTTACCGGTCAATCTGTTCGGTGCAATTCCTGATCGCATCTTTGGGCAGATGTCGAACGAAACGTTGCTTGCCATTCCATTCTTCACCTTTATGGGCTTGATTCTGGAACGAAGCGGCATGGCAGAAGATTTGCTTGATACGATCGGGCAGCTTTTCGGACCTGTACGCGGGGGGCTCGCATTTGCTGTCATTATTGTTGGTGCGTTGCTTGCAGCAACGACCGGCGTGGTTGCAGCCTCTGTCATTTCCATGGGACTTATTTCCCTGCCGATCATGCTGCGTTATGGCTATGACCGGAAAGTCGCTGCCGGAACAATTGCGGCGTCCGGAACCTTGGCGCAGATCATCCCTCCCAGCCTTGTCCTCATTGTTCTCGCCGATCAGCTTGGACGCTCGGTAGGCGATATGTACAAAGGGGCACTTGTCCCGGGACTGATGCTTGTCGGCTTTTACTGTGCCTTCATCATCGGCATGTCGATCTTGCGACCCAATACTGTTCCCGCGCTACCGGTTCACGCACGAACATTGAAGGGCTGGAAGCTCGTTCGGCGTGTCGTATTCTCATTAGTACCGCCGCTTGTGTTGATCTTTCTTGTTCTTGGAACAATCTTTATCGGTCTGGCAACGCCAACGGAAGGCGGCGCCATGGGAGCGGTCGGGGCGTTGCTTCTTGCTATAATTAATCGTCGTCTTAATCTGCCGATGCTGACTTCCGCTCTCTACGCGACAGCAAAACTGTCTTCATTCGTTATCTTCATTTTGCTCGGCGCACGTGTTTTCTCGCTTACATTTTATGGTGTTAACGGTCACGTGTGGGTTGAACACCTGATGACGTCAATTCCTGGCGGCGAAGTTGGATTTCTGATCGTTGCCAATCTGCTTGTGTTTTTTCTGGCATTCTTTCTCGATTACTTCGAGCTGGCCTTCATCATCATTCCACTTTTAGCACCTGTAGCAGATAGTCTTGGAATTGATCTTGTCTGGTTCGGCGTGATGCTGGCGGTTAACATGCAGACATCGTTCATGCATCCGCCATTTGGTTTTTCGTTATTCTATTTGCGTTCTGTTGCACCGTCCCGACCATACAAGGACAAAGTAACGGGAGCGACAATCCAACCTGTTACATCCGGGCAGATTTATGTTGGCTCGATACCGTTTCTGATAATCCAGCTCGTCATGGTCGGGATCATCATAGGGTTTCCCGGCATCGTCACCCACTATAAGGGCAACCATAAACAGCTGGACCCGTCGACCATCCAGATCAATGTGCCGATGCCAGATGCAGGTGGAGGAAACCCATTTGGCGATGCACCAGCCCCATTTGGTGCGCCTGCGCCCTCTCCGGGTGAACCGTTGCCCGCACCATCATTCGGCACGCCCTCCCCGCCTTCGTTCGGCCAGGGTTCAAACCAACAGGAAAAGCCGGATCAGTGACGGCGACGCTAAAGCAGCGGAGCCAAAAGCGTGAAGCGATTTTGCGTAAGATAATGCTTAAAAACAAATAGTTACAGTAGTTCCAACGATCCAGTCTCAAATGGAACCGCTGTCCCTACTGCATATAATCAAGAGTCTTAGAGGAGGAAAGACATGAAACAGGACTTAAACCGCCGAACATTCCTGACAAAAGGCGCCGCTATTGGCGCAGCCGCTGCAGCCAGTGGAGCGTCGCTTGCAACGCCAGCCATAGCGCAAGAACTGCCAACGCTGCGCTGGCGCCTGACCTCAGGTTTTCCAAACAACCTGGATACTATTTATGGCGGCGCAGTTTATATGGCTAATGCCGTTTCAAAGATGACAGAAGGCAAGTTCCAGATCCAGGTGTTCCAGGCTGGAGAAATCGTACCAGGACCACAGGCAATCGACGCGGTGCAGGCGAATACTGTCGAAATGGCGCATACCTGTGGCTACTATTTTACCGGCAAGAATCCGGCTTTTGCCATCGGCACCGCGATCCCGTTCGGCATGAATACCCGCCTCCAGAATGCCTGGCTCTATCACGGCGGTGGCAATGAACTCTATAACGAGTTTCTGTCAGACTATGGCGTTGTGGGGATTGTTGGCGGTAACACAGCCGCGCAGATGGGCGGCTGGTATCGAAAAGAAATCAAAAGCCTCGCCGACCTCAAGGGACTCAAGATGCGCATCGCAGGCGTTGCCGGTGAAGTGATGTCACGTCTGGGCGTCGTACCACAGCAGTTGCCCGGCGGCGATATCTACCCATCCCTCGAGCGCGGCACTATTGATGCAGCAGAATGGGTAGGGCCTTATGACGACGAGAAGCTCGGCTTCTATCAGATCGCGCCTTATTACTATTACCCTGCCTTCTGGGAAGGGGGTGCATCGGTCCACTTCTTCATCAATAAGGAGCAATATGAAAGCCTGCCGGAACCTTACAAGGTAGCGCTCAATACGGCCGCCGAAGCAGCCACTCAGAACATGATCTCGCTTTATGACGTCAAGAACACAACTGCAATCCGTTCATTGGTATCGAAGGGGGTCAAACTTCAGCCGCTGCCGCGTGATGTGCTCGACGCCGCATACAAAGTGACTTTTGATCTCTACGCAGAGTACAACGAGAAAAATCCAGCATGGGCCAAAATTTATCCAAGCTGGAAGAAATTCCGTGACGAAGGCTTCGAGTGGTTCCGTGTCGCTGAATATACGTATGACAGCTATGTCTTTGCGCAGCAGGCCGCAGGCCGGTAAAACAACTGCGATAAGCATCTTCAATGCCTGAACATGCAGCGGGGCCCTGTGGCCCCGTTTTCTTGTCATGATGCGGAAAATCTATTGTGCCGTTTGCGAACTCAACAAAGATTACGCAACTCCATCCCAAGCACTTGAGTTTCAAAATTTCTTCATCGCGGCGTCATGCCACGTTCACATAAGCTGCATATTCAGCGCCCAACATAACCAGTAAGGGTTGCTTTGGTGTCTGGATTGCGTCTGACGAATGTCAGTAAAAAATATGCTGAAACAACTGTTTTAGAAAATATTCATTTTGAAATTAATGAAGGCGAGTTTGTCGCTGTTCTTGGCCCTTCCGGCTGTGGCAAGACCACGTTGTTACGCCTGATCGCTGGTTTTGAAAGCAACAATAGCGGTCAGATCGAGATCAGAAATCAGATCGTTGCCAACGATACAGGAACACTGGTTCAACCTGAACATCGCAATATCGGTATTGTTTTCCAGAACTACGCCCTGTGGCCACATATGTCGGTCGCTGAGAATGTCGGCTATGCTTTGAAAGTCGCAGGCATTGCAAAGATTGAGCGTCAAGCCCGTATTGCGCAGGCATTGGACAAGGTCAATTTGGGGCCGTTTGCTGAACGCCGCCCTGCTGATTTATCCGGCGGACAACGTCAGCGCGTTGCCCTTGCCCGTTGTCTCGCCGCCGGTTCCAGTATCGTTTTGCTCGATGAACCGCTTGCCAATCTCGACGTACATCTGCGCTCAACCATGGAAGACGAATTCCGGCGTTTCCATAAGGAAAGCGGCGCGACGCTACTTTATATCACCCATGATCAGTCGGAAGCGATGGCACTGGCTGACCGGATTGCGGTGATGGATAAAGGCCATATTCTGCAATATGCCTCACCGATCACGCTGTATCGTGAACCCGCAAATGCAACTGTTGCGACCTTCATCGGTAACGGCATGGTGCTGCCTATTGAAAATGTCCGCCTCAACGGCAATGGTCAGGCGAGTGGTGAATTTCTCGGCCATCAGGTCACGATGCGCTGTAGCGCTAATGAGCAGCCACGTGCCGAAGCGCAGGCGTGCGTACACCCACAGGATATCCGCATCAAGGATTATAATGCGGACGGCGCACCGGTACGTGTGACCAATCGTGTTTATCGCGGCGGCTTCTGGTCAATCACCGTCTCCCCGCATGATGCGCCTGAACTGAGCATACATGCCGAGGTGAATGATAATGCTGATTTCATTCCGGAAATCGGTCATCTGGCCTCGATTTCCTTTTCCGATCTCTGGTGCATTCCCGATGCACAAAATGAACAAAACTTCTCCCAGAGCCAACAGAAATTAAGCCTTACCTCCCAGGAGCAATTACAATGCGTCTAGTTCTCGCAACCGCTGCACTTCTCATGAGTTCTTCTGCGCTTTATGCGCAGTCGACCCTTATGTTGTACACGTCCCAGTCGCCAGAAATTGCACAGCAGACTGTTGATGCCTTCATGGAAAAAAATCCCGACATTAAAGTCGAATGGATGCGCAACGGCACATCACAGCTGATGAATATTCTCACAGCCGAGCGGCAGGCCGGTGCAGTGAAGGCCGACGTATTGCTGGTTGCCGATGCTATTAATCTGGGCATTCTGAAAAAAGATGGCCAGTTGCTCGCATGGCCAGAAGCTCCGGTAGAAAATATTGACTCTAAACTCTACGATCAGGATAAAACCTTTTTCGGAACCAAGCTTTCAACGACCGGCATTGTATATAATACGAAGACTTCCAAGCCTGTGAAGGGCTGGGCTGAACTATTCGTGGATGAAAATGCCGGACAGATCGCAGCTCCCAGCCCGCTGTATTCTGGCGCGGCACTCGTCCACATGCACAGCCAGTTGCAAGATCCGGCATGGGGCTGGAAGTATTATAACCGTCTCAATGAACTGGACATTGTTCCTGAAGGCGGCAATGGCCCCGTTCTGAAGGCTGTTGCTGGCGGTCAGGTCAACTATGGCATCAATATCGATGCGGATGTGCTGCGCGCAAAAAAAGCCGGCTCTCCGGTTGAGTTTATCTATCCGGAAGAAGGTTCAAGCTTCTTCTCAGAGCCGGTAGCCATCATGGCATCAACTTCCGTTCCGGAAGCCGCCAAGAAATTTGTTGCGTTCGTGCTTTCCGAAGATGGTCAGAAACTGGCAGCACAGCAGGGCTACATTCCCGTACTGTCAAGCGTCCCTTCCCCTGAAGGTATGCCTTCCGTTGATGATGTAAAGCTTATGTCGCTTGATGTAGACAAAGCCGTCAAAGAAGATGCTGAAGCTCGTGAGAAATTCATCAATATTTTTGGTGGCTGAATTCAATGAATGCTCACACTAAAACACAGGAAATGCGCCAATCATGGTTGGCGCATTTTCCATCTTTACGCCTGTCGTCGCAAACAACTGTTCTGATCTTGCTGACCTTACTGGTGGTTCTGGTTTCTATAGCACCATTAATGCGACTGGTCATATCTGCGCTTTTGGATGATGGCAGCTTTGCTTTTGACCGCCTCAACAAGCTATTCCTGCGCAGCCAGACCAGTGCTGCGATCATCAACACGCTGATTATCGCCGTTGCCGCAACAGCTTTCTCTCTGGTCGTCGGCACGATATTCGCGGTGCTGGTGATCCAGACCGATTTACGCGCCAAGTCCGCTGCCGTTTTCGCCTTTGTGCTGCCACTGATGATCCCGCCACAGGTGATTGCGATGGCTTGGTTGCAGGCCTTTTCTCCATCTAGCCCGATTTTTAATCTGCTCGGAATTTCTGTGGCACCGGGCGGCAAACATCCGCTTTATTCAATCGGCGGAATTGTTCTGGTACTTGGCATCTACAATGCGCCACTGGTTTATCTGGCTTTGCAGGGTAGTCTTAAACGCATTCCGGTTAACCTGACTGAGGCAGCCCGTGCTGCCGGCGCCAGCCGGATACGTGTTTTACTTACCATCATCCTGCCACTTGCCCGAGGCGGGCTGATTGCTGCGGCCTGTTTGTCTTTCGTATCTGCGATCAGCAATTTCGGTATTCAGGCAATGCTCGGAATACCGGCACGCGTTCCTACGCTGATCACCCAGATCTATCAGCAGATCAACAATATTGGACCCAACGCACTGCCGAACATGGCAGCTCTGTCACTCGTGCTGGCAGCACTGACCATTGCCGCCATTGTGCTGGCAAATTTCGGTATGAACCGTGGTGACAGCCGCGTTGACATGGGCGGTCGTGGTTTCAATATGCCGCTGGGTAGATATGAGCGTCCAATTTCGGCGATTGTCTGGCTTTATCTCATTATCAGCATGGTTCTGCCTTTCAGTGCGCTTTTACAAACCTCGCTGGTGCCAGCCTATGGTCTGGCGTTGACGACTGAAACATTCACACTCAAAAATTACACTTCCGCACTGTTCAGTCATGCCTCTTTGCGCGATGCATTCCTGACCTCACTGTGGCTGACCACAACTGCGGTGATATTCCTGACCATCTGCGCCTTGTTCATGGGTTATTTTCTGACATGGAAGCGCGGTAAACTAGTGCGCTTCCTGCATATCGGTGCTGAACTGACCTATACATTGCCCGGCGTTACATTGGGTGTGGCGATGATCTTGTTGTTTCTCAGACCTGTACCGGTTATCGATATCTCGATTTATGGAACCCCATGGATTATTCTGGCCGCTTACATTTCCGGCTTCTTTGCTGTGGCCTTGCGACCTGTCTTGTCGGGCTACCAGCAGATTGACCGCTCGCTGGAAGAAGCCGCTCAGATATCCGGTGCAGGTTTCTTACGCCGAATGAAGGATATTATCTGGCCGATCATTGCACCAGTTTCCATTGCTAGTGCGATCATCGTATTTATGAGTGCGATAAATGAAATACAGACATCGATCCTGCTCATCTCGTCCAGCACACGGACAATCGGCCCGATGATCATCTTCCTTGAAGAAGGTGGTGCGTCGACCCTTGCTGCAGCTGTCGGCTGTTTGATGATCTTCGGCATTCTGATTTTGATGTTGCTATCGGTTGTATTCTCGCGTTGGTTGCCCAAAGGAGTTCTGCCATGGCAATTTTAACCTGCGTCAGCGGCCTCAACGGCAAATTACCGGCAGCATTTCTGCTCGATATTAAGGGTAAACGGATTTTACTCGATATCGGTGAAGGCCCGGAACCTGGCGTGCGTCCTGATTTTTCAGGTATCGACTATGTTGATGCCATTTTCCTGTCGCATGGGCATATCGACCATGTGGGTGCAATTGATCTTTGGGAAAATTTAGGCAAACCGCCAGTCTACGCCAGTGCCGAAACTTTCTCCGCTTTGTCTGTCATGGGTTTACCGCTGCCGGAACATGCCCGTCATTTTCTACCGCTGACAGGCCGCGCCAGCATTCTTGACCTGGACATCACGCTGGGGCGCTCCGGCCATGCCATCGGTGGGCAATGGATACATTTTGAGAACGACGGCGGTGTGATTTATATGGCCGACTGGAGCAGGGAATCCACCGTTCTCGCTTTTGACAATCCGCCACCGGCAAAAATCGTGCAGACGGATATTTCCTATCTCGATCGCGATCAGCCACTATGCGAACAGTTTGAAATTCTCACAGACCTTGCAAAACCCGGCACAATTTTCCCGGTTCCGATTATGGCACGCGGCACTGAAATGGTATTACGCCTGCATGAAGCCGGTGTGAAGGTTTCGATCTGTATGCAGATCCGACAGGAAATGCTGGTCTTATCTACCGATGAAACTGACGCAGTTCTGCCTTCAACAAAAGCGCAGATCAAGGCCGTGTTGCCGCAACTGACCATTGTTCAAGCGCCGGAAAGTACGGATGATGATGCGGTAATTATTTTGGCCGACAGCGAAAAATCAAATAATCTGTTGCAGGATTTCAGTGATGATAACAGCAGACCGTGGAAATTTGTCTTCACCGGCCATATTGCTCCGAACAGCCGCGCCAACAAGCTGATTGCCTCAGGCAAAGGCTCTCGCACCAGCTGGAATGTGCATCCGCGCGTAAGCGATCATGGCTGGCTGCGTGCAATCACAAAAGCCGACATCATGGTTCCGGCCTTTGGCAATTTGGTGGATGCCCCCAAATTAAACAACGGCCTCGACGCCTACTGGAATGTAAACCGTATCATTGATGTTAGTGATACGCGGGATAAAAAGAGTAATGATGAACATTGAAGAAACGCCAAAAGAACGCGCCGAAAATGACGATACCATTCTGGTGCCGGTTCACACGCTGACACTTGAGAATGGCAGAACATGCACGCTTTATGTCGGTAATCTGACGGGCGCTTGTGATCCGCAAGCTATGCTCGCTGAAAATGTCACCTCCTCGTTGAATGTTTCACTCAATATTCATGTGCCGGAAGTGCAGCTGCCCGATGGTATTCATGTGCGACGGGCGAAAGTCGGACTTATCGACGGCGAAGGTAACAATGTAGCGCATATGGCTGCGGCAGTGCTGGCTCTTGATGGGCTGGTAACACAGGCGAGTCCGGGCAAACCCTATTATCCGGCTCACCGTGCGGGCAATGTGCTGGTCAATTGCCGTGGCGGTCGTTCCCGTTCGGTTGCGGTGCTCGCCCTCTACCTGCATTTGAAAGACCCGACCGCTTTTCCCGATTTCGAGAAGGCCGTAAGCCATATCCGTGTCTTGCGCGACAATGGTGATCACTATCCTCTGCCGCCAATGATGGCTCTGGCTGATGAATTGCTCGCGACAGGGAGCTTGCAGAAGCTGCTGAGCTAAACAGATGGTTGCGTCGGCAAAGCGGTTGTGATGGGCAGACAGGCGTTGATCCGGCGCAGCACTTGGGTGAAGGCGATATCGGTTGCGCAATCCAAAACGTGGATTGACCGCAGACAGCCATTGGTGGGCATGGTTCCCTACTCTCTGGGGCGCCCTTCGAACCAATAACCGATGGCTGTTATCCTATTCTTGTCGAAATCTTTTTCATCGCGAAAATGAGCGCGTGCATCTGCGACCTGATTGGCTTCGCCAGCAATCCAGATATAACCCTCACCTTCGGGCAACACGACATTCTTAGCGATCTGCGATAGCGGTGCGGCGGCCGGACCGCCATGCGTATCTCTGTGCCACGTAATAAGACTTGAATGCTCGTGTTCCAGATCGCGTTGCATATCCCGCATGTCGGGCAGGCAAATATGTGAATGGATCACGACGGATCGCGGCGATGTTTCAATAATCCGCCCTGCTGCGGGCAATCCCGTAATGTCTGCGAGTAAAAGAACCCAAGAAATGCTATGAGGTGGTTGGTAACGTCCCTCTGGGCCGGTAAATTCAATCAGTGAGCCTATCAAAGCACTTGATGCCCAGTCCGCTGCAATCCCACCATCATGCATGATGATATCTACGGTCATTTGAAGTGTCTGAGCATCCCAGTACCGCACTGTATACGGTCGAGTGGTGTAGGTATGTCCAATTCGGAAAACAAACCGTATCCATTCATCTGCAATACCGAGCGACTTGAACCCGGCCAATCCATCCCCACCAAACACAAGTCTGATGATCGATGATGAGATCCACTTCTTTCCGATAATTCTGGCGACAAAAGGGTTGTCCAGCTTTCTAGCCATGCGATTTTTTCCACATCATAGTCAAGAAATATGGACCTCCAATGAGCGCTGAAAGCAAACCAGCCGGCACTTGCCATGGGAAAATTATAAGCCGCCCGAGCAAGTCGGCAGCGACAAGAATGATTGCTCCCAAAAGGGCTGCGGCGTACAATTGAGACATAGTTTTCCGGAAGCCCGCAGCCCGTGCAATGTGGGGAGCCATCAGCCCAATAAAACTTAGCGGACCAACTACAATAGTAGCAGCTGCAGTCATTAAGGAAGCGGCCAGAATGATCAGTCCTCGCGCGCCTTTTACATCAAGGCCCATTGAGCGAGCTGTGCTTTCACCCAGTGGAAGAAGTGCGAGCCAACGACCGAACAATGGCAGAATAAGCAATGCCACCGCTGCCACGACTAAAACCGATGTGGCTGTGGCCCAGTCAGCGCGATAGGTCGAGCCAGACATCCATGTGAGCAGAAGAGTGCGCGCCGATCCTCCACCTGCAATCAGGAACTCCGATATCGCGCCAAGCAAAGTTCCAAGCGCTACACCAAACAGGATTGTTCTCTGAGGCGAGTATCCAAATCTGTTGTTCAACAGCAGTACAAAGCCGGTCGTACCTAATGCGCCAATCGCTGCCGCAGCGATCACCGAAGCAGGTTGGTATAATGGCAACAGCAAGACCAGCGTTATTACTCCAAGGCTCGCACCCGATGAAATTCCCAGAACTTCAGGACTGGCCATGGAGTTGCCGAACATTCGCTGAACAAACACGCCTGCCAAACCCAGAAGCAGCCCTGCACCCAGCGACGAGATGATCCGTGGGGCTCGCCACCGACCAATGAAGTCGAGGTGTTCTGCCCCCTGAAAAACCCATCCATGTTCCCCACGCCCCATGCAGGCCGAAAAGAAGATCAGAAGAAGCAATATCAGCAACAACCCCACCAACTTGACTCCAGGGTTTGAAAGTTCACGCCACTTGATGAGCCGCTCATGCTGAGGGCGAGCAGATATTGTATTGGCTCGCCCAAGCAAAAGCAGAAGAAGCGGCGCGCCTAACATGGCGGTGGCAACACCGGTTGGTACAACTGCACTGCTCATCGGGATCGCCTGAACCAGTTGATCGGCAAGCCACAATATTGCTGAGCCAAGCATTGCTGAACCAATTAATCGCTCTCTGAGACGCCGTGCACCTGCCAGTCGAGCAAGTGCAGGAGCAGCCAGACCAATAAATGCGATGACCCCAATTGCTGAAACAACGCTTGCTGCCAACAGAAGCGGAACGAGCAAGATAAGAGGCCTTACCCAGGCACCTCGCAAGCCCAATCCCAAAGCGCTTTCCTCGCCAATCTCCATGAGACTAAGGGGCCGTAAGAATGCCAAAGCGATCACCAACGCAAGCGCAAGCCTGGTACCGAGAAACTGAACCTGTTGCCATCCATCCTGTTCAAGCCGACCCGATTGCCAGACAAAAAGCTCGGACAGGAACTCATGATTGAAGAGCGTTGTAATAGCCGCCAGCGAGCCAAGCGTCATATTGACGACAAGACCTGCCATGATCAACGATATTGAAGAGAGGCCGTCCCTCCCGGCGATTATAAAAACGAGGCAGGCAGCAAAAAGGGATCCGGCGATCGCAATGCTCTCGCGGCTATATTCAAGGGATCCGGGCCACCAGAGCATGGATAGGACAAGAGCCAATTGTGCGCCGGTAGAAACGCCTAAAGTGGTCGGCTCAGCCAATGGATTTTGTAAAACTTGCTGGAAAATACATCCCGATAGCCCAAGGGCTGCACCTGCCAGAATGCTCACTGCGATACGCGGCAGATAAGCATAAGAAAACAGGATTGCCGGAATCTCAGATGCATGATCGTTTTTGAGGGCTGAATACCATTGCTCGTATGGCAGCACCTGATTCAAACTGATAAAGCTGAGAATTGCTGCAAAAATCGAGAGCCCAATCGTCAGTTTTAATATTGCACCACGCTGAAATCCAACCCCCGCTGCGCTTCGCACTTCAAATACGCCCATTCTGATCAGGCTTGATACCTGCCACGAGCTGCTCAGACAGTTTTACAGCCGTAGAAAGAGCGCCATACATCGGGATATTCGGGAGTAACACCACTTCTTGTTGTTGCACTGCCGGGATGGCGTTCCAGATTGTACTGGACTCTAGCTTACGAAGCGTTACGCGCGTAACGTCGCCATCTCCAAGGATGTATAACCGCGTGCCTTTTAGCGCAGCAAGTCGCTCTATTCCGACATAAGCAAAGCCATTGTCGTTCGAGGGACCGCGCCAGCCATTCTTAAGGCCAACATGCTCAAGTACATTTCCCGGAAAGCTTCCAGGACCGAATACATTTGCGAAACGAGCATTGTTATGAAGATATATGCATACCGCGTCGCGCCGATCTGTGGAACGCAGCATGTCTTTCGTGCGCTTTAAACCACTCACCAGTGATGTTAGCCGATCAGATGTGGCTGAGGAGGGAAGCCTTCTTGAAATCTTAACAGCAAAATCGACACAGCGCTGCATTTGATCCCGACGCCCGCCGTGAAGATCCGAAACCTCAGTTGGTGCGATTTTCATCAGCTGCGACTGTATCAGGTGGGTATAGTTGCTCGTATAAATCAGACTGGGTTTGAGTATTTCGATGAGTTCAAGGTTGGGCTCCCACGGTGGCCCCAGATCCAGAACCTCCTGTGCAGCCAGTGTATCTCCAAAATAACTCTGGAACCGGGCTTTCTCCGTGATGGCCAAAGGCTGGATACCCAGAGCAAAAAGAGTCTCAGCCGACGCCCAGTCGAGCGCAATGACTCTCTCACGTGTGATCGCCTCACCAGACGCTCTCGAACTGAGAAGCAGAGTGGCAATCGTGCTCAGAACTATACGCCTGTTGAGAAGCATATCAAGAATTTACCCAATGCCGACGGAAACTGACGGCGAAAAATTCGCCGTCATTTTGGTGTAGGACCATACTCACCACTTATACTGAAGTGTACCGACAACACTGCGCCCTTCGCCAACATTACAGGCGAGCGTGAAGAAACAGCTCGAAACATAATATTTATCAAAGAGGTTAGTGAAGTTGACTTTGGCCGTCAGGCCTTCGAGCTCAGGATTTTTCTTGCCAAAATCGTAACGCAGAGCGGCATCAACCAACGTGTAGGACGGTGTTTTGAAAGTATTAAGAGCGTCCCCCCACGACGATCCTGTATATCTCACCCCTCCGGAAACTCCCAATCCTTCGAGAACTCCGGACTGTACTTCATAGTCGAGCCATGCCGAGGCCATGTGATTGGGTATGCGAATGAGCTGCTTGCCTTCAGTCGCATAACTGCCTTCGGCAGTGGCTTTGGTGACTTTCGAGTCAAGGTAGGTGTAAGCGCCGATCAGACTAAGGCCATCACTGAGTTGAGCGGTTGCTTCAAATTCAAAGCCCCGGCGTACGAACTTCGCCAATCTGCGCTGACTTGGTCAGATCGTCCGGATCTGCGGTTGTGACGTTTGTACGAGTGAGATCAAATGCGGAGACTGTAAAGAACCCATCCCAACCCTCGGGCTGATATTTGACGCCAACTTCATACTGTCGGTTTTTCTCCGGTTCAAAAGCAGTGCCGAACCTATCTTCGCCAACGACGGGATTGAACGATTCCGAATAGCTGATGTAGGGAGCAATTCCATTGTCAAAGAGATAGGTAAGTCCTGCCCGACCCGTAAGCGCATTCCAGCTGCTGTCCTGCAGTGCTGTGGCAGACTTCGGCCGCGACGAGGTGCCAGTGTCGCCATCCCAGAGATCGTCAACCTTGGCGTTGATCCAATCCTGTCGCAAACCCACAGTCAGACGCCACTTGTCATAGGCTATCTGGTCTTGCGCATAGAGACCGTACTGACTGGTCGTTGTGCGACCATTCACCCACGAGTTCCAAGACGAAAAGTCTATTGGGCTTCCATATTGCGGAGAGAAGATATTCTCGATGCGGGGCCCGGTACCCCATTTTTCATCACGGGTCGCCCGGCTCCAGGCATAATCAAATCCGAACAACGCATTGTGTTCAAATGGACCCGTTTCTGCTTTCACATTGAACTGATTGTCTAAACCCACAGTGTCGCCAAAAGCATGTCGGAACTGCCAGTTGCGTGCAATGGCCGTCGCACCACCCGTGACGTCGCTATAGAGAAGCCCACTATTCCTCGCCAGATAGTTTTCCTGATTTTCGAAATTGGAATATCGGAAATTCTGCTTGAAAGAGATGTTGCTGTTGATCTGATGCGAGAATTCATAACCAAAACTCGCCTTTTCCTGCGTTTCCGCGTCAAATCCGGTTTCACCAAGAAACCGATGCATTGGCATCCGACCAAAAGGGCTCGATCCGTTGACCGCAGCCCAAGGGAAATTAGTGACTGCCAATGCCTTGTTACGCTGATACGAGCCAAAAAGCGTCAATTGTGTTTCTTTATCGCGTTTAAACGTGATGCTTGGCGCAATCAGCAACCGATCGTCGTCTGTATAGTCGACAGTCCCATCAGCCAGACGACCCAATGCCACGAACCGACCCAGAACAGTCTTTTCGTCATTCAGCGGGCCGCTCACGTCGACCGCAACCTGCTTGTGATTGTTTGTCCCTATCGATGTCTGAACTTCGCCACGCGCAAAGTCAGTTGGCCGCTTCGTAACCAGATTAATCATGCCCCCCGGTTGGTTCTGTCCGTATAGAACCGAGACCGGACCTTTCAGGACTTCAACACGCTCAACCGCAAAGGGCTCGGTCGCCATGATACCGAAATAACTGAACGGCGTTTCGCGGAGGCCATCGGTATAGGTGTTTATGTACTGTCCTCGGATAAAAATATTATCGGCAGCGACAACTGCACCACCATAATCAGATCGAACGCCCGCCGTGTAGCGCACAGCTTCGTCCAAACGGTTAACATCCTGCACGTCCATTCTGTCGCGCGTGATCACCGATATTGATTGCGGGGTTTCGATCAATGGCGTGTCAGTTTTGGTCGCTGTCGAGCTTTGCGTCGCAACTATACCGTCAACGGGTCCCCAAGCACTTTGTGAATTTCCTTCAACTGTAATTGTATTCAGAACTGTCGTGCCGTCTGCAGAGATTGCAGCGCCATTCGATGCAGATGCTGATGGATCGAAAATCTGAACGGTCGTAGCATTGCTGAAGCGATACGTCAGACCTGTACCGTTTAACAGCATCGAAAGAGCGGCTTCGGCGGTCATAGTGCCCCGCACAGCGCGACCTGATGCAGTAATGGCCTGGTTTTCGCGAAACACAACCGACAGGCCTGCAACCCGGCCAATATCATTGACTGCCTGTGTAACGGGCTTGGCGGGAATGTTGAAACTGATCTGACGTTGGGCTGACTGTTGTTGGGCTTGCGCAATAGTAATTGAGACACTGCTTGTCGCTGCCAACAGTGCTGCCGCCAAAACAAAGCTTACCCTACGAACCCCGTACACCATCATTTCCGCCTGCCCTTCTCACGCTTGAACATTTTCGAGCGCGGATGGCAGTCAATGCCAGCCTCATCCGTGCTTCTGATACGTTCACGGATGAGACGGTCAATCACTGAACCCCGGATTCATATTTTTTCCAGAGAACGCCTTTTTATTTGGCCATCGGAATTTCAAGGGTGGAGAATGGTCAGTCGACCAGCGATCGTGTTCATCCGAAAACCGACACTTGCCTGAAGCGAGGCAAGCGCAGCATCCGGTTCAGACAAGACAAAGCTTCCGGTTACAAGCTCATCAGCAAGTTTTGACGTCGCGATGACAACACGACCCTTACGATAACGCTCAATTT
The DNA here is from genome assembly GCF_965577835.1 of Brucella pituitosa. Lineage (NCBI taxonomy): Bacteria > Pseudomonadati > Pseudomonadota > Alphaproteobacteria > Hyphomicrobiales > Brucellaceae > Brucella > Brucella pituitosa. The sequence continues at coordinate 169,573 of NZ_OZ264094.1, forward strand.
CCCGAACAACGTCTGATAAGCGGGCCCGGTAAAAGACAAATCTCCCGTCACGCCAGGCGAGCGCATCAGATACATCAACCATGCGGACCGGATCTATTCCCGCTGCACCAAAATGAACCTGCTGGCCGGGATCGAGAACAGCTGTGTCAGTCTGGTTCGCCATGCTTACAGCTACTCGGCCGTGCTCCAGTGTCACTGAAGCTCCATCCTCGCTGAGCCTGACGTCAAAGCGCGTACCCAACACACGAACTTCCCCGCTTGCAGCTTCCACTATGAAAGGGATCGTTGAAGGAACGACGCTAAAGAAAGCCCCTCCCCGTATCAGTTTTACCCGTCGTTCATTCTGTGCATATTCACTAGACAACGCACTGTCGGCGTCCAGCTCAATCGTTGATCCATCTTCCATTGTAATCGTACGACGTTCAGCCCGGACCGTCGTATAGTCGGCAGTAAGGTCCTCAAGCAGACCGGGGCGCTCCAGCCATACCCCGCCCGCCAGCGACAACAGGAGGATCACACTCAGCGTTGACAAACGGCGAAATGTCTTTGTTTGTTTCTTCGCCCGGTCCATCGCCCGAAGATAAACGGAAAGCTCTTCGGCTTCCCTTGCAGCAAGTATTTCTCCCGGCCGCTCCGTTGCATGCCATGTGCTTTCAACAGCCTGATACGCTTTATAATGGGCGGGATCGGATCGGAGCCAGTTATCAAATTCTGCTTGCTTAGCGGCCGATGGTGAGTCAAGCAGAGCCACAAACCACTCCCTCGCGGCTTTTCGGATTGCGGCCTCGGCAGTGTTTGGTGGCAAATGGTCGTTAAAACTCATAGGCTCCTGTAAACCTGACTTGACGAAACCCGCAAAAACACGCGCTTCTCTGTTTACTGTAATCAGCGTGGATCGTTAAGTGATCTTATCACAGGCTGCAACCGCTCTTGCCATATGCTTCGCAACGGCACGCTGCGAAATGCCCAGTACAGCAGCTATTTCGGAAAAGCTTCTGCCGTGAATGCGGTTAAGAAGGAAGATATGCCGTGTCTGCTTTGGAAGAGTTGCCAGCATTTCATCAATGCTGCAGAGTTCTTGTCGGACTGCCAGTATCTCGAGAGGGGTAGCCGGATCGGCAGCATATTGCTCCGGCAATACGCCACTTACGAATTTCGCGCGGCTGCGTTCAGAGCGTGCATGGTCAATTGCTGCATTTCGAGCGCACCGCGTCAGATAGGCCGACTGATTGCCCTTACGTTCTGTCGCCTTCTCCCAGATACGCAGAAAAATGTCGTGAACCAAATCGCATGCGGTTGCACGACATCCCACCCGCCGACATATCTGTCGCTCAAGCCTGTCATGTTCAGCAACGTATAACGCTGCAATTTCGTCCGTTCTTGCGGTCATAAGGAAACAGATTTCGCTTCTGGCGATCACAATTGATCGGCTGTGTATTTCCTACGAGCAGCCAAATTACCTTGCAAGCATAGATATTTAGATGATTTCCAAGTGGCCTAACCACCCAAAATCATAAAGTTGCGTCTTAATGTCATGTTTTTCGGTCATATTCAGCGCCAGGCGCATCTTCAAGAAGGCTCCTCTGCACAGATAATCGTCGTTGATTTCCTCAAAACGTTGCCAAATGACAACACTCTCACAGAGACGCTTACAGCGTGAAGCGTATCACTTCGCCTCGATTCGCCAATGTGGAACTCAAAGCTTAAAGCGTTCTGGCTGCATCAGAGGAGAGCATCATTTTCCTCAAAGAGTTCAGTCTTGTTCCGGCCAAGCGATTTGGCCTTGTAAAGCGCCTTGTCTGCATTCTCCCAGAATATATCGAGTTCTGTGCGCTCTTTCATGTAACCCGAATAAATACCGATACTCACCGTAAACGGAACAGGTATGCCGTTGTGACTAAAAGGCCGTGCGGCAAGGTTTGTTCGAAAAATCTCGCACAGGTCTGCACTTGAACCGGATGGTAGCCCTGGAGCAAGGATCATGAATTCCTCACCGCCCACTCTTGCGATCATACCATTTTCCTTGAAGGTTTCTTTGAGCACCTTCGCGCAATGCTTGAGAGCAGCATCGCCGGCAGAATGACCATATGTGTCATTTATCGACTTGAAATGGTCAATGTCGATCATGATGACCGACACCAGGCTGGTTTTTTTTGTTCCCGGCATAGAATCTGAAAAAGTTTCAATGCTCCATCTGTTCAGAAGACCTGTCAGAGGATCACGCAACGCTATTTCCCGCAGGTTGTTCACACTACGCTCGTAAGCGATCAATAAGGAAAACGCTCCACTCGCGCTAATGTGGATGGCCGCAGCAATGAGATTAAGTTGCAAAAAGATATCTACGGGTAACAAGGAGTCCATGGAGGGATCGAATATCCATCCTTGTAAAGTACGTAAAAATGAAGACAGAACGAGCACCGCATAACTAATGCATAAGCCCCACCTGGATTTTAGATCTTCCTTTTCGAAGACAATAGTCCAGATAATTGCGAGGATCTGCATCGCAATCAACAGATTGATGACACCGAATACGGGGCCGTTACCTAACAGGGGTCTCAATAGGAAGGCGCAAGACGCTGCCAGAGGAATTAAGGTTATAACCTTCAACGGCACAGAATGGCTAAAAAATACGCGGATTGCGATCCAGCGGAAACTCAATCCTACAAAAAGCAGCAAATTTGGCAGGATAATGCTGTTGGCGCTTCCACCCATTTCTCGAGAAAACATAAAAAAGGCAACAGCAAGAACGATATTTGAAGCCACCATATAAAGCCAGTAAGTGCGATCCTTTGCTCCAAGCCCCGCGAATGAAAAAGCGATGGCGAAAACCACGAGCAAAAGAGCGTTGATCGTAAACATTGTCTGCTGATCCAAATTCATTGTGGCAAACATATTTAAGATTCCCGAAAACTCACTGCTCTAATACTCTTATAATTGAGAACTTATCCAATAATTATCTTTGGCGCTTACCTATCGTGTAACGCGGCACCGCGTTTTTGCCAAATAATGACTAAAGTTCCTCCAAGACATCCCCGAATGCTTCAATGTCCCTTAGTCGTTTTCGGCCCGCAACACCGGCTTTTTCAATGGCTCGCGTCGCCAGTAGGTGGCAAAGCCCCATCACGGCAACATGGTTGAACAGTGGCCCCGGCGCGAGGGTTTGACAATAAAAATGCCACTGTGCTGACGAACGCAATGGGGCACCTTCGTCAGTAATATAGAGTAGCTTTGCGCCCCGTTTTTCGATCACCGAAAGGATGTCGTCCATCTTTGCAACCCGTCGGCGAAGCGCAAAAACAATTACAAGATCATTCGGTGCGATTGCAGCTATATACTCGGCCAATGTTTGTCCCGGGCCAGGGACTGCAACAATATTGTCGACAACTTGCATCATCTGCCATTGCAGGTATGAGGCAAAGGGCTGGCTGCTGCGAAAACCCATAACCCAGGTCTTGCGGGTTGTTAACAGTATTTCAATTACGGCATCAATCTGAGCATCGCGAATAGACAGAAACGTTTTTTCAAGGTTCGCTATCCCCTGACCAATATGTGCTGCAAGAGATTGTCCTTCGGTTTGATCTGTCACGCTGGACAGAAAAAGGCGTGAGCCGGTCTGCTTTTCTTCCCGCGCATGTCTTCTGGATTCTTCATAAGACTCATAACCCAAACGGCGAACAAATCGGGTGACCGTCGCATTGGATACATGGGCGAGAGATGCAAGTTCGGAAGCTGAATAACTTGCAAGTTCGCCCGGAAAGTCACAGACGAAATCGCCCAGTCTCTTCTCCGCTGGAGGCAGATCCTTGAGTACATCTCTCACACGCGAGAGGAATGATCGTGGGGCAGCATTCATGAGTGTAAGTTGAAATCCAGTTTTCAGATTGCCTGAATTATTAGCAGATTTTCAAGGAGAGTGCATTCTTTTTGATCAAACACTGGCTCGACTATCCATTTGATTTCAAATAATAAAAAAATTGTTGTCAAAATTGATTTTCCTGTGCTTCAATATGAAAAAATAATTTCATACGGCTGAACAAAGGAGTTAGACCGTTATGGCAGGGGAACAAATGATACAATCTGGCGCAACGTCGCCAGCAAACCGGCAGATGGAGGAGGCCCTCGGGACGATTGGTGTCACGGGTGCCCACAAGCAAATTCTGCTACTCGTTTTGATTGGATGTCTCTTCGATAGCTTCGAACAAAACACCATTGGCCTGGTTGGGCCAATCCTACGGGAACAATGGGGTCTGTCGGGAACAGATATCGGCTTTCTGAACACAATCACATTTGCAAGCGCTGCTGCGGGTCGTCTGTTGTCCGGTATTCTCGGAGATCGTTATGGCCGGCGTGTGATGCTCAGCATCAATCTGCTGCTATTTACTCTTGGCTCAGCCTTGTGTGCTCTCGCGCCAAGCTTCGGATGGATGTGCGTGGCGCGTGCGATTGTGGGCTTTGGTGTAGGCGGAGAAATTTCAACAGCGGTGACAATGTTGGCCGAATTCTGCTCACCGAAATTTCGTGGAACAGCTGCAGGACTTGTCAATGTAGGCGCTGGTGGGTTTGGGAACTTCCTTGCTCCCGCGTTCGGTCTGCTGGTATTCACACTATTCCCTGGGGAAAACAGCTGGCGTTGGCTGTTCGCTGTTCTTGCAATTCCTGCTTTCCTCGTGGTTTTTTTCCGACGCTATGTTCCTGAAACCCCACGCTTTCTGGCCTCGCAAGGCAAGATCGAGGAAGCCAACAAAGTACTTTCAATTTTGGCGTCGGGCACATTGAGGCCCAGGAATCTGAAAGTGAAAGAATATCTTTCCACGCAGGAAGCGAGCGAAGTCAAGCCGACAAAAGGCAATTGGAAGGAACTTTTCCACCCTCCATTTATCGGCCGCACTATCCCGGTGGCGATTGCCATCCTCATGAGCTACGGCGCTCAGCTATCCGTTCTGACGCTCATGCCCATGATTTTTATCTCAATGGGATATACGCTTTCAGGCAGCCTTCTTTACAGCATGATTATCCAAAGCGGCAGCGTTCTGGGCGCGATTGCAGCGTCGGCCTTCGGGTATTATTTCCCGCGTAAGAAAGTTCTCACTTTGGGTTCGGTATGTGCGTGCGTAGCGGCACTTGCTATCATTTATCTTGGAACAAGCCTGTATTTAGTGCTCTTCTTCGGCGCGGTGTTCCAATTTTTCGTCTTGCTTCTCAATACCTCAATCTGGATTTATGCGCCGGAACTTTATCCGACCCGTATCCGCGGTTTCGGTGTGGCTCTGATCCTGGCGAGCGGTTCAGCGGCAGGCTCCTTCGTTCCAACCATTGCCGGAGCACTGTTTGACAGTTTCGGAATGATTGGTGTGTTTAGTCTGGCGGCATCGATGTACGCCGTCTTTGCATTCTGCATCCAGCTCGGACCAGAGACCTATCGTCGTTCCATGGAGGATCTGACTCAGCCTGCGGAAGCAGATACCCCACACCCAACAACACTTAAAACTGCGAAAGAACAGGCGTAACAATAATGGCATTGTCTCCTTATGTTTTGCTGATCAACCCGAACAGTTCAGAAGCCACGACGGAGATGATGCTTAGTATTGCGCGGCGCACGGCCGCAGGGCGGCTTCAGCTTGAAGCCGCCACGGCCGACCGCAGTCCGCCAATGATCACCAATGAACCACAACTGATAGCGTCTGCAGCGCAGGTTATAGAAATTGGCATCAACCATGCCTCCGCATGTGCCGGGGTGATTGTCAGCGCCTACGGAGACCCGGGGGTCGCACATTTGCAGGACAAATTGTCCGTACCTGTGATCGGCATCTGCGAAGCTTCGATGATCATGGCAGCAGGAAGGGATCGCAAGTTTGGCGTGGCGACCGTAACTCCAGACCTTGCGGATGCAATAGCTGCTCGGGCAGATAGTCTTGGATTGATGCAGCTCTACACAGGAATACGTTGTACACTCGGCGATCCGCAAAAGCTTGCCAGCAACAACGATCAATTGTGTGAGGAATTGGAGAAGGCAGTAAACCTTTGTGTTCTTGACGGGGCACAAGCTGTCATAATCGGTGGAGGCCCTCTCGGTGAAGCAGCCGAATATCTGCGATCTCGCTTCGAAATTCCTATTATAGCACCAATATCGTCAGCAGTAGAGCTCATGATATCGGCCCTCGATTTGTAATGACAGTAAACGTGCCCCCCTACAATTGGTTTTTTTGCCTCAGATCACCGCCTTTGAGAGAAACCAGGCTCGCTGAAAAACAGCGGATGAGAAGGTTATCGACCACCTCGTGACTCACGCCAGCAGAACCTGCGCCGCTTCATAGAAGCAGGCTGCAACTGGGGATCACATGATACCTCTTTGAGATCATCTGGATGGGCCGCCATGTCGGTTACTCCATCTACGAGTTGGCTTCTTGCAAAAAGTAATAAAGCTTAATTCAGCAGCCTTTGAAAAGAATTTCTATGTCGTCTCGCCTGTCTCGAGATAAACCGGAAGCACAATTTCAGCTTCGCTGAAATAACCGTTACTGAACCGGTCCAGCAATTGCTGCCCGGCAGTTTCACCGATTGCATAGGCGGGAGATATGACGGTCGTGATCAAAGGGCGCGCGTAGCGTCGTGACTCAAACCCGTTAAAGCCTGCAATCGCAACCTCACCGGGGATCGAGACCCCTCTTGATTGAAGTAAATACATCGCGCCTATCGCCAGACGATCATTGGCACCAAAAATGGCTTCCGGAAGTGGATTATGATCGAGGTATTCGGTCAGCGCCTTCTGCGCCGTATCAAAATCTTCAGAAGGCGAGTCGATGATATCAACGGACGCTTCTGGAGACAGCCGCTTGATTTCAGCAGAAAAGCTGGCAATACGCGCTTCTACAGCTGGCCAATCCGTTTTCGGCCTGATGATAAGTATCCGCTTAAACCTGCGCGCAGCAAAATGATCGGCCAACATCTGCCCGCCGCGATAGTCATCCTGTCGTATCGTGCAGATATCACCATTGATGCGCGCTGGTTCCTGTAACAACACAACAGGTTGGTCCATACGGATCAGATCCTCGATGATCTGTTGGCGTTTTTGTTCCGGGCCAGACAGGATGACACAGAAACCGTCTACGGAAAAATTGCGGACAGCAAATGACTTGCTGAACTGTTCCAATGGAATGCCTTGCAGTGTCAGGGCGTGCTCGCGATTGCTCAAGACGTTGCTCAGTCCTGCCACAACATGTGCATTGAAATGATCCGATAAGAATGAGCGCGTTTCATCGACGATAATAACGCCAACTGCCCTGCTTTGCGCCATGCGCAAGCCACGTGCACTCTCTTGCACGCGATAATTCAGGCGTAGGATTTCTTTTTCAACGGTTTTGCGCGTGCTTTCACTGACGAACTTGTGTCTGCCGTTAATGACATTGGAAACGGTCATGGGTGAGACGCCAGCAGCTGCTGCCACATCCTTGATGGTTACACGACGTCTTCTTGTGTCTGCAGGGCCGGATGTCATTTTTGCTTTTCTTCCATAGTTCCCGCTCAACAGCCATCTCAACGCTGGCGGCGATATCCGCTTTTGTTTGTCTGTTGAATGCAACCTCTACCTGCAGGCAAGGGAGCACGCAAAGCGGCGTAGCGTCAAGCCATGGAACTATAACGTAAAATAGAAAAAAGCAATATGGAGAAACAATCTGGCTCACATACCCATCTAATATTGGAAATTGACAGGCAACACGCAATATGTAACGTTAAATATAACCTTCGAAAAGAGTAGGTTCATTTCAAAAAATAGGGGAACTCTGCATGAGGAAACATATGCATGGAATTGCCGCATCCGCGGTGCTGGCCGCCGGACTGCTTCTGGGGGTGGCCGGAGCTTCTGCGGATGACAAGTCAATCGTTGTCGTAACAGCCGGCGGTGTATTCGAACAGGCGATGAAGAAGAACTTCTTCGAGCCATTTACAAAAGAAACCGGCATCGAAGTTATCTCCGTGGCATCGGGCCTGGGAGCCCAGTGGGCCAAAGTCAAAGCAATGGCCAGCCTGCCTGAAGCGGAGTGGGACATCGTAACCGCGCTCCCCAACGACAATTTTGCCCAAGCGCAATATCTGGAACCTATCACTTGCGATCAGCTCTCGAACGCGGCAGAATTTGCTATCGAGGGAACATGCATGGGGCATGCTGTCCTGCGCACCTGGGGTGCGAATGTGTTGGCTTGGAACACGGACAGTTTTCCTGACGGAAAGCAGCCGCAGAACTGGGCAGATTTCTGGAATGTGGAACAATTCCCTGGCCCCCGCGCAATGCCTGACGCCAGCTACTGGCCCTGGTTGCTGGTTGCTGCACTTGAAGCCGATGGTGTTTCTAAGGACGAGCTCTTCCCGCTCGACGTCGAACGGGCATTCGCAAAACTCGAACAGATCAAACCCAATATTGTCGTGTGGTGGAAGACCGCTGACCAGTCGCAAAACATCTTGCGTACTGGTGAAGTCGTCATGTCGATGATGGGATCCGGACGCGCCTCTACCCTGATCGCCAGCGGCGAGCCTATCAAATTTACCTGGAATCAGGGCATCAAGGACACCGGCATGTGGGCTGTCCTCAAAAATGCGAAAAACAAAGAGGGCGCGATCAAATTTATCAATTTCTTCCTCGCCAACCCTGAAGCACACGTAGCCTTCTCCAAAGAATTCCCCTTCGAGACGCCGAACAGCAAGGCTTTGGATCTGATCAGTCCGGAAGAGCGGAAAACGCGTGGCGGAGACCCGGCCAATATGGCTGTACAAATCGATCCTGACTGGAAATGGATTGCAGAAAATGATGCTGCAATGCGTCAACGCATGATTGAGTTTCTCAGTCGATAAATCCAGAAACATCACAGTTATGGAAAATCGAATTAGAGCGGTTCCCACGGCTCTACGTTGAGTGGACCGCTCTCATGTGCCTGACAAGGCTCAATCCGGAGAATTTTGATGTCTAGAATGGGTGCCCAGGTCGAGATCACAAATCTGGTCAAGCGATATGGAAGCAATGTTACAGCGGTTGATAATGCGAATTTCAAAGTAGATGCAGGAGAGTTTCTGTCGGTGCTCGGGCCGAGTGGTTCGGGGAAAACATCGATATTGATGTGTCTCGCCGGATTTGAGGTTCCAACCTCCGGAACGATTGACATCGGTGGGCGGGATGTAACCGCATTACCACCGAACAAGCGTGAGATCGGGGTCATATTTCAGCGCTATGCGCTTTTTCCCCATATGAGTGTGCGCGAGAATGTACGTTTTCCTTTGAAAATGCGCAGTATGGCAAAGGCTGAATCCGACGCGGTTGTCGAAGAAGCGCTGGCTACAGTCAGGCTCTCCGGCCTCGCCGATCGCATGCCCGATCAGCTTTCCGGCGGCCAGCAACAGCGTGTTGCGATAGCCCGTGCAATCGCCTTTCGTCCACCGCTGTTGCTTATGGATGAACCACTCTCCGCATTGGACAAGAAACTGCGGGAAGAGATGCAGATCGAGATCAAAGAACTGCAACGCAAGCTGGGTTTGACCATTATATTCGTCACACATGATCAGGAAGAAGCACTTACGATGTCTGATCGTATTGCTGTGATGACACATGGGCGGATCGAGCAGATTGCAGCTCCCGACATGCTTTATCGAGAACCGACCACCCGGTTCGTGGCAGGTTTCGTTGGCGAAACAAGCTGCCTGCCGGGCACTGTAAAACGAAACTCAGACGGCTCTGTACTCGTGGCTTTGGATGGCGGCGGCGATGTGCAGGCGATATTACCTTCAGGCAACTCCGTAAACGAAGGCTCTGCTGTCGAGATATTCGTGCGGCCGGAACATATCATCGCATCGTCCAACGCATCGCCGGGAACATTCGAAGCCAGTATCGTCTCCAAGAGTTTTACCGGGGCATCAATCGTAGTCACCAGCCGGACAAAAGCCAATGTGCGTATTGCAGCCCGACTGGGGCTGGACGCGGCGGCGAATATTCCGAGCGATGGGACGGTATTCTTGTCAGTCCAGCCAGGCCGCGCCACCTGCTTTCTTAAAGAAGGCGCCACGCAATGAGTGCTGAAACCAACCGTCGAAGCTTGTCTCTGTCATCAAGCCTGATGCTTGTTTTGCCATTGCTACTCATTCTTCTCGTGGTTTTTCTCTGGCCGATCCTCAGATTGATAGCAACCAGCCTGTTCGATCCTGATTTCACACTTCGTCATTATCAAGCCGTGCTTTCAGACGATTTCACGCTGATCATTTTCTGGCGTACGTTCAAGGTCAGCTTTCTTGTTGCAGCATTGGCTCTGATTATAGGCTTCCCCATCGCGAACCTGATGAGAAATGCATCCCCTATGGGAGCGACTATCATTGGAGCATGTGTGCTGATACCGCTATGGACCAGTGTTCTGGTTCGCAGTTTTGCATGGACCGTCTTTTTACAGCGCAATGGTGTTTTCAATACGTTTCTGCAGTGGACGGGAATCACGGATGCACCGATAGGCTTTTTATACAATGAAACCGCTGTCATCGTCGCTCAGGCCCATGTGATGCTACCTTTCATGGTCATGCCCATCTATCAATCCCTGCGCGCCATTCCTGAAGAATTGCCGCGTGCTGCACTCAGCCTTGGCGCTTCACATGGTTCAGTATTTCGCCATGTTATTTGGCCACTTGCACGGCCAGGGGTTACCGCGGGCTTCCTGATCGTTTTTATTGTATCGCTCGGGGCTTTCGTGACACCCGCTCTCATTGGCGGACCTCGGACGATGATGCTTGCGACGGCAATCAGTAATGAAATTACCGAGAAATTCGACTGGGCACGGGGCGCGACACTTTCCGCGATCTTGCTCATTGCCGTTCTCGTATTGATTGCGATTTTTAACCGCTTCATGAAGCTGAACCAATTGGATCAACGATAATGAACCGTATTCTCTCGGGCTTGCCGCTGCCTGTCCTGTTGACGCGTGTGGCGGGCATCTTCGGCCTCGCATTCCTGCTGATGCCGACACTGATCGTCATACCAATCTCTTTCGGTCCTGACCGTTATCTGCGTTTTCCACCACGCGGCTTCACATTTGATTGGTATAGGGAGCTTCTTGCGGACCCTGCCTGGCTTGGGCCCGCCCTCTTTTCCTTCAAGATTGCGATCACCGTAGCCGTCATTTCAACGGTTTTCGGCACCATGGTCGCATTGGCACTTTCACGGGGACGCCTGCCGGGGAAACAACTGATCTCAATGGGAATGCTTGCGCCAATTATTGCCCCCAACATCGTTGTTGGTGTCGCCATGTATCTGATGTTCTCGCAAATGGGGATGGCTGGCTCGACTGTAGCCTTCGTTCTGGCACACACCACACTTGCAGCACCTTACGTGATCATCACAGTATCTGCTGCTCTTGCCGCCACGGACAGGGATCTGGAACTTGCCGCGATGAGTCTCGGGGCCTCTCGCTGGAACGCATTTCGCCATGTCACACTACCACTGATACTGCCCGGGCTCCTTGCAGGCGGCATCTTCGCATTCATTGTATCCTTCGATGAGCCGGTGGTGTCTTTCTTTCTTTCCAGTGTGCGCGACAAAACTCTGCCACGCAAAATTTTCGAGGATCTGGATTTCGATGTCTCGCCCGTTGTTGCTGCCGTTTCAACCCTTCTTACATTCGGATCAGTGGCATTGCTCGGACTTGTTGCCGTACTGAAGAAAACAAGAACCTCATCGCCCAAACAAGATGGCTAGAGCATTTCCTGTTTTGATTGAACCATTGGCAATGCTCAATCCATTTGTCTTTATACGCATCTTTTTCCGAAAACCGCTTCGCACTTTTCGGGAGCTCTAGCGCGATGCCCGCCTTTCCAAAAGGCTTCGGGTCATATGATCCGAAGCCTTTATACGCATAATCCGATTTCCAGAAAATATATGTTCAAGAGCGCTGATCTGCTTTAATCAGATCGATACGCGCTAACCTTCGGGCAGAATTTTGCCGGGGTTTAGAATGTTCAGCGGATCGAGTGCCTGCTTGATGGTTCGCATGACATCTACCGCTGTCGCGCCGTGTTCCGCTTTCATATATTTTATTTTCCCGTAGCCGATACCATGCTCTCCGGTACAGGTTCCATCAGCAGCAATGGCGTGCAGTACGAGGCGTTCGCTCAGCACGCCAACGGCGCGCATCTCGTCCTCTTTCCCGGGATCAACGACATAGGTCACATGAAAATTGCCGTCGCCGACATGCCCCACAACTGCAACATAGAATGGCATCTCGCGGCTGTCTTCGAGTGCAAGTGCTATGCAATCAGCGAGGCGGGAAATCGGGACACAAACATCTGTACCCCACAATCTGGCACCTGGGCGCATGTTACTGATAGCGTAATGTAGGTTGTGACGAGTATGCCAGAGCTTTTCACGGGCTTCAACATCGCGTTCCCACACGAAGTCCGCCGCTCCTTCTTCCACTACAATTTTACGAACACGTTCAGCCTGATCATCGACATCAACCTGCGTGCCATGAAACTCGAAGAAGAGTGTCGGTGTCTCGTTGAACGTTGTTTTCGAATATTTATTCGAAGCAATGATGCCATTGGCATCAACCAGTTCCATTCGTGCAACTGCAATCCCCGACTGCACAATCAAAATGGCCGCCGAAACTGCCGCTTGTGTCGTAGGAAACGCAGATATGGCCGTTGCTTCACTCTCCGGGCGACCATGCAATCTGACAGTGATTTCGGTGATGATACCGAGCGTACCTTCGGAACCGACAAACAGGCGCGTCAAATCATAGCCTGCTGCAGATTTTTTCGCCCTGCTTCCTGTTTGCAGGATGCGACCGTCAGCCAGTACAACGGTTAGTCGCACGACATTCTCGCGCATAGTGCCGTAACGCACAGCATTTGTTCCGGATGCTCTGGTGGCAACCATACCACCAATGGTCGCCTCAGCACCGGGGTCTACTGGAAAGAAAAGTCCGGTATCACGCAAGTAACTATTTAGCTGTTGCCGGGTAACCCCTGCCTGAACTGTAGCATCGAGATCGCCAGCGCTGACATTAAGTACCGCATCCATACGGGAAAGATCGACGCTTAATCCTCCGTGCAGCGCTGCAACGTGACCTTCGAGCGAAGTACCTGCACCGAAAGCTATAACGGGCAACTCAATTGCATGGCATATGCGGAGAATTTCCGCGACTTCTGCGGTTGAACGAGGAAAACACACCGCATCGGGTGGGGAGACGGGGTGATAGGCCTCTCCTCGTCCATGCCTGTCTCGCTCAGCATGAGCGGTGGTGACCCGATCACCAAGTAGCTGCTCTAATAGTGGCAGCGCTTGTTGAAGTTTGTCGTCTCGATTGCTCTGCATATCATGCCTCTCTGGGAACAATTCCGGCAGCAGTCAAGGACAGCTGGCTGCCGGAAGTGCCAAGACGCGATCACAGCGCCTTCATGTCCGCATATCGATAATCTGAAGCGCATCCCGACGAGGTGATACTGCTTTATTTGTCGAACACCCGTAACCGGGGACTGCAATTCGTTCTAAAGCACGCCGTATCGCGCATAGACATCGCGAAGATAGCCGCCACTGCGAAGCTCCGAGCTTGAGCGATCTTCCCCCTCCAGCTTGTTGAACGCGACAGCCAGCACCTCATCCTCGATTTCTTGCGGCACGACCACGACACCGTCAGCATCACCAATGATCAGGTCACCGTATTTCACGCGCACGCCGGCGCAGATTACCGGAACATCGATGGCCATGATCTGACCACGCCCCTTGGAATCAAGTGGTGCTATGCCGCCATGATAAACCGGCAATTTCAGCTCACGGATTGTTTTGATATCGCGAACAAAGCCATCGGTTATGCAGCCAGCAGCCCCTCGGCCTACGGTGGCAGTGCTCAGCAATCCGCCCCATGGAGCAATCCTGCCGGACCCACCACAGGCGAGCACTGCAATATCATTGACCTTCAGATCATCGACCAGCTTTATTTCAAGCTCATATGGATTGACGCCTTCTTCGACATGAGCGACCTCCATATAGATTCCAGTGCGCGCACGTCCGCAAAGCTGAAGGGATTCATCAAGTGGGCGTATATGGGAAGGCATCGCGCAATCGCGCACGCCCACTGCATCAAGCGCATCGGAAACCAATGCTGAGAAAAGCAGGTGGTAATTATCCGGAAGTTTCTTGGCTGTCATAATCTTCTCTCTTCAGGTTGATTGATAGTAGTTTTGTTTCAAACGGATTTCGCTGGAACGGCACTCCCACTGGAGCCCACCAAAACGCCAAAATCGGCTCCCTTGTCGGCCTGCATCACATTGTCGATGAAGATACGGCCATAGCCTCGCTCGTAATGGGGCTGAGGCGGCTGCCATTCGGCCCGGCGTGCCACCATTTCCTGATCCGTAATATCCAGATGAAGACGACCCGTTTCGACATCAAGTTCAATCATGTCACCATTGCGTACGAAGGCGAGAGGACCGCCAATTGCAGATTCAGGAGCAACATGAAGAACGACAGTTCCAAAAGCAGTGCCGCTCATTCGCCCGTCCGATATACGGACCATGTCACGCACGCCTTTGCGGAGTAACTTGTTCGGCAATGTCATATTGCCAACCTCCGGCATGCCGGGATAGCCAACCGGGCCTGCATGTTTGAGAACGAGAATGCAGCTCTCATCCACGTCAAGCTCGGGATCGTCTATCCGGGCCTTGAAATCCCGCATATCCTCGAATACCACCGCCCTGCCCCGGTGCTGCATCAGCTCTTGCGACGCCGCAGAGGGTTTGATAACTGCACCGTCAGGCGCGAGATTTCCACGTAGAACCGCAATTCCACCACGGGCCTTGAAGGGTTCTTCAAATGGTCGAATGACATCCGGATTGTCACAAGCCGCATTTGCTACTTCCTGCGCGATCGTGCGCCCGGAAACGGTCATCGCATCACCGTGCATCAACGGCAGCAACTCTCGCATGAGCGCAGGCAAACCGCCTGCATCGTAGAAATCTTCCATCAGATATGTGCCAGATGGCATCAGATTGAGAAGACAAGGCACGGTTTTTCCAAGACGATCCCAATCGTCAAGTGTGAGGTCGATACCCAATCGCCCGGCGATAGCCAAAAGATGCACCACCGCATTGGTTGAACCGCCAATGCCACCGTTCACGATAATCGCATTTTCCAGTGCCTGCCTGGTCAAGATATGCGAGAGCCGGATATCGTTCTTCACCAGCTCAACGATACGCTTGCCAGACTGCGCAGCGAGAACAGCGCGACGACTGTCTACTGCCGGGATTGCAGCATTTTGCGACAACGCCATACCCATGGCCTCGGCAAGAGATGCCATGGTTGATGCGGTTCCCATCGTCATGCATGAGCCAGCTGACCGGCTCATCGCGGCCTCGGCATCGAGGAACTCTGCCGTGGACATCTCTCCGGTATGCAGCATTTCATCAAAGCGAATGACGTCGGTTCCGGACCCGAGCTGACGTCCCCTGAACCGCCCGTTCAGCATCGGGCCACCAGAAACCATGATGGCGGGAACATCGACACTGGCTGCCCCCATCAGGAGCGCTGGCGTGGTCTTGTCGCAACCCGCCAGCAACACAACCCCGTCAATAGGGTTGGCCCGTATGGTTTCTTCCACATCCATGCTGACCTGATTGCGATAAATCATCGCCGTTGGTCGCACCAGGGACTCACCAAGGCTCATGACCGGGAATTCGAGCGGAAGCCCTCCAGCGGCCAGAACGCCTTTCTTGACGTGTTCGGCAAGCCCGCGAAGATGTGCATTGCATGGAGTGAGCTCCGACCAGGTATTGCATATCCCGATCACCGGACGCCCATCGAACATTTCCGGAAGAATACCCTGATTTTTCATCCAGCTGCGGGCGTAGAACCCATATTTGTCGGCTGTACCGAACCACTGCGAACTGCGAAGCTCTCTCTTTGTGCCCATGGATGAGTTCCCGAATATTCTTATGATTACATTTAACGTTATATATAGCTAATCGGTTTTTGGAAATGATGTCAATATGGTCCAATAAATTCTGTTTTAAAGTTGCATATGTCGCCGTCTGCCAAATTTAATACGACTAATACTTGACAGAATTTTGCCAAGAATATTTAACGTTATATGTCATCAAATGGGAGCCAAAAATGATCGTCGATTGCCATGTGAACATATTCAACCCGGAACAAACACTGCCGCTGTTCCATAGCCTGACGCCGAGCTCGCGTCCCGGGTCGATGGGAATGGCTGCTGATGCAGATACAATTTACAAAGCTATGGCCGACGTCGATAAGGCCATCATATTCTCGCTTCGATACAAAGATGCTATCGGCGTTGACGGCGACGACGAAGTTACCGCCGCCGCAGTGGCAAAATATCCCGACAAGTTTATCGGCTTTGCCGCTATGGATCCACGTCGCCCGGACTACATGGACCTTTTGGTTCATGCGATTGAAGACCTCGGTCTTAAAGGCGTGAAGTTCGGACCGATCTACAATGGTGTTTCTTTGCTCGATCCACGTCTGGAACCGGTTTACGAATATTTACAGCGCAAAAATTTGCCTCTCACCATGCACATGGGAACAACGTTCGGTGCCAATGCGCCTGTTCAATATGGCCGCCCTCTCGACGTCGACACAATCGCGGCACGTTATCCGGATTTAAAGATGGTAATGGCCCATATGGGGCACCCCTGGTATGAAGAATGCATCATCGTTGCCCGCAAACAACCCAATGTTTATTGCGAAGTCTCCGCACTCTATTATCGCCCCTGGCAGTTCTACAATATCCTGGTTTGTGCGCAGGAATATCTGATCACAGAACGTAACAAGATCTTCTGGGGTACCGATTTTCCCTGGACAACCGTTGAAGAATCCATTCAAGGGCTTCGTTCTATCAACGATCAGATTGAGGGAACAAATCTGCCTCGCATCAGCGAAAGTACAATCGAACGTATATTGCATTCCAATCCGTTAGAACATTGGTGGCATGGTGGTTATGCGGGTTAGTTTGTCATGACGATACGATTTGATGGAAAAACCGCACTCATCACGGCTGCTGCTCAGGGCATTGGCCGTGCGAGTGCGCTGGCTTTTGCGGAAGCTGGCGCCAAGGTCTACGCGACCGATATCAATGAGGCAGCCCTCAAGGAACTCGACGGTGTTTCGGGCATTATCACCCGCAAGCTCAATGTGCTTGATGAGGCGGAAGTGAAGGCAGCGGTCGCCGAGATCGGTCAGGTCGATATCCTGTTCAACTGCGCGGGCGTCGTCCATGGCGGCTCAATCCTTGAGATGAAGGACGAAGACCTCGACTTCGCGATCAATCTCAACATCAAGGCGATGATCCGCACCATTCGCGCCGTGTTGCCGGGCATGCTGGAACGCAAGGACGGTGCCATCGTCAACATGGCGTCGGTCGCTTCGAGCGTGAAGGGCGTGCCGAACCGCTTTGCCTATGGCGTCACCAAGGCCGCTGTCATCGGTCTGACTAAGGCTGTTGCTGCCGATTATGTTGCCAATGGCATCCGCTGCAACGCCATCTGTCCCGGTACGGTTGAAAGCCCATCGCTGCAGGACCGTCTGCGTGCGCAGGGCGATTATGAAGAGCAGCGCGCGGCCTTCATCGCGCGTCAGCCAATTGGCCGTATCGGCCAGCCGGAAGAAATCGCCGATCTCGCGGTCTATCTCGCGGGTGCAACGTACACGACCGGTCAGGCTTATAACATTGATGGAGGCTGGACGATTTAAGTTCGCTGCCGAAAATCCCCACAAGGAGTAAACTCATGAAATTTCTTCGCTATGGCGAAACCGGTCAGGAAAAGCCGGGCCTTCTCGATGCAGACGGCAATATCCGTGATCTGTCCGCCCATGTAGGCGATCTTTCCGGCGCGGCTCTGGCCCCGGATGCACTCGCCAAACTCGGTTCGCTGGATGTCAATGCGCTGCCGAAGGTCGAAGGCAACCCACGCCTCGGCCCATGCGTTGCAGGCACCGGCAAGTTCATCTGCATCGGCCTCAACTATGCTGATCACGCTGCAGAATCCGGCATGGCTGTACCGCCAGAACCAGTGATCTTCATGAAGGCTACTTCAGCAATCGTTGGTCCGAATGATGATCTGCTGATCCCGCGCGGTTCGGAAAAGACCGACTGGGAAGTCGAACTCGGCATCGTTATCGGCAAGACCGCGAAATACGTCTCGGAAGACGATGCGCTTGATTATGTTGCGGGCTATTGCACGCTGCATGACGTTTCGGAACGCGCTTTCCAGATCGAGCGCGCTGGTCAGTGGACCAAGGGCAAATCCTGCGACACATTTGGTCCGACAGGTCCATGGCTGGTGACAAAGGACGAAGTTGCCGATCCGCAGAACCTTGGCATGTGGCTCAAGGTCAACGGCGAAACCATGCAGGACGGCTCGACCAAGACCATGGTCTATGGCGTGCGTCATCTGGTTTCCTATCTCTCGCAGTTCATGTCTTTGCAGCCGGGCGACATCATCTCTACCGGCACGCCTCCCGGCGTTGGCATGGGCATGAAGCCACCGCGCTACCTCAAGGCTGGCGACGTTGTCGAACTCGGCATCGAAGGTCTCGGCACACAGAAGCAGAACGTGCGCACTGACTAATTCTAAGCTCTCCCAAAAGCTGCCGGGAAAAGATACCGAGGAGCGAAGAGGTTTCTACAAAGCAAGCGGAACGCGGGCCCGATCCCTCCCTATCGAACGACCGCTACAAACCGGTCCCTAACAAGGTCCACCAATGTTTGCCTAGTCATCCATACCCCAAAGTTCGGGGTTGCGTTTAAAATGCTCGGTCAGCATTTCTGTGAGCACCCGCACTTTGCGCGTGGGATGCTGGCCTGGCGGGCGCACGACATAGGCGGCCCCCGGAGGGACCGGATAGCGTGTCATGATTGGAACCAGTGCACCGGCGGCCACATACTCATGTGTAATACAATCAGGGAGCCAGGCGATGCCCAGACTCGCCGCAGCGGCTGCGGCGAGCGCCGTAGCACTGTCGGCCTTGAATCTGCCTTGTAGTTGGACCGTAACAATCCTGCTTCCATCCATGAACTGCCAGGCTTCTGTTCCCTGCATGAGGGCCTGATGGTTAACGAGCTCATCAAGGGTTTCAGGTGAGCCGTGTTTTTCGACATAATCCGGGCTTGCGACAAGCTTTCCATGGATCGGCCCAACGCGCCTCGCGATAAGATTGGAGTCCTGAAGGTAAGCGCCACGAATTGCGCAATCAAAACCCTCCGCAATGAGATCGACAAAGCGATCACTATAGGAAGTGTGGATGTGAAGTTTTGGGTGCAGACGCGCCATTTCGGCGAGCACGGGGGCAAAGTGGGTCGCACCTAAGGTAAGCGGCATGGCAACTCTCAAGCGGCCGCGCAATTCACCGGCAGGAAGGATCGCTTCCCTGGCTGTATCAATCTCAGCGCTTGCTCTGGCTGCATGGTCTCTGAATGTCACACCTGCTTCCGTAAGCGCTGCACCACGAGTCGTTCGCGCAAGAAGCTGCACACCAAGCTCCGTTTCAATTCGAAAGAGCCGCCGGCTGACAATCGACTTCGAGACACCGAGACGACGCGCAGCAGCAGATATACCCCCGGCATCCGCTACTGCAACAAATGTCTGTAGATCTTCGATGTCCATTTCGACGTTCCTTGTTTCGCGACACAGTTTGCCGGACTATGGCACTACCACCCTCCCAAAAGGAACAGCAAATTGCGTCGAGGCAACGTCACCCACTGACGCGTGTCTCACTTGAACCCATCGCCGTTCATGACGGCAGAGAAAGGAAGTCTTGATGACCCTTCGTAACGGCCTCGATTCTCTTCTTCGCCCCGAAGATTCGGTCCTCGTGCTGATCGATCACCAGCCTTACCAGTTGGCCAACCTCAACAGCCACGACCCGCAAGCTGTGGTCAACAGCACAACCGCACTGGCGAAGCTGGCAAAAGCCTTCGATGTTCCGACCATTCTGACCAGCGTGATCGCGGGGCGCGGCGGACTTCTCTTTAAGCAGATCACCGACGTATTTCCGGACCAGGAAGTCATTGATCGCACCTGGGTGAACACCTGGCAGGACGAAAATGTGGTAAACGCCGTCAAGGCGACCGGCCGCAAGCAGCTGATCATCGCGGGTCTGTGGACTGAGGTTTGCGTCGCAATGCCCGTGATCCAGGCTGCTGGCGAAGGCTGGGACGTGACCGTGATCACCGACGCGTCGGGTGGGATTTCCAAGGAGTCTCACGAAGTTGCCATCCAGCGGATGATTATGGCTGGTGCGAACGTGATGACCGTGATGGCACTCGCTGGTGAATGGCAACGCGATTGGGCCCGCACCGAACATGTCGATGCACTGACCGAGATTCTCATCCAACATTTCGGTGGCAGCGGCATTGCGTATCTTTGGGAACAGCAGCTTCTCAACACGCCCGTAACTGGCTGATCTCGACCGGCATGGCAAACATTTCGGCGAGGGTTGAAACGCCTGTTTGTTGGCGCTCGTCGCCCTCGCCTCACTGGGAGCTATCTAACGAAACAACCCCGATCATGTGCGCGATTACCCGTGATACCGGCTCGGTGCTTACCGCAAAATTCGCGTTTCCGTGGGTACTGCGCATGCTGCAGGTCTCATCACCTGCGACACTCAGGAAGGAGAATACACCATGGGCTTTGTCACAACCGAGAACGGCATTCAGATTTTCTACAAAGACTGGGGTCCCAAGAACGCCCAGCCGATTGTCTTTCACCATGGTTGGCCGCTCAGCTCAGACGACTGGGACGCGCAGATGCTATTCTTCCTCTCAAAGGGTTATCGCGTCGTCGCTCATGACCGGCGCGGCCATGGGCGCTCCGAGCAGATCGCCCACGGTCACGACATTGCAAACTATGCGGCAGATGCCTTTGCAGTCGTCAAAGCACTGGATCTGAAGAATGCCGTACATATCGGTCACTCCACCGGCGGTGGCGAAGTCGCACGCTACGTGGCAAGATTTGGCGAACCTTCGGGTCGGGTTGCCAAGGCTGTTCTCGTGGCCGCCATTCCGCCCCTGATGCTGAAGACCAGTGACAACCCCGAGGGCACACCAATGGACGTCTTCGACGGTTTTCGGACGGCGCTGATCCGCAATCGCGCGCAGTTCTTCCGCGACGTTGCGTCGGGCCCATTCTACGGTTTCAACCGCAAGGGTGTAGAGGTCCATGAAGGCGTGATCCAAAACTGGTGGCGACAGGGCATGATGGGGAGCGCTATAGCACACCACGATGGCATCAAGGCCTTCTCGGAGACCGATCAGACCGATGACCTTAAGACAATCACCGTGCCGACGCTGGTGCTGCACGGAGAGGACGATCAAGTCGTTCCGATGGCAGCCTCGGCTTTAAAGGCGGTAAACCTGCTGCCGAACGGCTCGTTGAAGACATATCCTGGCTTTTCGCATGGCATGCTGACAATAAATGGTGATGTGTTGAATGCCGACCTTCTGGAGTTTGTCCAGAACTGAAACTGCTGAGGATTAGATAAGAGGATCACAAAATGGGCACGTTTGAATGCAAGACGGCCGCAATTTCTGTCAGATCGACCGGGATCGGCTTTGCATTTGCCAAGCGTTTCATCAATGCGAGAACCTTTGTTGTTCCTCTTTGACTGCACACAGTCGACCCTGGCGAAGCGGTAGTGACACGCGGGTTCAATGCCCGTGCTGTTCCGGGATAAAGAGCGTCGGCGAAGTCATTTCCGAATTTCAGCCTGTATACCGAAACAAAAGCGACAGTACGTAGCGTAGTATCTAATTGGACACTGGAACCGATCAAGCGTCGAATTCACTTCAATGTTTTGTCCCAAGTGACACACGAACTCAAGAGGTGCTTGAACTCATGAGAGACAACGGTATCGAGGTGCATTGGAAATGCAACACCGATCAGACGTGTCGCGAAGCTGGATGAGATCTGCGTGGCAGCAATTTTTCTCGCATCAGGAAACCGCAACTTTATAGCTGGGAGTGAGATATTTGCCAATGGCGCTATTGCCCAAACGTACAATTGTTGCCTCATCCGGCACGTTCTCTCTTGATGAGAAGAACCATCATAAACGTCAGCTGATGTTCCACCGCCTCGTTAGTGGCGCACTCAGATTTCAGTGAATATGAAACGCGTCAGCTGCATCTTTCATCCCAAAGTGAGCAATCTTACAGTGAGATAATCATGAAAGCAGCCATCTACGACCATCCTGGCCCTCCAGAAGTCCTGCGCTATACTGATGTGCCTGACCCGATTTGTCCGAGCAATGGCGTCTTGATCCGTGTCGCGGCCGCCGCTATCGAGGGCGGTGACCTGATCAATCGCGCGTCTGCGCAGCCACCCCATCCAGCCTTCATCGTTGGGTTTGCGGCCGCTGGTGAAATTATTGCGATTGGAGAAAACGTATCGGATCGTCAGGTGGGCCAGAAGGTGACAAGTTTTGATCTCGCCGGATCACACGCGGAGTTACGTGCGGTTGCCGCGAGCCGGACCTGGCTGGTGCCGGAAGGCCTCGACATGCCTGCCGCTGCTGCGTTGCCGATCGCATTCGGAACAGCTCATCACTGCCTGTTCGCACGAGGTAATTTAAATCGCGGCGAAACCGTTCTCATTCAGGCGGGCGCGGGTGGAGTAGGTGTCGCTGCCATCCAACTCGCGCACCGAGCAGGCGCGACGGTGCTCGCGACGGTGTCTGGCGCTGAAAGAGCCGAACGTCTTATCGGTCTCGGGTTGGATTATGTTATCGATCACCATTCGGTCGACGTCATCGATACGGTCATGCGCCTAACTGGTGGGCGTGGCGTTGATCTGGTCATCGACCCGGTTGGCGCGACACTGAAAAACTCCCTTGCGGTGCTTCGCTCGGAGGGGCGCTTGGTGTTTGTCGGCAACGCGGGTGGTTCGGTACTGAGCATCGATCTTTGGCCAGCACTGCAGGCGAACCAATCGCTTCTCGGCGTATTTATGGGAACTCAGTTGGAAAAGCCAGAGATCCATGCCACGATCTCCCGGATGCTGGAACTGGCAGCGACTGGTGATCTTGAGGTGGTTGTGGACAAGATATTCCCACTCGCAAACGCCGCTGCAGCCCACGCCTATGCCGAAAATACATCCATCCTCGGACGCGTCATAATAGTCTCGGACAAATAATATGTACCCCGACACGCCACTGAAAGAACCCTTAACTTCCTGCGGCCTCGATATCTTCCATGGACGGAGTCAACTTCGGCATTAGCCGGTCATGCAGGATGATCACGAACCGCGACAATCAGCGCCATAGAAGCGCTGATTGTCGCCGTCAGGGTCGCGACGACTGAGCCCCCAGCAACACGACAATGGGTCCAGATTAGAGTATGGACTGCAGCGGCTTAAGCGGCGTGAGAAACCGGTTCTACAGCCATTTTCAGCTCCTCGTCAGTTGCCACACGAGGATCGACGTGAGCGCTGCCGGGACGGCTATGACAACAAGCAAGACCGGTAATTCCTGCGCAACCGTGTAGCCGGCTTTGGCAACGCCAACCCACATGTTGGCAAATGAGATCATCAGCCAGACCGGGATAAAGAATTTCAGTCCCGTCGCGATACCAGCCGCATCGCCGCCCCAGAGTTTTCCAAATAGAGCAAACACACCCAAAAGGACAATGCCCCCGCAGATGACCAGCAACATATGCATGAACGCATCCCCGTTATCGCGATGGTGTGATGAACGGCCTGCCCGAGCTGGAAAGCCGATCATCTGTTCTTACTTCGTGGTATAACCGCCGTTGACGAGAATAGTCTGACCAGTCATCCACCATCCGTCCGAAACCATAAATCGGATATATGGCACAATATCCTCAATGTCGGTAAGACCTGTTTTCGAAAAGTTCGATAGAGCAGCTGCAGTTTTATGATACGCAACTGCATCCGCGCCTTCAGCTGGGTAGAAAAACGATGTGTCCATTGGTCCGGGACCGATCGCAGTCACCGAAATACCCCGCTCGCCAAATTCCTTGGATGCCGCACGCGTAAAGTGCTCGACTGGTGCTTTGGTGCCAGCATAGCTCGAGTAAAATGGAGTAAATGCACCGAGCAGTGATGTGACGAGTGTCACCAATTTACCATTATCATTGAGATGTTTACCCGCTTCCTTGATGAAGAAGAAGGCCGTCTTGGCGTTGACCGCACTCATCGCATCATATTCAGCTTCAGAAATCTCGACGATCGGCTTCTTAAGCACTTTTCCGACCGTGTTGATGGCAATGTCCGGGTTACCAATAGCGGCGACCGCATCAGCGAAAAGCCTGGCGACGGCACTCGCTGTGGTCAGATCCGCCTGGAACGCAATGGCTTCAGCACCTGCTGCTTTGACCGCAGCAACAGTCGCGTCCGCCTCCGGTTTGGACGCTGCACTGTTGTAGTGGATCGCAATGGCTTTCGCGCCATGAGCTGCAAGATCGCGTGCAATCAGACCACCAAGGTTTTTTGCACCTCCAGCGATGATGACTGTTTTTCCTTTAATGCTGTGGTCGGTCATGGGGGCTCCTTCGCCGGCATGCGATCGCATTGGCAACCGCTTTCAACTTGAAACTTTATCGCCTAGGATTGCATGATAAAGACGCCCATTCTGACATCACTTGTCAGAAACGCTGCACAATTGGAAAGCCCCACACTTTGGACCGCATAGACCTGTTCCGCATTTTCGCCCGTGTCGTCGAATGTTCGAGCTTTACCCGCGCCGCCGATACGCTCGGTGTGCCGCGTTCCTCCGTCTCGGCGGCAATCCAGGAACTGGAGGGGCGTGTTGGTGCGAGGCTACTCCATCGCACGACGCGCAAGGTCTCGGCGACGCAGGATGGTGCCGCCTTATATGAACGCTGCCTGCGCGTAATCGCCGATGTCGAGGACGCAGAAAACTTGTTCCGCCAGACTGCAGCACAGCCATCAGGCCGCCTGCGGGTCGATGTTCCGGGGCGGATTGGACGCCTGATCATTGCGCCAGCATTGCCCGATTTTTTCGAACTTTATCCGCAGATTGATATCGATTTTGGTGTGACCGATCGTTCAGTCAATCTGGTGGAAGACAGCGTCGATTGTGTGCTGCGCGTTGGCCCTTTAAACGATTCCGCTCTGATCGCGCGACCAATCGGCAAACTACCGCTTATCAATGTTGCGAGCCCCGATTATCTGAGGAACCACGGAACGCCTTGCACGCCCAATGATCTCGGAAGCCATTGGGCGGTCAACTATGCCTCACCGTCCAGTGGGCGCGTCGAGGATTGGGAGTGGATCGAAAACGGGATGCTCAGTACTATGTCGTTACGTGGGCGCGTGACTGTTAACAGCGCCGAAGCCTATATCGCATGCTGCCTGGCTGGGCTCGGACTGATCCAGATCCCAGTTTATGACGTGCGTATCCATCTTGAGGCTGGGGAACTGATCGAAGTCATGCCAGATCATCGCGCCGAACCCATGCCCATGACATTACTTTATCCCCACCGGCAGCACCTCTCGCGGCGCTTGCAGGTCTTTACCAATTGGCTCGAAACCCTGCTCAAACGGCAGCTTTTAGAATAGCCATCGCCGAGCGCAGGTCGGCACAGCAAAAGCCTGGTGATCCCATAGCCTGATAAACGATCAACCGGCTCATCTTACCCTCAGGCAGATAGTTTGACCGCCAGGTCACGATGCGCCCTCGGAAACGCTCATCAGCCTTGTCCGGTGCGCACATGTCGCCAGTCGATATTGCAAGTTATTTAACGGTGCCGTCACATTGTTTGATGCAATGACGTGTCTGGGCCGTGTGGACGAATTGGCTCAGGTGTAAGTTTTCCGGTTCCAGATTTTCTCTCAACGTGATTCACATATTGCCAACGTGATTTGGAGTTCGGCAAAGTGCACCAAGATGACAGAAAGTCACTATAAACTGGCACTGGAGGTTTTTCGGACTTGTCTAACAGCCGTTGGCGCGAAAGCAAAAATGACCGTCTATTTCTTGAGGCGTTACATTATTTCACCCTTCACAACATCTGCTGGCGGGCTTTGCCTGAGCAATTTGGTAACTGGAACAGCATATGGAAGCGTTTTGACCCCTTGGGTAAAGCGGGTGTTTTCGAAGACGATTTTTCCATTTTGGCTGGGCTTGATGAAAGCGCTCATCTGATTGCGATGTTCGATAGCACGGTCATTCGCGCTCATGTTTCCGCAGCCTGTGCCAAAGGGGGCAGAAAGATCAAGCGCTTGGGCGTTCGCGCGGAGGGTTCGGAACCAAAATCTATCAAAACCGACCGAAATGGTCAGCCCCTTGGGTTTGAACTGACCGGAGGCGAAGTCTCCGATAGCAAACAGTTTGAAAGCCTCATGGAAACTGGACCTCAAATCCGGCACCGCGCTATCATTGCTGACAAGGGCTATGATAGCGACGTTAATCGAGAGATTGCGCGAAAGGCTGGCGCTATCCCTGTGATCCCTTACAGATCAAACAGGCAGAATATTCCGAAACATTTTGCCACGGCGCTTTATCGAGGTCGCGCACGTATCGAACAAATGATGGGGAAGCTCAAACGCTTCAAACGTGTCGCATTACGTTGTGAGATAACAGCAAGAAACTTCCGATCCATCGTCGCAATCGCCTGTTTTCGTGGGACCAGCGATTTGTTTATTGAGGGTGACCTGTTCTGACCGCGCTGCAGTGTTTGTGAGCCCCGGCAAAGCGACTGTGTATCGCGACAAAAAATTCATGAAACGGCGCGAAGAGATAGGCTGTTGACCACCAATACTGTGTCGGAGCCGCGTCACAATGCAGATTGGCACGCCATGGGTTAACTCGCAGACATTTCGATCAACGCGTCGCGCAATTGATCCGAAGCACCGTAGAGCGACATATATCCCTCGACTAGAAGCTGCGCATTTCGTCTGTAACCTGCTCGAGACACCAAAACGCCATCGGAAACCGACCTGGCCTTGATAGTCATCTCTAACAAGCCTGCTGGATTCTCGATCGCCATCTCAATCTCAGACCAATCGCCTGTGAGAGCTTGCAGGTTCTCCGCGCATTTGTTCGCTACAGTGCCGGGTAAAAGTGACGCAGCTGCAAGACAGCAGCCTCCAGAAACTGCGAGAGACTGGTGGCACTGTTGGGGCGTAAAATATCGGACACTCAGTTTACCACTTCCTCGAGCAGGAGATACCAGACAAATCTTCGGAATTGTCTCCGAGCGGGCGAGGTCCTCACGTGTCATCGGCGCTCCGTCTCGTTTCTTGAGACCCATCAGCAAACCTGCGCTAATCCATACCTCTCTGAGATCATCCATCAGCTTTTTATTGCCTGAGAGCTCGGATGGGCTTTCGTCTCCTGTCATGCCAAATTCTGAGGCCTCACAGATCACCATAGGCACTGCCACATCTACACATGATACGGTTTTACCTTGGATGATATTCACTGCGCTACCGGTAGGAAGAAGGCGGCCGGTTTTCGATCCCACCGGTTCATTGAGAAAAAGATCCACGCTTGGGAATTGACCTGCAACGCCCGGAATTTCGCTACATGAAAATTTTCCGCCAGAATCTTTATGCATGCGCGCAAGCGTTGTTACACCAGTATTGGTATTAAAAATATCGACCTCGAGATTACCGGTTTTCTGGTCAAACCAGCCGATTTCTGAGAGCCAAAGCGGAATCGCCGAAGACATATTCCCGCAATTCACACTCCAATCGATATCCGACTTAGTTGCTGCGAGTTGGGCTAAGGTACTAGAAACCTTTCCCTTATCGCGATCGATGCTGACGAGGAACGCCTTGTTGCTAGTCGGGTAGCCACGGCCCAGACCAGTCGTCTGACTATTTTTATCGATAACTCCGTTCAAAGGGACCCCAAAAATGTGTCGCAGCAACTCCTCGCGTAACGCCAGTTCTTTTGGGACGTACGCCTCGTTAAAAATCACGCCGGTGGACGTTCCACCACGCATATGATGGACCGGGTAACTGAGAACACCGTCTATTGTACGAATTTTCAGATGCTCATTCATCTTCGTCTCCCTGTCTTGTTTTTTAGGGACTACACCGAGTTTGCTCTGAAGCCAGCCACTCACGGACGTGCTCGACAGTTTGGGTGAAATATTCCTGGTAGTTATTCTTGGTGACGAAGCCGATGTGAGGCGTGCAAATCACGTTCTGCTGCCATCGAAATGGGTCATCGGCTGGAAGAGGCTCTTCGGGGAACACGTCTAGTGCTGCACCGGCTATGCGCCTCGTCGACAAAACAACCCTCAAAGCCTGCTGATCTACCAGCTGTGATCGCGATGTATTGATCAACCAAGCTGAGGGTTTCATTGTGTTCAATTCTGCCTCGCCTACAAGGCCTTGCGTCGTAGAACTAAACGACATGTGGATGGTCACGAAGTCCGCCTTTTCGAACAAAGCTTCCTTGCTTTGATAGGTAGCTCCTGCCGCAGACGCACGCTCCTGGGTGAGATTTGGGCTCCATGCCTCGACCTCCATGCCGAAGGCTTTGGCTACGGCGGCGACGCGTGAGCCAATACGACCAAGCCCCACGACCCCAAGGACACCACCTTCAAGGTCGGTGCTGACATTGTTCTGCCAGCCACCATCCCGAACCGATCGCGTCTGCTCGCCAAGATTACAAGCAGCAGACAGAATGAGTGCCCAAGTCAGTTCAACTGGCCCATTGGCCCTGCTTCCGGTCATCCGGACTCGAACGCCTGCTTGTTCAGCAGCATCTACATCAAGTGCCGCATTTGATCGGCCTGTCGAGCATATAAACTTGAGGTTCGGCAGTAGTGAGATAACCTCCGCGCTCAACCGAGTGCGCTCTCTCATCAGGCAAAGCGCATCGAATGGTCGAAGGGTTTCAGTCAGTGTTTCAGGGTTAAGTGGCTCATGAAAGGCTGTGATTTCGACAAGCCCATTCAAAACGGACCAATCGGCAGACTTCAGAGCGACATTCTGGTAATCATCGAGAAGTGCAAGCTTGAGCATCATCACCGCTCACGACATCTTAACTCGGTAGCGAAACCGATCCCCGCGCCCGTAAGCACGCCTCACTTCAAGTACTCCGTCAGCGCTTTTCGACAGGCGGTCAATCTGGACGACCGGTGCACCGACTTCCACGGAAAAAACGCTGGCAAGCCGATCGTTCGCCAGGCCAACCGATATCTCGTCCTCGACACCAGTAACCAGACGCGAGAAACGACGCTCATAGTAGGGATATAACAAGGGCCCGATTTCGTGCTCTTCATCTTTCAAAACAGCTTCGAACTTCGGGTGAGAGAGATAGATGTCCTCCAGCATGAGAACCTCTCCGCTCCAAAGCCGGATGCGCTCTATATGAATAACCTCGGCGCTGCGCAGGAACTTTGTGTCTGGGACGAGGTCCAATGGAGCGGGCTCCACGACTCTTGAAAGCAGACGGCTCTCTGGAACGGTTTTGTGGCCGGACTGAGACGTGTCCTCGAAGTTAAACCATCGAAAAAGACTATTGTGGAAGGACGGTCGCCGAACGAATGTACCGCTTCCATGCCTGCGCTCCAGAAGCCCCTCATTGACCAGTTGCTCTACAGCCTTACGGACGGTATGGACCGAAACACCATACTCTGATGACAACTCGCTTTCTGTCGGAATTGCCTCATCAACTTTCCAAACGAGCTCTGCAACCTGTGTTGCCAGCACGTCACGGAGCCGAGCGTAAAGCGGTAATCTGTGGTCGCCGTCTAATAACATAAATCACCTTTTTTCCAGCTTATCGCACAACCCGGATAATTCATCAAGTCATTCAGTCATACGTATAACCGGTTGACAGGTTGAATATTTGTGGCTTTATGGAGAGGAATTGAACGGGAGGAATTATGGACAATTCTCAAGCGAACGATGCACAGATCGTAAAAAAGGTGGCGTGGCGGATCGTGCCCTTGATGGGCCTTTGCTACTTCGTGAACTATCTAGACCGCGTAAACATCGGCTTTGCAGCCCTCACTATGAACCAGGATCTGGGGCTCACAGCCACCCAGTTCGGTTGGGGTGCAGGCCTCTTTTTCTTGGCATATTTCACATTTGAGATTCCAAGCAGCCTTGCGATGCAGCGGTACGGTGCAAGAAATTGGATCGTGCGGATTATGGTCACCTGGGGTATTATCTCAGCAGCGGCTGCCTTTGCTCAAGGCCCGATGAGTTTCTACGTTATCCGCTTCCTGTTGGGAGCAGCGGAAGCTGGCTTTTTCCCTGCAGCAATTTTCTACGTGATGTACTGGTTCCCGAAGGTATACCGAGTTCGCATCACCGCCCTCTTCATGACCGCGATACCGCTTTCCGGCTTGATCGGCGCCCCCCTTTCAGCATGGCTCCTTTCTCACGACGGTATCGTTGGCCTTAGAGGATGGCAGTGGATGTTTATTGTAGAAGGCTTGCCTGCTTGTTTGCTGGGTATCGCTGTATTTGTGTTCCTGCCGAAATCGATCTCCGACGCTAAATTTCTTACTGAAGGTGAGAAACAAAGGCTAAGCCAATTGATGTCCTTAGAGACCCAAGGTGGCCGACACGTTGCATCTTTCTGGGCATCTATCGTTGATAAGCGCGTACTGGTACTGGCGATTGTTCAGATGGGCTTCACGGTTGCTTCCTACGGCATCGGCATCTGGCTGCCGCAGATCCTGAAAGAGCACCAACTGTCGATTAATATGATCGGTTTGCTTTCCGCTCTTCCTTACCTCGTCGCTGTTATCGGAATGGTTTGGTGGGGCAAGATCGCACGGAAGCGCAGCTCTTCTCTCATCGACCTCGTGGTCGCTTGCACAGTCGGCGGCATCGGAATGTTCATTACCGCTGCAACATCAAACCTTTGGTTTGCAATCTTCGGCATCTCGGTAAGCCTCATCGGCAACATGGCTGCGAGACCTATGTTTT
The DNA here is from genome assembly GCF_965577835.1 of Brucella pituitosa. Classification (NCBI taxonomy): domain Bacteria; kingdom Pseudomonadati; phylum Pseudomonadota; class Alphaproteobacteria; order Hyphomicrobiales; family Brucellaceae; genus Brucella; species Brucella pituitosa. The sequence continues at coordinate 200,488 of NZ_OZ264094.1, forward strand.
GGCCTGTGCCTACGATGTTCTTGACCGGAGGAGCAGCGGCTGGCGGGATCGCGATGATCAATTCGATTGGCAACCTGGGTGGCTTTCTTGGACCCTGGTTCGTTGGAATCGCAAAGGATTTGACGGGATCATTCACATGGGGCGTCGCGTTTATGGCCGCATTCATGATCCTTTCCGCGGTCCTTTCACAGGTAATCGCTGTCATGTTGAAGCGTGACCACCGCGAGCTTACTGCAACAAACTGACCTGTGATTGGAGGCTCCATTATGTTCGAAGGCCAACTTACATCTCTGCGTAGACTTGATGTCGAAATGGGCGAGATAGCATACCGCCTGCGGTCACCGCTTACAGAGAAAAGTCCGCGACTTGTCTTGATACATGCATTGGCTATGGACTCTTCACAGTGGACCGAATTCGCTTCGCATGTTCCACAGGATTGGGGTCTTCTCATTCCAGATTGCAGAGCTCACGGAGACAGCTTTGGCCCTCCGGGACCATACACAATCAAAGCTTTCTCCCACGATCTGGCTGAACTGATGAAGGCGATTGGCTGGGAAAAGAGCGTTGTCGCAGGTTGTTCGATGGGTGGGTGTATCGCGCAGGCAATGGCGATTGATTATCCGGAATTGGTTGAAGATCTCATCTTGATCGATACGACGGCCTATTACGGGAATCATGCCGCATCGAAATGGGAACAAAGGTCAACCACCGCGATCCGCGATGGGCTGAAAGCCCTCCTACCCTTTCAACTCGAACGTTGGTTCACCGATGAGTTCGTAAGCGCCAACCCGGAAATCGTGGCACGCTGTGAGGACGTGTTTATCAAAAACAATCCTCATCACTATGCCGAAGTTTGCAAAGCGCTTGCTGAAGTCGATCTACGGACGCAACTCAATCAGATACGAGCCAGAACTCTCGTGATTGTTGCAGAGCATGACTACGCCACTCCACTATCCATGGCGCAGGAAATGGCATGGAACATATCTGGCGCCGAACTCGTGATCCTGAAAAACGCGAAACACTTTGCACCGATCGAGTGCTCTGAGAAGGTAGTATATATTATCGAGCGCTTTCTCAATCCGGGAGGAGTTGGCGATGACATTTGAGTTGAACCGACGCAGCCTGCTCCAAGGATTTGCAGGGCTGGCCATGGTGGCTGGCTCACCTGTCTTAGCATGCGCAAAGCCGCCACAAATTACATTTGACGCCCATTTCCATATTCTGGAGCCAGGGTTTCCCTTGGTCGAGAACCAGGGATATTTGCCGCCGAAGTACACTTTGCAGCAGTATCAGCAAGATTCCAAAAACTGGAATGCTACCGGGGGAGCTATCGTATCAGGTTCCTACCAGGCCTTCGATCAAACCTACCTCATTCATACTCTTTCGAAGCTGGACAGAAATTGGGTCGGCGTCACTCAACTCCCATTCGATATATCAGACGACGAAATAGATCGCCTCGCTAAAGCTCGTGTCAGAGGTGTCAGATTCAACTTGAAACGCGGAGAATCGTACGATTTCGGTAGCATCTCCAAGCTTGCACATCGCGTCCATAAAATTGGTGGAATGCATTCAGAGTTCTATGCGGATGCGTCCACTCTCGTGCCTTACGTCAGTGAGCTACGAGAGTTGCCACAAATATCGTTAGACCACCTTGGGCTCTCACGAGAAGGTCTTCCGACGCTGCTGAAGCTAGTCGAAAGCGGGGCAAAGGTGAAAGCGTCCGGGTTTGGCCGGTTGAACTTCGACCCATTGGAAGTCATGAAGAATATCTCGGAGATCAATGAAGACGCTCTTATATTTGGAAGCGATGTCCCTTCTACGAGGGCTAAGCGGCCCTTCGAGCTTCGAGATGTGGAGTTAATCAGGGACAACTTCAATGAAGCGATATCGGCAAAGATCTTCTCTGAGAACGGTAAGTCGTTTTATCGTATCTAAAAATCTCGATGGATGGGAGCTGGAACTATGTTGACACTGATACCCAAGCCAGGTCGGCTTGGGTGACCGATAACGCTATTTTCCAGTCGGCACCGCTTGCACCTAATTGTTGTGGGGCCGTTCCATGCCCCGTTATTGGGACGCCACTTGGCCTTGTCGCAAATATTTCAGCAGGTTAAAACGGCCTTATCTCTGGACACAATTATGCTGCGAGCTCTGCAAAGACCTTGAATGACGAACGGGTCTCATTCGCGAATTGGCTTTTGCGGATCACAGCGCCACCTCAATACCCACAATGGTAGCTGAAGCTGAATGAAATGCTTTAAAGCATCACATGTGCTTAGTGAGCCACTTGATGAACCGATGGTCAGCTCAGGGATATTGTTCATGTATTTGCCGGAACGAATGGCAATGGGTTTGCCAGGCTGGCTGAGCCGGTTCTCTACATCACATTGCAAGATAGCTGTTCTATTGGTCTCACTTCCGTCAATGGTAGTTCGCTTCGGCCTGCCGTGTTTAGCCAAAGCCTTACGTATAAAGCGTTTGGCAGCGGCTAAATCAGGTTCCTTGTTGAAGTAGAGCTCAATCGTATCCCCGTTGCTATCAATCACACGATATAAGTACAGCCACTTGCCTTTGACCTTGATATAGGTTTCATCCAGGTTCCATTTGCGTGTGACCTGACACTTTTTTCTGATTGAAACGTTCAAGCAGTTTTGGACTGAAGTAAATGACCCAGCAAAGCGCGGTGGAAAGATTGCAACAAGACCGGCTATCTCCCCGAAGCGGTTAATCGCTGCATCCCCTTTGCCCTAGGCATAGAACAGTCACAGCACAAATCCGTCAATCAGGTTGACTGCTACGACTAAAGCGCTAGTTGCAAATCTGGAAAACTGCAAAGCTCATTGTCTAATTTCCCAATTAAATATCATACCAGTGGCACGACCGCGTCAGCCTCTCATCATATTAATACCAAGAATCGGTTTCCAAACTCGTGCCATTGAGGACTCATAACACACCAATCCATAAACGAATTTCTAGACCAACAAATCTGCGTTCACAAATTCGCTAACACGGGTCAAAATTTCTTACTTAAACTGGCATTAGCGCCATTTTGAGTGAGGCCCGATCCAAACTGTCCCTGATAAGCCAGGCCAAGTTTAGCATTTTCTGCAACTGCGAAATCAAGCCCAACCTCAATGAGTGCAGTATCTTTGCCAATCGAGTTTCCGGTAGCAGTGAAGCCGTTGGAGCCTGCTGCAAAACTCACTGTTGAAGCTGGGATTACGTCGCCGAAACCATGCCGCCAGCCAAGGTCAGCGCGTGCGGTTGTTAAGACATTACCGAGATCAATGATGGTCGAAGTGCGGATGCCAAGGGTCGACAATGTGGTTTCCATCGTGCCGGGCTGAACGACCAGCGCCGCACCATTATGGCCCGCTTCTCTAAAGCCATCAGTCTCCAGATGCACATAAGCGAGATTGGCGTAAGGTTCTATAATTGAGCGCTGATTGAGACTGTGTTTATAGCCCAGTTCACCAAAAACCTGAAGCGTGCCAGCATTGTAGTCCGCCGATAGATTATCGGAAAAACCATTGAAGATGACTGAACGGCTCATCTCAATCTTATGCCAAGAATAGCTTAAACCAGCACGCAAGCCCACAGCACCTTCTACTGTCGCCCATTCGGTCCCCGTATAGGCACCAATGGTATAATTATCGCTGGATCCGGAAGAGTTTAAGCGAGCAGTGTTGACGGTGGAACGGCTGTAGCCCGCCATAATACCCAGCCGCCAATTATCATAGACACTTGCATCGATACCTGTGATAAAACCACCGAGTGTGGATTTTGTACGCGCAGCATTTGCATCTCCCGACTGGCTTGACCAGCTGCCAGATACAGCCCCCCAAGCTATATATTGGTTCAGATCCTCCAGATTAGTTCGAGCGGACTCGACTTTTTCAATCGCCGCTTCGGCTTGAGTTGTTTTCTGTTTCGGAGCAAAGGCCAGCACTGAAACCGGTGTTACAGGCATACCGCCAAAAGCTTGCGACAAACGGCTATTGACCGACAGCCGGGTGGCAACACTTGTATTGGCAATTACACTCGCAGCTGAAGCATAGGCCTCTCCTGAAAGCTGCGGCAGAACCGATCTTATAATCGAACCATCGGCTGCAGAAAAATCAAGGGCTGCCAGTAATGGCTGCATCACAGGCACAACATTGTGGCTCATCACATCGAGCGCATAGCCCACATCTTGGCTGTTGGCGGTGTCACCATATTGCGAATAGGCATTAACAATGCGGGTAAGTGAAACTGTATAGCTGTTACCACCATCGTTGGTCGCAGTTGCACTCAGCGTCGGTGACGTGAGGCTCGTTTTGACTTTATTAAAAGCGCCATTGAACGTATTGGCTTGCAGCCACTGATCCGACGTGACACTAAAACCGCTAGCGTAGTAGCCGCGCTCCGGTGCAAAGGCGATTGCGCCGCCAAGTTCGGCATTGCCGTCAACAATCAGGTTGCTGATTGTCTTTTGGTCGTTGAAGGCAAGCTGTAGTGTTCCATTTGTTGACTGGCCATAATTTCCAGTAATTGTAATGGCTTGCCCTGAGACTGAAGGATTGAGCACACCAGCATTGCTAAACCGCTGCGTTGCATCGATCTGATAGGATCCGGTTCCGGCCAGGATGGCTGTTTCAGCCACCCTCGCATTATAGAGCAGATGATCCCCGGTCAGGGTCGTGGTCCCGCCATCAATCTGTAACGACAGATTTTTACCGGTGGCATTGCCATCATAAGTGAGTGCAAAATCGGAATCGACACGATCAGTCGAATGGCCATCGCTATCGGCTTCCAGACCAAAGGTTAGATTGGTCAAACGAAGATCATCATCCTCATCAACCTCTGCATAGTTGGAAATAATGTCACCAGCGATGGTCGCTCCCTGCATGACATTGATCTCACTAACATAAGCATTGTCCGACATATAAATCGCAGCTTTCGTGCCGGCCACTCGCCCAGTCAGATCAAACGTTGAGATTAAAGATCCGTTGATTTCGTTCCGTGTCGCCTGCAAAGCTTCCGGGGTGTATCGACTAAGAGATTGATCCCCGCGAAGGATGTAAGAACCTCTATATTCGCCAATCGGACCATCATCCCCCATTGCATTATGGCCAAAATCAAAGCTCACAGCGACACCGTCTCTACCAAGTGCCTGTATATCGCCGCGATGTGTAAGTGTATGGTCTTTACCGTAAGAAAACATGACGCCGCGCCCGTTTACGCCATCTGCATAAACACGGATGCCAGGCAGAATGGTCAGATCGTTGCTGCCACCGTCAACACGAATTCCAGCGCCTCCTGCTCCAGCGGACAGCAGATCAGCACGCTGGATTATTGTGTTATTGCTACCATAAACATGCAATCCAAGACCAAGCGTCGCCGTATTATATGTTTCTTGAAGATAAGCTGTCCCTGCAGCATTTCGTCCAAAAAACGGGTTATCATTTATGAGGATCTGATTGTCTCCGTAAACGGAGTAGCCAAAGAAATTCCGGCGATCTATCTTGTAGCCGAGATCCTGCAATATAGCCAATTCCGCTTCCATAAAATTCGTATAATTGCGGTAAGGCTGATGGCTCATCAAGCTGTTTTTCAGTTCGATATGAGCCAAAAAAGGCATGTCTGGCACATTGGGATCTCGAGAAGATACCATACTTAGCGGCACACCCGCCATTGCTCCTGCAAGCACGTCATCGACATGTGCACCACCGAAATATGCGCTATTATTGCGAACATCAAATATGTCTTCAGGTCCCAAAGGCTCGTCATCATCATTAAGCGCAATGTTGTCGCAGAATGAGCACCAGACAATTTGATCCGGCCTGCTTTGTTGTCCATTGTCGTCATAAAGATGGCTTATCCAGGAATTTGGGTTTTCATCTATGTAAATAAGAGCCGAGCCATCGTCCTGTTCGTCACCCTGAAAATTACTCGAAATCCCCAAAGCATGCCCGATTTCATGGATCATTGTTCCCGTGAGCGAAATTTCTGACGTCATGGGAAGCTGAGAGGGGGTGTAGTCCACTTTTGCCCAGGGAAGAGTGCCGATCTGGATAAACCCTTGAGCTTCATTGAGCAGGTCGCCGGGCCTCTGGCCTATTAAGGCTGCCTGGACTTTTGTAGGTGCGCCCTCTCGCTCAGAGGCTATAGGGCTGGTAGCATACGCATTATAGTCATCCATCGTACCTATATTGAAGATCGCGGGCGATGATCCGGGAATGACCTGAATGATTTCACCCCAATGATTGATGGCGAGATTAAGTTGACCAACGTCAAACGATGAAAGGTTCCAGGTTGATGAATTACCATCGGCACCAAACGCCCCATCGTTAACGCCGTAATATTTTGCGGTTATGAATGGCTGCCCTTTTGAGTCAAGAAAATCGTATGTTTCTTGTGCCCAAACGGCTGTCGATAAACACGTTCCCGACACAAGAGCAAAAGCCGTCACAATGGTAGACTTCATGATTTTATTGCCTCGTTATAAGCATATTGCCAAGCTCGGAAGCATGCCAGAAGCGACACAGCTGATCTCGAAAAATGTGAAGGAATTGGCTTGAACTGTATAACGGTACAACAATAAGTACTCTGACGGTTGGATAGTTAACGCTATTGCCAGTCACGACCTTATGTGCCCCCATGAAATCGCCAAGCCTCGCCGTACATAAGAAGGCAATCTGCTCTAAAAGCCATCACTGAAATTTGGTATTATTAGAAAACTTGGATCAGTCAGAGATCGATAGAAAAAAGAGGTGGTTCCGCTGGTCTGAACAGTCTCGTGTAATTTGTTAAGCAGATTTCCGCCTCGACTATGCTGCACCATCATTGGTGTCACCGCTTTTAAATAGACCTTATGCGGTATAGCCCGTCGTGCGAGTGACAGTTTATGCTCGTACCTGATCATTTCTTTCCGTCCAGCAAGCCTGCTTCTCCCATCACAACCATGGCTAAGACAGGTGCTTAACTTATATCAAACGACATGCGTATCCGTATTCAATAACGTGTGCCCAAATACCCTCAAGCGACGGCGGCAGTCGCTGTAAATGTATAACCGACGCCATAAACGACCATGATAGGTGCAGGCAGCCTGGATCGATCTTCTATCTTTCGGCGCAGGCGACTGACGACGGTATCAAGATGCCGCTTGTCAAAACTGGACCTCTGACAGGCCAAAATCTCTGCTAGCCCCTCACGCTGAACAATGTCTCCGCAACGACTGCACAATGCCTTCATGAAAGCAAACTCCGTAGCGGTCAATTTGAGTATTTGCTGATTGGGTGCAATCAGCGTCCAGTTCGCACTGTTCAGTATCCACAGTTCAGCGGTTTCTTTCGCGTTTTCAGTAAGATTGCCGGCACGTCTTAACAGACTACGAATTGCGGCCTCGACTTCACGCAACGTACTGTCTTTGACCAGGTAGATGTCTGCACCGCTGTCAAAGCCTCGTATGCGGTCGTGACTGTCGCCAAAAGCGGTCAGCATAACGATGCCACAGTCATGCGCCTTGCGAACCTCGGCTGCAAGATCAAACCCGTTGCCGTCTGGCAGTCCAATATCAAGCACAATGACAGAGGGGAACTGGTCATTCTCGAGAGCATCTCTCATTTCGGCAGCCGTCGCGACGCCCCTCGCGGTGAAGCCAGTTAACGCAAGGAAATCGACCAAATCTTTGCGCAATCTGGGCTCGTCCTCGACAATCAGGATATGTGTCAATCTGCTAACTCCTTTATGGACCGGATTTGGGTTGCCGAGTTTTCCGGCAAAGGTAATTGCATGATCGCGATTGTTCCCTGCTGCCCGTTAGGGCCGATCTGCAGCTTACCGTCATGGTAAGCCAGCAATCGTTGAGCCGTATATAATCCCAGCCCAGTGCCAACGACTGTCTTGGCATTGGAAGCACGAAAAAAGCGACGTCCAATTGCGCCAAGTTCCGCTGCAGGGATACCCATGCCGCGGTCACGTATCTCAATTGTGATCGATCGGTGGTCCGCTCTGGCATGAATATCGACCGGTTGGCTGCTGGGTGAGTATTTAAGAGCGTTGTCAATCAGATTGATAATAATCGTGGCGAGCATGTCCGGATCCGCATGAAAGGCAAAGGTTTCGTCTTCCATCGTGAAGTGCAGGCGTTTTCCTCGCCCGGTCATTTCGAAATGCAGTTGCACGTCCCCTATAAGCGAACCGATTTGTATCAATTCCGGTTGAAACCCGCTTTCACGGTCTTCTGTCATGAAGCGGTTAATAAGAGAAAACAGACGATTGAGGGCTTCGTTGATACCAATAAGCCGCTCCCGTGTTGCGTCTGGTGACTTGTTGCCCACTAGCCCGATCATCTCAGCGGCATTGCGGATCACAGCGAGCGGCGTTCGGAATTCATGGCTAACGACGCGCATGAAATCCGTTTGTTCGTCACGCAACGACCGCTCGGCTTCAAGGCTTGCGTTCAATCGAACTTCCAATCTTCGCCGTTCCTCGACCTCAAGCTGCAAGGACACATTCTTTTCACGCAGGTCGGCTGACAAGCGTGAATTCACCATGAAGAGCAGGCAAGCAAAAAGCGCGATCAGAAACAGCGTGCCCTGTAGCAAATACCACGCGTTACGGTCGGCGAGCACCGGCGCACTTTCGAAACCGGCAGGTAAGCGTAGTTCGATCGCACTTTGAACTATGCTGGCCATCATATACTCAATGAGGATAGCGATCGTGATCCAGCGGAGCAGTTGGGGCTGAGTCCGATCACGTGTGAGGGCGCGGCACATTATCGTCATCACAATGACGGTGAAGATCGTTGAACTATGGATGCGGATCGCGATGTTTTCAGGGTCAGTGATCACAACGGCACTCCAGACGAAAGTATGGAGAAGCAGCAGTACGATATATATCCAGGTGTAGCGTGCCTGGCCCAGGAATCGAGCCAGCCCCTCGGCGAGCAAAACCAGGCCCAGCTTGATGATTGTATTATGTAGAACAATCTCCCACCCGGTCGGATTCTGCCCGCGCAAAAGCATCATCAATACGCCAACAGCGATAGCGATGAAACCAGCGGCCAAAAATTTCAGTTCGTAAAGGTGTCGCCATACTCTCCAGACAAATATCCAGGCGACAGCCTGCAGACTGGCAACCGCCATCGTGACGACCATGATCGTTTTGAGATCAAGCATTCAAACCTGTCGACATCAAGCTATCCCCTCCATGGCGCTGAATTTTGTATCAAAAGTTTTGCAGGAGTTGAACGAGTACGCAAGCCTATGCTTATCTATGCAAGAATTGGTAAGAATTGATTAGTAGAATTGCATATTACATCTCTCTATGCTGTTGCAAATTTGACGCGATGGCTCTTTGGTTGCCTTAACTGACAGTTACAAAAGCGCGAGGATTAAGAGCCTGAATCATTTTATCAGGCCGAAATCACCCCCGCACTTGAAAGCGATTTGATCAATGCGAGCGGTACAGTCACAATCCACGGTGGTACGGTTTACGCTTTGAAGGCCGCCGGCCTCTATATACCGGGCAGTCGCTGGGCGATTATTGGTGCTGATGGCGGGGTTTCCGGTGCTTTCGACAACCTTGACCAGAACATGCCTTTTGTTGATCTGGCACTCGCCTATAATGCCAACCACGTTTATATCGACGTCGTTCGCAACACGGTTGCGTTTTGTGAGATTGCAGAGACCCGCAACCAGTGCGCTATCGGAAATGGCCTTGAAAGCACAGGTGGCGGCAATTCTGCTTATAATGCTGTTGCGGCACTTCCTGATGAGACCGGTGCGAGATATGCTTTAGATCAACTTTCCGGTGAGATCCATGCATCTATCAAAACCGCTTTGATTGAAGGCAGCCATTTTGTACGCGATGCGGCAATCAATCGTATTCGGTCGACCTTTGATGACGACACGCCCTCGATGAAGGCTGTGCCGTTTGATAGCCGAACTGCAACAAATCCTGTTCAATCTAATGCGGGCGGGCTGTCCGTCTGGGGGCAAGGCTTGGGTGCCTGGAGTGACTATGACAGTCATTCCAATGCCACCACACTTAAATACTCCACGGGCGGTTTCCTGTTTGGTGCAGACGCACCGGTGTTCGATACCTGGCGTTTGGGTGTGGTTGCAGGATATAGCCACACCAACATCCATGTGGACGAACGCTTTTCTCAGGGTGATAGTGATAATTATCATCTGGGCGTGTATGGCGGTACCAGCGTGAACATGGGTGGAGGGACACTGGGTCTGCGAACCGGTCTTTCCTACAGTTGGCATGAAATGGATTTCAGCCGCTCGGTTTCCTTCCCTGGTTTTTCAGATAATTTAGAGAGCAGTTATAGTGCTGAAATGTTTCAGGCTTTTGGCGATCTTGGTTACCGACTAGATACAGATATTGCCGACTTCGAGCCATTTGCCGCACTGGCTTATGTGACGCTGCGCACTGACGATTTTGCGGAAAATGGCGCGACTGCGGCGCTTCATGCCAGCAGCCAGATAACGGATACAACCTTCACCACATTAGGGATCAGAGCCTCAACAGAATTCGCCATCAGAAGCATGAACGCTGCAGCACGTGCTGTGCTCGGATGGCGCCACGCTTTTGGCGACGCAACACCTATCTCTTCACTGATATTTTCGGCTGGAGAGAACTTCACTATTGCCGGCACTTCGATCGCAGAGGATGCAGCATTGATAGAAACTGGTTTCGATATGGTTCTGACGCCATCAGCGACCCTTGGTCTGTCCTATCAGGGGCAACTAGCCAGTAGCGCAAAGCAACACGGCTTCAAAGCAAACCTCGCTCTCCGAGTTTAATGGCGAGTTTAGGTGACCTGCTGCCGTTCTCCAGTCGCTTTTGCTTTACACCGGAATTTGCTCTTATTGGTGAGCGCCACCATCGCACCAGGCAATTATCATAAATTGACGCCAGCCGAAGGGGCCATCTATCCCACCAATTCACGGTTGAATGATCCATAGCAAGGCCCCGGTCACAACGACCGGGACAATATCGGTGCGAAGAATGAGCAGCGACACATGTTCGCTGTCTGAAGCTAACGGATCAGTTGCTCGCAGCAAGCCTTTTTAAAGCTGCTTCGTAGAAGGACCGGTCAACCCAGGTATCGTAGTTGACTTTGCCTTTCAACAGATCAGCATCTGCCATGAAGGCTTCCTCCCCCTGAAGTGCCGTCACGGCCTCCTGCGTGATCTCCGGGTCCTGGAAGAACTTACCCTCCGGATAAGTGGCGCGAACTGCCTTTTCGCTGCTGCCAGTCTCTTTAATGAAGATAGCGGTTGTCTCTTCCGGGTTTGCATCGGCCCAGCGGGCAGTCGCAATATCTACAGCTAGAAGACGCGTCACGATTTCAGGATATTTGCGCGCGAACCCTCCGTTGACGCTGAGGAGATGTGGAACCGCCCAGTCAGGACGTCCCGACGTGCCAGCATCGAATATCAACCGCGCCGCGCCCTTTTCGACGAGTGTCTGGACCGTACCGGTGCTCTCAACGATGGCGTCGACGTCACCGCGAGCCAGCGCCGGGCCGGAATTTTCGATGCCGAGGTTCAGGCTCTCCACATCCTTAAGGGAAAGACCTGCGGCCTTGAGGGCCTTAGCGAAGGTCGAATGACGCACGGTGCCAGAGAGATAGGCAACCTTCTTGCCTTTCAGGTCCTCGATTGTCTGAATCGAAGATTCCGGTTTGACGACGATCTGTGTCTCGTTCGAACGGTTCCAGCTCGAAAGGCCGATGAGCTTCACATCGGCCCCGGTCGCCGCAAGGCGGAGCGACGGGTTGTTACCAATATAAGTGAAGTCGATCCCTCCCGAACCGAGCGCAACGGTGGCGGCGGAACCGCCATCGAATGTCGTGAGCTCGATCTTAATGCCATCCTTCGCGAATTCGTCCTCCAGCAACTTCTTATTGCGATAGAGGATGAATTTCAGGTGACCCGGAGCAGTTGAACCGATGCGAATGACCTCAGGCTTCGCCTCGTCGGCGAAAGCCGACGCTGCGCCGGCGGCCGGAAGAAGCGAGAGTGCGATCGCTAGTTTCAATAGTGTCCGGCGGAGTGGCTTGGATGTCATGAATGGATCCTTTGAAGTCGCGTGTTCGTTGGAAGAAAAGGCTCAGTTGGGTCCGCTTTCAGCGTTACTACGCCAATGTGTTGCGCGCCGTTCCCCGGCCACAAGCAGATAATTCAGAATGAGGCCGATGATCGTCAGCGTGAGGATGCCGGCATACATTCTATCGGTTTCCAACATCAGCGAGGAATTCTGGATTAGGTAGCCAATGCCGGACTGGGCTGCGAGCATCTCTGCGGCAATGACCGAGAAGAGCGAGGTTTTCACACCCAGCCTTGCTCCTGCGACAATAGAAGGTACAGCCGAGGGAAGAATGACCTTCTTGAAGAGATCCCAATCCGATGTCCCCATGGATCTGGCTGCCTTTACGAGCAGAGGGTCTACGGACTTCACACCGACGATGGTGTTGATCAGCAAAAAGAAGACAGCGGCGTAAAAGGTGATGGCGATCTTCGACGCCTCACCGATACCCAACAGCAGGATGAAGACCGGGAGCAAGGCAAATTGCGATGTGTTGCGCAGGGTCTGTACGAGAAAGTCAGAAGATTTTTCAAAGAGCGGATATCGCCCCATCAAACAGCCAAGCGGAACCGCGACGATAACCGCAAGCGAAAAGCCGATTGCCGCACGCTGCAGACTGATGCCGATATGGCCCGCGAGTTGACCGGATACAATCATTTCCCATAGCACCGAAAGCACTTGACTGAGCGGAGGGAAAAAGAGCGAATTGATCCAGCCGGCGCGCGGCGCAATCTCCCAAAGAAGGGCAAAAGCGATGAGCGCTGGTAAGCCCAGTGTTATCGTTGAGAAGGTTTCGCCAAATACGATTGGCGACTTTGCTGCACGCTTTAGAGGCGATGGAAATGTTTTGCGGAGCGGTAGGTTGCGGTCAGTGATCAGACTCATCCGATCCTCCCTTAATTGGTATAGTTTGATGCGAGCACCCAGTCGCGCTGGGCTTTGACGACCTCGTCACGCAGGCTTTCCCAGACGCGTTCGCGATAGGTATTGAAGGCCGCGCTGTTGCGGATATTGAGATCACGCGGGCGCGGCAGATCAATCTCGACGATTTCCTTGACCCTCGCCGGACGCGCAGTCATTACGACAACGCGGTCAGCGAGATAAATGGCTTCGTCAATCGAATGGGTGACAAAGACAACAGTCGTTTTGATCTGCTCCCATATGCGCAGAAGCTCGCTTTGCAGGATATCGCGCGTCTGGGCGTCGAGCGCGGCAAACGGCTCGTCCATGAGGAGAACCTGCGGATCGGTGGACAGTGCTCGGGCGATTGCCACGCGCTGCTGCATACCGCCAGAAAGCTGCGAGGGATAGCGGTCTTCAAACCCCTTGAGGCCGAAGAGATGCAGGAAATGACGCGCTTTCTCGCGGCGTTGTACGGCGGTTGCGCCGCGAACCTCCAGTGCATATTCGACGTTCTGCAAAGCCGTCCGCCATGGAAAGAGCGCATATTGCTGAAAGACGTATGCAGTACGGGCATTCGGCTTCGAGACCTCTATGCCGTCGATGAGGGCGCCCCCGGAAGTAGCATCGGTCAGGCCAGCAATAACGTCCAGCAGCACCGATTTACCGCTACCAGAAGGCCCGACCAGCGTGATGAATTCACCACGTTTGATGTTCAGCTCGACACCATCCAGCACTGGAACACGGTTGGAGGCGACACCGTCGACGGTCACGGTTTGTCCTTGCTTGAGGGTAAAAGTTTTGCACAACGCGCTCACTGTAATGCGTTCCATGATCGAACTCCCTTCAGACCTGCGCCACGCGGATGTGGCGCGTCGGATCATCTTGTGTGCCACCGGCACGGCCGCGGTTCCAGCCGAGCGACCGGGCGTAAGCGCCAAAAAGATCTCGCTGCAGCACCTCAATCTCAGAAATTCCTATCGGTCCGTCCGCCTTCTCGGAGACATAGAGCGCATCCGTCGGACAGTAGATCTCGCAGAGGAAACAGGTTTGGCAGTCATCTTGCCTCGTGATAACTGGTAGACCTGTCTCGTCACGATCAAAGACAAATGCCGGGCAAATCCGTTCACAGATATCGCAGCGAATGCAGCGGTCGACAGAGATCACTTCGATCATCGTTCAGCCCTCCCGAGCGGTTTCAAACGCGAGGTCTTCACGCACGGCGCTTACATGATCGAGGCCAGAGACGACGATACGGCTGGCCTGTGCCTGGTCTTCTATGGGAAAATCACTGCGGCGATGCATGCCCCGGCTTTCCGTGCGTAAGAGCGCAGCAGCTACGGTCCAACGGGCGCTTGCCGTAACCGACGCTACCTCTCGTGCGCGAAGACGGTCTGTGCCGACCGCCGGCACCGTCTGATTGAGATCGGCCCAGACATCTTCCAAAATTCGGCGGCTCGCTTCCAGCGTATCGGCGTTGCGCCAATAGCTTCTGTCGAGTGGCGCGATTTCGTCGTGTACTATCCGGGCGGCCGTGGCGAGATTGACAGCCTTGCTATCGCCCGCACCGCGCAAACCCGTCGTACCGAGTGGTCGCAAGCGCGTGGCATCCCGGGATCTTCTGCTGCGGGCATGTTGGGCTGCTCCATGACCGGCCCACCAACCACTGGCTATCGCCCAGGAAGCGTTAATCGCACCGCCTCCGGAAATACCGCCAGTTACGTTTTCACGGCTAGCAGCATCACCGGCGGCATAAAGCCCGGCAATTCCTGTTGCACATTCGGAAGAGACGATGCGGATACCGCCAGTGCCACGCACTGTGCCTTCGTATTTGAGGTCGACCCGGAACAACTCCTCGAACGGGTTAATCCCCATGCGGTCGTAGGGCTGAAAACAATTCGGCTGGCCGCGACGCAGCCAATCTTGCATCGCGGGTTCGGCAAGATCTATCCGGGCATAAACCGGACCGGACAGAAGCGCCGCCGACACTTGCTTCTCGCTGCCTCCGATACCGTTCGTCACCGGCTCGCCGCAAGCATCCCGCAGCACCTCGCCGTTCTCTCGGTAAAAGGTCGCCCACCGGAAAGGTAACCCTTTGTTCAGCGAGGAACCATAAGGGGCAAGTGTGTATTTGCCGGTGAACTCCATGCCGGAAAGGGAGGCGCCAGCCTCCGCAGCGAGGAGATAGCCATCGCCTGTAAGCCCCGTGCCTCCGAGGATGCGTTCGAAGAAGGCGCAGCCACCGGTGGCAAGCACGACGGCGCCAGCTGAAACAATGAAGCTTGCACCATTGCGGCGCGCGAGTCCTGCAGCCCCGCCGACAAGATGATCGTCGCCAAGCAATTCCAGGATGGGATGGTGGTCAAGGACGGTGACACCGGCCTTTTGTACGCGCTGGCGCATGAAGCGCATATAATCCGGACCGCGCAGGTTGGCGATGTAGAGGTCGCCAGCCTCGTCGCTGGGAAAGGGATAACCCCACTCTGCGAGCTTCAGGAGATTTTCGTAAGCTCTGTCCGCTGCACGCAACATCCAGTGGCGATTGGCAAGGCCAGCCGTCCGCTTGAAACGCTGCTCGACTGAAGCTACCCGCCCCTCTCCTGGCGGCACGCACCACGTTCCCGTGTTGGACGGAGCTGTTGCACCGCTCGTACCGTGATAGCCCTTGTCCGCCAGCACAACACGCATGCCGGTCTCCGCGGCAGAGAGCGCTGCCCAAGCGGCGGCGGGACCGCCACCAACGACCAACACGTCCGTTTCGATGTGCTGCCCTTCTTTGGTGGGCTGTTCCTTGCGACGCGATGCCATGATGTTCCGATACAGAAAAGGAGGAGCCGACCGGCAGTGCGGCCGTTTGTGTTGCGTATCAGCCAGCGGTCAAGAACCAGGACGGTTTATTGCCAAGCCGGGCATCATCGAATTGGCCACGATACACAAGCTTGCAATCACGGTCATGAAGGAAGAGGGCCGGCCTGTTGGTGGCTTCATAAGACTTGGCAACCCACTGCGATGGATTCTTCAGATTGGAAAAATCATATCCGTAGGTCTTCGCCTCATCGCCCACACGCTCCAGCATCTTCGCCGGATGTCCTTCAGCGTCATTGCTATTGTCTGCAACGACAACAAGTCCCCTTCCGACATAGTCGCGCGGAAACCGGCTGTCCTTGAATTCCGCTAAGCAGGTTCCGAACGTGATAAGATTGGATTTTGTTTTGGGCATGGTATCCTCTCTGGAGAGCCAACGAATTCATTAATCCATAAATTTTATAGTTTTTATAGATATCTATTACTCAAGAATTCCGACGCCGGAGATAATGTTGCCGCGCAGGCGTGTAGTCTCAGAATTATTTCTGCTTACTCACAGCGGGTCCTTACGCGTCAAGGAGCTAGTTCATGTATTCGCATGAAAATCAGTTGCGCTCTACATCAAGCTGGGCAAGCGCGCGAAAGCTACTATTCGCCAGCTGGGCTACAGTCATATGATTGATATCAGTTCTCGGGTAGTTTGACTCAAACACCGATTGGCCATTCTCTGAACTGATGCCGCACGGCTGCCCGGCCTGATCTGACCCTCATTCCGATCGTCCCAGTATGTGCCTTTCCGCGGACCTGTTGATCATCCGTGAACGCCCTGCGGTAAGGCCTTGCCCCGAAGGTGCTGCTGGAACCCAAGAAGGGCATGACCATCCTGTCCCATGACTGTCCTGTCCTTGCATCCTTCAGGCAAATAATTCTCGTGCCGCAGGAGAGGATATTTAGATAGCTGGACACCGAGCAGAAACTCACGCCATTGGTGGTGTTGATACACACAAGGACTTGCATGTCGCGGCAGTGGTTGATCATCGAGACCACGTTCTCGGTACCGAGAGCTTCCCGACAACCCGACACGGCTATCGCATGATGCTGGTTTGGATGCGATCCTTCGGGGTCTCCAGCGGGTCGGGATCGAATGCTCTCGCAGCTACGGCGCGGGGTTGCTGCGCTACATGCAAACCGCAGGTGTCTAAATGCTGGAGGTCACCATACCTGACAAACTCGACCGTCGCCGGAGCGGCCCACGCAGCAGGGACGGCATAGTAGAAAATTTACGCGTCCTAAGGGTTTGCCACAAGACTGGTATTCAGGCGCGCCGCATTGCCCTGCAGATGATCCGGATGACTATCGTCTGCACACCAGACAACATCCGCGATCCGCTACACACCATGACGCGGATGCAATTGATCCGTGCGTTCGCAGCCAGCAGAACCCTACCTTACTGCATATCGCCAGATCGAGGAAGCCTACCGCATATTTCTCAAGTCTCTGGCGCGACTTTATCTCGAACTACATGATGTGGTCGCCGACCTGGGCGACATGATTGAGGCCATCGTCAAGGATCTCGCTCCTGAACTGCTTGCTCAAACCAAAATCGGCGTGAACAGTGCGGCGCAGTAGCCGCTCTCGGCGGGCGATAACTCGGATCGGTTGAAATCCGAAGCGAGCTTCGCCGCATTGTGTGGCGCCAGCCCCGTCCCCGCCTCTTCCGGAAAAACGATTCGGCACAGGTTGAACAGGGGGTGGCGATTGCGCTGTAAACAGTGCCAATCACATCATCGCTATCGGGAAGCTTGGATTGGAGGCACGCACGCAGGACTACTTCGCCCGGCCGATAGCAGCCGGAAATTCGAAGCTCGGGGCAATTCACCGCCTCAACCGCTACATCACCCGCGAAGTCTTCGCCATTCTCATGCGGCGGCACGGGGAAATCAATCAAAGCCAAATCTCGTCTTGACTCTTACAAGGGCGTCACACGCTTACCCCTATTCCGGAGCGAGGTGCACTATAGGTTTCATCGATGTTCCATTTACGCGTGACCTGACGCTTCTTCCCATTGAAACGTTCAAGCAGTTTCGGACTGAAACTAATAACTCAGCGATGCACCGTCGAGTGGTCCAGATCAATGCCACGCTCAGCCATCATCTCCTTTAGATCGCACAGGCTCGGATTGTAAGTCTGGTACCATCGACCGCACAAGATGATGACAGACTTATCGAAATGGCGGCCCTTGAACATCAAAAATACTCAGCTCTTAAAAGCCAAGATCCTATGAGCTCATTCGTTAACGAAAATTTACAACAGATCCCGGCACAGTCCTCCTCAAGATTCACATTCAAATTCAAACGCCAGACGGCGCTTCAGTACCGGTGCCCGTTCGCAAGGAAGATGTAAGAAATATCAGCAGTCATCGCGCTTAAAGGTATTAGGGCTGGAAGCCCCGAGGACCGCATTCCGCTCACTTTGATTTGCTATGCACAATCTGACATCAGCGGCGGAAAAGGATCATCCCGGCGTGATGGAGAATGTCATTGATAAACTCGCCATCGGCGGTGAAACCGGTATCATCCCAGTATTCGATGTAGGCGCCGGTAACTTCGTAACGACCTTCGTAGGCGCGTTCACGCGTGCCACGCGCTTCCACATAACGGCCATTGGCTAGGAGTTCGTGTCGGATGTATCCGTCCTCAGTCACCCAAAGACCAACATAGGGGTGGTTGATCAGCATTTCGGTTTTCGCCTCAATGAGGGTTTGAGACATAACCGTTGCGGTAGCCAGGCAGAATAATATGCGCTTCACAGTGGAATTCCTCAATCGCTATATTTTCGTTGGCAGTAAAGGAACGACGCCCACCGCGGCCGTTCCCATCTCACCACTATCGGGGGCGAGGTTCGTTATTGTCGATCACTTCCTGGTAGGCGACGAGATCGAGAAACGCCTCTGCCTCGACAACCAATCCGTCCTCCAGGCGGAATAACCACACGAACTGATTGCGATACGGCGCACCAGACGTCGTCGTTGCCGACGCATCAAACCGGACGAAGACCCTGTCCCCGACCGCCCAGACATGGTGGACAACCGGTGTTAATGGAGATGCCAGGCGGCTGACCAGAGGAACTGAACCTCGCTGCATGAAATCCTCGACGCCGTTGTACGTATCAGCGACTGGTCCGGTACCGTGGATCTTCCAGCGGACATTCGGTGAGAGCAGGTCAAAGACATTGCCGCTTCCGGCTGCCCATTGTTCAAAAGCCTCGCGCACAACAGCTTCGTTATTCGCCTCGGCATTGGTCACTGTCCGGGCAATGGTGCTGGCGAGCCCTGGCACAGTAAAAGCGCTCAAAGCGAGGGCAATCAGTAGATTTCTTGTTGTAATGTAATTACTTCCGGTTCGCGGGAAAATGATCATGGGTCAAATCCGTTTCAGGGTTGTGAGTGTGAGAGGGGTACTGATCATGCAGCTTTCGGCCAGTGGTCGCCAATTGATACTCTTCTTAATTTTTCACCACGCTTCAGTTTGCTGAGGCTGTAGGGCGGATGGTAATCTCAGTCGTATCAACACCCGCCGGCGCCTCGATCACATGCCTCACCGCACGTGCTATGTCAGAAGGCTGAAGCGCGATTGTGCGATATGCATCCATCACGGCCGCAGTTTCCTGATGGGTGATGGTTGAGGCAAGCTCGCTTTCGACAACGCCCGGATTAACGCAGGTGACGCGAATATTTGTGCTTTCTTGCCGTAGTCCATCGGAAATCGCCCGGACTGCGAATTTCGTTGCGCAATAAACCGCAGCTGTCGGCACCACCTGCAGTGCGCCGATGGAACCGATATTGATGATGTGGCCGCTTCCCTGAGCTTCCATAACCGGCAACACCGCGCCGATGCCCCAGAGTACGCCCTTCACGTTGACATCCACCATGCGCTCCCATTCATCCTGCTTGCCAGCAGCGAGCGGCGAGAGCGGCATCACACCGGCGTTGTTGACCATAACGTCAATGCGTCCCCATTTCTCCATGGCTGTCTGGACGAAGGCGGCCACGGACGAGCGATCAGTGACGTCCAGTAAGCGGGCGTCCGCAATACCATCCGTACCACGGATCTCTGCCGCGATTGCCTCGACCCGCTCGATGCGACGTGCACCCAGTAATAGCCTTGCTCCGGCTACGCCGAGCTCCCGAGCAATGCCTTCACCGATTCCGCTGGACGCACCAGCAATCAGAATGACCTTGTCCATGTGGTTCTCCTCTATATGCTGGAAGAGAAGATGGACGATCGCAAGTGGTAATGGTATCCATCATTTGGTGGACTAAATGGTTAGCTGTGCTGGACAATGAAAATCGATCTCAATCTTCTGCCACTCTTTCTCGCCGTCGCGCAGGAGCATAATTTCAGAGCTGCCGCCGATCGACTGGGTGTTACGCGTTCAGCCGTCAGCCAGGGGATCCGACGACTAGAAGACGCATTTGGCATAGCGCTGGTTATGCGAACGACGCGTTCTGTACGCCTGACGGAAGCGGGCGGGCGCCTGCACGACGCATTGTCCCAACCTTTTTCGGATATCGAAACTGCCTTTGAAAACGTGGCGAGCGATAACGTGCCGCGCGGACTCCTTAGGATCGCCGCCACCTCAATCGCCGAGCAGTTCCTCTCCGGCCCGCTGATAGCTTCTTTTGCGGCGACTAATCCTTTCGTGACAATTGATGTCACAGTCACGGATGATGAGTTTGATATCGTAGCCGCTGGCTATGACGCGGGAGTAAGATTGGGAGAGGTTATAGAACAAGACATGGTCGCCATTCCGATAACCGACGATCAGCGGGAAATGGTCGTTGCGAGCCCAGCCTATCTTGCCATACACGGAGCGCCGATACATCCACGCGAACTTGTTCATCATCGCTGCATCGGCTGGCGCCCCGCGCCCAATGTCGCTCCGTATCGATGGGAATTTGAAGAGAACGGCATTCCATTCGACGTCGCCGTCGAACCTCAGATCACAACTAACGATCTCCGCCTAATGCTACGCACTGCGCTCGCCGGAGGCGGCATCACCTTTGCACCGGAAGAGACGTTCCGACCGTTCGTGGAAACGGGCCAACTGGTGCCGCTGCTCAAAGAGTTTCTGCCGCCTTTCCCTGGATTTTTCTTGTATTTCCCGCAACGCCGCAACATGGCTCCCAAATTACGAGCGCTGATCGGCTATATTAGGCGGTCAAACTCACAGCTGCCCATTACTCCTGTCCCGTGATTGCCAGTCAAGATTCCGCAGATTGAAGATGCGATAATAAGCGCTGCCCATTTTGCCAGAAATCTCTGCCGTGATCCGACGCCATCTCGTTTGCCTAGGAGGCCCCCGCCGATTCAAATTTGTAGGCCAATTAAGCTCAGCTACCGCGCACTGGCTCATAGCGCCAAATACCGTTGCCAATCGGCAACAGGGGCAGATATTAATGCGCCCGTCTCGTGGCCGCCTACCTGCACGATTTACACGTGATGTAAAATCCAACTTGCAATAAAATCAGCAAGAAACATGACTTTAAAATACAAGTTTAATAGTGCGGTTTGTGCATGACAACCCATTGGTTAGAATTGCTCTAAATCTCTGTCGTTGCACACAAATTTTCGTTTCGGTACAGAATGTGTTGATTGTCGCTGAGAAGTGACCCGGGGTGGTGCGGATAAAAACTTGGACTGGTTTTACGTCACAATGCCAAGACTGTTTCGATATTCGATTGGGCTTCGAGCGCCAAGCGATATCTTGATCCGTTTCTCGTTGTACCACCGAATGTAGCCATCAACTTCCTTGATAAACTGCTCGAGTGTGGTGTTCTTCCAATCGCTGGGATAAAAGAACTCTGTTTTCAGCCTTCCGAAGAAGCCTTCGCACGCAGCGTTATCTGGAGAACACGCCTTGCGGGACATTGAGCGCACCAGCTTTGCATCACTGATCCTCGATAGCCAACCCGGCCAGCGATAGTGCGCACCACGATCAGAATGCACTATTGGCCGCTCATCTCTACCTGTGAGAGTTTCTATTGCGGCATCGAGCATCATATTGACCAATTCCGCATCTGGTTTCGTTCCGATAGACCAGCTTATGACCAGACCATCGAAGCAGTCGATGATGGGCGAGAGATACACCTTGCCAGCCGGGATATGGAATTCAGTGATATCAGTTAGCCATTTCTCGTTCGGCGCTGTGGCCTGGAAGTCGCGATTAATAAGGTTCTCGGGTGCCGGACTGATTTCTCCCAGATAGGAGCGGTATCGCCGCCGCTTGGGCGTGGCAACGATCAGGTTCTCCTGTTTCATCAAGCGCTGCACAACCTTCTCTGAGATTATAACGGATTGCTTGGCCAATGACGCCTGTAGCCTGCGGTAGCCATAGCATCGACGGTTGGCTCCGAAGATTTCGGTGATGTTCTGACGTATAGTGAGGTACTTGTCGGTCACCCTCATACGGGCTCGATGATAAAAATATGAACTGCGCGCCAGTCGCAACTGAGCAAGCAGATCGGAGAGTTGATAAAGATCTTTTAGGGCGTCAACCAACAGCGTTTTCTCCCAATTACTCAGGAGTTGCAGATCGACGCCCAGGTCTTTTTTTAGAATTTCATTCGCTTTCTTCAAAAGGTCGTGCTCAAGCTGCAGTTTCTGTATATCGTGCTGCAGTGTTTCGAGCTGACGCTCTAATTCTTCTCGCTCTGGCACTGGCGGCGAGTTGTTCTTACGTTTCATGATTGCAGGAGCCTCCGGACCAAGTAACTGGTTTTTCCAGTTATACAGTGTCGGTCTGCATACGCCGAGCTTTTCAGCCAGGGACTGCGCACTTTCTTGCCGATTATAAAGCCCCACGACGCCAGTCTTCTTCAATGTCTCCGGATATCGTGGAGGAGCAGCCCTACCAACTGTAGATTTTTGAGCTTCAGGGAACGCCTCTCGAACCCAAGCGGTCAACATTGCACGACCAGGATAGCCCAAGGCGCGCATCGTTGCAGAAACACAACGACCATGCGTGCGGTAATGCTCAACAGCCGCTTCCTTCTGGGCTTGTGTAAACTTCGGGGCTCGAGGTGCAAATCCTAAACGCAGTTCAAGATGGTGCTCATATTCCCGGCACCAGCCCTTCAAAGCATTCTTGCTTGGATAGCCCAACTGGCGAATAGTGGCCTTCGCACGCTTGCCCAGCTTGATGTAGAGCGCAAAGGCTCGCATCCGGTCTTCGTAGGAATACATGAACTACCTCCATGATAGTCCAAGTTTTTGTCCGCACCCCCACCGGGTCACTTCTCAGCGGCAATCAACACCAGCGCGTCTGGATCGCGATGGTGCTGGCGCAGGAAACGCCGATCCTGCTTCTGGACGAGCCGACGACCTTTCTCGACATAGCCCACCAGATCGAACTCATGGACCTGCTGGCGGATTTAAACCGTCAAGGTCGCACCATCGTCGCCGTGCTGCATGACCTCAACCATGCTTGCCGATATGCCTCGCACCTGATCGCCATGAAGGACGGGGCAATCGTCGCCGAAGGCGAACCGTCAGCCATCGTCACCGAACGGTTGGTTGAAGACGTGTTTGGTCTACCGTCCGTCATCATTCCTGATCCGGTGTCAAATACTCCGCTGATCGTGCCGAAAGGGCGGCAGGCACTCGATGCGATGTCAGCATCGCAAGCGCTGCGGCTGGATAAAGCCCGTCACCCGGGAAAAGAGCAGCCCCATGACTGACTTACTGATGCGCTTCGCCGCCTATTATAAGCCACACCGTTGGCTGTTCGCGCTTGATTTCTCCAGCGCAGTCGTAGCCGGACTTTTGGAATTGGCTTTCCCGATCGCGGTGACATTGTTCATCGACCGCCTGCTTCCCACCAACCAACTGGGCATGATCGCGTTGGCATCTCTGGGCTTGCTCCTGATCTATCTGGTTAATGCCGGTCTTCAGGTCATCGTCACCTATTGGGGCCATATGCTCGGCCTCAAGATCGAAACCGAGATGCGAAGGAAGGCCTTCGACCATCTGCAAAAACTCTCCTTCGGCTTCTTCGACAACCAGAAGACTGGTCACCTGGTCGCAAGACTGACCAAAGATCTCGAGGAGATTGGCGAGGTCGCCCATCACGGGCCCGAAGATCTGTTTATCGCGCTCATGACGCTGATCGGCGCTTTTGTTCTCATGATGTGGGTGCATGTGCCGCTGGCGCTGATCACCGCGACCATTGTGCCAGTGACTGCGATCTTTTCCGCCCGTTACAGCAAGCGCATGACCAGAGCCTGGCGCGCGCTTTACGGGCGTGTAGCAGAGTTCAATGCCCGTATCGAGGAAAACGTCGGCGGTATCCGGGTGGTACAGGCCTTCACCAATGAGGATCATGAACGGAAACTTTTTGCTGAAAACAATCAAAACTATCTGACAACCAAGCTGGAAACCTACAAAGCCCTCGCGGCGTCCATGTCACTGTCCTACCTTTCGACGCGCTTCGTGCAGGTCGTGGTGATGTTGGCGGGAGCATGGTTCGTGGCGCGAGGCGAACTGTCGGCGGGCGGCTTTGTCGGTTTCCTGCTTCTGGTTGGTGTGTTCTTCCGACCGATCGACAAGATCAATGCGATCATTGAAACATATCCGAAGGGCATTGCTGGCTTCCAACGATATACACAGTTCCTGAATACGATACCCGATATTACAGACCGGCCACAGGCACGTTCAACCGAGAGGCTGACTGGCGACATCCACTATCAAAATGTTTGCTTCGGCTACAGTTCCGAAAAACTAACACTCGACGGAATAAACCTCTCCATCCGCGCCGGAGAAACTGTCGCTTTCGTCGGCTCGTCCGGCGCGGGCAAGACAACGATCTGCTCGCTTTTACCACGCTTCTATGAAGTGACCGATGGCGCAATCTGCATCGATGGTACCGATATTCGCGACATGAGCATGAAGTCCCTGCGCTCTAACCTCGGCATCGTGCAGCAGGACGTCTTCCTGTTCGCCGGTACAATCCGTGAGAACATCGCCTATGGTCGTCTCGATGCCACGGAAGCAGAGATCGTCGAAACGGCCCGTCGTGCAAGGCTCGACAGAATGATCGCCTCACTTCCGGATGGTCTGGACACGATCATTGGCGAACGCGGTGTTAAACTATCGGGCGGACAGAAGCAGCGTCTGGCCATCGCGCGCATCTTCCTGAAAAACCCGCCGATCCTGATCCTCGATGAAGCGACATCTGCGCTCGACACTGAGACGGAGCGTGCCATCCAGCAATCGCTGGCCGAACTATCGCAGGGCCGCACCACGCTCGTTATAGCCCACAGGCTAGCGACCATCGTCAATGCCGATCGCATCATAGTAATCGAAGACGGACGGATTGCCGAACAGGGCAGTCATGCCGAACTGATTAGTCACAACAACGGTCGATACCGAAAGTTTTATGCGGATCAGGATAGCGATTGCGAGGTTATGGATGATCGGAATCTATCTCAGGTAGCACTCATTAACGAGTGACGTGGTACTTGATTGACCAGACCGTCAACAATGTTTGAAGGATCGCTATCCGTGAATGACGTCATCCGTGATCCCGCAGATCCAGCGAAATTGATCGCATTGGCGGGAGGTGGAAGACAAATTATGGAACCGAAGAGCGGTTGGCCAGTGCGGTTACTTCACGTCGTCACGATGGAAAGTCCGATCGGACGTTCCAGTTGAACTCCCCAAAAGATTACCGCAACCGCCCAAATGTCGGTCTGGTGGTCGGGGTCTTCTTCAAGATGTGCTACAATGCTTTTTGTTTAGCACATAGCCATCCCCAGATGAGGTCGGAGGTCAGCGGGAAGCCATATAGGCTATTCCCCTCTACTTCCAATTCCTCTCGTAGGACTGGGCGTCGAACGGCACACTTCGCTTTATTGGTCGCGTTGTTATTTAAACCGTTTCCCAATATGATCGAGTTGTCTACGAGGGGGTAATCATGGACACTCGATCTGTTTATATAACAGTAACGCTCGTCATTCTTGCGAACGGTGGTGTCCTGACAGCAGTATTGGCCGATCTTCCCCAATCCCTTCGCCCCGCAGCTCGTATATGGCAAGCGGCTACTCTTTTGGTAGCAATTGGCTGCGTTACATTTGCCATCGAAGATCATATCCCACATAATTTGGCAACAGCACTGGCCAACGCGGTGCTATTAATCGCCCTTTGTTCATATCACGCAAGCATTCGAAAATTTCATGGGTTTAGTGTCTATACCAACGCCTTTATTGTTCCTGCGATTGGTACGATCCCGTATGCCTATTATCTTTTTATTGTTCCCGATATTGGAGCACGCATATTTATTGTGGCAATTCTTTGGGGATTCATCACTTGTGCATCTGCCACCATCTTAATTCAGAACATCAGAAATCCGGAATATCGTTCCCGGGGTAATCTTTCGATGACTGTTATTTATGTCGCGGTCACAATCGCCAATCTGGCACGCACGCTCATTTATTTGTTCTATGAAGATCACGGTCTGAATACTGTCGCAGATAACGGACATTGGATGAATGCAATTACTCCGATGATTCTTTGCATTATGCCTGTCATAGGCACGACGTCGTTCCTGTTAATGTGTTCCGACCAGGTGAAAAAGCGGTGGGAAGATGCGGCCTCTCGTGATCATCTAACGGAACTCCCCAATCGCCGTTCGCTTATTGCTTTCGGACAGGCGTGCTTGGAGAACAATCAGGATAACCAGGGCCGTCGCGCCGTTGCGATGCTCGATATCGACGATTTTAAAACCATCAACGATACCTATGGTCATCAATCTGGTGATCTCGTGCTTCAAGACATTGCGGTTCGGATTGTGGACGTGATGTACCCGGAAGATTTTATCGCCCGCTCCGGCGGCGAAGAATTTGTCATTATTTTCGGCCACAAGGGAAGTATGTCACCCGAGATATCGGCCGAGAGAATTCGCCAGGTCATTGGTAGCAAAAGATTCCAGATAGGTACAACAGCGATTTCTGTAACGGTTTCAATTGGAGTTGTCCTCCATATCGACAAAGCCACGTTTTCAGAAACTCTTACTCGAGCCGACAAAGCCCTTTATGCGGCCAAGAACAAAGGCCGAAATCAGGTCGTTTATGCCGAACGAGTTCCTTCTGAATCTAAATCGGCTGAATCTGCGTTTCATCATCTGCCCAGCGACTTGAATTAATCTGGCGGTCAACTCGATACATTTGAAGATCGCCATCCAGGTGCCATTTCAGCAATTCCTTCGCGTCTGGAACCGAGTTGCGGGATCAATCCACGCTTCATAGACCTCCGGTTTTAGGATTATCGGCATCTTGGTGTGGATTGATGAAATGGGTTCGACGGGCATAGCGGTCAAATTGGTGCAGGAACTGATACCAAGCGGGTCATTTGTTGCACAGAACCCTGCAAACGAGAACGGCCTATCATCAGGCAGATATATATACCAAGGATCTCGTCCCCGCCGCCGCGGACCCCTGCCATTGGGCTACGTGCTGATTTCCAGTCAGGATCGTTAGGAATGAGCAGACAGGGGAATGTTGATATCGGCATCATTTGGTGCTATTTTAGGTGATATATAGGGAGTTAATCATGCGCTCAACCATCAATCTTGACGACAATCTATTAGAAAAAGCCAAATCCTTGACAGGCACGAAAGAAACAGCCGCTTTAGTCCGTCAAGCGCTGGAAACACTTGTGCGACTGGAGACTGGTAAACGCCTTATCGCCCTCGGAGGCACGATGCCTGACATGGAAGCAGCCCCTCGCCGCCGGAGCTCAGTGGATAAGTGATACTGGCAGACACTTCAATTTGGATCGACCATTTCCGCGGCGGCGATAATGAGCTTATTAAAATTATCAGTGATGATCTCTTGCTTTGCCATCCAGTAATTATTGGCGAACTTGCGTTGGGCAGCCTCCGAGACAGAACGAGTGTCCTGGCTTTTTTGAATGTGCAGCGTGAAGCTGTAATCGCAACACATGATGAAGTCATGACCATGGTTGAAAAGCACTGTATTTTTAGCATGGGCATTGGCTATACGGATGTCCACCTGCTGGCGTCGGTTCTTCTTGACAGGCGAACGTCACTATGGACCCGAGACAAGCGCTTAAAGGTTGCGGCCGAAAAAGCTGGCGCACGCCTTTACAAGCCGTTTCACAATTAATTATGAAACGATGCTATCTGTTTCGCAGTTCGCTTTGAAAAAGAATGGTGCGATCAACGATTGAAATGATTGATCCAATCATCTGATTGACAGTCTGGAGCGCATTCCGAAAAGGGTGAAGTGGTTTTCAGAAAAAGATGCGCGTAAAAACAAATAGTTATAGCATTTCCAATGATTCAATCAAAACAGAAAATGCTCCAGGTCCTGGGGGAACTCAATCCATCACAGACTTGCCGTTATGCCACCGTCGACGAAAATCGTCTGCCCGTTGACGAACGAGGCTGCATCACTGGCCAGGAATACTGCAGCGCCGACCAGTTCATTGACATCGCCCCAGCGCCCTGCAGGGGTACGTTTAGTAGGTTCTGTCGCATCCAGCGATGCGGATCGATTATCTATCTTCGCGTCACCAGCGCGTCGCAATGGAAACCATCGGATACGACTCATGTCCGCTCCACTGCGGCTTGTCGGTCATTCCGACGGCATCCTTCAATTTGAAGGCCGGATTCGGACTGATGTCAGGAGAAAGCTCAGTGGTAATGTCGATGTATCTGCCGCTCTTTCAGATGGTTGGTAACGACGAACAGAAGCGAAAGCCGGATGCGTAAGACCGTGACCCCAGATCAATCTCCCTCGCTGCTAACTGCTCCCGCGCGAACCTCGCCGATCGGGCTCGAAAGCTACATCAGTGGGACGACGCTTATCAGCAGCGACGGCGTGACCTGGCGGGATCTGTTTGTTCAGCTGTTCTCACGAAATCGAAGTCAGGCGCCATTCCTCGTCCCGGCCGTGGCTGAGCCTCTCATTGTCTGGGTCATTTCAGGTGAAGCGATCGTTGAAGAGCGCGATCTCGGCGGAGAGTGGTCGGCATCGCAAGTAAAACCCACAGACTTCTTTCTCACCCGTACGCCGGAGCCATACGAGATGCGATGGCGAAGCGAAGGAGATCAGCCGTTTGAGGTGATGCACCTCTATTTGGCGGTTCCGTTGTTTGAGCGGATTGTCCGGGAGATGCTTGGAACGAACAGCTCCGTTTCCCTGCAGGACATTTCCGGAGGCCGTGATTCAACCCTATCTCATATTCTGAGCCTTGTTCACGAAGCCCTGGTCAAAGGGGACGCCGATGCCTTGTTCGTTGAAGGCCTGGCGCAGAGCCTGGCGGTCCACCTCGTGCGCAAATACACGGCGTCCGGGCAGGACGCACGTCGGTCAAACGCCCTTCCCGGATCGAAACTCCGACAGGCTACCACATACATGGATGCCCATCTTGCGGAGCCGTTTGATCTGACGCGTCTGGCAAAGGCGGTAGGAATGAGCGAGTTTCATTTCAGCCGGTTGTTCAAGAAGGCGACGGGGCTACCTCCATCACTCTTTTTCATTCGGCAGCGGGTGGCGAAAGCCCAGCTGCTGCTACAAGAAACAGACGCGAGCGTCATAGAGATCGGGCTGGCGGTGGGTTATTCCAGTCCCAGTCATTTCGCCCAGATCTTCCGTCGCGAAACAGGACTGTCTCCGACCGACTATCGCGGAGCTTAAACCCACGGCTTAGACCGATGACGAATTAAGCAATATCCCAACAGGACGCGCAAATCACCGAGAGATCAAAGCGCGAAGTTCCTGCATATCCTTTCCTCGACAAGCAAGCACGCGTTTCCACTTTCCGAAGCGCTGCCCAAAATACAGAGGAAGAAGTCCATGCCCACCATGAAGGAGCTACCAGCCGCGCATGCCCATCGGCTGCTCGAGCCGGGGCCAGTTGTGCTCGTGACGACCAGCCTGCGTGGAAAGCCCAACATTATGACAATGGGTTTCCACATGATGATCCAGCATGCTCCTGCGCTGATCGGCTGCATCATCGGCCCGTGGGACCACACCTATGAAGCGCTGCGGGAAACCGATGAGTGCGTCATCGCCATACCGACCGTCGATCTGGCAGAAACGGTCGTCGATATTGGTAACTGCTCCGGGGATACCCTCAATAAATTCCAGCGTTTCAACCTGACGCAGGTACCTGCCGGCAACGTCGGGCCGCCCCTGATCAGGGAGTGCGTCGCCAATATCGAATGCAGGGTGGCCGATGCCAGCCTCGTCGACGAGTACAACCTCTTCATTTTGAAGGTCGAACGGCTCTGGCTCGATGCCGATCGCAAGGAGCGGCGAACCATCCATCATCGAGGCGACGGCAGCTTCGTCATCGATGGAGATGTCCTTGATCTGCACCACCGCATGAGCAAATGGCGGCATCTGCCCTGAGTGGCACTGCTTGCATGATCCCTCGGAAACGGGCCGTGAGTTGGCTCCATCGAACTTCTGCCTTCTATCAGAAAAGGAAATCTTGAAATGACGAACAGTTCAAAAGTCTGGTTCATTACTGGTGCCGCAAAAGGTATCGGTCAAATACTCGCAAAGTCGCTTCTGGCGAGCGGACATCGCGTCGCCGTGACGTCTCGAGACAGGGCAGCTCTCGAGAAGAGTTTTGCTGGTGCAGATGGCCTGCTGGCTCTGGAAACCGACCTGACGAGCGAAACCAGTGTCAAGGCGGCGATCGATGCAACGGTCGAGCGATTCGGCGCCATCGACGTGGTGGTGAACAATGCCGGCTACGGTCAGCAAGGTACCGTCGAGGCACTCAGTGATGAAGAATATCGTCGGAACTTCGAGGTGAACGTGTTCGCGCCGCTCCACGTCATGCGGTTCGCGCTTTCCCATATGCGGCGTCAGCGAGCGGGCCACATCGTCAACGTGGCCTCGATCGTCGGCATCCAGGGTGGCTACGCGGGCTGGAGCAGCTATGTCGCGACCAAGTTCGCGCTCGCGGGCTTAACCGAGTCTCTGGCTGCCGAGGTCGCTGAAGTCGGAATCAAGGCGACGGTTGTCTATCCTGGCCCGGTTCGAACCGACTTCCTGTCTACCGGAAGTCTCACCATCGCGAAGCACAGCATCGACGAATATACGGAGGCAAAGGCCTCACTCGACCTTCACCTTGATCATTTGGATGGGAAACAGGCAGGCGATCCCGAGAAAGTGGCGCAACTCATCATCACTGCCGTGGCAGCAGCCGAACCGCCGCTGCATCTGTTCGCCGGCACGATCGCCAACGAGCTGGCCGAAGCAAAGATTGCTGGCGTTCGAAAAGACCTCGAGGCTTGGGGCGATGCTTCGGCAGCCACGGACTTCCCCGAAGGACAGTGAAGCTCCCTTTGTTCTGCGGCCGGCTTCATGCCGGTCGCTCTGGCAAAGTCTCGATCAGAAATTCTCGAAAGGAGAGATCAGATGGAAAGTATCAAAGCATTATCCGAAGAGTTCGCAGGCAAGGTCGCAATCGTCACTGGCGCTGCGAGTGGTATCGGCAAAGCAACCGCGGAACTGCTTCATGCTCGCGGAGCCAAGATCATTGCCGTTAGCCGCGGTTCGAATGTCGAGGCCATTGCAAAACCAGGCATTGTCCCGTTCATCGGTGACGTTTCCAAAGAGGCGACTGCTTCCGGTGCTGTACAGACGGCCATGAAGGAATTCGGACGCCTGGATATCGTCGTCAACAATGCAGGTATCATCATCAACAAACCGGTTGTCGATATGACCCTCGACGATTGGAACGGAGTCCTCGCTGTAAACGTTACAGGTGCATTCCTATTTTCTCGCGAAGCCATGAAAGTGATGATACCCGCGAAGAGTGGCACGATAGTCAACATCGGTTCTTACGCCTGCTTCCAGGCGTTCCCAACGCTCGCCGCCTATGCCGCCTCGAAGGGGGCTCTCGCTCAGCTTACGCGTGTACTCTCCCTGGAAGCGATCGAGCACGGCATTCGCGTCAATGCGGTCGGCTCGGGTGATGTCGCGACAAATATTCTGAGCGAAGATTATCTACGCCAGCATGGTGCTAACTCTCCAATCAAGCGCGCCGCAGAACCGCACGAGATCGCCGAAGTGATCGCGTTCCTTTCTTCGCCAAGAGCCAGCTATATCGTCGGAGCCGTCGTCATGGCCGATGGCGGCATGAGTGTTATCGTCCCCAATTAACCGCGATACGGGGCCGGTGCTGCTGCGCCGCCCCCGCGTATCCTATGGGCAGCCGTTCCTCTACCATTGCTGCAATCTCCGTCCTACCATCCCCAAATCATCATCCAGACGGGCAATGGCAAGTATTGCACAATGTCTCGGCTCACCCTACCCCCTCAGCGGGCGGATGACGACAACAAACTCGCAACGTAGATGCTATCCGCAAACCCCAACCCAAAACTTATAGACGTTTGGGACTGGGCTTGCGGCGGACTACCTAATTGATTGTCAGCCGTCCGTGGAACGGGTGAGTGCTTCCCAGTCGTAGATCTCGCGGAGCATCGCGTGAAGCCGATTGCGAACAAGACCAAGTGCGTCGCTGCCCAAAAGCAGTTGCGACGGAGGATTTTCCGACATCACGAGAGACATGACTGCTTCAGCAAGCTTTTCCGGGTCACCGAGCTGTGCTCCGTGCTTTTTTGCCGCGCTTCGCGGATCGGATCAAAGAGCCTGTCGTACTCGTCGATCGAGCGCTCTGTGCGTACCATGGAGCGTCCCGCCCAGTCGGTGCGGAAAGAGCCTGGGCAAAGCGCGGTGACGTGCACCCCAAATGGTGCCATCTCGGTACGCATGGCTTCGGAAATACCCTGTAGCGCAAACTTGCTGCCGCAGTAATAGGCGATCCCCGGCATTGTGATAAGGCCGCCCATCGAGGTTACATTGACGACAAATCCCGAACGTCTCTGGCGGAAGTGCGGCAAGAACGCCTTGGCCACAGCGACGGCGCCAAAAGTATTCACGTCGAACTGGCGCTGCATCTCAGACAATGGGGATTCCTCCAGCACTCCCTCGTGCCCGTAACCGGCATTGTTAATCAGCACGTCAACCGGGCCGAAATCGGCCTCGGCTCTTTGAACGATCCCCTCAATGCGTTCAAATTCGGTGATGTCACATAATACAGCATGGGCTCTTGGAAGTCGCTCGAGCAGGGAGCTGCGTGCCTCTTCGGAACGAACGGTGCCGATCACATTGTGTCCCGCCCGCGATGCTGCCCTGGCAATGGCAAACCCGAAACCCGAATTGGCACCCGTAATGAAGAACGTCTTAGCTGTCATGATTGGGCCTTGCTTGTGCGTTTCGATAGATTGTAAAATAATCTGAAACGAACCCGTCCAACAGCACGGATCCTCTGTTATAGTTGAACGATCCTATGAAACCTGACGAACTAGCCTGGCAGGCATCCAAACTAGCACCACACCCCGGATACAACCCAACGGCCTTGGGTGGCATACGTATCTTACGGTCTGAGGCCGTTCTGGAGGATGTGCCGGTTCTCTATCGACCTGGTGCGGTCTTTGTGCTGCAAGGCGCGAAACAGGGCTTCCTGGATGGGCAAATCTATCGCTACGATGCTGATCACTATCTCGGCGTATCGGTTCCAGTCCCATTCCGCATGGCGTCGCAAGCCAGTCCCGAAATGCCACTGCTCGCGCTCTACATGGAATTCGACCTGCATCTGGCTGCCGAGATCGCTGTGATGCTTGAGAACGGTAAAAACACGACGCGACAGCAAGCTCGGAGTCTTGTCTCAAGCCCCTTGTCTACGCAGTTGCGAGATCTCCTGCGCAGAACCATGAACGCGCTTGCGGACCCGCAGGAATGCGCGATCCTCGGACCCGGCATAATGCGGGAACTGCATTACTTGGTCCTCGTCGGGCCTCAGGGGGCGCTCTTCGGGCCACCCTGCGTCACCGGGGCCCTGCTGGCCGGATCGTGGATAGCCTTGCACGTATTCGCGCATCATTCACAACAGGCGTTTCCGTCCCGGAATTAGCAGCAGAGGCTTGTATGAGTGTTCCTTCCTATCACACCCATTTCAAGGCCTTCACCGGTACATCACCAGTCCGCTACGTCAAGGCCATGCGACTGCACGAAGCGCGCTTGATGATCGCATCCAACCGTGGCTCAATCGCCAGTGTTGCAGCCGAAGTCGGCTATGCCAGTGCCACCCAGTTCAGCCGCGATTTCCGCAAACATTTCGGGCGAAGTGCTACCGAGGAGGCCCGCTGGATGCGAGAGCATCTGGGAGAGCCGACCTGACGGTGAGCCTAGACCTGCCCCGACCGTTTCTCGCCTACTTCAGACGAAGACCTTTCTAAGGTGTCCGCTTATGAGGGCTGGATCAGATGCCTCGAGCGACTGAAATGAAGGCGCTAAGCCGGCTAAGCGCGGATCTGATTGCCAGTCAAGATTCGTAGCGGGTGTTCCTTAGCAGCGACAACATGGTCCATAATATCCTGAAAGGAATTGAGCCTACGCCCCGTCAGTGATTTGGATGGAACAAACAATCACGGAATACCAATAGTCCATGAACGGGAGTTAGAAATTGAAGGGTCCAGTCTTCTACTCGTAAGCCAGGAACACGATCAAACTCTCTGCGATTGTTCGTAACCATAATCAGACCACGTGAGCGGGCGTGGCCAGCTATCAGTTGATCATATGGGACGATAGGAGTTCCGTTACGGGCCAATTCGGCACGTAATTGGCCCGTATGGTTTGCTGCCAGTTCATCGTACGATAATACCTCAAGGCGAGCTGCGACCCCCTCCACGACTGCAAGGTTTTTTCGGGATTGGCGGACTTTTCCGCCCCATAAATCAATTCCATCAAGCTAATCGAACTGATGCATAATTGATCGTGGAAGCGGTTAAATGCTTCCCGCACTTGCTGTGGTCGATTCTTGATCGTAAAAATGCATATATTAGTGTCCAGCATGTACTTCAGCATTACAACGCCTCGCGTTCCTGCGACGCAGGCTGATCACGCTCAATCATGAAGTCGGATGTCGGTTCAATACCCTCAAACCAGCTATCCCACACCTCACCAACAGGTGCTATAATTCGAGTGCGCCCCACAGCAACAATATCAACACGCTTCACATCGGCAGGCAAAGCTACTGCCTTCGGCAAGCGGATAGCTTGACTTCGATTGCTCTGAAATACTGCTCCCTGCTCCATCTGCGTCACTCCTCACTGTATCCACGTTAATATGATATAGGTAGCGTACCGGAAGGGATATGTCAGTGGGATATACTTCGAAGGTCATTGAGACCCCTTATCGAGTAGACTATTAGAAACTTAAGGCCAAAAGGATGTTGATTGGTCGCGTTTGCTGGCTGGTCTGAATTTTGCGGGGATGGTGGCTGTAACAAGCCAAAGGCCGCTTCCTGTTGTTCTGAAGCCACTGGCTTTTGTAGTTCATTGGAAGGAGAAACAGGTACGGGCGGCGATCCTGGCCGTGGCGTGTCGTCGCCAAACACCTTCACAATGATGAAAATGGATGCAGCACCAATGATCCAGTTTTTGGCTTTCGACAATGACAGTTGTCCCCAATCCGCAACCGGATCAAAACAATATTGTCAGTGTCTGTCGAGTTTAAAGCTTTGGGGCTTCCTCACGCATCATTCCGCCTCAGAGGTTCCAGGCTTAAGTTCGTTAAATTTCGCTGCCATAGTCGGATTACCACGTGTGAGACGCTTGACCGTCAGATCCTCAGCCTTGTCATTTGCAAGTCGAAGATTATTGGCCGACTTGTGAAGCGCTTCTTTTGTCTTTTCCAGATCTTTGATGGCTTCATCAATACGCCTGACTGCTTCTTCGAAACCATCTGAAGCCAGACGCCAGTTTCGACCAAACGCTGATTTGAAATCGTCAAGGTGGGATTCAAAGTTGGTGATGTCAACGTTCTGCGCTCTCACCAATGCCAGCTCTGTCTTGTATTTAAGCGAATTCATCGCCGCATTTCGTAAGAGTGTGATGATTGGGATGAAAAATTGCGGTCGCACCACGTACATTTTCGGATAACGATGAGAAACGTCTACAATTCCTGTGTTGTAGAGCTCGCTCTCAGGCTCCAGAAGTGAAACCAGTACTGCATACTCACAGTCCTTAGCGCTGCGATCCTTGTCTAACTCTTTGAAAAAATCTTCATTCTTCTTTTTGGTCGCGGTCTCGTCGTTCTCGTTCTTCATCTCGAACATGATCGAAACAATTTCCGAGCCTGCGTCTTCGATATCGCGGAAGATAAAGTCACCCTTACTTCCGTTACGTGCGTCGTTGTCTTTTTCAAAGTAAGCGCGGGGAAAGGCGGTCGCCCGAATGCGGTCGAACTCAGTGGCACAATGTTGTTCGAGCGTCTCACCGATCATCTTAGTCGACAGCTTCGCCTTCATATCCCTCAAACGCTCAATTGCGTCATCGCGATCCCGGAGCTGTGTTTCATATTTGTCCTTGAGAGCTGTTTCAGCCAGTTGCTTTTCGAGCTCCACTCGAGAAAGCCCGTTCTTCAGCTCCTCGCGCTCTTTTTCCATCGCACTAACCGCTTGTGTAACGGCGAGTTGCTGCGATAGCTCACCGGCATCGAGCCGAGCCTTTAAACTCTGGATTTCAGCGTCCTTAATTGAACCAGCTTTTTGCAACTCTGAAATGAGCTTTGCCTCAGCGAGTTTGGACATCGCTTCCTGATCGCGCCTGGCGTTATCAAGGTCGTTCACCAGCTTGTCGCGCTGCTTTTCGATCTCGCTCAAAGCCTCAGCTACCGCAAGTTTCCGCGCGACTTCGCCTGCCTCAAGCTTTGCCCGCAATTCATGGATTTCAAAATCCTTCGCAGAAGTCGTTTTCTGCAATTCGCTGGCGACCTTGGCCTGCGCAAGCTCAACTGCGTTCCGCTTGTCCTGTTCGGCCAACTCCAAACGTTCATGCAGCTGCTTCTCGAAATCACCGTCTCTGACCTGCTTAAGGATATCCGCATATCCAGCCTCGTCGATCTTGAAAGCTTTGTTGCAATGCGGGCAGATGATGTCGTGCATGATTGTTTCTGTTTCCTGTTGCGACTGATTGTCGAGAAAGATAGACGTATACTAGCAACAATGTCCCAAGAGGAAACGATGGCGACTGGTACAGTTAAGTTTTTCAACACCGAGAAAGGCTTCGGCTTTATTACTCCTGAAAATGGCGGGGCAGATGTGTTTGTTCACATCTCAGCAGTCGCTTTTGGCGGCGCACTTCAGGATGGACAAAAAGTCAGCTACGATATCGGACAAGACCGCAAAACGGGCAAGTCCAAGGCCGAAAACGTCAGCGTAATTTAGGCTAGAGCGGGAAACTGACCTCACTTCTCGACCCCGAAAGATCTTCGTCCCATCTGGCTGCTAACCACTTTCCACTCATGTGGGGCGAAAACTACCGTTGAGTGTTCATTGTCAGCCGACGAGCCCAATTCCATAACAGTCTTGAAAAGAATCGAACCGCTGCCCACAGTGCTCGCGGCTCAACTTGTTGAAAGGTTTTATTTTATTCTCATCAGACATAAGGAGGCCTGATCGGTATACTATTTCGGGTACGGAAGTGTGTTGGCGATCCGATATTGTATGTACTTATCCCGGTGACATTATGTCAAAGCGGAATATCTCTGTTCATGTCCTTATAAAGTAGGTAGCAGGCCTCTTCCGGACCAGAGGGGTAGAATTGCTGCGGGCAGAACGGTCCCATCCATATGAAATCGTCGGCCCAAATCTCGTGCCATTCGTCATCCAGCAGATAGAGCCCCTGCCCCTCCAGCATGAACAGCCCATGTTCCATCACGTGCGTTTCGATGGCAGGAAAGAACGTTCCGGGTGCGAACCACATGACATTCATTTCGAAATCGAATGCCAGGTCCCCGAACGGCAGGAGATGTTGAAATGCACGCCCTTCAAAACCGGGCACTGTAACGTTAACTTGAGAACAGACGCGGTTAGATATTTGCGGCTATCATTACGCGGTTTCCAGGCATGCAATTTCACGCCACATGTTGGTTGCGGCTTGCCGTAATTCACGGTGATTGGCTGAACTGAATTTGCTGCGTGGGAAGTAATGCAAGTTGTAAATTGGGTCGTGAATGGAAGCGAACTTTTGTACATGTCGCGCGGATTTGAAACGCTTCATTATGCGTTCTCGTCGCCGGATCGGCTGATGCGAATTCTCTGCGCGATTGTTTAAACCCTTATGCTGGCGATGTTCGCAAACGCTCAGGCCGATCTCACGGTTTGCAGCACCGTAAGAACCAAGCTTATCGGTGACCATGACGCGGGACGAACAGCCTTGGCCGGATAAGAGTTTACGGATAAAGCGTTTTGCAGCCTTGGTATCTCGGCGTTTCTGCACCAAAACTTCATCTACAAACCCATCCTGATCTACCGCACGCCGAAGAATATGCTTCTCACCTCGGATTGATATCACGCATTCATCCAGATGCCATTTGTCATCAAGCCGTGGCGTACGGCGACGGATACTATTGGCATATTGTCGCCCGAACTTCTCAGCCCATTCGCGGACTGTCTTATGAGTAACGCCGATCCCCCGATAAGAAAGCATGTCCTCGACCATGCGAAAGCTCAATGGAAAACGGAAATATAGCCATACGGCCTCAGCAATAATATCAGCTGGAAAACGATGACGGTGGTAAAGCGAGGAACGAGACTGTGGCATAGCGCATAATCGCCAACTCAGATGACAACAAAGTTAACGTTACAGTGCCGGCGGTCCACCGGTCAGTTTGGCGACAAGTGGTATCTTGATGAGTTCGTTCTTGACGAGCTGGTGCAGAGCCGTCGCTATGTAAGTGTGGAGTGAGATCGCATGCTTGCAGGCAGCATTAGCAGAAGCCACAGACCATGTCTTTGATCAGAAGATGTTAAGTTTACAGTGCCAGTTTTTGAATTGGCTATGCAGCAACAAGACTTTTAACAGCCAATTCAGCCCCGTGTTCCCGCGCTTTAGCCAGCTCATAACGGGCCTGCATGCGCATCAGCGTTTCAGCTTTTACACCAAAGGCGTTTTCGAACCGGATCGCCATGTCTGCCGTTAGAGCGTAACGGCCGTTGAGCAAACCACTGACAGCCTGTCGGCTCACGCCAAAAGCTTCTGCCAGATCGTTGATTCTAATGCCGTGGGCTTCTACGATTTCTGACTTGAGCCACTCACCGGCATGGATCGCGAAAGAAGAATGAATTTTAATTGCCATCAGTGATAATCCTCCAGGTCCAGATCGATGATTGCTCCGTCATCGTTTAACGCAAATGTCATGCGCCAGTTACGCGAAACTGTCATAGCAAAGGTTCCCGCCCTATCGCCAACCAACTGGTGAAGGCCGTAATTTGGCGGAATTTCGAGTTCGTCGATCGAGGCAGCATCTATGATATAGTTCACCATTTTAAACAGCCGATCAATCAAATCGCCTGGCAAACCTTTAGGCTTTCCAGTTTCGATGAACTTTCTCAATGCCTTATGGCGAACATTCTCTATCTCCATGAATGGAAAGTAATGCTTTACAAAAACAATGTCAAGCGACGCTTTACATCCGCGGGAAGAGTGTTCCGAAAAAGCCGGGAAAGGCGGCAGAAGTTAGTGATATTTAGCGTCAATTCGCTCAGCTGGCCGATGCCTACAGACACAGAAAGGATAAGATATGACCTTTGGGATAGCACTTATCCGGTGCGCAAATGATTAGCAGCAATTTCAAATATTACCCTCCGCCGCGTATTGTGCCGTTTTATGTTTTTGGAGCGACAATGTCACATTACCGCTTGAATTGACCAGAAGGCTGCAACCGCAAAGCAGGGCAAAATCCGATATTTGATTGAGCCCTTCAACGAGGAGGACACGGTATTGCGCTCGACTGCGGTTTTTTTTACGGCTTTATTGACTATTGCCCTGCTCCAGAATGGCGTTGCCTTTGCGGAAGGATTCA
The DNA here is from genome assembly GCF_965577835.1 of Brucella pituitosa. Lineage (NCBI taxonomy): Bacteria > Pseudomonadati > Pseudomonadota > Alphaproteobacteria > Hyphomicrobiales > Brucellaceae > Brucella > Brucella pituitosa. The sequence goes on from NZ_OZ264094.1 coordinate 240,245, forward strand.
AGCCGCTTGATTTTCACGAAGACGAGAAAGAAATTACTCAAGCATTTGGAAGCGACTTTAAGGTTTCCATCAAAGACAGTATGATCAGTGTGGATGACTTCCAGGGTCAGACGATCAAATTGTTGATTGATCGGCAAAATGCCGATGTGGGACAAAAAGATATGTCCGATGCGGCTTATTTTCTGCAGTTGGAAGAAGCCTGCAATCAGCAAGGGCTGCCTTGCCAGATCAACAAGTTATCTGTTGGCTCGTTAGTTGGACGGATGACATCTATCCGCCTTGCTGGTGGAAGAGTCAGCGTCAACCTTACTTTTTTAAAAGATGGGGATCGCCTTACCATCCGGTCGGCTGCAAAGACAAAAGATATCGCTCAAAAAAATGCGGAAATCGCGCTTGGTGCAGTACGCGATAAACTTTAAGTTGCCCGAGGCTCGGATTGACACGATATTACTGTTACTACGGTCAGCAATAGTTCTGACCGTTTAATTGCCTTCAGCAGACACATCAACTTCTGCAGTTTTTTCAATCAACCTGGAGGGAGAAATTTCCAACGCCTTCGCCAGGAAATACAGATTGTCGAGACTGACGTTTCGCACCCCGCGCTCAATAGCAGAAACATTTGTAAGGTGCATTACTGCTCGGTATGCCAGTTCGTCCGGTTTTGTCGCAAAAATTTCAGCCGGTTAAGAGCGGCCTTATTTGTGGACGCAATTATGCTGCGAGCTCCGCAAAGACTTGAAATAGCGAACGGTTGTCATTTGCGAATTGGTTTTTGCGGAGCATATGCACCACTTCAATGCCCGCAATAGTAGCCGAAGCTGAATGGAATGCTTTGAAGCCTAACATGTGTTTGGTGATCCGCTTAATGAACCGATGATCCTACTCAAGGATGTTGTTGAGATATTTAACCCTCAGGATTTCAATCATCTTGCCCGTGCCCGTGATTTTCAGGATCGTGTTTACAGCCTGTGCACCAGCCAGGTTCGCTCCGCTTTTATCAATGACGACCTTGTGCGGAACCCCATTGCTTGCAATGGCTTTCTTAAAGAAACGCCTTGCTGCAATGAGATTTCGACGCTCCGAGAGCATAAATTCCAAAGTTTGGCCGTCACGATCAACGGCTCTGTACAGATAGGTCCATTTCCCTTTGACCTTTATATAGGTCTCGTCGACCCGCCAGGAGCCAAGCGTTGGGTGTTTGCGTTTCTGTGCCTGATCCGCAATCTGTCGGGAGTAGCGAACGACCCAGCGGTTAATGTTGCATGATCAACATCTACGCCACGCTCAGCCATATTTTCCTGAAGGTCGCAATAGGAAACCGGATAGCGAACATAGAAGAACACCGCATAAAGCATGACACTTTTGGGGAAATGGGCCCCTTTGAAAGCGATCGCCGTACCCAGTCACCTCACCCAATCATGTGCACTGAAGCGACAATAACGCAGCAGAAGTAAAAAATTCGCGACAGAACCGATCAGTCTCCTAAGGCGAAACTGAATCAGCTCATCATTCTGAAATCAATGGGTCCTGAGCCTAACCGCATCGGCCCCAGCGCAATCTTCGTTGATGTTGGGCCGGGGCTACTGTCGTTCCCGACGTTGCCATGGCTGCTCGCTATATGGTGATGGCCTCCATAATGTGGAGCTCGCCGTCTACGATCTTTTCCGACCGACCGAGCGCGTACGACAATCAATTGCGTTTACCAGAGATCACTGCAATACCTTTGCAAAACCGCACTATGAGCCGCTGCGCCGAAATCATCGTTCAAATTGATACTCAAAACTCTAGATTACTTGAGCCGGAACCGCTGTTCCATTGGCGGAGAAGATATGCATGTCCTTCGTCGATGCTGTAAATGATAACGTATCTGATAGCCTGAAATCCGCTTCTTCAGGCGTCTTGATCAGATATTTGGTGTCGAAACCGGCCATGTCGATATAAAGGATCTGCACCTCGCCCAGATGTTCTAGAAGGTCAACCGAACCAGAGAAGACAGGTCCGTCAGCTTCTTCGCGAGTAATCCTGGTATTCTCGGGTCGAATTCCGACGCTAATTCTATCATTAAGTGCGAAAGTTCCTTCACAGGCTTCAAGGGCGAGTTTCGTCCCACAGTTGTGATTAAGCGCCGAAGACTGACCCCTCGAATTCTGCCACTAACCTACTGACTTAAATGCCATATTGCCGTTCGGAGAGGGGGTATAGTCGGCGCCTATCATGCCCCTCTTAGAATGCAGATAACCTTTTTAAATTGAATGGCTTAGATGACATTTTTGGTGAGTCACGTTTCCGCGCTTAATCACAGTCGGGATTTCCCGTTCGCTATACCAAACGGGAAATCTCATCATTAAACTTAGATAAGGCCACTTTCGGTTAGAAATTGCTTCGCAACTGCTTCGATGGCCTTTTGTCGACATCGACTTGAGTGTTCAGCGTCTGCATCATCTCATTCGTCAGCTTGGCAGAGAGCTCGTTGAGGGGCTTTTCGATACCTGGGTTAGCTTCGAGAACAGCCGTGCGCACAACAGCCACAGCGGATTAGTTTGGGAAGAATTCCTTGTTATCGGTCAGAATGCGAAAATTGAAGGCCTTCACGCGCCCATCGATTGCAGTCACAAGTGCAATGTCGACCTGACCATTCTTCAGAACCGAGCAGGTAAGCCCGGAAACCATGGATTTGCGATCGGCGCGACCAACCTTGAAGACATAAGGTTTCTCCAGCCCCGGCAACCTACAAAATCGACAATATGCTCACAGCCAATGCGCCGGTAATGAGCTGACGTGGATCTGATTGGCTGATGCCGCGCCAGATAAAGGCGCCAAGGCCGCCGGCACCAATATAAGCAGCAATGGCTGTGACTCCAATGTTCATCACCACCGCCATGCGAACACCCACCAAGATGACCGGGACCCCAATTGGCAGTTCGACTTAGCGTGGGCGCTACATCCGCGTAAGGCCCATGCCACGTGCCGCTTCGCGCAGGACGGGATCATGATTGACGCGGCATAGAGTGTTACTGCCGCCATGCCAACGATTGCAAGATGTTCACCGGCGCGACTAACAATCAGCGCCCACTTTAGGATAATATCCTATAAAATTTCCATTGTCTTGTCGATGTTAATAATATATTTCGGAAGAATATTGCAACACATTCACTTTACTATCCTGATTTTGACCTCCAAGCTTCGCGTATTACTATTATTTGGCAACGAGTATATTCTTAATATAATGATATACTACACATCAACTATCACTCATAATAACCAAACAAATATTCACCTATAATTGATTACGATGAATATTTATTCTTTGATCTATGTATAACGCGGGTAAAAATTTAACGCGGGCCCGCTTGTGGGCAAACACAAACCATTTCAGACGCGCCCCCGCAGAATGAAGGGTTCCCTTGGGGGATTACGAGAAAGCCATAGGAGCTCCCGACTGACTTTGGATTGTTACGCGACCACCCTATCGGCGACCCAGCCTCTGGCATTGGCGAGAATTGAGCCAGAATCGACAAAACGTTCGCGTAGGATCTTTTCGTACAGCGCCCCTTTCTGCACACGATCTATTTCGTCGGTCTTGCCGGTCAGCGTTTTCAGATCCTCTAGCAATACCGGCCTGGCTGATCCAGGTGAACGACCCGAAGCTCGATAGGGCATCAAGTGCCGTTACAAAGGATGGGATCGCTCTCCTGAGTTTCTGCCGCAGTACAAGCGGATCATAGTGCAGCCGACAAGTGCGGCGACCATATGTAAGTTGGAACCGACAACGGAAACAAATGAGCGAAGGAACGTACGTTGGATTGTTAAAAGCTCGTGCCCCCTCATGTGAGTCGAGCTAAGCGTGTCTCGTGTCTACAGGGAAAATCTTGTTTCGATGTGTTTTATAACAAATGGCCTCCGCAGCAGGAAACGGAAACATCCCAAAAAAATGCCCCGCCCCGCACCAAAAGTGCAGATGAGCCTGAAATACGCACGCAGAATATACAAGCAGAGTAGCCGGAAAGGTTATGAGGCAGCGATGCGATGGCCGAACTTGGCAATCTATTGGCAAAACGTCGACCGAATTTCTCCACCCACAGACACACGGTCTGGTGCGAAGCGATTATCCCATGTGGCATCAGCAGATCTTCGACCATGCGCAAACTGAGCGGAAAACGAAGATAGAGCCACACGGCATGGGCAATCACTTCAACTGGAAACCGATGGCGGTGATAAAGGCGATCACGAGCGACTTGGGTCATGCTGAAAGACCGCACAGGTCAACCGCCGACAGGTTAACTTAACGATACCCGTTGGTGCATTGCTATTCTCGTAATAGATAAGGCACTTGATATTTTGAATGCTTATCGGGCTGTCGCGAAAAGCGTTGCAGAAGTTTGAGCGTGGCTGATGCCGAGACAGGACGCCCGTAGCGATAGCCTTGGCCGAGTGAGCAGCCGAGGGTCGTTAGTTTGTTGGCCTGTTCCTCCGTCTCGATGCCTTCGGCAATGATTGTCATATCAAGCTTATGTGCGACTTCGATCAATCCTTCGACGATTGCCAGGCTCCGACGGTCTTCTATCATACGGCCGACGAATGTTTTGTCGATCTTGATGATATCAACGGGGAAATCTATGAGATGGGTGAGCGAGGCGTGACCGGTGCCGAAGTCATCGAGCGCAACACGCATTCCCTTAGCCCGAAGATTTTCGGCTGCTCGCGCGACGTGATTGTCGTATCCACCCACAAAAACCGTTTCATTAATTTCGAGAATGACATGTTCTATAGGGATATTGGCGGCTGCAAACTTTTCTACGATCCGTTCTTCGAGACCGCTTTTCTGGAAATCGGAGCCAGCAACATTAATACCGACGTGCTGGAGCGAAATACCGTTATCAAGCCATGCCCTCACATCAGTGGTCACTTGCGACAGCATCTGCACCGTCAGATTGTTGCCAATGCGTGGGTCCGAAATGGCTTCATGAAACTGGTCGGCTGATACAATTCTCCCTTCCGGGGTGCGCATGCGCACCAACGCTTCCACGCCAACGATCTGGGCAGTATCGATCCGCACGATCGGCTGATAAGCAGCGAAGAGGCGACCTTCGGATAGTGCGTCTCTGACCTCACGTATCGTTTGAATCCTATGGGTGATGACTGTGCGCATCCCTGGCACGAAGGAAATGAACCCGCCTCTGGATTCTGTCTTTGAATTATAGAGTGCAAAGTCCGCGTTTTGGTATAGGGTTTCGGCATCGATACCTCCCGGTGCATAAAGCGCGCCTCCGCCTGTCACGCTGGACACGACCGTGTATCCGTCATACTCGGATGGCACGCTTATTGTTTCAATCAAGATATTTGCAGCCTCGATCATCTCGGAATCCGTACGACAATCCGGTATGATCACTGCAAATTCATCCCCTCCGATACGAAAGGCCTCATGCGCGACCGGTGCGGACTTGAGCTGTAGCGCAGTAGTGCGTATCAACGCGTCGCCGCCAGCATGCCCCAATGTATCATTGATTTCTTTCAGGTGATCTAGGTCGATTAACAGCAGGGCAAAAGGTTTCGGGTTATCGCCCGTCAATTGACTGATGCGTAGATTGAAGCTGGCGCGGTTAGGCGCTCCCGACAGAGGGTCGACGAATGCCAATTCGTGCATGCGCCGTCGGATCTCATCGTGCTCGATGGCGATGCTGCAAAGATGAGTACAGCGCTCAACCACTTCCCTTTCGACGTCTGTCGGTCCTCGTTGGGAAGAATAATAAAAGGCGAAAGTGCCAACAACGCGACCATCCCGCGCCTTAATGGGACTGGACCAGCAGGCTTTTAAACCAAGCGGAAGTAAATACGACCTGTAATTGTCGAAATGTGGGTTACATTCAATGTCTGTGATTTCAACTGCAATGCCACGATATGCCGCTGAGCCACAACAACCAACATCAGGCCCAATCAGCGTTCCGTCGATCGCCCGCGAATACTGCTCTGGAAGGCTCGGACCTGCAAGCGTTCGTAGCCTGGAATTTTGATCAACGGCCAGAACGGAACAGATAACGCCCGGGGCTATCGTTTCCACTCGCCTGCAAAGATGATCGGCTACCGACGCCAGTAGCTCTCCGTAAGCCACTTTCTCAAGGGTGTCGGTTTGTAGGGCGGCCAGAGACTTTTCATGCTCGGCACTTAACATTTTTAGCCTCTCCCGAACGTATTGTTGCTACTTAACCGACACCGTGTACGCATTTTTCTTAAAAAGCATTCAATGCAATCAGGATAATTGCTTCAATTTTTCTGCAACAAGCGTAATTCAATATTCAGGCGACGCTGTGTAGTTCCGTGCAGACCTTGTTGCGGCCCATATGCTTGGCGCGATAAAGCGCAGCATCGGCTCTGCGGAAGACCATCTGGAAATCATCGTCTCCGGGCGTGCAAAAAGCGATCCCCGCACTGGTCGTCGTTGAGAATTCCCCAGCTAAGCCCTCGAAGGCTACCGCCGCAAAGGCTTTGCGGATTGCGTCGGCCAGAGCAAGAACATCGCTATTGTGTATCTGCCTCAGGATCAGAACGAACTCCTCGCCGCCGATACGGGAGATGAGAGCTGCGCCTTTGATATGGGTGCGCAGAACGTCAGAGAAGGTGCCCAGTACCTGATCACCGATAATGTGACCGTGCGTATCATTGATGGATTTGAACGCATCAAGGTCGAAGATCACGACTGAATCTCCCAGCTGCAGTTCATTGTCGCCCAGCACGTCGTAAAGCGCGCGCCGGTTCAGCAATCCGGTCAGACTGTCGGTGCGTGCCTCGTTAGCATGACGGCGCGCAATGCGCGACTGGGTGAAATTCAGCGACAGCGCGCCAATGCCCGTAATGCCTATAATGGCAGTGATGGCATTGATATCTTCGGCCCAATTGCTTGGGATCACAGTCATGACCCATTGTTGTTCATGCAGGATAACAGCGCCGCACAGAAAGAACGAAATCGCCGTCAGGGTATAAAGAACGATCATGGCCGTGACCGGTACCGGTGCCTCCCGATAAACATGCAAATATTCTTTCACCGTCAGCAAAATCAACAGAGCCGACGTCAGGTTGAAGATCGCCGTGCCGGTGCCCGTCTGCCCGGCCAGAATGGGAAGCGTCGTTGCGCATATGACCGCAATCCCCAGAACGACCAGAAAGCTTCGGCGCATCGGACGTCCGGAAATCTGTCGTGACCCGACAATCAGGAAGATGAAACCGACACTCTCCAGACCAAAGGCTGCAATGGAGGCCGTAGCCAACGGCAGAGGTCCAGCATAATAAAGCACCACCCCCGTGCCGAGCAAAATCATGCCAAGGCAGCCCCAGAGCAGAAATTTGTCACGCGCGTTCTGATACCAGACGCTCAGAATCGTAAGGCCGACCGCCAGAGAGCAGATACCAGTCGCAAAAAACAAAGTGTTCTGGTCGAGTCCCAAAGCTGCCTTCCCCCCAACCGCATACCCCGCTATGAAGCCAAGCGTAATTCAGCTCTTGAAAATAAGCGATAAGCAATATGCTCGCATCATATCTAAGAACGTAAGAAATTAATCGGTCCAGTCTTCTACTCGTAAGCCACCTCTGCCCCCATGCCGCAATTGCTTATTTTGCTATTTCGATGGCGGCGCTAAGCTCTTCCACTGCTTGTTCCACTGTCAGCTGACCGTTGAACTGGCGGGTGATGACATCGAACATTGCATTTTTGATCGCGGTGGGCTGTGCGTGCGACTGCGAGAATGAACCGAGCAGTGATCCGCTCTTGTCAGCGGCCGCCAGATCCTTGATTGCCTTCTGCCCGCATTCGTCGAATGCCGTGGTCGGCACATCAGTGCGAGCAGGCGCCGATCCCTTCACTACATTAAAGGCTGATTGGAAATTGACGTCTTCCACAGCGGTCGCGAGTGCAAGCTGCGCCTTACGCTTGTCTTGACCAACTTCAAAGACGGCGAACTGATCAGCGTTGAACGCCACGGAGCCTTCCGTTCCCGGGAAACGCCCGCAAACGAAATCAGCCCCTGGCTTTTTCCCAGCTTTCGTGAATTCGCCCTTGGCCCAGTCGCCCATGAACTGCACGCCCGCCTTGTCGTCAATGACCATGGCGGAGGCGAGATTCCAGTCGCGTCCAGAGAAATTGTCGTCGACATAGGTGTACAGCTTCGCCATCCGCTCGAATACCTGTTTCATGGTATCGCTCTTCAGGGCTTCCGGATCGAGATCGATCAGCGCCTTTTTGTAGAAATCCGGCCCGAACGACATCACGACACTGGTAAAGATAAGCGCTTCCTGCCAGGGCTGGCCGCCATGCGCAATCGGCGTAATCCCCTGCTCCTTGAACTTGTCGAGCAGCGCAATAAGTTCATCCCAGTTCTGCGGCACTTTTCCGCCAGCTTTGTCGAGCGCGGACTTGTTGTACCAGGCCCAATTGGTGGAATGCACATTGACGGGCGCGGCAATCCAGTGACCGTCATACTTCGAGAAGTGCTGGATAGCGGGCGGGATGACCTTATCCCAACCTTCCTTGTCGGCGACTTCATCCAGATTGCCGAGCACGCCCTGTTGTGCCCAGTCCAAAATATCGAAGCCCTGCATCTGCACGGCGGCTGGCGGATTGCCCGCCGTCACGCGGGCGCGCAAGGTCGTCATCGCGGCTTCGCCCGCACCACCGGCAACCGGCATATCGACCCAGCCAATACCCTGGCTCTGAAGGTTTTCCTTCAGGAGATTGAGCGCGGCTGCCTCACCGCCCGAAGTCCAGTAATGCAGGACTTCAACGCTCTCCTCAGCCTGTGCCAAACTTATTCCGCTCAAAATGCTGACACCCGCCAGCAGCATTCCCATCTTCAAGCGCATCCCCGTGCCTCCTCGTTAAGAATAGTGCACCCTATCATGTAACTGGGCGAACGGGTGCTGTCATGTTGATTATTCGTCAGTGTGATTGCGGTATTTGACGTCATGATCAAGCAGGCTCGACGTACAAGAACCATCACTTTCCTATCTCAATCGTAGCTCGCGTGAAGTTGAAGAAATGATGTTTGAGCGTGGCGTGGTGATTTCTTACGGCAGCGCGTCCGTTTCTATATCGCCAAAGCGTATTTTTAGATCGATTCCGCAGCAACTCAATCCGCGTAAGGAAAAGTTGAATGCACGTTTATTCGAGACTGGTCCCGATGACTGTGTCGGGAGTTGAGCGCTGACAATTATCTTACCACCACGAAGACCTCACGCGCATCGCTACCACATGATGAGTGCGGTTGTCGTCTGCACATGATCATCGTTTTCCGTTCGTCTCGCGCCAACCTGTTTTGCTCGCGGTCAACGATTTGTTGGTTCGTCTTTTACGGCGTCTGCAAATTTCCGCATCAGGCGCACAAGCTCATTGACGTCGTGCTTGTCCCACGATTTGAAGATTGAGCGAGCAAGCTTTTCGCGTGCGGCGTCTATCTTGGCGGTCATTGCTTTGCCTTTCGACGTGACGACGACTTCATTGACACGCTTGTCGGCAGCACTTTGCCTGCGTTCGACCAAATCGAGACTTTCCAGTTTGGTCACCTGACGGCTGACCGTGCTGTAGTCCCGACCCGTTCCGTCAGCGAGTTCCACGATACCAATAGGCCCTCGTCGTTCGACGCCTACCAACAGCGGAAACAGAGCCCGGTCGAGTGCAATACCAGCTTCCCTGACCATTTGCTCATCGCGCTGAGGACGGTTCATGAGAGTAACGATGTCGATTAGCGATTCATGGAGTTCGCGAATAAGTTGGTTTTCATTATGTGTATTATGCACATTTATCATTGACGTTATTCCGATTTGAGTTTATGTGCATAATACACACAAGGAGATCGAGATGACAAATGATTTTCCGGCAGATGTACTCATCTGCGGTGCGGGAGCGGCTGGCTTGACGCTAGCGATTGAACTTGCACGTCGAGGCGTTTCTTTTCGACTAATCGAAAAAATGGAGGTGCCGTTTCCGGGTTCGCGCGGGAAGGGAATCCAACCAAGAACGCAAGAAATTTTCGAAGATTTCGGGATTCTCGACAGGATAGTTGCTGCCGGCGGCATCTACCCCCCGTTGCGGGTGTATCACGATGACGGGTCTTATTCCGAAACGAACCCGATTGAATATATTAATCCGACGCCTGCGGAGCCGTACCATATTCCGCTGATGATTCCGCAGTTTCTTACCGAAACCATCTTGCGTGAACGGCTGGCTGAGATGGGGCATAAAGTCGAATTTGGACTCGAACTAAGCAGATTTGAACAAAGTACAGATGGGGTCGTTGCTCGAGTTGGAGGGGCTAATGGAGAGAAAAGCCTTCAGGCGCGCTTTCTTGTTGGTGCGGATGGAGGCCGAAGTTTCGTGCGTGGCGCCTTGGGCATCAGTTTTCCCGGCAAAACGTTGGGCGCGCGCGCGGTAGTGGCAGATGTGATGCTGACAGGATTAAGTCGAGATGCCTGGCATCAGTTCAATCACGGCGACATCGAGAAAATGGTACATGTTTGCCCGCTAGCCGGAACCGATCTTTTCCAAATCCAGGCACCTATTTCGTCGGAGGGAGACTTTGACCTCTCGGCTGGCAGTCTTCAGCGCTTGTTGAATGAGCGAACATGCCAACAAAATATACAGGTGCGCTCGGTCAAGTGGGCATCAGCTTATACGATGAACGCCCGACTTGCTGACCGGTATCGGATCGGTCGCGTGTTTCTTGTCGGGGATGCTGCTCACATCCATCCTCCGACAGGTGGTCAAGGACTAAACACCAGTGTCCAGGATGCCTATAACCTCGGCTGGAAACTGGCAGCGGTGCTCGACGGCGCTTCGGATCATCTGCTCGACAGTTATGAGGAGGAGCGGCGGCCGGTAGCCAAAGCAGTGCTCGGCCTGTCCGGCCGATTGCTCAATGATCAGAAGCAAGGTGAGATGCGGCGCGGCCGCGAGGTCCATCAGCTTGATATCGGTTATTCAGGATCTTCTCTTTCCAGTGAGAATCGCAGCCAAGGCGAAGCGCTTTGCGCGGGAGATCGCGCTCCGGATGCGCCTTGCAAAGGTGCGGCGGGTCAGCCAACACGGCTATTCCAACTCATGCAGGGTCCCCATTGGACATTGCTTATCCATGGGACAGAACCCGAAGATGTCACACCACGCGCAGGTCTCCGCATTCACCACGTCGGTACTGATGGCGATGTCATTGACCAGTGGGGGTACATAAGGGAAGCCTATGCATTGCAAGCAGGGGAATGCGTGCTGATCCGCCCAGACGGGTATGTGGGTGCAGCCTTTGAAGTCGGCCAACTCGCAAAATTGGAAGATTATCTGGAAAGAGTGGGCCTTGTTTGCTGCGAGGAAACCCCAAGATGAGCGCCGAAAAGGGGGTGGAAGGAGACCTTATCCCAAGAGATAAGCTCGAATGGCGATTGATGTTGCCACTGGCCTGTATCGTAACCCTGTATGCTGCTGGTGTAGGGGCGGTTCTACCTGTGTTGCCGTTTTATCTGCGTGAGATGGGAGCGAGCCCCCTGATCTTCGGCCTTGTTCTTTCAACCGAAGCACTAAGCCAATCTGCGGCATCTCCCATGTTGGGCCAGCTTTCCGACCGCTTCGGACGCAAACAGGTTCTCATGGCCAGTCAGGCAGTGGCGATCCTAAGCCTGTTGGTGCTTGCACTGGCGCAAAATATCTTCACTGTCCTTTTGGCTCGTTTCCTGTTCGGTTTCACCTCTGGTAATTTCTCTGCAGCGGCAGCATATGCAGCAGACAATAGTTCGGTGGCGACGCGACGACAAGCGATCGGCATCGTGAGTGCCAGCCTCGGTCTGGGAGCAATCCTCGGTGCAGGCCTTTCGAGCATGCTGGTGGAAATCTCATTACTTGTCCCGATCTATATGGCACTGGGTCTGGCACTTTCCGGGCTCGTCGTGACCTCCGTCTTTATCAAAAAGGGCAAGGTGGCGAAACAAAACGTGGCATTACGGAATCGGCAGCAAATCTCATTGCGCGCAATAACCAACTCTCCTGTCATGCGCGTGCTGATTATTGTCATGTTGTGCCATTTCTTTGCTTACGGAATGTATGTTTCGCAACTCCCGAATTTCCTGGCAGAAAAGTTTGTCTGGAATGGTCATGCGCTTGGGCCGCGCGAGTTCAGTTATCTCATAGCCGCTGACGGGATGATCAACATCCTCGTCCAGCTTTTCCTCCTTGGGTGGCTCGGTCGGTCTTTAAATGAGCGTCAGTTGATTGTTCTGATCTTCGGCCTCATCGGTACGGGCGTTATTGCAGCCGGTTTGGCAAGCACAATTGCTGTTTTGGCCGTTGCAGTCCTGTTTGTCAGCGTCAGTGATGCTCTTGCGAAGCCTACCTACCTTGCTGCATTATCTGTACAAGTCCCTCCAGAACGGCACGGGATAGTCATGGGGACGGGGCAAGCACTCGTAGCGGTGACAGATGTTATTTCGCCTGCTTTGGCGGGGTTGATTTTGGGCTGGGGCTTCTATGGCGCATGGATAGGAACCATAGTAGCTGTCGCTCTGTTCGGTGCTATGGCCGCCGCTGCCCGACTTCCTCGCCGAATGGCCGAGAGGGTCGAATCGCTCCCATGATCCACCGGCGAAGTGGGCACTCCTGAAGCATTCTTTTCGAATGCTGATCCTTCGACCAGTCACGCAGAGTGTTGTCTGGTTGCAGAACCTAGTGCACGGCGATGCAATGACCATGGAAGCTTTGGTAGCTGGCAGTCCTAACGGCATTTATTAACCCACTTTAATGGGTCGAACAAATTAATGAAATGCATTATTTGAACCATTAAAAGGATCACTTAATGCGCCTAACGCTTCAAACCCATTTTGATGGTGAGTGGCATCACGCCGCGGCACTGGAACTTAACGACGACGCGGTCGGTTTCCAGGGCGCGTCGATCGTCGATTACGATCTCGACTATTTCGTCACTGTGGCATCGGCGGAGTTCGCAGGTGGAAAGACCGTCCGCGACCATCGCGCGTTGTCCGTCCGCTATCCCGTTGATCTTGAGAATCGATACAGCCGCAGCTGGCCGCCCTTTGTCCTGGACCTTATGCCTCAAGGACATGCAAGGCGTAAGCTTGCCGAGCATCTTGGTATTATTGAAGGTTCGCGCGCTTCGGATCTCCCGCTACTTCTGCGATCGGCAACAGGCGGCATAGGCAATATCCGGATCAAAGAACCGGTCGAGGCCGAAACGAGGCGGCTGCGTGGTGTTGAGCGCCAAGGAGTTACAGAAGCGGAAATGCTTGCGCGGTCGGATCGCTTTATGGAAGTTGCCGATCGCTTTGGAATGCTCGGCTCCAGCGGCCTGCAAGGCGAATAGCCGAAGGTCTCGATGACACGGGCGGACTGATGGGCTTTACTATCCTGACAGCTTCGTGACCGATGCTGAAGCCGTGCGCCACGTCATCGTCAAGCTTGTCCGGAGCAGCGAGCCTGTAGACCACCTTATTCTCGAAGGCGTCCTTATCATTCCCCGTTTCGACAGGAAGAAGGAAGGCAGTGGAACCGTCCGGCTGGGCCAGGAAAGCCTGGTGTCAGCGATCGGCGTTGCCGATTTCGGCCATGTCGGCACGCATGAGGCCTATGTCGATGTTCCGCGTCAATATTCGGCCAATCCTTTCGCGGAAATTGTCGAATACCTTAAGCGCGACATCGCCAACCTCGCGCTTGGCAATCCCGACAATCACGGCCGGAACTCGGCTCTTAGCAAGCACCAGGACAGCACGATCCGCCTGTCTCCACTGTTTGATTTCGCGCCAATGCGGCTCGCCAAAGAGGGGATCGTTCGCTCCACTCGATGGGCGATCATGCGTGATGGTGGTCGCGACCATCTTCCCGATTGGAAGCGGATTTGCACTGAACTGGTGCATAAACCCTTTGAGCAGAAAGCTCTCGCCGCTGCGCTTTCCACATTCGCCGAGCACCTGCGACACGCACCGGATCTGGCGAAAGATATGGGTGCGGCCCCGGCGATTCTGGAACGTGCAATGGGCCGCTGCTTGGAAATCGCGGATAGCGTTCTGGAGAGCTGCCATTAATGTCGAAGGATAGCTAAATGGCTCGATGGAAGAAACCGACGAAAGAAGAGATTCTGGAAAACCGGCGAACACTGGCGGAGCGTGCTCGAACCGGGGACCTGAGACTGCCCGGTGCGGTGGCGGAAATTCGTAAGGGGATTGGCATGACGCAAGAGGAGTTTGCCAAGATGCTGTCGCTTACTCGGCGACAAGTTGCGGAGATCGAAGCCGGTACCGCGAACCCAACGCTTGATACTTTAGTTAAAATTGGCCGATTGTTCGGATTTTCTATGGGGTTTGTTCCTAAGGCGCAATGATGGTTGAATTTTCCCGGAGATGCCGTTGGCGTCCTGAACCACGAAGAAGCTTTGCCTTTCGGGGCACCACAGTTGGCGGAGTGACGATGGTATGATGTGACCGTAAGGCGGAATGAACCGCACGAGCAGAAGAACCCGTGGTGTTGTCTTGCATGTGATAAAGCGCGGAAACGTGACTCACCAAAAATGTCATCTAAACCATTCAATTTAAAAAGGTTATCTGCCTTCTAAGAAGGGCATGATAAGCGCCGACTATGCCCCCTCTCCGAACGGCAATATGGCATTTAAGTCAGTAGGTTAATGGCAGAATTCGCGGGGTCAGTCTTCGGCGCCTGATCACACCGATTGCTAAGCAAGAATTCGCGTACGTCCAATTCCGATGACCGGAATCCCAAAAGAAGACATTTATCCTTGGGTTGCAAAAGCCCAATTCAGTTTGAGAGCATACCACTCAAGCTGGGTGCATGAAGAAGCCTTCGCTCTCCACTTTATCAGGCAAGTCCAACCACTTTCCCGCAATCGCGTCACCTCATCCGATCACCGCCAATTGCGCCAGACTCGCGAATAAAAACTTCTGTGATCCGGCTCGTTCTAGGGAAGTAGCCTGAAATGGCAATTTGAAGGAATATCGCTTGCCCAGCAGTTGCAACAGAAAGCATGAGATGGAAATACGATCACATAATGCGTGATCGTAATGACGTGCCATTTGTAGATTTATAGCCACCGATGGCATTTTCTGCTCTGGCGCGTTTCCCATGCTCGGTAAGATTCTGCCATTCCATCCGACCCAATTCAGCAATTGTGCGACTATCCGACGGGGCAAGGTTGCGCTCCTTTGTTTGCAACCCTGAATCAGCAATCAACTGTGTCAGGAACCCTGAACGTCAACAGACCCTATTTCGGCGCGCGGACAGCTGTTTCTCTCAAGATGAGTTCAACCGGCCAGAGTTCGTGAACATCAGACGCCACGCGGCCATCGAGCATATCCATCAATAAGTCAGCAGAGCGTTTACCAGCGGCACGCATAGAAGAACGTGTAGCGGTGAGTGACGGCACCATATTATCGGCGCTCAAAAATGAAATAACGTCATCATGCGCAATGACTGAAATATCTTTGCCGATGGTCAAACCACGCGATCGTGCTGCGCGATAAATACCAAGTGCCGTCATCATGGAGCCAGCAACAAACGCTGTTGGTCGGGGGGTCCGCTCCAGCAATCTTTTTGCAAGACGATAGCCTACTTCATCGGTGAAGTCGCCATGTTCAATGAGATCAGGATCGAAAACGACACCCTTTTCCTCAAGTGCCTTGCGATAACCTGCATCGCGATGGAGCGAAAAAGTAAACCCATATCGTCCATTAATCATGGCGATATGCGTGTGACCGAGATCAAGCAAATGTGCTGTCGAACGATAAACAGCACCTTCATTATCGATATCAAGCCATGCATGCGGTATGTCCGTGTCTGACCGCCCGTGGACAAGAAACGGCATGCCAAGTTCATGAAGTAATCTTATGCGTTCGTCATTTGGCTTCGGTGATGTGATGATAATCGCATCGACCCGCCTGCTGGTTGCTAACCTGCGACAGAGCTGAACCTCATCGTCTGTGCCCGTGCTTGCAGTCGGGCTGACGAGAATATCGACCTCGTCCACGCTCAGGCGTTCGGCCATTCCGCGCATAAATTCTGCAAAGTGAAACTCGCTGTTGCGTCCCATCACAACGCCAATCGCCCCGGCACGTCCCGTTACCAGCCGCACAGCATTGACGTTCGGCCTGTAGCCGAGACGGACAGCTTCGTCCATCACGCGCTTGCGTGTGCTTTCGGCAACCTCCGGATAACCGCTCAGCGCACGGCTGACAGTGGTGGCAGAGAGACCGACTTGTTTGGCAAATTCGCGAAGTTTCATTTGGGTTATCGATTTAAAGACATATGAGGTAAGCGATTATTGCAGGGTTGCAGCTATTAACAATTGGCATATCCAGAGTTGATTGTAACGACAATGACGAATTTTGAAAGCGTTTTCAATATTTTTCAAAAACTTATAGTGAATTATCGCAAGATCGCAGCGTTGAAAGTAACGCCCTGCGTTTCAGCGTCAACATTAATTCATTGAATCTACGTAATAAAATCCTAGAAATTTAAATGTTATTCAGCTGCAATAACGAATGAGTTGACAGGAAAGCTGCTGTCTGCAACCTTTTCATCATCCAAACCGTTTTCGATTTTATCAAACCGCTTGCTGAATGGATGGGAGGAGGAACCAATGAAAAATATCAAGAGTGTTCTTGCAGCATGTGCTGCATTCGGTCTGGCAACAACCTTTGCTCAGGCCGACGAGATTTCAATTGCCGCAAACTCAACTGGCAATAACATCAAATTTCTACAAGACCAGATTTCTAAATTTGAAAAAGACACCGGCCACAAGGTCAATATTGTTGCGATGCCGTCATCCAGTAGCGAACAGTTCAGCCAGTATCGGTTGTGGCTTGCGGCAGGCAATGCCGATATTGACGTTTATCAAACCGACATCGTGTGGGCACCGCAGCTTTCAGACCAGTTTGTCGACCTGAAAGAAGCAACAAAAGACGTCACTGGCACGCATTTCCCGTCAATTATTGCTTCGCAAACTGTGAACGGGAAATTAGTCGCACTGCCATTTTATACCGATGCACCAGCACTGTTTTATCGCAAAGATTTGCTGGAAAAATATAGCAAGTCCGTCCCGAAAACATGGGAAGAAATGACGACGACTGCCAAAGAAATTATGGATAAAGAGCGTGCGGACGGTAAGGCCGATCTTTGGGGCTTTGTGTTCCAAGGCAATGCTTATGAAGGACTGACATGCAACGCACTTGAGTGGGTTAAATCGTCAGGCGGCGGTCAGATTGTTGAGGCCGACGGAACAATTTCAGTCAACAATGAACAGGCCGCAGCAGCTCTTGATCGCGCAAAAGGCTGGATCAACTCAATATCACCGCAGGGTGTGCTGGCCTATCAGGAAGAAGAATCGCGCGGTGTCTGGCAGACGGGCAATGCCGTCTTCATGCGCAATTGGCCCTATGCTTATGCACTCGGCAACAATGACGACAGTGCGGTAAAAGGCAAATTTGACGTTGCACCCTTGCCCGCCAGTGCCGAAGGTGAAGCGCCCTCCTCTGCGCTGGGTGGCTGGAACCTCGCTGTATCTAAATACTCAACCAAGCAAGACGCGGCGGTGGCTCTGGTGAAATATCTCGCATCGCCCGAAGTGCAGAAGGTGCAGGCCCTCGAAATCTCGCGTCTTCCGACAATTGAAGCGCTTTATGATGATCAGGAGATCGTCACAGCACAGCCTTTTATGGCCAACTGGAAGCCGATATTCCAAAACGCTGTTCCGCGCCCGTCAGCAGCCACCAAAGTTAAATATAACGAGGTTTCAGCAAAATTCTGGAATGCCGTTCACAAGACCCTTTCGGGCAACGGTACTGCGGCTGAAAATCTTGAATTGCTTGAAGTCGAACTGACCGAACTCGAAGGTTCTGGCTGGTAAGCACTGTTCAAGCAGCGTTCGGATTATCGTCCCAAGCAATCCGAACGCATTTTTCGAAGGCCAAGCTTACTTCGCGCGAAAGAAATTTTAGAGGAAAATCATGACGGAGACCTCTCTTGATGGTTCAAGAGCGGCATCGGGAAGCCGACGCCACTCGGACCTCCACAAGCAGCGAATTCGCTCGGCTTGGTTGTTTCTTGCACCGACACTGCTTGTCTTGGCGCTCGTTGCCGGATGGCCGCTGCTCCGCACCATCTATTTCAGTTTCACCAATGCATCGCTAACAAGCTTGGCAACGGCTGAATTTGTAGGCTTCAAGAACTACCTGACATGGATCACACTCAAGAGCGGTAAAACCGTTTATCGCGGGCTTCTGGTCGATCCGGCATGGTGGGGTGCAGTTTGGAACACCATCCGCTTCACCGTTTTTTCCGTCAGTCTCGAGACCTTATTCGGCCTCATCGTGGCATTGGTGTTGAACGCGCAGTTTCGCGGTCGCGGGTTGGTACGCGCAGCCATTCTCATCCCATGGGCAATACCGACTATTGTCTCGGCCAAGATGTGGGGCTGGATGCTCAATGACCAGTTCGGCATTCTCAATCACATTCTGCTTAATCTCGGCGTCATCAGCCAGAAGATCGCATGGACAGCCAATCCTGACACGGCAATGATTGCAGTTCTGATCGTTGACGTTTGGAAAACAACGCCCTTCATGGCGCTATTGATCCTTGCAGGGTTGCAAATGGTGCCATCAGACATTTACGAAGCTGCAAAAATCGATGGCATCCACCCGATCAAGGTTTTCTGGCGCGTTACACTACCGCTTATCCGTCCTGCACTCATGGTGGCTGTGATCTTCCGCATGCTCGATGCATTGCGCATATTTGACCTGATTTACGTACTGACACCCAACAATGCCCAGACGAAAACCATGTCAGTCTTCGCGCGTGAAAATCTCTTCGACTTCGACAAGTTCGCTTATGGGGCGACTGCCTCCACGATGCTTTTTCTCATCATCGCAGCGATCACTGTCCTCTACATGTTTTTTGGACGCGTAAACCTCAACGGCAAGGGAGAGTAGCATCATGCACTATGTGAAGACCCTTAGCTTTTATCTGCTGGTTGCGTTCATCATCCTGATTGCTGTGTTTCCGTTCTACTATGCGATCATCACGAGCTTCAAATCGGGAACCGCACTGTTTCAGGTCGATTTCTGGCCGGAAAACTTCTCGGTCGCCAATTATACCGGCGTGCTGACCCATGGAAGCTTCGTTCAAAGCCTCGGAAACTCACTTCTTGTTGCAACGGTTGTTGTAGCAATCTCGCTGCTGCTTGCCGTGACAGCCGCCTATGCGCTGGCGCGTGTCAACTTCCGCGGTCGCGGATTGTTGCTGCTGACCATTCTCTCAGTCTCAATGTTCCCGCAAATTGCGGTGCTGGCGGGCCTGTTCGAGCTGATCCGCTTTCTCGGCATCTTCAATACCCCCCTTGCGCTGATTTTCTCTTACATGATCTTCACGCTACCATTCACAGTTTGGGTACTCACCACCTTCATGCGTGATCTTCCTGTCGAGATCGAAGAAGCGGCAATTGTCGACGGCGCGTCGCCATGGGTGATTATTACGCGCGTTTTCATGCCACTGATGTGGCCCGCTCTCGTCACAACCGGGCTGCTCGCCTTCATTTCTGCATGGAACGAGTTTCTTTTCGCGCTCACCTTCACCTCATCGGCAGGGCAACGCACGGTTCCGGTCGCCATAGCGCTTCTGTCTGGCAGCAGCCAGTTTGAAATTCCATGGGGCAACATCATGGCCGCTTCGGTCATCGTCACCGTTCCTCTTGTCGTCCTCGTTCTCATCTTCCAGCGTCGGATCGTTTCTGGTCTTACGGCTGGCGGTGTCAAAGGCTAGGAGTTTAACCAATGGCCGAACTTCAACTGCGCAAGGTGCGCAAATCTTTTGGCAATTTTGAAGTCATCAAGGGCGTGGATATGGATATACGCCCGGGCGAATTCATGGTTTTTGTCGGGCCGTCTGGCTGCGGCAAGTCTACACTTCTTCGCCTGATCGCGGGTCTCGAGGAAATTACCGAAGGCGAATTGTCCATCGACGGAACTGTCGTCAACAGCCTCAGCCCATCCAAGCGCGGCATTGCGATGGTGTTTCAATCCTATGCGCTTTATCCGCATATGACTGTGTATCAAAACATGGCCTTTGGTATGCAGCTTGCCGGAAAAACCAAGCAGGAATGCAAAGACCGCATTCAAAGTGCCGCCGAGATGCTCCAACTCACACCCTATCTGGAGCGCCTTCCCCGGCAGCTTTCTGGTGGCCAGCGACAGCGCGTTGCCATCGGCCGCGCCATCGTGCGCGATCCCAAAGTCTTCCTGTTTGACGAGCCTTTATCCAATCTTGATGCAGCTCTGCGCGTGGCAACACGGCTTGAAATCGCAAAGCTCCATCAGAGCATGGAAAGCACCACCATGATCTACGTAACCCACGATCAGGTGGAGGCCATGACGCTCGCTGATCGCATCTGTGTCTTGCGTGATGGTCGTGTGGAGCAGATCGGTACGCCGCTCGAGCTTTATGAAAAGCCGAATTCACTATTCGTTGCCGGATTTATCGGCTCGCCAAAAATGAACTTCCTGACCGGCGACCATGCTGAAGGGTTCAATGCACACACCATAGGCCTACGCCCTGAACACCTTAAAATTGTGCCAAACGATGGACGCTGGACCGGGCGCGTAATTCATACAGAAATTCTGGGTTCAGACACCTATGTCTATATCAATCTCGGACTTGAGGAGCCGCTTGTGGTTCGTGAGAACGGCGTGGCAACGCGCAAGTCTGGCGAGACACTTTCCATCTCCCCCGCAGAAGAAAACATTCATCGCTTCGATGAAGCAGGCCGCGCATTTGACGCAGACCTCCCAAATTCAATGTCCAAGGCGACAACGCCAAAACAAGGAGAATAATCGTGCCTATTCGCACTATCGTCTGGGGTGAAAATGTTCACGAGAAGATCAACGAAACCGTCCGCTCGATTTATCCGGATGGTATGCACAACACGATTGCTGCAAGCCTGAATGGGGATGCCGAAATTGATGCAACAACCGCAACCTTGCAGGAACCGGACCACGGCCTGAGCGAGGAACGACTTGCGCAAACCGATGTCCTTGTCTGGTGGGGTCATAAGGACCATGGCGGTGTCAATGACGAGATCGTTGAACGTGTTGCGAAGCGTGTGTTTGAAGGCATGGGCCTCATCGTTCTGCACTCCGGCCATTTCTCGAAAATCTTCAAACGCCTGATGGGTACCCCATGCGCATTGAAATGGCGTGAGGCTGGCGAGCGCGAGCGTGTGTGGGTCGTCAATCGTGGTCATCCGATTACACAGGGCTTAGAAGATAACTTCGTGCTTGAAAATGAGGAAATGTATGGCGAGCAGTTCTCGGTGCCTGAACCACTCGAAACTGTCTTCATTTCATGGTTTGCAGGTGGCGAAGTGTTCCGCTCCGGCATGACGTGGCGTCGTGGCGCTGGCAATATCTTCTATTTCCGCCCCGGCCATGAAACCTATCCCACCTATCATGACGCCAATGTGCAGACTGTTCTGCGCAACTCAGTCAAATGGGCCTATAACCCGCAACCTGCCTGGACAGGCATCCACATGGCACCAAACGTACCTGTCGATAAGGCACCAGAACCCATCGAAGAGCGCGGCCCAAAACTGCACAAGGCCGGCGAAGCCGGTTATCGCTGAGGTGCATGATGAGGCTCCTTATTCTGGGAACAGGCGGCATGGCAAAAAGCCATGCTGAAGCCTTCAAGGCGATTGAAGGTGTAGAACTCATTGCGGCCTGCGATGTCTCAGCGGAACGTGTCGATGCGTTTTCTGAAAATCATGGTATCAACAACCGCTTCACCCGACTTGAAGATGCAATTGCATGGGGTGAGTTTGATGCTGTGGCAAATGTGACGCCCGATGCCATACACCACCCAACCACCTTGGCGCTTATTGGTGCTGGCAAGCATGTTTTCTGTGAAAAGCCACTAGCGGAAAACTATGCACTGGCAGCAGAAATGGCCAATGCAGCCGAGCAAACTGGCATCATCAATATGGTAAATCTGACTTACCGCAACGTCGCTCCGCTGCAAAAAGCACGAGAGATGGTTCTCGCTGGAGAGATTGGCCAGATACGCCATTTTGAAGCGTCTTATCTGCAAAGCTGGCTCGTCTCAAAAGCATGGGGCGACTGGAAAACTGAAAGTAAATGGCTCTGGCGGCTTTCCACAAAACATGGCTCCAACGGCGTTCTAGGCGATGTTGGCATCCATATTCTCGACTTCGCATCTTATGCCATTGGCAGCGATGTGGAGCGCGCTTCCGCACATCTAAAAACGTTCGAGAAAGCTGATAATAACCAAATCGGCGAATATGTAATGGACGCGAATGACAGCTTCGTCATGAGTACCGAATATGCAAACGGTGCATTGGGCGTCATCCATGCAAGCCGCTGGGCAACCGGGCATCTCAACGAATTGCGCCTGCGTATTCACGGTGACAAAGGGGCGCTTGAGGTGCTTCACACACCAACAGGCTCGAGCCTCCGCGGCTCAATTGGCGAAGATATCGAAACGGCCACATGGCGCGATATTGATGCGGGAACGGTAAAAACGAACTATCAACGCTTTGCCAAAGCTGTCGCCAATGGCGTTAGCCTTCAGCCAGATTTCCGCCACGCAGCTAATCTGCAACGCGTGCTGGATCACGCCATGAATGTGGATGAGCCTCTGCCCAAAATTATGTGAGCTTGATATTCAATAAGATGCGTGCCGGTTTCCTTAATCGGCATGCTCAATTGATGCGGCCAACGTCGCTATTCTGATACGGCGATTGAGACGACGCTGATATGTAGCAAAGGGTGCTAATGAGTACGAGGCAGTTCCCGAGGACTTGCAAACATTGCCGGGAATAATGTCAGACACCATAAATCACCACTTCATTCCGCAAAATTGGCACATGAGTATCGCTCCACGCGCTATTCGCAACATCAATTAGTTAAATTTTCTCGTGCTTGCTTTTGCCTGCGATATTGCGCACGTTGTTGTCCAACCCACCTGGCAGATTACATAGGAGGAAAAGACATGCAGCATTACGGACTGAAATCGTTTTCCCTTGCCGCTGTCATCGCCATTGCGGGTCATCTGCCTTCGGCTCACGCGGCATCACCAGCTCCGGCGGAAGGGCAAAACGGCATGGTGGTTACAGCTCAGCATCTTGCCTCGCAGGTCGGTGTTAGCGTGCTGAAGAACGGCGGCAATGCCGTCGATGCTGCTGTTGCTGTCGGCTATGCACTGGCAGTCGTTTATCCGACAGCCGGTAATCTCGGCGGCGGCGGCTTCATGACAATCCGCTTCAAAGACGGCAAGAGCACGTTTCTTGATTTTCGCGAGCGCGCACCGCTCGCTGCCACAAAGACGATGTATCTGGACAAAGATGGCAAGCCGGTCGACGGCGCCAGTACTGAAACCTATCTCGCCATCGGCGTGCCAGGCACGGTGGCTGGCCTTGAGGAAGCACGCGAAAAATATGGCACCCGCGAGCGCGAGGAACTGATAGAGCCGGCACTGAAACTCGCCAAGGATGGGTTTGCGCTTGAGCTGGGCGATGTTCTCTCCTTTGCTGACGGCAATGATAGACTGGCAAAAGATCCTGCGGCTGCGAAAATCTTTCTGAAAGACGGAAAGCCGCTTCCGTTGGGTGAGAAGCTTGTTCAGCCGGATTTGGCAAAATCGCTTTCGGCCATTTCGGAAAAGGGCACATCGGCCTTCTATCAGGGCGGCATCGCCGATCTGATCGTCAAATCGAGCAAGGAAAATGGCGGTATTCTCGCCAAGGCCGATTTCGAGCAATACA
The DNA here is from genome assembly GCF_965577835.1 of Brucella pituitosa. NCBI lineage: Bacteria > Pseudomonadati > Pseudomonadota > Alphaproteobacteria > Hyphomicrobiales > Brucellaceae > Brucella > Brucella pituitosa. The sequence continues at coordinate 264,058 of NZ_OZ264094.1, forward strand.
AGGTCCGTGAGCTGGAACCGGTCAAGTGCAGCTATCGCGGCTATGACATCGTTTCATCGCCGCCGCCTTCTTCGGGCGGACTGATCATCTGCGAAATCCTGAACGTGCTGGAGGGTTATCCAATTTCCTATCTTGGCTATGGTTCCGCGGAAACCACGCGTTTGATGGTGGAAGCAATGCGCCATGCCTATGTCGACCGCAACACGGCACTGGGCGATCCTGATTTCGTTGATAATCCAATCGAGAAGCTCACCAGCAAGGCTTATGCCGAAGAAATCCGTGGCCGCATCGATCCTTATCGCGCAGGCGTCAGCGAGGCTCTCAAGCCAGCCGAATTCAAGGAATCCAACGAAACCACGCATTATTCGATTGTGGACAAGGATGGCAACGCCGTTGCTGTGACCTATACGCTGAACGGATCGTTCGGCACGGCCAAAGTGGCCGAAGGCACCGGCATTCTTCTCAATAACGAGATGGACGACTTCACCATTAAGCCGGGCGTGGCCAATCTCTATGGTCTCATACAGGGCGAAGCCAATGCCATTGAACCGCGCAAGTCACCGTTGTCCTCAATGAGCCCGACCATCGTATCGAAGGATGGTAAACCGTTCATGGTCATCGGCAGTCCCGGCGGTTCGCGCATCATCACGATCACGCTGGAGGCGATCATGAATGTCATCGATCACGGTATGGACATTCAGGAGGCTATCGATGCCCCGCGCATCCATCACCAGTGGCTACCGGATCGGGTCTATATGGAAGCGAACGCGCTTTCGCCGGATACGATCCGGCTGCTGACCGGCATGGGCTATACGGTCGGAGAAGACGCTGACTGGCCGGTCTGGGGGGAGGCGGCAGGCATTCTTGTCGGCGGCAAGGATATGGCGGCCATCCAAAAGGGCGGCGACAGCCGATATTATGGCGCTATCGACAGCCGTGCCGTCGCGGGTGCTGCCATAGGTTATTAGAGCACAGCAGTCATCGACCGCCTTGATATCCAGTCAATAAATGTTGGCCTGCTTTACTCATGAGAGCGCGGCGGCACTACTCGCATAAGGTTTGAGGACAATTCACGTGATGAGGCATGTGCTCCGGCAGTTAAGGCCGACCTGATACCGGCAGCTGTCTGTAGGCTTGGTACCCGGCTAGATACTGTGGAGCGTGCTAAATTATCGCTGAGTCAGAAGGAGCGATATTTTTGCTGGAGGTGGATGCGGCGATCGGATCCATCGACGCCTTTCTCTATCTAACAAGTTCGCGTGTGGCGCACAGGTTTGTTTGCGTAGCTGCATTTTTGCAGACAGCAACGTAATCAGATAATCTCGCCAATGGCGGGACGATTACGGCGTGGCTTCTCCAAGCGCGATAAATGGCTATTTTTAACATTTTGGCGGTTTCGAAACATCTATAAGCAGACTTGCAAACACTTAAGCAGACTATATTAATATATTTAATTGATTCTCAAGTTACCTGGTATCAATGGTTTTCGTGTTTGGGGGGGCATCGATTGCGTGATGACCATATGGGGATACCTGTCGCGATTCCAAGGCTTGGCGCGAGCAAGAAAGCACTATTGAGTTCCATTTTCTTTAATCCTGCGACCCTGGCCGTAGCGATGACGACGCTGTCGCCCTCCTCGCAGGTGCTGGCGCAATGCGCTCCATCGGCCCCGGCATCCGTTAGTATTTCTTCCGGCAGTTGCTCGGATCCAGCTCTCACCACGCGAGAAAGCGCTAATGTTGTGCCGGTGGTCGACGTCTCAGGCACCGGCAGCTATAGTGGCACCTCTGTTTTGCTTACAGCTACTGGCAGCGGTCACGGCGTGCGTGCGAGTGGTAAAGGTACTGCTAACTTGATCGGCACCTCCTCAGATGCTGTTTCTGAGATAACCACCAACGGCACGGGCGGTCACGGCCTCCACGCCGAGGCAGGCGGGGTGATTACAGGAAACTATACTACGGTCACCGCCTATGGCACCAACGCTTATGGCATCAGCGCAGTTGGAGCCAATAGCAGCGTCACGCTGACCGATAGTTCCGTGTCCACCGTCCTGGACAACGCGCACGGAGCCTACGCAGTAGGTGGCGGAATAATCACGCTCACCCGCACCGATCTCACAATCTACGGCACGGCCGCCTCTGCCGCATTTGCAGATGCCGGGGGGGCGATCACTCTCAATTATCTAAATACGTTCAGCTTTGGCGACAATGCACCGGGAGCGGTAGCTTCCGGCGTCGGCAGTAATCTCATCCTCAATAATGGCTATATAAACGGCTACGGAAGTGGTGGCGCTGTTCTGTTCGCTACCGGTGGGGGAACAGTCACCATGGGTGGCGGCGCTATCGCCTCCGGCGATTATTATGGCGGCACAATCAATAGCGACGCTCCTGGCATGCTTGCTCGCGGCGTTGACAGCAGCATTGTTGTTCGTGATGGTGCCAGTACCGCCACTTATGGTGCAAACAGCCAAGGTGTATGGGCCGATTCCGGAGGCAGCATTGATTTCGCCGGTTATGGCATTTTCACCTACCAACCCAATTCGACCGGCTCAGAGGCAAGCGGTGCAGACAGTACGGTCATACTAACCAACACCATAGTCCGGACGTCCGGTCCGTCCAGCGCAGGTCTGCTCGTCACCGATGCTGGCACGATCACCGTAACTGGAACAGAAATCACAACAGGCTTCACCGTGACTGGCAGCAATCCCCCTGTCCTTCAATTCCCGGTGGCAGAGGTGGGGCTGGAGAGCCACGGCGCGGATGTAATCGGGACAGGCAGCGAACTGCATGCCCAGAACGCGACTATCACTACTATTGGCGATGGGAGCATCGGCGTTCGTGTCAGTCAGGGTGCCACGGCCGTGATCACGGGTGGCACAATAACAACAAAGGGTGGTGATAGCGCTGCATTCGGTGGTGCCGATGGTGTCCGTTCGACCGACGCTGGCAGCACGATCACCCTGACCGGCACCAAAGTCGCCACGCAAAAAACTGACGCCATCGGCCTGCACTCGATGGCAGGCGGTAGCATCACCGCTTCTAATGCAACCGTTGCCACAATGGGCAGTGCTGCGCACGGCCTCGCATCAGCCAATGGCGGCACGCTCACCGCATCCGGCTCCACAATCGCAGTAAATGGCTCGGGATCATCTGCTGTTTACCTTGCCGGAAGTGCGCCGAGCACCGTGTCGTTCTCGGGCGGAAGTCTCAGCGCCGCAAATGGTCCAATCATCCTTGCCGAGGGAGGTGTCGGCACCATCTCGATCAATGGCAACACAACTATTAAGCCAGCTGTGGTCAACGGACAGCTCTTGCTGGCAAAAGTGACCGAGGATGCAGCAGGTGCGTCAAGCAACCTGATACTCAATATCAACGGCATTTCGTCGCTTACGGGTGACATCGTCGTGGACCCTTCGACGCTCACTTATAATCTCAGCAACAGCCGGTGGACCGGCAATCTTATGCTCGTCGGTGCTGGCAATACTGTCAGCGCCAGCCTGACTACATCTAAATGGACGGGTGATCTGCTGGCCGACACTGGCAACACTACAGATCTGTCATTGGCGCAGGGCAGCCTGTGGACCGGATTGGCCAGAAACGCGACGTATATCACGATTGATGCCAACAGTATCTGGAACGTCACCGGCCATTCCAACGCAACCGATACGGTTGCCAATAGCGGTCTGATCCAGTTCCTGCCACGATCAAATACCTACACGACCCTGACAGTCGGCAGCTACAGCGGTAGCGCAGGTAGCCGGATTGGCTTCAACACCTATCTTGGCGCTGACAATTCGCCGAGCAATCTGTTGGTTATCAATAGCGGCCAAGTCGGCGGCACGACATCGGTACTTGTCAACAATACCGGCGGTCCGGGAGAGCAGACTGCAGCGGACGGCATCAGGCTGGTGCAGGTGACAAATGGCGGCACCACCACGAACGACGCTTTCACGCTCGGCCAGCGGGTGACTGCGGGCGCTTACGAGTACCAGCTTTTCCGCGGTGGCAGCACAGATTCGAACGACTGGTTCCTCCGGTCCCACATCATCGACACACCGGCAGCCCCCGCGACGGAAGGACCGGAAATTCCGCTCTATCGCCCGGAAGTCGCGCTTTATGCGCCAATCCCTGCTATAGCGCGGCAAATGGGTCTTGCCACCCTGGGCACACTACATGAGCGTGTCGGCGAGGAGGAAAACCTGCGAGGCGTGCCGCAATCGCGGACTTACGTAAACGGCGCCTGGGGACGGATGTTCGGAGAGCACCTCAGCAACCGATGGGGCGGTTCGGTCGATGCTAGCGCGAAAGGTGATCTGACCGGCTTCCAGGCGGGCCTCGACATTCTGCGGCGGACAACGGACAGTGGCCACCGTGACCATGCTGGTCTGTATTTCGCCTATTCGAACTATGATTCGAGCTCGGTGCGCGGCTTTGCACAAGGAACGCAAGACCTGGGCGTGGGCGAACTGACGCTGAAAGGCCCATCGCTCGGAGCCTATTGGACGCATTTTGCACCCATTGGCTGGTATGTCGATGCGGTCGTACAGGGAAGCTGGTACGACGCGGATGCGGTATCGGCTTACAACGCTGGCCTCACCACAAATGCAACCGGATATACGGCATCGCTCGAAGCAGGCTATCCAATCCGCTTTGGTGAGGATGATCGTTGGCTGATCGAACCGCAAGCACAGATCGTCTATCAGTACATGTCGGTGGACGGGTCACACGATCAATATTCGAGAGTGGATTGGGATGCAGGGAGAGCCTGGACCGGCCGGCTTGGCGCACGATTGCAATATTCAACCCGAGATGAGCGCGGAACATTGTGGCAGCCTTATGCGCGGTTCAATCTCTGGCATTCCTTCTCAGGCAATGACACCGTGTTCTTTGGACCATCCTCACCCGCGATTGAGAACAGCTTCGGCGACACAGCACTTGAGATCGGCGGCGGCCTCACGGCGCGTCTAAAGGAGAATGTGAGCCTGTACGGTCAGGCCAGCTACCGCTGGTCTCCCGATAGTGGGCGCAGTAACCAAACAGCAACGGCAGGCACCTTCGGCATCCGTTTCGATTGGTGATTGTAACTAGGATTCCAGATGTCGGTTGCAAACAGCCACTGATTACCAGTCAGAGTTTCGCGTGTCTCGCTCCCCACCGGATCCGTCAGTTGTTCTTATATCGAGTAACCATGCTTCTTCATTGGAACTTAGTGCGATACGACGTGAGACAGTGACCATCAGCATAAATGCAACTAATCCAGAGCCATTATCTGCCTACGAGATACATACCGATATCGGTTGAATGCACATAAATATGCGCATATAACTATCAGCCAAAGGAGCACGTCTTATGCCACAACTGGAATCCGCCCGGACATTCAAGCGCGCCACCAATCTTTCAATCGATAATGAGCTTCTTTCTGAAGCGCGCCGACATAAGATAAATATTTCGCGTGCAGCCGAGAGTGGAATTGCGCAGGCGCTAGCTGCTGCCAAGTCAGCAATTTGGAAAGAAGAAAATCGTCCAGCAATGCAAAGTTCTAATGCTTACGTCGAAGCAAATGGCTTACCTCTTGAACGTTATCGTCAATTCTAATGGCGAGATATGACGTTTACTCCAATCCGGGGGGTGGCGGCTATGTGCTCGACGTACAGGCTGACCTACTGGATGAGCTGAAAACACGTATTGTCATCCCTCTAATTATTAAAGCGCTGGCCCCCATCCCGGCGAAGCGACTCAATCCGAGCTTCGAGATTGAAGGAGAGGAGCATGTGTTGGTTACACAGTTTATGTCGGCAATTCCGGTGTCCGTATTAAAGAACCCAGTCACAAACCTTTTTACTTCACATGACGAGATCGTATCCGCGCTCGATATGGCGTTTCACGGATTTTGAACTCTACCGTTCAGTTATTCAACTGGGCGACAACATTGATTGCTAATCTAAAACTTGCATTCTTGATACTAACGATAGAAGCAAGAAAAGGGGACAGCCCGATTTAGCGGAGGCTCCGAGGACGGGCGCTATTGCGTTAGACCAGAGTAGCTGATTGATGATCGAATAATGTTATTCATAAATTGTGTTGGATGAACCGGCGGTATGATATTCACAAGGTGATATCCTTGCGGCGCTGTCGGCTCGTCACGTGTCAGACAACATGCCGTATCGATATCGTTACTGTCGACGTATTTCAATGAATCATAGTCCTCCGTACCAGTCATATCCATGATCCTCCCAGTATCCACCTTTTCCACCCTGAATATTTGCGAAGCTCGAGACGAGCTCAATCGACTTGATGTATTTGCTCATCTTGTATCCGAGCTGTCTTTCAACGCGCAGGCGAAGCGGAGCTCCGTTCTCCACCGGAAGGGCCCGATTGTTGAGACCGTAGGCCAATATAGTCTGCGGATGACGGGCATCAATCAGGTCAATACTGCCGTAAAATGACGCTGCCCCTTTCGCGCCGTCTACGCTATCGAAGCAGTGGAAGACGACAAAGCACGCAGATGGTGCGGGCCGTGCCACATCGAGAATCTGGCTCAAGGGAACGCCTGTCCATTTGGCGATTGTACTCCAGCCTTCCACGCAGTCGTGGCGGGTGATCTGGGTGCGCCCTGGCATGTTGCGCAGTTGCTCCAGCGAAAAACTTGCCGGTTTTTCCACGAGACCTGTTACCTGCAAAACGTAATTTGAGAAATCGGCAGCGCGAAGTGCTTCATATTCCTCTGTTGCGGGATTGGTTTCACCATTCGGCTTTTGACCCTGGCGCAGCTCACTTTCCCCATACTCCCTTGCAAGTGCATTATGTCCCTGAAGTTGCCGTTGAATGAGGTAGGTCAGATCGTTCGCCTTTTCGAGGACGTGCCGCGTAGAGCTTTCGTTGTTGCCGACAAAATCGAATGCGTCACAACCGCCCAACATAATGGAAGAGGCTGCGGCTCCGGAAAGAATTAGGAACTGTCGTCTGGAAATATTGAGCTTGCTCATGGGCACCTGTCCTCGTCTTTTTTCGGAAGTTCGGCGCGATACCAACCGGAAATCATCGATCGCATTTCGTTGAACGGACCTGACGCAAACACCATCACGATATGAATGACGACGAATGCGCAAAGCAGGAAAACGGCTGCAAAATGAAGAGTGCGGGCTGTCTGGCGTCCGCCGAGCCATTTCGTCAGCGGTAGTACGGCATCCATGCCGGGAGACATGGCCAGCCCCGTAATTATAATCATCGGGAAAAGCCCGAAAAACACCATGCAGTAGGTCAGTTTCTGCATAGGATTATATGTTTTCCCATGCTGGAAGCGAAACTTGAGATGGTTCAGAATATCGCCGGGCAGGCTCTTTATATCCAATGCAGATGGCAGTAACTCGTTCTTCAGATGCCCGTTCAAAACACTGCCGACCAACCATAGCATGAGTGTGCCCACCAGAACCCAGGCGAAGAAAAAGTGAACCACACGTCCGGTTGCCAGATCGCGATAAGACGGAATGGTCAACGCAGGGGGAAATGCCTGATAGGCGGGAGCACTTGTGGCGCCCGATACGCCGAGAAAACCGGTTGTCTGGAAGCTTTTGCCCAAGATATCGACACGACCTTCAGGGCCGCTTTCGCCATCGACGGCATAAATTGCCAGAACGGCATTATCATAGTGGAAACCGGATTCGTTACCGAGATAGAGCATGGGGTGTGCATTGAATATCTGCAGCCCCGAGAGCAGCAAAAAGAAGAGGCTTGCAGCCCAAATCCAGTGTGTGAGGCGCGTCAGCAGACGCTGGCGATAGACGAGCTGTTTCATGATGTTGCGCTCCGGTAATTTGCCCGCCAATCCTGAGGGAAGACTGGCGGGCCAGAACAATTACTGAGGCTTTTTCATGGAGCCGGACTGCATCGCGTCCTGTTTCATGGTATTGCTCTTCATCGCTTTGTCGTCATGTTTCTTCATTTTCTTTTTTGTATCGCTATGCATGGCGTCACCTTTCATGGCGTCATGCTTGCCCATGGAATCCTTCTTCATAGTGTCAGACTTCATGGTGTCGGATTTCATCGCGTCTTGCGCGAAAGAAACCGGCGTGAAAGATATAGCGGCAAGCAAGGCAAGCGCCGGAAGGACTACTATGTTCTGTTTGATGGTCATGACGATACTCCTGTTCATCTGGGCGCCAGCAGCGCCTAACAGGAGGAGTTTCGACATGCAGAGGCAAATGGTTACACCGATCACGGTGATGTGATCACCTCATCGGAAGTTGTAACCTTTTCCGCTTCTTTCTCGAATATGCCGGTGATTGGGAGTTGTAACCTGACCTATTCGAACGAAGAGAGGTTGAAAAAACTGATGATATTGGCGCTCGATGGAGACAAGGCAGCCTATCGGACCTTGCTTGAGGATTTGTCGCGCCGACTGAAACCTTATTTTCTACGGCGTCTTTTCGGGGATAAATCGCAAGCGGAAGACCTTATTCAGGAGACTTTGCTGGCGATGCATACCCGACGCATAACCTATGATCGAGGCATGGCGTTTCTACCCTGGGTGAATGGAATTGCACATCACAAGCTTATCGATCATTTACGTCGTCACGGGCGTGATACTGCTATACCTCTGGAAGAAGATGTTCCTGTGTCCGATGAATCTGAAGCCACCGACGCGCGCATGGACGTGGACAGGATGTTGAGCGGTGTTTCCGAACGCACGGCAGGTTTGATCCGCAAAGTCAAAATCGAGGGACAATCCATAGATGAAGCCGCACGTGACACAGGCTTGAGCCAGAGCGCGGTCAAAGTTGCCATCCACCGCGGCCTTGCAACAATAGCGCAAAGATTTGGAGGCAAAGGGCATGACCGATGATCTGATCGAGAAGCTGACAGAAGATGTCAAACCGGTTGGCCCTAACGCAATGCGCCAGCTTTTCTTGCGTTACGCAACGGGAGGTATTGCAGCCGGCCTTGCGATTATGCTGGTTTTTCTTGGCGCGCGTCACGATTTGCTGTTGGCGATGACCACGGCAGCCTATTGGATGAAATTCGGCTATGCAGTCCTGCTTTTATTGATACTGGTTCCCGCATTATTCAACTTGTCGCGGCCCGTTCGCACGGGATTGCACTGGTTGCCGCTGGCCATACTTCTGGCCTGTCTTGCAGGTGCGGCATCAATCCAACTGCTAAACGCTAAGCCCGGACAAGCAGAAGTGTTGATATGGGGGCGGACGGCGTTGGTCTGTCCCTGGTTGATTGTTCTCATAGCACTTCCCATGCTCGGATTTCTGCTTGCTGCGATGCGACGGCTTGCTCCGGCAAATCCTGCTCTGACCGGTCTTGTCGCCGGTATCATTGCTGGCGCCGCAGGAGTTCTCGTCTACTCACTACACTGTCCAGAATCCGGAATGCCGTTTATTGCAATCTGGTATACGCTCGGAATCGCAATCATGGGCTTTCTCGGTATGATTGGTGGGAGAGTTTTCCTGCATTGGTAAAGATGGCAGTAATCAGTTCTTGAAAGCCGCTCAGCTCGCAGTCACTTCATCATCACTTTCACTATTTGCAGCCCGCCGAGTTTCATCATGAAATCCTGGAGTACGTCAGTTGCCTGTCCATACCAATTGATTGCGGCCTAAGCCTTCAATGATTGGGCCGATCTGGCTATCCAGCTCACGCGTAAATTACCAATCATAGACCATCAGATCTAACGACAAAAATGGGATCAGGAAAGCAGTCAGGCTGCTATTACATAGGAAGGCGCGGATAGCGGACATTTTCTTACAATCGGGCGGGGGTAGAGACGCCTCGCGTGTTGGCTCGGACTGTTGAGTGCTTCCCACGACGCGTTCGATGCAGAAGCGGCAGTCTCCGTCATGGCTGGCCGTCCCCGATTTACGCCTTGGCGGCGCTCTGCGCAGCCGCGAAGACATCGCGTGCGGACGTCGTAGCCGCTACGTGCTCCGTACCCTTTACTCCTAAGGACATCCATCCCGCATTCACTGCATCATACATTTCTTCAGCAGGTCCGGTACGGCCCTTCGGAATGCCGAACTGCTCGAACGCTTCTGCCCATCCTGCACGTGGAATTGCAAAGGCTTTCACGTCAAGTTTCAGGACTTCACCCAGCTGGGTAGCAATTTCATCCGCACTGACCATCGAACCGAGCTCGATGACGCGCTGTTCTAACCAGGCTGGCCCAGTCAAAAGGGATGCAACCTCCGCACCAATATCCTTCGTCGCGACCATAGTCGATTTCCGGTCTGTCGGGTTATAGAAGACCGGTAGCGACCCACCTTGAGCGACCTCTAAGCCGTATAGGAAGTTTTCGAAGAAACCGCCTGCGCGCACAAAGGTAACCGGAGATGTCAGATTGAGAAAACCTTGCTCCAGAAGCGACAGGGCCATGATCATCCCCAGCCCGCTGGTTCTGTTTGCACCCATCGACGAGAGCGCTACCACTCGTGGCGCCGCTGCCTTGGTGAGTGCCGTGACATAGTTCGCAATCATGCCCTTTGCTTCCCTGTAGTCAGACGAAGGCGTCCAGACAGAAGGCAACATAACAAATGCGCCCTCAACGCCATCGAGCGCGCGCTCGATGGCTGCCGTGTCATTCCAATCGCCGTCTACCAGCTCGACGCCTTGGGCCGACCAATGAGCCGCCTTTTCACGATTGCGGACAAGAGCGCGTACTTTCTTGCCTTGTGCCAACAGATGTTGGGCGGTTGCACCACCGACTTTTCCGGTAATTCCCATTACTAAAAACATGCTTTTTTCCTGATTTTCAGGGACAGAACAATGCCCATTTGATTTAACGGATGAACGGCAGAATAGCCCGGATACGCGGATCGCGGAGATAGAGGCCGCCCCATGTCATCACCCCCAGAAGCAGGGAAATAATCTCCGGCGGCGACCCCAACTCGCCAATCCGGATATGGGCGCAGATGGCGCCTCCCAAAAAGCCCGTCACCAGGATTGCGCCAAGGACGGCGGTGACCGGAACAGCATAAAGGGTGGCGCAAGCGAGTATGATCGGACCCACGATGCGGGTCAGATCCATTGTGAACCCGGTTTCCTGCAATATGCTTGCGATCTGCGTCGGTGCGAATAGCTGAATAGTCCCATCTGCCATCAGCACGATAGCAACAAGCGCGCTCATCATCCGGCCGACGAACAGGGACCGATGCAACGTCGCAGATTCAGTCACGTGATGCTGGTTCATAACCTCAGACACTAGTCATTCTCCAACGAAGGATTTCATATTCGGAGCTTACTGTATCTGCCAGACGTGATAAATTCCGATAGAACGAACTCACTGTTCTTCATTTGGAGAACAGTACCGGGGCACGAACATGCAGAATCTCGAACCCATCCTCATTTTCATAACGGTAGCGGAAATGGGAAGCTTCACCCGAGCGGCCGAAAGCCTGGGCATTCAGAAGGGAAGGGCCTCAACGGCCGTCCGGAAGCTGGAAGAATATCTCGGTGTCAGGCTTCTGCACCGTACGACGCGCAGCGTGCAGTTGACGGAAGATGGACGCGTTTTTCATGCCCGCGCCCGTGACTTGCTTGCAGAAGTCGATGATCTACACTCAATGTTCGCAGACGATCGCGTAGCGCTCCGCGGGCGTTTGCGGGTTGATCTTCCGACCGAGGTGGCGCGCACTGTGATCATGCCAGCCTTGCCGGATTTCATGGCGGCGCACCCCAAGTTGGAGCTGGAAATTTCGACTACAGATCGCCAAGTCGATCTGGTTCAAGAGGGGTTCGACTGTGTGTTGCGGCTTGGCGCCATCAGGGACGAGACACTGATTGCCCGCCCGTTGGGTCTGTTGCGCATGGCCAACGCTGCCAGTCCAGCCTACCTAGCACGCTATGGCGTCCCTCATTCAATAGAGGATCTCCAGCGTCAGGAACATCGGACAATTCATTTTTCGACAGTTCTGGGCTCAAGACCCTATGGATGGGAATATCCGGACGGCACCGGTCACGCCAGACTTCAGTTGCCAGGTGCGCTGCATGTCAACAGTGCGCAGACCTACGACGCCGCTGCTCTCGCCGGCCTTGGCCTGATTCAAGCGCCGCTCATAGGGATTGGCCAACACTTTGGAAGTGGAGCGCTTGTGGAGATCATGCCCGAATTTCGTCCCCGGGCGATAGCGGTTTCCCTCGTCGTAGCGCATCGAAGCAACCTTTCGCACCGGGTTCGCGCATTCATGAAGTGGATCGAAGACCTGCTGACGCCATATCTTGAATAAATGGCCACTTTCCGGACCACCCACTTTCCCTGAGAACGACGAGGATAAGCAAGTACGCGGGACAAATCCGATGGCATGTTTGTGATTTAGAGGCGAAGTCAAGAACATCAGGATCGGCATAAAGCCAGGCCGGACCAGATACTCTCTCGTTCAAATTACCGGTAAAGCGTCACGGTTCCAATTCAAAGCCGTCGAGCCGCGTTACCAAATGCATGGACGAAAAGTTTGTAACAGAAGCCCCTACATAACCATGTTGATACCATGACTGTATAATATTTGCAGAACAGCCAAGCTATGCTCAGGTCGATTTGAAGAAAATAGCAATGGCATTAGCAAACCTTCGCGGAGCAACACGCGGATAAAAGTGACCACCCTCCATCTCCTGCATTTCGGAAAGCACAATCATATGATGAAGTTCTTCAATATGATGAAATGGAATCATGATGTCGTCACTTGCGCCGAGCAAAAGTGTGGGCTGACGGATCGCGTTTAGTTCTTGCGATCGATCAAAGTCTAGCAACATGGAAATGCGCTGTGCTGTCACTGTGTATGGCGCAAGATTGTCCGCTGCATTCCCTACAGCAGCACTCAGCTCGACCTCATGCGCGGCTATCCATTCCGGCGTATAGCCGAAGACATGTGTCAGGTTCTGATAGGCTGTCACCTCGCCCTTCTGCATCATTTCCAAACGCGACTCGAACAGCGCACGAAAGCGTGCATCTGGACATGCCCAGCTTCCGCTTATGACGAGCGACTTGGCTCGCTCAGGCGCATCAAGCGCAATGGTTTGCACGACCGTGCCACCCGTAGAATGACCGACCAGATGCGCGGCATCGATCTTCTCTACATCCAGAATAGTCAGAACATCACGTGCAATCCGGTCAATCGAATAGCCTTCGTCGGGACGGTCACTTCGCCCCGCACCGCGATGATCAACCGTGATGATCTGAAACCCTTTGAGAGCCTTCTCGACTCCAACCCAGAAGCGACCATCGCCTCCCAGGCCGGGGATGAGCACAACCGGCTCACCCTCGCCTTTCACCTCATAGTAAAGACGGCAACCATCATCGGCCAAAGCTATCGACATTTCTCGTTCTTTCTCAATCAGTTACCCGGCCAAGTGTCGCCGAGGCGGAACCCCGTCGGGAACGGGTCCGTCGGGTCGAGCACATAATTATGGAAAGCAGTGATCCACGCCTGCCCGGTTATCGCCGGACGAATGGCGGCCTTATCGCCACACGTTGTTTCCTCAAGCACGCGACCAATAAACTCAGTACCAATGATCGATTCATGAATGAATGTTTCGCCAACGGCAATCTGATCACGCGCATGCATGACAGCAAGCCGTGCACTTGTGCCAGTGCCACAAGGTGAGCGATCGATACGGCCCGGCGATACAATCACGGCATTGCGCGAACGCTTGACGCCATCGCGTTCTTCCAACGGACCCGCAAAAAGCGTCTGATTAATCGTATAGATTTCTGGATTTTCGGGGTGGATAGCTGGAAGCTGTTCAGCAGCGGCTTTCTTAATTCGCTCTCCCACTTCTACGAGTTTAGCGGCTTCCGTTTTGTCGACGTTAAAACCGATAGATGCGGCATCGACAAGAACATAGATCATCCCACCATAGGCGACATCAACCGTGATGGCCCCCAGCCCCGGAACATCGACCTTTGCATCCAGCGCGAAAACAAAGGATGGAACATTCTCAAATGTAACGTTTACGCATTTGCCGTTTTCACACTGTGCTGTCACTGGCACAAGTCCAGCCGGAGCTTCTAGCACAAGCTTGGTTTCGGGCTCCTTCATGGGGATCATGCCAGTTTCAAGCAATGCAGTTACGGTGCAGATTGTATTCGTGCCGGACATTGGCACATAAAAATCTGACTCCATAATAACAAAGCCAGCATCTGCTTCTTGCTTTGTGGCCGGCAAAACAAGATTGACGCATTGCGTTACGCGACCACGCGGCTCGTTCAGCAGAAAATTCCGCAGATCATCAGCTTTGCTTTCAAGATACTGCATTTTCTCGAACATCGAAGAACCCGGCACGTCGAGGACGCCGCCGGTAATCACTTCATTCAATTCGCCCGCAGCATGAACGCCGACGACATTGATCATCTTGGAAAAGCGCATAGCTCAATCCTTCAAGGAAGCGAGTTTGGCAATGGCGTCATTTACGACAGTTTCAACATGCGTGCGTTCGTCGCCGACTAAAGGCAATCGCGGTTCACGCACCCATTCCGGTGCGCCATAGACAAGCTTTTCTGCGAGTTTAATGTACTGAACCAATTTCACATGCGTATCGAGATGGAACGCTGGCGTCAGCAAACGATAGAGTTTGCGCGCTTCATCGAAATTGCCCGAAGAGGCCATATTGAACAGTTTCACGCATTCGGCAGGCCAGACATTCGTCATGCCAGAAACCCAGCCAGTGACGCCCAAAGCGAGGCTTTCAACAATAAGGTCATCCACGCCGCAAAAGACAGAGAAACGGTCGCCGCATGCATTGTAAAGATCGGTGACACGACGGATATCGCCGCACTCTTCCTTAATGCAGACAATAGACGGCGTATCTTCCAGCTGTTTAAGAATTTCCGGCGTGACATCCACACCATAAGCAATCGGATTGTTATAGATCATAATCGGCAGGCCACTGCTTGCGGCCAACGATTTGTACCAGGTCACTGTCTCCCGCGGGTCGGTTTTATAGGCAAGTGACGGGAACGCCATCAGGCCTTGAGCGCCAAGCTTTTCATAATGACGCGCAGCGGCACCTGCATCGGCTGTCGAAATCTGCGCAAGTCCGGATAATAGTGGCACACGACCTGCGACAACTTCTTTAGCCGCCAGAATAACCTGATCACGTTCTTCTGCCTTCAGCGATGCGTTCTCGCCCAACATCGGTAAAACGATAACGCCAGAAACCCCATTGGCAATCAGCCGATCAATGGAAGCGGCGGTCGCATCAAGGTCGAGCGCACCGTCCTGTTTGAGCTTCGTGGTAACGGCCGGAAATACACCTGTCCAACGTGTCATGCTCTTGTTCCCTTATTTGTGCTTGTTATAAAATTTTCGATAAATTTCGTCATCGCTTCGGGTGTTTCGCAAGGCAAAGCACCAAGCGCTTCGATATCGGCTTTGACGTCCACCGGAAGACCCGAATTGGAGTCCTCTGGTATCTCGTTAAGCTTTCCACCAATCAGAACTGGCATATCGGAACCGGCCTCTTTGAGAGCGGCCAGCACATCACGGGCATAGCGCAATGCAATGCCGTTATAAGTCGAAATGGCGATGAAATCGGCCTTCTCGGCAAGGGCTGTCGCGACAACTGCTTCCGGGTCCGCAGAAGTACCTCCATCAATGATACCGACAGAACTCATGCCTAGAATGCGCTCGATCAGGTTCTTGCCATGCTCATGAACATCAGATGAAGCAACGCATCCACATAAGCCGCTCTCAGCAATGGTGATGCGCGCCGCTTCGGGGACAAGTTCGACCCATTCATGCGCACTTTCTTCAAGCTCTTCGACCCATTCGGCCAACATCACCGAACGACGACCGCCCCAGGCTGTCGCGTCTTCGTTGCCTGCGCCGTAGAGGCTTTCCAAGCGCTTCGGCCCAATGCGCCGCAAGGCGAGCATAAGTGCAGCCGCATCATTAATATTGACGCCAGCCTCTTCGAGACCGGAAAGAACATTTTTGCTGAAACGTTGTCCCGCCTCAATCAGGCGATCAGCGGCTTTATCCACCTGTGCCATGTCAATCAGACTGGCTGTTGGGATTGCATGGTCAGCCATACGTGTCGCAAAAGTCTGTGCATCGATGATTTCATCAATATCCGGTATGCGCTGATTTTCAGTCACAGGAACTGGATTGATGGCATGTCCCGTATGAATGCGCGCCAAGGCCCAGATATCGGCCTGCAAATAGCTGGCAAGACTTGCGAAATTGCCCGCAGGGCTTGACTTATAGCTCACAGTATTCCCGAAAAGCATAGTGCCTGGAGCATCACTGAACGTCGCCAGAGCCTTATGGAAAGCCATACGCACGAGTGGCGCTGTATAATGGTGGCCAAAGCAGTGGGACATGCGTCCACCGATCAGATTTTCGACGATATGACGCTCGATCAACACCATCCCAAGCGCCGAACTCATATCTGCAAACAAGCCTGCGAACCCGTCATCCAGATTGGAATGAACGAGCACTTCCTCATCCTGAGCAGCAATCAAACCAAGCGCCGTAACCGCGGCTTCCGTCGTCGCAACATCATCATCCCAATAGGGCAAGCGGAAAGTGAAGTATTGCCCGAGATTACCGATGGCAGTCGCCCCGGCGGCAAGCGCGCCCTTGGTATTTTCAATGGCACCGGGCAAGCCAAGCATGAAGTCGCCAAAATGCGCAGCCGCTGGTGCAGCATTAGTGATGCGGGCGAAATCCTCCGGCCCGTTCAAAACAATGCCGGTGCCCCTCGGTCTGTCTTTGCGCAAAGCGACCGGATAGCCCATAGACCAATCAAGTGTGATACCGAAACGATCAACGGTCACGCCACGGCTGGCACAAGTGCCGTGCACTTCGCCAATTGCTTCAACCGTGCGCTCAACGCTTCGAAAACCGATATGCGCATGTTGCATCATGCGACCTTCAGCGGCTTTGCGGCGTTTATATTCCGCCTCGCAGGTTACATTATTGGCGTCAAGAAAAGCATTTCTGCCAACCCGCCAGTCACGGGAAAGCTTTCTGCCTTCAGCGATAAGATCGGCCCCCGGCTTCATGCGCTCTGGGACAAGATCGACTAGAGAAGGCAGAACAGCTTTCATGGCTACACCATCGGAGAAATTGCGGTTGGCTTCAGAATGCGGATACTCTGGCGCTCGATCATGCCTTTGATTGCTTCGAGATAGGTTTGCCATCCCGGATGGGCGAGCATGCGTGCACGTCTTTCCTCGCGATCCGAGATATTTTCATATCGCCAAAGCGCAACAACATGGTTCAACTCGCCAATATCGCAGACAAAATGGCCGACGAACCCGCCAAGAATTTCTGTCTGAATTGTAAGACCAAGCTTTTCATAAGTCGCAATGAACTCCGCCATGCGACCCGGAACGATATGATAATCGCGCTCTTCAAGGATCATGACCGGCTCACTTTACCTGAAAGCCAAAGGCGAGCGGATCACGCTCATCGACCAGTATCGTGTTGTAACCCGTGACCCGCGCCCAGCCGCCAATGCTTGGGCGAATGGCAGGTCGACCTGCAACTTCCGCAGCACTCTCAACCCGTCCATGAAACAGCGTTCCAATGATCGATTCATGCACAAAAGTTTCGCCGACTTTCAGCAAGCCTTTAGCAACACGCTGCGCCATGCGGGCTGAAGTGCCAGTTCCGCAGGGTGAGCGATCAATAGCTTTATCGCCATAAAACACCGCATTGCGTGCATCAGCTTCAGGATGCTTGCCCTTATCGGCCCACATAACATGACTGACACCGGCAATGCGATCATCCTCGGGATGAACCGGAGCGACGGCTTCTTGCACAAGTTTCCGCACCAGTGGGCTGATCTTCAGAATATCGTCGGCGCTCATCATATCGAGACCGGCCCAGTTCTTCTGCGGTTCAATAATGGCGTAGAAATTACCACCATACGAAACATCGACTACGAGTTCCCCCATACCCGGAACATCGATCTTCGCTTCACTGGCATGAAGATAGGCAGGCACATTGTAAATGCGGACTTCATCAACGAAACGACCGTTGCGCTTATATTCAACCTCGACCCGACCGGCAGGAACTTCAAGCGCCAGTTTGCCCTCAGTCTTCGGAACGACAAAGCCCTGTTCAAGCGCGACAGTGACGGTGCCAATTGTGCCGTGTCCGCACATCGGCAAACATCCTGACACTTCGATAAACAATACACCAAGATCGCAATCATCGCGTGATGGTGGATAAAGAACCGACCCAGACATGACATCGTGCCCACGTGGTTCAAACATGAGCGCCTGGCGCACCCAATCATGGTCACGCAGGAAAATCTGGCGTTTTTCTGCCATGCTGACATTTGGCAAAATAGGCGCACCACCAGAGACAACGCGTACAGGATTGCCGCAAGTATGTGCATCAACACAGATAAAGGTATGAGGGTTCATATTCTGCTCCAGATCAGGAAAACCGGCTGACGGAAAAAGGTGAGAGATCAATAGTGGAGTGTCTTCGCGCAACCAGGTCAGCAACGAGACGACCTGTGGTTGGCCCGAGTGTTAGCCCCCCATGGCTATGACCATAGGCATGAATAACGTCATCGCGGTGCGGTGAGCGTCCGATCACTGGCAGACTGTCCGGTGTTGTCGGACGATGGCCCATCCAGCGCGTTCCTTCATGCGCTTTAAGATCGGGTAGATAAATGCGCGCCAACTTGGCGAGTGCATCGCTACGCGCATAATTGGGTGCAGTTTCAAGCCCTGCAAACTCGGCAGCACCACCAATACGCAATCCCATATCCATGGGTGTGGCCACGAATTTGCGTTCAGCGAAAATAACTTCACGTGTAAGCGAAACGCCAGAATTAGGGATTGTGATGTTATAGCCGCGTTCACTTTCGAGCAGCACACGATCACCAATCGTCTTTGCAAGACGTGCTGACCATGCGCCGGTTGCGATGATCAACTGATCGAAATCAACCGCCTTGCCATCAGCCAAACGCAACAGCTTACCATCCACTGCAAGGACTTCGCCGGTTACAAGCTTTGCGCCGCGCTCAACAACAAGATCACGCAGGCGATCCACGACACGTTTGGGATCATCAAAATGCGACCATTGCGGTGTCATTGCGGCTCGAACGACAGCCTTCCCAAGAGCTGGTTCAAGTTTTCGCGCTTCATCACCGTCCATCTCATCAAAGATAATGCCGTAACTGCGACGGAGGTCGCGATCCACCGCGTCTGCTTGAAACGCTGCTTCAGTCTCATAGACCCACAATGCGCCAATCTGATGCAGCTCATGCGTGAGTTTCAACTCCTCCAGCAACGGCATATAATCATCGTAAACCGGCGCAGTCAGCGTTGCGAGGGCTTTGGTAATACGCAACATCTCCGACTGTGACCCGCTACGCATAAAGCGCGCAAGCCACGGGACAAGCTTCGGAAAATGTGCAGGCCGCACGGACAGAGGACCAAGCGGATCACATAACCAGCCAGGCACTTTCCAGACGAGGCCAGGTACACTTGCAGGCACGATCTCTGTAACGCCAAGCCCGCCCGCATTGCCAAAAGACGCCTTGTCGCCTGCCGGGTCGCGGTCAACAATCGTGACACTGTGTCCCTCAGCGAGTAAAGAACGCGCTGCGCTCAGTCCTATTATTCCTGCACCTGCAATGAGAACATTGCTCATTCGGCATTCCATCCATTCACTGCGCCTGAACTAATCGCCCGGCAAAATAACGTGTGACTTCGGTTAAGAGGCTGGCGGCGGTAATGGCTGAGGTCTTGGGATTGTCCGGTGAAGGCTGGTTGGCGAACCGCATGAACGCTTCACCATATGAACTTCGTGCTTCAATCTCATGAGTATTGAACGAAACCGCCGGGTCTGCCACGACCCTGACTGCCGTGCGCTCCACACCGGAAGCCAGTGCAATCGTCAGCCCCGCATTCAGATTGCGCGGATAGAGCTCTGCTGCACGAATGGCGTTGCCTTCATAAAGCACGACCGCTTCGCGCACGTTCTCCGGGTCCAATCCAAGCTCTTTTAGTTCGGCCACCCAAGCGGAGACCGGCTTTCGGGACGTATAAGTCACGCTGAGATCGACTACTTGAGCTACAACGTGAAGATAATCCAGACCACCTACTGCACCAGTTGGGAAAATCAGCCTTGCACCGCTTTTCCGACTTGCTTCTGCCGCTCTACGTTTGAAATCCGCATCGCCAATGACACCAACAGAGGCCGCGATCACATCAATTCCGGCTTCTAAAAAAACCGGACAGAATGCTTTTAAGGCATCCTGTCCGGCGGCCTCGACAACAACAGAAGGCTTTGAGGCCAACAACGCATTCACGTCGTTGACAAACCGGACTCCGCGGGGTGGCTGGTCCGGTGCTGATGCGCCTTCGCGCAACAACACAGTGATCTGACAGCGGCAGGCCAGAAGCTTGCTGCACAGATCTCTTCCGATGGCGCCGAAGCCAAGAAGTGCTATATGTGGAACGGTAGCGGTCGCGATGGTCATAGCGCTTACCAGGCCGACATGCCGCCATCGACGGTGAACATAGCCCCTGTCGCAAAGGACGCTTCATCCGACGCTAGCCACAAAATGCAGTTTGCGATTTCTTGTGGTTCTGCCCAGCGATTGATCGGCGAACGCGCTTTCAATGCATTTTTGAAACCATCGGGGTCAGGTGTTGTTTCCACCATTTTCTCGAAGTAGCTTGACCATGTGACACCCGGAGCCACACAGTTTACGCGAATTTTTTCCTTCGCGTGATCCAGAGCCATAGCTTTAGTAAGAGCTGCTACGCCGCCCTTCGAGGCAACATAAGCCGCACGATCAAAGATACCGACAGTTGCAACATTGGATGCCGTATTGACGATTGTGCCACCGCCCTGTGCTGCCATCACCGGGATCGCGTGTTTACAGCAAAGATAAACGCCCTTGAGATTGACAGCCATCAGGGCATCCCAATCATCTTCCTCTGTGTTCACGACAGTGCCGGGAATACCGTATCCTGCATTGTTAGCCAGAATATCGAGACGTCCGAATTTACTAACGGCAGTATCGATCATCTGCTTCACTTCATCCGAGCGCGAAACATCAACGGTAAACGCAAATGCTGCATCACCGAGTTCGGCAGCAACCGCAGCAGCCTTTCCCCCATCACGATCAGCGACAATGACTTTAGCCCCTTCGCGAACAAAAATATGAGCGGCGGCCTTGCCAATACCCGCACCGGCACCGGTGATGATGGCGACTTTGTCTTTCAGACGCATTTTTTCCTCGAACATAACTAGCCAGCCGTCCCGCATGTTTGCGGGTCGTTCCAAGCTTCAGGGAGAAGCCAGCAATGTTTGCTGGCCGGGGATTTTTGTATTTAAACCTTGTAAGGATTGGATGGCGGAGCTGCGAAAACGGTATCGCGCTCGATCTGCAACACATTCTCAGGTCTCGGGAACGGCTCCGGTGCAGGCTCACCATCCACGCGATCACGCCCGATCAGGCGGAAGAAATCTTCCAAACCATTAGGCACAATCAGCCATGTCCAGAGAATATCGGTCTCGCCTTCATTGATAAACATGTGGCGACGATTTTTGCCGATGAAAAAAGCGGAACCCGGGTTCATTTCATGGCTCTCGCCATCAATCACCGCACGCCCTTTGCCGGATACGACGAAGATGACTTCTTCATTCTGATCGTGAGCGTGTTCCCGTACATAACCACCCGGCGGAACTGTCTGCGTTCCAAAGCCAATCGGATGCTCCATCGGAACCCGATGCGGTGCAAAAATGACATCGATAGAACCATTCGCAGGAACTGGTTGCCAGTAGCTTTCAGCTGAACCCGGTTGAACGATAAGTACATCTCCGCAAGGACCCTCTCCAGCGATTGCCCTCGTGTCTTTATTGGTCATTTCGATTCCCCGATGCGAGCTTTTACTCGTCAATATTGGATACAATATCCAACTGTAACGGAAATAATGCCGTCGTCAACGCTATAAATGAAATTATTTTTCTATATTTGGCTATATAAGACATTATTTTTCACTATTGACTCTTATTTTTGCATATTGTATCCAATTTGGAAATGGAGAGCCTGATGACAAACAAGATCGGGAGACAATCCCTTACTGACCAGATCGTAGTGGAGCTACGCCGCAGAATTATTGCTGGCGAGCTCGCGGAAGGCACCCCGCTACGGCAGGAAGCATTGGCAACCGAGCTTGGCGTTTCTCGCATTCCTATTCGTGAAGCTATTCGTCAGCTGGAGGCAGAAGGCTTTGTCCAATCTGAATTGCACAAGGGAACAGTCGTTAAGGCGCTGTCACTGGCTGAGATTCAGGAACTTTTTGACATTCGTATTCATCTTGAGACATGGCTTTTTGAGATGGCGATACCACGTCTTTCTGACGCCGACCTACGTCGTGCAGAGCAGTTGACAGACGAAACCCTTGTCGACGGTAACGTCGAAAACTGGGGTGACTTGAACTGGCAATTTCATGAAACGCTTTATGCGCCGAGCGGACGCACAGTCGCGCTGAAGTTGCTCAAAAGCGTCCATGATAATGCGAACCGTTATATTAACCTTCAGATCGCAGTCGCTCAGGACGTTGAACTCGAACTCTCCGACCATCGTGCCCTTCTGGCTTATGCGAAGCTGAAAGACACTGAGCGTGCTGTCGAAACGCTGCGCAAGCATATTCAGCGCGTTGCAAACAATCTCATGAAATCTTTGATCGAAAGCAGATCAGATCAACGGGAACAGGAGACGGCTTAAGGCAATAGCCTGAAAGCAAAAAGGCGTCGGCGGGTGACGGTCAATCCGCAAAATAAAAATAATACCAGCCCATGAAGGCTAGAAAAAACCAAAAGAGGGTTACAATGAAAGCTTATAAAAAGTTTCTTGCAGCAACGATTGCTGTTGCAGGCCTGTCGAGTGCTGCCCATGCAGATATCATCATTGGCGCAGCCGGTCCGTTGACCAATGCCGAGTCAATCTTCGGTGTGACATGGATGAATGGCATGGAGATCGCTATTCGTCAGGTCAATGACGCGGGCGGTATCAATGGTGAGAAAGTCGTTCTTCAGCGCGACGACGACAATGGCGATCCAAAGCAAGGCACACTGATTGCGCAAAAACATTGCGACAATGCTGCGATGCTTGGCGTGGTTGCCAATTTCAACAGCGGCGTAACCATCCCATCCTCAGACGTCTACAATCGCTGCGACCTGCCACAAGTAACAAACGCCTCAAATCCGAAAGTCACGCAGTCGGGTTACAAGAATCTTTTCCGCCCAATTGCCAATGATCTTTCGCAAGGTTCGGCCCCTGCTGACTATGCAATCAACACGCTAAAGGCCAAATCAGCTGCAATCATCCATGATAAGCAAGCCTTTGGTCAGGGCGTTGCCGAAGTATTCCGCGATACATTCACAAAAGACGGCGGCAATGTGACCTCGTTCTCTGGCGTCACACAGACCGACGTTGATTTCTCGGCTTTGCTCACCAGTATTCGTTCAGAAAATCCAGATGTCATCTATTTTGGCGGCGTTATGCCAGCCGTTGGCCTTTTCGTGAAACAAGCACGCGAGTTTGGCATTAAGTCGACGATTTTCGGCGCAGATTCCGCATTCTCGTCAGACTTCATCAATGGTGCAGGCCCTGAGAATGCTGAAGGCGCCATCGTTTCGTTCCAGGCACCTCCTTATGACTCGTCACCAGAACTGGAAGCCTTCGCCAAGTCCTATAAGGATGCATTCGGTGAAGATGCTGGGCCATATTCAGCCTATGGCTTTGTTGAAGCTTCAGTCATCCTAGAAGCCATGAAGAAGCTGCCAGCACCGCTGACACGCAAGGCAATTGCAGAAGAAATCGCGAAGACGAACCTCAAATCCATGGTTGGAACAGTATCCTTCAAACCGGACGGTGAACTCACCAACCCTTTCATCTTCCTGTACAAGGTTGATGGCGGTAAGTTCGCCCTCGTGAAGTAACGCTGATCTGGCGCAGACAAGCCTCTCGCAATAGTCAGAGGCTTGCTGTCCAAACTTGAAAATGGTGCGCTTGGATCCCCCGAGCATGGCTGTGCTTTGCTTTTTCCTAAGCGCACCTCGGCAATCGAGGCTTCGCAGATGTCTTCCTTCCTCCTCCAGCAGACTGTCAATGCGCTGACAGTCGGCTCAATTTACGCCCTTATCGCGCTGGGCTATACGATGGTTTACGGCGTTTTACGCTTGATCAATTTCGCGCATAGCGAAATGTTCATGTCAGGCGCATTCATCGCTGTGTTTCTCAGTGGTTCACTGGGGATTGCCGGTTTTCCGGGTGCAGCCGTCATCGTTGGCATTCTCTCATTCGTCATAATCGGCGTTCTTGGAATGTCGATTGAAGTCGCTGCATACAGACCTTTGCGCAACAAATCCCGCCTCGCCCCAATGCTTTCCGCACTTGGCATGGCTATCATTATCCAGAATGTCGTCATGCTTATCGCAGGACGCCGTCCCATCATCTATCCATCTATGCTGCCAAGCGGCGTAATTGAAATTGGCGGCATCATTATTACTTGGAAGCAGATTACGATCCTCGCAATCGCGCTTATTCTAATGGTTGCACTGGAGTTATTCGTCAATCGAAGCCGTATGGGTATCCGTATTCGTGCTGTCGCAGAAAATGCCAATACAGCTTCGCTTATCGGCATTAATCCAAATATTCCAATTTCGGTCATCTTCTTTATCGGACCCGGTCTCGGTGCTGTCGCAGGTCTTCTTTATGCATCATACTATGGGGTTGCGACCTTCACGATGGGTTTTGTAATCGGCATGAAGGCCTTTACGGCAGCTATTCTCGGCGGCATCGGCTCTATCCCCGGTGCGATGTTGGGTGGCATCTTGCTCGGCTTCATCGAAACCTTTGCAACAGCTCTCCTTCCGGGTTTGACCGGCGGCGTCATCGGCACGGAATATCGCGATATCTTCGCCTTCTCCGTTCTCGTTCTCATCCTTCTGTTCCGTCCGTCCGGCCTACTGGGCGCAAAGGTCAGTGAAGAAACGATGGTGTACAAAAGTGACTTCTAAAGCTCCTCCCCTGAGCGCAGATTGCGTTCCAGCACCAACAAGTAACGCCTTGGGGCGAACCATGTTGTTGCTTGCGATATTTCCCCTCGCGCTCATTATTCTTGGGCAATTCCTCCCCACTTATCCCTTGCGCGTACTCGACACGATTCTGCTTTATGCCGTTCTGGCAATGGGTCTTAATATCGTTGTTGGTTATGCCGGACTGCTCGATCTGGGTTACGTCGCCTTCTACGCGATCGGCGCCTATACATATGCACTGTTGGCGTCCGACCAGTTGGGGTTACACCTGCCTTTTCCAGTTATTCTGGTGATCGGTGCAGTCCTGGCTGGCATCGCTGGCATCCTGCTTGGTATCCCAGTGCTGCGATTGCGTGGCGATTATCTGGCGATTGTCACACTTGGATTTGGTGAAATCATTCGAGTTCTGATGAACAATCTGAACTGGTTGACAAATGGGCCACAGGGCATCGCCCGTATTGACGAGCCGAAGCTTCTTGGCTGGACGATCTCGTCACCGTTGGATTTTCTATATCTTCTCATCGGCTTGCTAATCATCACATTCCTCTTTGTCTGGAAGTTGCAGCAGAGCGCACTTGGAATTGCTTTGTCTGCGGTGCGTGAAGATCAGGATGCCGCTCGTGGCTGCGGTATCAATACGACAAAGGTCAAGCTCGTAGCTTTTGCTACCAGTGCAGTAATCGGGGGTATCTGCGGCGTTGTCTTTGCATCCATGCAACGCTTCGTCAGCCCGGAAAGCTTCACCTTCTGGGAGTCGCTCACCATTGTTCTTGTGTTGGTTGTCGGCGGCCTCGGAAACCCATTCGGTGCTATGCTCGGAGCAGCCATTCTCGTGCTCATCCCGGAATTAATGCGTGACTACGCGGATTATCGTCAGCTCGTATTCGGCATCGCGCTCGTCTCCGTTATCCTGCTACGGCCTATGGGCATTATCAGCCGCCAATATGGTCCCTCATGGCTAGCCGCGAAATTGGGGAGACGCTGATGCTAATTTTTGAACACGTCACCAAAGCCTTTGGTGCACATAAAGCGGTCGATGATGCCTCGCTCACCATGAAGCCTGGTAAAATCACCTCAATCATCGGCCCGAATGGTGCGGGTAAATCAACCCTCGTCAATATGGCGGCTGGTTCCTATCAGGTGACATCAGGACGAATTGTTCTTAACGGTGTTGAACTACAACGGCTGCCAAAACATGCTGTGGCCCATGCCGGCCTTGGCCGCACATACCAGAATATTCGCCTGTTCGACGGCATGACCGTGATGCAAAACCTTGAAGTAGCACTGGTTCCTCGAACCATTTCAGCGCTTATCGCAGACGCCCTGCCCGGCAGAAGTGCCGAAAGACATCGTCGTGATAAGTGCCACGCTATTCTGGAAAAGCTGGGCATCTCGCATCATGCGCAAAGGCTCGCCGGATCGCTCGCCTATGGTCAGCAAAAGCTGGTCGAACTCGCCCGCGCAATGGTCAATGATCCCCATGCTATTCTTCTGGACGAACCCGCCGCAGGCCTCAATCACGGCGAAACAGAAGAGCTCAAGCATCATATTGTTGATCTTAAATCTGGCGACATCGCCGTCGTACTCATTGAGCATGACATGAAACTCATTATGTCCATCTCAGACGAAATCTATGTGATGAACCGCGGTAGTGTATTGGCGCATGGAACGCCTGACGACATCCGTAACAATCAGCAAGTTCAGGAGGCTTATCTTGGCCAGCCAGGTGCAATCAGTGACATCGAAGCCGCTGCTCGCAGTCGAGCAAATCGAATCCGGCTACGGTCGGGTGAAAGTCTTGCATGGCATCAACCTTGAGCTACATGCAGGAGAAATTGTTTCTCTGATCGGCCCGAATGGAGCCGGTAAAAGCACGCTTCTGCGCTCTATAAGCGGCGTTTGCCCCATTTCCGCAGGAAAAATCAGTTTCAAGGGCGAACGTATCGACCGTATGAAGCCTTATCAGATCGCAAAGCGCGGGCTCGGCCATTGTCCGGAAGGCCGCGCAGTTTTCCAGCACCTCACCATCGAAGAAAATCTGATGGCTGGTTATTTAGAAGGGCGCGGTAAGACAGAAGCTGAGTTATTCGACCATGTGTACTCGCTGTTCCCTGTTCTGGCAGAGCGGAGGAAAAGTCAGGCTGGGCGGTTGTCAGGCGGGCAACAGCAAATGGTGGCAATTGCAAGATCATTGATGGGCAATCCGGAACTGTTGCTTTTGGAT
Source organism: Brucella pituitosa (assembly GCF_965577835.1). NCBI lineage: Bacteria > Pseudomonadati > Pseudomonadota > Alphaproteobacteria > Hyphomicrobiales > Brucellaceae > Brucella > Brucella pituitosa. The sequence goes on from NZ_OZ264094.1 coordinate 291,300, forward strand.
GAACCTTCGCTGGGCTTGGCGCCCATCATCATTCATCAGATTTTTGAGATCATCATCAAACTGGCTGAAGCGGGTGTATCGATTGTTCTCGTCGAACAGAATGTCGATCTTTCACTTGAAATTGCCGACTATGTCTATGCTTTCGAGCATGGTCAAATCCACGTATCTGGTCCGGCAGAGAGACTGGCAGGAGACACCCGCGTGCGAGAAATTTACTTGCCCGCATAAAGAATATGATTCAGTGGACTATCTCCTCCCTTAACATCACAGCCCGTCGGTCTTCCTGATTGGGCGGAGACAGATCCCCTGAATTGATGAAACCGTTCGTCTTCCGAGATCACCGGAATTTCCCTGATTGACCAGAAATTTAAGCCAAGTTTTCTTTGCTTGTGGTTCACCTGTCATTCTCAGCAACCATCATGAAATACATTGGATAAATCGATGTGGGGCCAGTCAATGCGCTTGGATCGGGGCCGCCAATCCCGGCGGAAATCGGCTAAGAAGCATGGAAATCCAGGCAATTCTGGTCATCCCAGCCGGTTTCGCAGCCTGAAATCACTCACCATCGATAAGAGTTTCGCAGTGCGATATTGATACCAGAAGTTCTATACACGCACCCAATATCGTAACGTTTACAAGGCTACAAGCCTGACGGATGGTCAAGAACATAGCGGTCGGAATCAAGCCAGATACACACCGATGCCCTCTTTTACAGATAACCGGTCAAGATTCCCAGTTCTAGCTCAAATCATTTGAAACATGACGCCATTCGAGTAGAAAAGAAGTGAAATGCAAAAGTCGCGCTTCGGCATGACTCACAAACGAAATCACCGCTATCCTTGACGGAAATTTTTAATTAGAGGCTTAGAAACCTAGGTAACTCAATGAGGACCGTCCAATTTCATGAACCAATTTCCCATGAGGTGAGAACCATCTTGGAGCTGAACTTGATGGGTAGGGTTTTACCATCTGAAGGAGTTAGTGTTCTTGCATCGACACGCCTGAAATCCTGAACCTCATCGTCGTTGCATATGGGTTCGAAATCGCATGGAAGAACGAGATCATACGAGACAAGCAATTCCCGATGCATTCCTTGTGGACTAAAATAGATACATGGGGTACGGCCACGTTGCATAAGATCGGACATGAGTTCTGTTGTAATACCGGCTTCTTCCCATCCCTCTTTAACAGCGGTTTCAAGTGCACTTATATTGCTTGCCTTGCCGCCCGCCACCAACGTATCCCAATGTCCTGGTGCTGCATTCGCGGTATCAGAACGCTGCGAAAGCCATATTTCGGCATTGCTGTTTTCAGATGTCTTTATAACACCATTCACATGAACTTTCGTTGCCCACAGCCCCAAAATTCGCAATGCGCTGCGGTCAATAGTGGCTATGGGTTCAGCGTTACAATGGTAAAGAACATCCATGACCTCATTGCGGTGTTCAACGATTAATCCTTCTGACCATAAGGCATCCCGGACTTTCTCAAGTGTCGCAGTGAGGCCACTCATCTGCTCGCAGCACCCCTTCAACTCAAGGCGCGCGCCGTTATCTACAAACAGCCCATTACGGATCAAAACCGTAGCGACCGGGAATGGAACATATCCCAGACACTGAGTACCCGATGGCAGATACCACTCACGAAATGCTTCGTCGGCAAAAGATGGTTTGGAATAAGGCTTGATCATTGGTTTCGGGAACATTTTTCTAAGTATCAAATCAGGGGCGAAAAAGAAGGGCATGCGTTTGATCAATATCAAGACTGATAACTGTCCCAGATGCGTGGCGTTCGTTCAAAATGAATGCAGCAATCGTTGCGTTGCCGAGGTCCGTTTCTACGCGCCACTTTCCACCTTCAAACAAGCTTTGCAACACCTGACCATGTAGCCGTAATCGACCCGGTTCTCCGGACACGCTGACATCGACAGCAGTTGCTTCGGGGCGAAGCATAAGATCGACCTCACCCCTATAGCCGCTATTTACGTCTACACTTGCCGGCAGGACAAGGTCTTGAGACCCTGCTCTGACTAAGAGCATACCGTTATTTGTTGCGCCAACGATCTGTGCAGCAATCCGATTGTCATAGCCCGCGAGTCCCGCGATCCATTTGGACTGCGGTTTAGAAAACAAGTCCTGCGGATCGCCGACTTGTTCGATACGCCCCTGTTTTAAAACGACAAGAACATCGGCGAAGCTGCTCGCCTCCAATGGATCATGTGTAACGTAAAGCACGGTCTTGCCAAGATCACGAAATAGGCGCGCGAATTCTCGACGCATCTCAAGACGCAATTGCACGTCGAGATTAGAAAGCGGCTCGTCGAACAGCAGGAGATCGGGATTGGTTGCAAGAGCGCGGGCAATTGCCACGCGTTGCTGTTGCCCACCTGAGATTTGCGAGGGCAGACGCTTGGCAAGATGCGTGATTTGCATCGTGTGGAGAAGGTCGTTAACGCGTTTGGAGCGTGCTTCCTTTGCATATCGGTTCAAACCATATCCGACGATGCGTTCAACGCTCATATGCGGCCAGAGCGCGTAGTCCTGAAAAACCATATTAAGCCCACGCCGCTGCGGCTCAAGTACTTTAGCCGGCGTTGATATCGCTTTCCCACGTAGGCGTATTTCGCCTTCATCAGGACGATCCAGCCCAGCCACAAGCCTCAGGATCGAAGACTTCCCACAACCAGAAGGCCCCACTAGGCATGCGACTTTACCTTCCGGGACAGTCAGAGACAAATTGTCAAGAACTGTATTTTTACCGTACTTACGGGAGATATTCACCATCTCAAGCATGTCATGTCCTCGGAGCAGTTATCAACCTGCGCAATGTGGAGAGCGTCAGTGTGCGCAAGACAAAGATTATTACGATCGTCGCTGAACCCGCGATAAGCGTTGCGGCCGTCGCCGCACCAAACAGTCCCTGTTCAAACGCACGGTTGACATGAACTGGCAGAACATCAAGGCGTGGTGGACGAAGGATTGAGTTGATTGCAAGATCGAATACGGCCGAGCCGAAAGCAGTCAGGGTCGCGGAAAGAAGGGCTGCGGCGATAAGCGGCAGAACAATCGTAACGATGCGCCTGCCAAGTCCGGCACCTTGCAGCGCCGCAGCTGAGAGCATTGATGCAGGAACCTGTGCCATAGCACCCAACAGAACACGAATAGCAATCGGGACCGATCCCGCAATGCCCGCCAGCACCAATATCGATGGCTTCCCATAGAGCGAAATATTAAAGTCGCTTAGAATTGGCGCATTCCAGACGAAGATATAACCAATACCCAATACAACACCGGGCACTGCAAGACTTAAAGTGCATGTTACGTCGATCAACTTGTTGAACCGAAAATCAGAAAAGATCAGCACATAAGATGCGGCAGCAGCAAGAATGGCACTCCCAACAGCCGCGAGAGCAGCAATTTGCAGCGAGTTGCGCAACGCTGTCAGAAATGCTCCGCTCGTGTTCAAGACGTAGCGATAATGATCGAGCGTCAGGTTTTCAAAATTGAACCCGGCACTCACTCGCTGTGTGAAAGAAACGAGAACGCTGGAGCCGATAGGTATGATCAGCAGCAGAAATATTGCCGCCAATGCGGCTCCGTTTAAAAACAGGCTTGGCGTCGTTTTGTTATGCTGGAAGAGCTGTGCTTTGCCACCGAGAAAGTCATAACGCCGACGGCGCACCAAGAACAGATAAGCAAGAACTGCCATCAGCATGATCGCTGTAACGTAGAAAGCCAGAATGCCCGCGAGATCAAAGCGGATCGGCGATTGATTGATTGCCACATAAATTGCGTAGGTAAGCGTTGGAAAACGATATGTGGTGGCAAGGGCAGCTGGCAGACCAAAATCGCCCAGAACGTCAATAAATATCAACACGGCGCCTGATAGAACGGCAGGCAACAGCATTGGAATGCTGATCGTTGTAAGCACACGGAATGGAGAGGCGCCGCAAAGACGCGCCGCATGCGTGAAATCATCCATCTTCCATTGCAGGGCTGCGAGTACCGTCAGATACGCATAGGGGCTTGCCTTAACGCTCATGATGAAGACCAGCCCCCACGGACTGAAAAGTGCAGTTGGTATGAAGTCCAATCCCAACCAAGAAACGGCAATACCTCCACGACTGCCGAATAGGCTCCATCCCTGCGCCAAAATGAAAGAGGGCAGGATGATCACAGCCCAGGCTGCAACATCGAGCATCCACCCAAATCTAAGTGCCGGTGACTGGCGTAAAATCGCAAGCAGCGTGCCGAACAGACAGCCAAAAAAGGCCGAAGCACTCGCAAGGAAAAGCGAATTCTGGAGAGCCGTGCGCCACAGCGGTCGACTGAACACTTCAGCCAAACCACTCAAGCTGAAATGCGTTGATTGTGAATGAAATAAGCCGGGCAAAAATGCCTGTATCAGTACGGTGCCAAGTGGCGCCAGCACCAGAATGAACAACGCCAGCACGACAAGCATACCCAGCACATCTTCGGCTTTAACTTCCGGTATCAGACGCGCGCGGACAGTCGTCCGCTCGCCATTTCGTCGTGAGACAAAAACGTCGGTCATATTGTTCTCTTAATTAACGGCAGGATTTGTCCCGTTTCCGCTCGATCAGTTCACAGCGCGGTCAGCGAACCACGTCTTGATCTCAGCTTCATGCTCGACGGCATAGTCATCAGGTGCAACGCGATAAACCAGTCCTTCTGCAGGACCATCTGCGCGACGTGGCGCATTTTTGACTGTAGGCTCGAAAAGACCGTCTGAATCAGCTGCCTCTTGCAGATAGCCCTGAGTTTCAGGCTTTAACAGCCATTCGACAAAGTCCTGTGCCGCTTCAGGTCGCTGCGTCTTTGCCTGAATGCCTACACCCCGGATAACCCCAGGTGCACCTTCCTGCGGCCAGACAATTTCAACAGGAGCTTCACTGGATGCCTTCAGGGTGTAAGCAACCTGCGACGTAATCATCGCGACTGAGATTTCACCTGCCGTTAAAGCGCGGCCTACCGGGCCATTGGTGCGGAAAACGCGCATGCCATTGTCAAAGAAATTAGTAAAAAGGCCTTCTGCCTTTTCCTTGCCCATTGAATGGAAGAACTCAGCAACACACGGATATGCAGGTGCTGCAACTGCTGGGTCTGCCATCCCAAAAATGCCCTTGAAACGCGGATCCGCGAGGTCAGCATAATTAAGGGGTGGCTGTTTGACGAGATCCGGACGATAGACCATCACGCAGGAGGCAGCCATTCCGATTGGAAACCAAGAATGGTTTTCCGGCAGATGCTTAACGCCAATCTCATTTAAATTGCCGATATTGGATGGCGAAACATCGCGCTTCAACAAGCCCTGCTGATCCAGACTATGGAAACTGTAAGAACCGTTATAGATCAAAACGTCCCATTGCGGATTGTTGGCTTCTGCAGCGATACGTGCGAGGATTTCACCGCCGCTCATCTGTACGACATCGATCTGACGGCCACTGTCGGCCTCAAAGCGGTCCGTGATCACGCCTTCAAAATCGTTGGTATAAAGGACGAGAGGGCCTTGCGCGTCATCAGCAACGGCCACGAGAGGAATGCCAGCTGTCGCCATCGCGGCAATACCTAGGGCTTTCAAGGAAGGGAGCATTGTAAGGTCGCTTTCCGCCGGTTCAATTTCAGGATTTGTTGAAGCCGGTCTGTCCGGTTCAGACAGTGTCTTGCTAGAGGACGCATATGACAGTCCTGTAACAATACGTCTGTAATTGGCTGGAACTGCTGGTTCCCAATTTGGAACCATCGAATACAAGGGTTTACCGCGGATCACACTGTCCTTGATTACCTCCCCGACAGTATCGGCAACATATCGCAGCGTCTTGCTCATCAGACGGCGAGATGGTGTTAAGAGGCTGAACGTAACGTCAGGCCCAATCCAGCCCGGCAGAACCGAAATTAATAAGCCGCGGCGAACGCTCTCCCGAACAGCGAATTCTGGTACAATTGCCAAGCCGTGCCCTGCGATGGCGAGTTGTTTCAGGCAAGCCGCGTCGGTTGTTACCAGATTGGGCTTTTGCGATAACACAACGCTCTTTTCGTACGCATCTTTGAAGATGAATGTCGTTTCCTCGGCATCACGTCCGTAGCTGAATAAACGGTGAGGTAGTTTGAGGATGCCTCCTTCTGTCTGGGGCGGAACTATCTTCAAATCAGGAGATCCCACAATAAGAAGGGGATTTCGACATATGCGTCTTTGAACAAACGCATTGTCACGCAACTGCCAGGAGTGCGCGACGATATAGAGATCGCTGAAGCTTGATGAGCCTTCGATTACGCGATCCGAAATATCTAACGTCAGTGATAGGTTTTGAAATGGATCTTCAATGTGCGGCCAGGATTTGAAAATAAGTTCTCCAATAAGTGGAGAAACGCTGAGTGAGACCTTGCCTGCAATCTGCACTTTTTTGTCATCGACCACATCTTCTGCGAGTTGGGCGATTTCTAACATCGACTTACCGATATCGTAGAGTTCTTTCCCAAGTTGGGTCAGTCTAAACTCTTCGCTGTTACGTATAACAAGCTGCCCTTTGACCTGATCTTCGAGAGCCGAAAGTCGCCTGCTCATTGTTGATTTGGGGAGATTAAACAGGCGTCCCGCTTTGACAATGCCCTGTTGATCGGCAATGCCCACGAAAAGCCGTAGATCGTTCAAATCCAGCATATGACCTCGAAACTCTCTAAGCTTTAAATCGTCTTCCTAGAGAGTTTACGTCACCGTTTTTTGACACTTTTTCTATATTGGCTCGATTCGAGTTTATCCTCCGTGAGTAAGCCATATAGTTCCGCTTCGGATTTTTCCTTTTCATTCATGCGATCAAAATTCGGAAGCGCCTCTGTATTTGACCATAGCGAACATTGAGGCATGCGCAGATCAGAAGCCTTAAGCGACGCGTTGGCGAAGCTTTTATTGTCTATCTCCTGAGCCATAATCGTCCCATGGGAGCAGTGCTTTCGGGTCGAGTAAAAGATCTTGAGAATGAATACCGCAACGGTTTCGAGGGCATGACTGAAAACACCGTTGATATTAAGGAGCTAATCGAAACGCAACATGAAATGATTGAAATGGTGATCGGAAAAATGCCAGATCAACAACGCGAATTTCTGATTAGCTTTGGGCGTGGTGACCCCGCTTGGAAATTGCTGAAAATCAGCCACGTTGCAGAGCTCCCGGCGATCCGCTAGCGACAACGTAAGCTCGACAAACTCAAACCGGATCAGCGCTCGACGTTAGTAGAATTACTGCAATCGTCCCTTGCGCGAACGGCGCAAAAATAGTGGCTTCGCGTGTGCTGGGAAACCCGCCATAAATATTGGTAGGTAGGCGGTGAGATTTTCCAGCGCGTACTTCCAATGCTGGCAACAATGCCGTCCTTTTCGGCGTCGATTACTAAATCAGTTCCTCAAATCGGTAATCAGAAAAGCCTGCGATATTCCCGGGGACTGACACCCATGATCCCGCGGAACTGACGGATGAAGGTGGAAAGATCATTAAATCCGGCCTCAAGTGCGACGATGGATAGAGGCGTATTGGTTGTTCTTATAACTACAGCCGCTCTTTTTAAGCGTAAACTGAGAATGTACTGGTGCGGGGGGATGCCGACGAGCTTTCGGAATATCCGCAGGAAATGATAGCGGCTAAGACGGGTTTGGTTAGCGAGCGCCGCAAGCGATGTTGCATTATTCTCCAGATCATAAGCAGTCGTTTCAATATGGCGAATGATCTGAGAAACGCGGCGTTCATGCTCTTTCTGAACATTTCCGTTCACAGCAACTGAACCTATGGCAAGGCCTAGCGCTATAGCGGCTAAATCGTGAGCGACGACTTCCATATCCGCCTCTTGTTGGCCTAACGTCGCCTCGATCAGGGAAACTGTTGGAAGGACGGCTTTCGACGGAGGCAGGCTTGCCATGTTGAAGACGCCTCGGTGCTTTCCGGGAGTGCTGCTTGCGATCTCCTCCCAATAATCAGGTGTAAAATGGAACGAGATGCAGCGATCGCCGATACCGTGCTCGTGTTCACATTGAAAGCAGCGTCCGTGATTGCCTAACAAAATCGATCCGGGAGCAAGTAGCGCTCGCCCCTGAGTTGTCCGGTATGAGAAAGTACCGCTCAAAACTGCTGCTACCGCGACGCTATTGTGCTCTTCTTCAAAAGGCTTGTCATTGGGACCGGAATGGCAAGTCAAATCGACGACGTGCCAGCCACTTCCAGATGCGATGGGCTTAATTTCCACTCTGTCAGTCACTGTCACGTCCTGTGTTGAGAAAAGCAATTTTTCCCAAGTTTTTTATCTCAGTCATTTTTAAACTCCCGTGACAACAGTAAAGGGAAAACAGCATGCTCGATCATATCTCGATTGGCGTAAAAGATCTCGAACGAAGCAAAACATTCTATGACGCTGTACTCGGAGTTTTGGGTTACGGGTGTTTAAGCGAAGACGAAACTGCGCTTGGCTATGGCATCGAAAAAGCTCGATTTTACGTCCTGAAAAGTAAAAAGCCAGTACCAGCTGATGAGACATCTGGGCTCCACTTTTGTTTCACCGCGAAGACCAAGCAAAATGTCGAAGCCTTTTACGACGCTGCTATGAAGCAGGAATCGTTGGATAACGGAAAGCCTGGCATAAGAGAGGATTACGGACCCGGCTACTACGCGGCGTTTGTCAAAGATCCCGATGGCTATCGCCTGGAAGCCTTTTGTAATTTGCAGGACTGACAATCATGGCCACAATCCAGAAAGAAGTGGTGACCCGCGCTTCTCCCGATCAGACTTGGGATGCCATTCGCGATATTGGCGCTTTACACACACGGCTTGTACCGGGCTTTGTCATCGATACGAAAGTCGTACCGGGAGCGCGCATCGTGACGTTTGTCGACGGTGCAACGGCGCGAGAAAGAATTGTTTCACTTGACGAAAAAGGACGACGCCTCGTCTGGACAGCTGAAGCGCCATTTCTTGAACATCATAATGGTTCATCATCACAGAGATTGCCCTTGCAACTAGGTCGTGCACTCATAAATAGTCTAGCTATTTGAATGGATTAGTGATTCAAATGTCTCGGATTTGGAGGTCTTTGATGTCACGTCGCCGCTATGAACTGACAGAACGCGAATGGTCGATTATTGCGCCGCTGTTGCCATGCAAACCGCGTGGTGTACCCCGCGTCGATGATCGCATGGTACTCAATGGCATTCTATGGCGCTTCCGCACAGGATCGTCATGGTCTGAAATCCCTGAGCGCTATGGTGTTGCAACGACTTGCTACAACCGGTTCGTTCGTTGGCGACGTGCTGGTGTCTGGGATCGACTGCTGGAGGCCGTCTCTCAAGCCTATGACGGTGATATTGTGATGATCGACAGTACCTGTGTCCGCGTTCACCAGCACGGAGCCACAGGAAAAAAGGGGATGCCGACGATGGTTGCATGGGACGTTCCCGTGGCGGCCTCACAAGCAAAATCCACGCGATTGTTGATGCAGAAGGCCGTCCGATCAATCTTTGCCTGACAGGTGGACAGGCCGCTGATTGTTCACAGGCTGAGGGGCTCTTAGAATGCATCAAAGAAGGCGGCACGCTGCTTGCGGACAAAGCATACGATACCGATACGATCCGGAAGACCGCAGCGGAACGGAAAATCTGGGCCAATATTCCTCCCAAATCAAACCGTAAGGACGTATTTGCGTTCTCGCCATGGGTATATCGCCAGAGAAACTTGGTCGAGCGCTTCTTTAACCGCCTCAAGCACTATCGCGGCATTGCAACACGTTACGACAAAAACCCGGCCAATTTCCTGGCTGCTGTCAAACTCATCGCTGTCCGCATCTGGTGCATCAGTTTATGAGTCTACGCCGTAGTGATTTTCTCAGTCGCTCCTTTTTGCCACGGAGAGTTGGGACCGCAATACCAGCTTCTTGCTCCAATTCCATTCTCCAGAGCCCGGCAACCCAAAAAACTTGGAACCGCGATCAAAGGGGTCCTTCGCCACCCCTTTGGAAACCAGCGTCTCACCTTTCCCTCGCTCCTTTCTGGGCCATTCTGTCGACCTCAGCGCAACGTCACGCCCGAAGGCTTGGGGCTTGACGTGTACGCTTAAGAGTCGATCAGACGATGGCTGTTCGGGACGAAGGAATGTTCTCTCGCCTCCGTCGGAGATCGAACAAGGGAATGCCTGTCGTCTATGCTAAACTTTGGCTGATTTCCGCCGCGGACCCGAACGAAATGCTTCGTGCATTATCGGGTATGGAATCGGATATATGGGCAACCCACTTATGAGTGACGTTATCGACCTTTTCCATGACGCGATCCTGTTTTGTGGGCTTATAGCGCGGATTGGACAACTGCGGTGAGATGTTGATGTGCCTTTCAACGATCTGGGAGGGTGTGAGACCCTTGAGCACGCGCTGCCGTCGACTATTATAGGAATGATTGAAGCCGACGAGCAGGGTCTCAAGATCGAGATGATCGGCAACATTAATCCCACGAACTTCGCTGGCGATACGACCGTTAAAACGTTCCACCATTCCATTGGTCTGGGGCGTATAGGGCTTCGTCGTACGAGGACGACTTTGAGTTTCACGCATGCTTCTTCGAAGACATCAGCGGTGAAGCAGGACCCAAGATCCGTGAGCACATGGGTGATGCGGAATGGAAAGGCCTTTCGTGCCCGGCTCAGGAAGGCAACAGCGTTGGCTGCATTTTCAGCATCGTAAACAGCCAGATGCACGAAGCGGGAACAGCGATCGATTGCAACATAGAGATAACGCTTGCGGATCTCTCCATCTGCGGTTCGCAGCTTTGACAAATGTTTGACGTCGATATGGATATAGCCAAGATCGTATTCGCGAAAGCGGCGTTGTCCTTTGACCGGGCCGGTCGATGGTTTTGCAGGGCGCCGGTTCAAACCTTCAGCTTTCAGCACACGATAGATGTTGTCTCGGTTGAGATGCGGCAGAAAGTGGCGAAGAACGAAAGTCAGGTCATCCAGTGGAAAACCGGTCGCGCGTCGCACTGCGCAGATGATGGCCCGTTCCTCCTCCGTTACGCGCCATGGCAAACGTTTTGACCGGCTCGAACGGTCCTGGACTGCATGCTCTCCCCGTTTGCGCCATTTGCGCACTGTTTCATCGCTGATACCATAACGTCTGGCGACGACACTTGTCGGCTCCGTTGATCGAGCAATCTCTGTTCGTACTGCTGGGGTTGTTCGTGCTTGAGGATGGATTGCATCATCTCAAAGGCTCTCGCTCAACATGGGTTCGAAACGCCAAGCATTCTCTGCGATAGCCCAACCTACAACATCCCAATGATGTTCTGCAACCAGACAGCTAGCTCTCTTCCACAAACACCTCGTCGCGCTTCTTGCGTATCGATGGAAGTAGAACGACCACCAGAACGGCTGCGGCTATTGTCAGCAGAATTGCGCTGATTGGCCGGGTGATGAAGGTTGCCGGGTCGCCCCGTGACAGGATCATGGCGCGACGTAAATGCTCCTCCAATAACGGGCCGAGAACGAAGCCGAGCAGCAGCGGAGCGGGTTCGCAACGCAGTTTGGCCAGCAGATAGCCGATCAAGCCGAAGAAGGCGACCGCGTAGAGATCGTAGACATTGGAATTAACGCTATAAACTCCGATGGAACAAAACGTCATGATAATGGGGAACAGCACATAATAAGGTACCGTTAGAAGCTTCACCCAAAGACCGATCAGCGGCAGGTTCAGGACTATAAGCATGAGATTGCCGATCCACATCGATGCGATCACACCCCAGAATAAGGCGGGCTGTTCGGCTGCCACATTTGGGCCGGGTACAATACCTTGAATAATCATAGCGCCGATCATCAATGCCATGACCGGATTGGCTGGAATGCCGAGCGTCAGCATGGGGATGAAAGATGTCTGTGCACCGGCATTGTTGGCGGATTCGGGTCCTGCAACGCCCGCGATCGCGCCTTTGCCGAATTCCTCCGGCGTTTTAGAAATGCGTTTTTCAACCGTGTAGGAAGCGAACGAGGCGAGAATGGCACCGCCGCCAGGCAAGATGCCAAGCGCCGAGCCGATGACCGTTCCGCGCAAGATTGGAGCTGCCATACGCTTGAAATCGTCTCGTGTCGGCATCAGCCCTGTGACCTTCGCCATCAGCACTTCGCGCGAATGTTCGCTTTCAAGATTGCGTAGGATTTCGGCAATGCCGAACACGCCGACCGCAACGGCCACGAAATTGAGGCCGTCGGCATATTCCGTGATGCCAAGGGTGAAACGCGGCGCGCCGGTGTAGATATCCGTGCCGACAAGACCCAGCAGAAGTCCCAGAACGACCATCGCCAGAGCTTTGATGATTGAACCGTGCGCCAACGCTACGGACGAAACCAAACCCACGAGCATCAGCGAGAAATATTCGGCCGAGCCGAATTTCAGGGCGATTTCAGTCAGCGGCGGAGCAAAGATCGCGACCAGAAAGGTGGAGACAGTCCCGGCGAAGAATGATCCGATTGCCGCAATTGCCAGTGCCGCACCCGCACGCCCACGGCGGGCCATTTGGTAACCGTCGATGGCGGTCACGGCGGATGAGGATTCGCCGGGCATGTTGATGAGAATAGCGGTTGTCGAACCGCCATACTGGGCGCCGTAATAGATGCCAGCCAGCATGATCAGTGCGGAAACCGGATCGCCGATCTGAAACGTGACCGGAAGAAGCATGGCGATAGTGGCCGTGGCGCCGATGCCAGGCAGGACGCCGATCAATGTGCCGAGCAGCACCCCGATCAGGCAAAAGCCGAGATTGGCAAGCGTTGATGCGGTCGAAAAGCCAAGCGCGAGATTGCTGAAAAGTTCCATGCTCGTGCCCCCTTAGAATGGCCACCACGGCCCGAAACGCTGATAGGGCAGCGCGAGCGCGTAGCTGAACACAATGACGGAGAAAATCGTGACCGCAGCAGCAAGAATGATGGCTGCGAGAGGTTTCATGCGCATTGAGGCGAAAGAGGCGATGAGGCACGTCAGGAACAGCGACGGTACGAAACCGAGGCCGCGCACGGTTAGGCCGAAGAATATCGGGGCAGGCAGAATGAAGAAAAGGCCGCGCCATGCAATTGGGCCCATGGGCTCGCCGGAGACCCGTGTGGCTTGTATAAGGATAACCAGTCCAAGCAGGATCAGGACACCGGACAGGACAAGCGGGAAATATCCCGGTCCCATTCGAAACGATGTACCTATGTCCAGCCCCAGCGACTGATAGGCAAAAAAGGCGCCGGTCAGTGCGAGAAGGGCGCCGCACAATCCATTAGGCGGATCGATTGAGAGTTTCCGCGAAGGCTCGTTCATGGGCCCATCATCTTTCGGATTTGCCGTTGAAAGGGCTATGCCGGTGGTCCGGCATATGAAATCGGTTGTGTATCCGGCGGCTGTGACTTCGACGCGCAGACGCGAATATCGACAATCGAAGCGCGTTAGAAAACGCGCCGCGATTGCTTGCAATATCATTAGTCAGCGTATTGTCCGGCAGCCTCGATAATCGGTTTCCAGCGGGTGACTTCGGCTTCGAGCTTGGCCTTCAATGCGGCTGGCGTTGCATCGGATTCCGATGACGGCTTCGTGCCGAGTTCAGCGAAACGGGCAACCACGTTTTGATCTTGCAGGGCCAGCTGAAGCGATTTCGACAGTCGCTCGGTAATGTCCGCCGGTGTTCCCTTTGGTGCATAAATGCCGTGCCAGATACCCACTTCCATACCGTCCAGACCCGCTTCCTTGGTTGTTGGAAGGTCTTTCAACACGCCCAGACGTTCGGAGGATGTCACAGCGTAGGCCTTGATCGTGCCTGCCTGAATCTGCTTGGTTGTGTTGGTCGTCTGATCGCACATGATATCGACCTGTCCGCCGAGCAGATCAGTCATAGCCGGGCCTGTTCCTTTGTAAGGAACTGTGACGAGCGGAGTTTCAATAGCGCTCATGAAAAGCATGCCACAAAGATGCGATGCTGCACCGATACCTGCATTGGCGACTGTCACGGTGTCCTTGTTGGCCTTGGCGTAATCGATCAGTCCCTTCAGATCGGTCGGTTCGAGATCCTTGCGCGCAACAATGGTCATCGGAACTTCCGTGACGAGGCCGACATATTCGAAGGCATTCAGCGTGTCATAGGCGAGCTTGCGGTAGAGCGTAGCGCTTGTGGCCATGCCGATATGATGCAGCAGAAGCGTATAACCATCCGGATCGGCGGTTGCGACACGCCCTGCACCAAGTGTTCCACCCGCGCCGCCGACATTTTCGACAATGACCTGTTGTCCAAGATCCTTGGACATGGATTCCGCGACGAGTCGCGTTACAGTGTCTGTAGGTCCACCAGCAGCGAATGGCACGACCATGGTTATCGTTCGTTCCGGATAATTCTGTGCTTGTGCGGTGAAAGCCGCAGTGGAAATAGCAAGTGTTGTCGCCAGAGTGGCGATGAGTTTCATCATAGTGTCCTCCCAGACTATGTTGCGACGGGCGAGCCCGCATTATAAATTTAGTTCCCCACGCCTCTGCGAGCGCTTCGGGCAATCAGATACGATATTATTCAATCACTGCAATGAAATGCTTATGCACTGAGCTTTCTTGTGAATTGGCACAACTGTCGTTTCTTTTTAGAGAGAATGTAGATGCATCCGGCCGAATTGCCAATGCCTGAGCTTCGTTGAAAGCATATACCACCAACGTCTGTAATTGAGCGTCTGCTTATGTTGAGGCTTACGCAAATGCCTTGACTGGCACTCTGGAAATGCGCGCCGTCCGGATGCCCCGATCTCTTGAAATAGCTTCTTGTGTTAGCATCAGTTCAAAATTACCATTTTTGGGTTTTTGCATCCAATAGACAGGCCCTTTGCATGGAGCTTAATTGATGGTGTGAATTATTCATACCATGCTTGATGCGATCAAAAAGAAAAGTAGAATGGCCAATATCAAAAAACGTACGATTAGCCTGCCTAGTGAGCAAGCAGCCTTCATCGAATCCAAAGTCAGGAATGGGGATTACGCCTCAGTTAGTGAGGTTGTTCGTGCTGGCATCCGAGCATTAAGAGAGCGGGATGAAGTGATTGAGCGCTGGCTACATAATGAAATTGCTGCATCGTATGACGCAATGAAATCCGACCCGTCCCGTGCGGTAAGTGTCGATTCTGCTTTTGCTTCAGTTTGCAATCGACATGCTGGACGCATGAAAGTGCGAAAGTGATCCGCAGGGGGGTTATTTTATCACCGGAAGCGGAGGCAGCTCTTTTGGCTCTTTATGACTGGAGCCAAAAGAGCTTCGCCTCAGACAGCGCTCGGATACATCGATAGGCTTGAAAATTATATTCGCGGCTTCGACTACGCTTCTGAGTGCGGCACTTTTCGTAACGATATACGCGAAGGACTGCGAACCGTTGGCTTTGAACGTAGAGTTACGAACGCCTTCAATGACACTGAGCAAGAGGTTGTTGTGCTTGGCTTCTTTTATGGCGGCCAAAATTGGCAGGAAGCCTTATCTGAACATTGAAGTCGTGATCATTGTTCTTGGTCGGTTATTTGGAAAGAGAGCCGAGCACGTTTGCTGAGAATGGAGCAATCCCGTTCTTGAGATCAAGTCAAGAACAAAGGCCATCAAATTCAATTCCAAATCGACCAAAATGGTACGCTTCGGGTAGCCTCTACAAAAATGGCGAACTGGTCTCGGAAATCTCAGTCAAAGCTTTTGAGACCAAGCGTTCCTAAGCGCTTGGTCATCAACACATAGCGGCCTTCCATACCCGAGAGTTGATAGCCGCATTTTTCATATAAATATCTTGCAGGATTATGGGTGACGAAGCCCAGTTCCGCCACGGAACACCCGGCGAGCCGAGCTTCACTCTCGAAACTTTCTACTAGAGCCAAACCGACTCCCTTGCGTCTGCATTCAGTAGCGACATTCACCGACGCAATTAGCGCTTTCTCGCCTTCGCGCTCCCAAAACAGATAGCCTGCCCGCGCGCCCTGCAACTGTGCAATTGTTGTCTGGGGAAGGCTGCTAATCCATTGTTCGAGATGGCGCTCTATATTGCCCTGCCATTTTGTTAGCTGATCATTTTCAAGCTCTTCAATGTACTGTTTTTCCAAGCGATAAATAAAAGGAATATCACTTGGTAAACCGTGACGTAGCTTCATATGAGATTCCATTTTTATTTTGTGCAACAAATATTCGAAGTTACGCGACATCTGGTTGATAAGAAGAAGTTAAACGGGTTTCCGCTGAACAAGCTCGGCCTCTACGTGCGCCACCCAGGCCGCAATCTTTATCGGCAGCGGCCGTAATTATCCCTGTATCTGCAGTCGTAGTTCCGGCGGTCCCGTTGTTCCCAGCGGTCGCGGCTGTTTCTGTTGTTACGTTCTCTGATGTTTCCTACCACGGCCCCGCCCGCGCCACCTGCGGCGGCTCCCACTGCAGCGCCCTCCCAGGTACCGCTTGCCAGCCCACCAATGATAGCGCCGCCCGCAGCACCAATGCCGGCGCCCTTTTCCGTCTGGCTGCACGCTGTCAGCGTCAAGCAAACGAGTACGCCTGAAATGATCTTTTTCATGCCTGTCCTTTCGATCCATTGCCACTACGGCCGTCCGTCGACCGTTGATAAGCACCGAGACTGAGACGTATGGCTGCCGAAAATTACGTAGAAGTTACGAAGAACTATCGGCCTCGACTCCGGTCGAAAACGCAAATTCGTGCAGGATGCGCGCCTTCGCGACAAGTCATTGGCAGGTAATTCCGACGCCTGATCGATGGGCTCCGACGTCGCCCGGTTCGTCACCGCGTTTCAGGATAGTGAGTCGAAATGACTATGATCGGACCCTCGTCAAAGTTTTCATACTGGCATTGATAGCGATCAGGACTGCTTACAAGCGCGGCCAGCGTTCCGCCTCTAGATCGTCGAATAATAAATGAGGTTGAGGCCGTTGTAGACTATGTGGAGGACTACTGCCGGCCAGATGGAGCCTGACAGCCGGAACACCGCACCGAAGAAAAGACCCATCACAAAAGCATCGAAAAAGATGACGCTTGGACCATGAACCGCCGCAAACATAAGCGAACTGCCAACTAACGCGACTCCTGATCCGAATTTTTCGAGGCCACTTTGAACCACTCCGCGAAAAACGAGTTCCTCGCCAATCGGTCCCAAGACTGCGCTAGTGAACAATAGAAGCAGTATCCCTGTGAGCCCGCCGTTTGCCGCAGCTTGAAAATCCGCCTGCGTATTCGCTTCGGTGATGAAATGGAAATAGACTGCTTCGACAATGAAAATCAGGCCAAAGCCGATCACGCCGAGCGCTATGCTGATCGCTATCCATTTGAGCGTCGTCGGACGAAAACCGAATGCCTTCCAGTTGCGAACACGATAGAGGTAAGCGCCGAGAAACCCAGCAAAGCCAAGCGCAAAGTTCAGTGCGCCAGCAATGTTGATGCGAAAAACGGCTTTGTCGTCGGGTTGGAGTAGCAGCCAGTATCCAAGAAAGCTAATGCCGAGGACATAAACACCTACTGCGATTGCGATCTCCGGCCACCCAGGTTGCCGGTTCACTTGTGTCTGGATTGGCCGGATATCAGTCATTAGCAAGCCTCAAATCCACCAATTGCTTGACTGTTACATTGGTTGTTTCCATGAGTTATCACTCAAAGTGGGTAGTGTCGATAATTGCGTATAGCAGGCGAACCCAGTGTCGCCTTGCGCTAAATCGGTGATGGACGGCGATATCGTCCGTGGACGGAAGTCGACGGCCAGGGGACAACTTGCAAATCGATCATGCAGGACCCGGGTGTCTAGTCAACTCGCGGGGAGGCAGCAGTTCAACTCATACTGACGACAACTTTCTCCCCGGACACGCCGGCTTTTTGCATTTCTATTGCCGTTTGAAGACTTTCAAGCCCATTTCCTGCGATGCGTGGTGGCGGCGCGGCGTGATAACGCCCAACGGCCAGCGCCGCAGGCAGAAAATCGCGGTAGATCATCGCGCCCACCGCGTCGTCTTTAAGGCTGGTGCCGAAGATCTGCCGTGCCTCGACCTGCGGAGGCACGCCGTCCGACGGAGGCAACGTTGTCGCGACAACACGGCGCCCCTCGGAGCGAGCCACGACGGCAAGGGAGTCCGCCATATTGCCGGTGGCATGCAATGCTCCCGCTAGCGTCTTGCCGCGCAGCGCGTGCACGACGTCTTCAATGATGCTGGGCCGTCGATGATCGAGGACCAAGGACGCTCCGAGCCGCTTCAACAACTCGGCATGATGGGTCGAGGCGACCGAGATGCATTGGTAACCCGACGCAACCGCAAGCTGAACAGCATTGCAGCCGACGCTTGAGGATGCGCCCCAGATCAGGACCACTTGATCGGTGGGTGTGGGCGCCAGCGACGGGGGTGTCAATCCGAGATGAACTTCTTGGTAAAGGCCACAAGCAGCCGTGCCCAAACCAAGCGGCAGGACCGCCGCCGCCGTGAATGCCATCGTGTCCGGTATCGGCGAAGCCATGTTTTCCGGCACCACCGTGTGCGTCTGGAACGCGCCCTGTGCCGGATCATTGACCGTCGTTCCGACCGCCTGACCGAGCACCCGGTCACCGACCTTAAACCGCATTACGCCCGTTCCAACCACAACAACCTCACCGGCGACATCACTGCCAAGGATCGCGGGATAATCGAGCCAAGGCAGCAAGGCATTCTCCTGTAACAGCCAGTCGAGCGGATTGATGGCGACGGCGGCATTGCGGATGAGAATTTCGGCAGGACCCAAGACGGTCGGAGAGACCGGCCTGATCACAAGCGATTGCCCCGGTGCATTCTGCCAGGCGGCCATGTTCACAATTTCAGTCATGTACTGATTCCTCAAGAATATGTCTCGAAGATCGTCGCTTAGACTGTAAACTACAATCGTCTATATGTGGCACTGGCTGTTGACTCAGGAGCAACAATGAATCGTGGCGACTTTGGCGAACTGACCGCTTTCATGGCGGTTTTCGAGGCTAGCAGTTTCCGTGGCGCGGCGCGGCGATTGAACGTAACGCCATCCGCTCTCAGCCGAACACTGAACCGGCTGGAGCGACGTATCGGTGTACGCCTTTTGAACCGAACAACACGAAGCGTGAGCCCGACCGAGGCTGGCGAACTGCTTTATGCCCGTCTTGGACCGGCGTTGAGTGGCCTGGAGGAGGCTGTCGGCGACGTCGCTGCGCTTCGCGAAAGCCCCGTCGGAATGGTGCGGCTCAATCTTCCGCGCCTGGCGGCGGAATTGATCCTACTGCCCCGCATGGCGCAATTCCACGAACTCAATCCCGGCATCCGCCTCAACCTAATGATTGACGACGACATAAGCGACGTGGTCGCGGCCGGATGCGATGCTGGTATTCGGATGGGTGAACTGTTGGCTCAAGATATGATTGCGATCCGTCTGACCGACCCGTTCCGTGTCGCTGTCGTCGGTGCTCCCAGCTATTTCGCAAGGCATCCACGGCCCGAGACCCCACGGGATCTCCGCAATCATGAATGCATTGTCTATCGATGGGCCTCTTCCGGGCGCCTGCATCGATGGCAATTCGATGACGCGAGCGGGTCCGTGGACGTCGCTGTCGAAGGGCCGCTGTTGGTGAACGATACGAGCATCATCCGCGACGCGGCAATCGCTGGAATGGGATTGGCGTATCTCCCCGAAACTAGTGTGGCAACACAGATCGCCTCAGGCACGTTGGTCAGGGTGCTGGAAGCGTGGTGCAAGCCATTATCTGGCTTCTACCTTTATCATCCCAGCCGTCGCCAGACGCCGCCGCCGTTGCGTGCACTCATATCGTTCTTGAAGGGCGATATCGTCGGACATCCTCCAGCAGGATCATCCTAAGCGCCTATTCGAGAATGGATCGAGCGAACTCCCTGCTCTTACCCGCCCAATCGGGAAGCTGCCAGCTATCAAAGGGCATTTGCCAACCGCATCAGCATCGTTGCGGCAAGCTCAGGGACTGAGCGGCGTCGTAGCATCGACAAGGCGCTTTTCGGTATCGGCAACGATTGCAGATGCTGCCTCCAGGGCCTGTTCCCCCGTATGCGTCAACTCGGTTTTCTGCACGCATACGCACTCCAAATGAGCCCGTGCGCTTTATGAAACCCGACTTCCAAAGCGTGACAAGAATTGCCTGCATCGTCTGCGGCGTAATGAAGGCTTGAGGTCGGGACTGTAGAGCGGGAGGCGGAGGAGGCTAGTTGTTTAGCACCTGCCGCCTCGATCATCTCGCGGATCCAAGGCGCCTTGTGGCTCGACAGATTGTCCATGACGACAACGTCGCCAGGCTGAATTCGGGGACGAACATGGAACCACGCGCTTACACTTGTTTGACACACCTCTATTGCAATCAAATAACCCTCACCTTCTCCCTTCAGTATGCAGCGAGATGAAGTAGATGGCCGGTGCAGATCGCCAACATCAACGCCACGCTCAAGCATCACTTCTTCAACTTCACGCAGACTGAGATTGAAGCGAAAGTACAGCCAGATTACACGCGCCATGATCGAAATTGTAAGGTGATTATTTTGTACGTATTGTCCGGCTTATACATAAAAAATAAATAACGTAATCGTGTTGAAGAATGATCAATATGACAGCACCACTATACGATATTTATGGGTGCAGAAATTCCTGCATTGCTTCTATAGTTAGTAAAAGCATCCAGCGCGCTGAGCTCAATGGAATTATGAAAATCAGGTAGCTTTTTGTGTATAACGACGAAGGTGATCAAGCAAGCTCGCCGTATACGTAGGTAATTGTAATTCATTTCTTACGCAAAGGTAGAGATTACGATCGGCCCAGCCTTCATCAATTTCGGTGATGTTCAGAACCATGTAGTGCCCGTAGCGCAGCGCTGCTGTTTGAGGGACAATTGCGATGCCTGCGCCGCATTCAACCATGCGACAAGCGCTTTCAAAATTTTCTGCACGAATGCGGTAATAGACTTTGCGGCCAAGTTCATTGGCAAGCCGCCCCATGAATTGCATAAGTGCAGTATGCTTCGGCAAGCCAATCAGTTTGAAATCGAGGATTCTCGAATAGTTCACCGCCGATGCCGCGAGCGGATGCTCTGGCGGCGTTACAAGGACCAGCCTGTCGGGAACAAAACGCCAGCTTTCCAGGCCACTCATGTCCGCAGAAGATGCGACAATGCCAATGTCTGCTTCCCCGTTCCTCAGCAGACTCACCACTTCGAGACTGGGCTTGTCCTCGACGCTCACCGTCACATCGGGGTGTGCCGCAAGAAATGTCCCAAGCGTATGAGGGATATGTTCCGCTAACATATTCGTGTTCGACAGCAATCGTACATGACCACCGCGACCGTCGGCAAAATCATCAAGTGCGGTCTGTGCCCGCCGGGCATCATCGATAAGCTTGCGCGCGTTTCGCGCAAACATTTCACCTGCCAAAGTTGGGCGAATACCGCGACCGGTTCTTTCGAACAGCTTGAGATTAAAGGACTCTTCCAGTTTTTTGAGGCGCGCACTGACCGCAGCTACCACAATATTGTTCTGACCCGCAGCAGCCGTCAGGCTTCCGCCTTCAATGGCGGATACGAAGATGCGCAGATCAATAAGGTCGAATTTCATGTGTCAAGCTTTCACAAATGATGAAAGCAGGCTTTAGCAAAGACTGATTTTCTTATCCAGTCACTTAGAGCTATTCCAAAAACCAAGTCGCAGGACACTGCATACGCAACTCTCTGAATTATTGAGGAGAATAGGAATATCCAAGAAATTTCGATTCTTGGGTTGCTATGCTTGTTCCGTTCCCGGCGAGGCGGGCAGGTAGTTTTCTCAAAGAAAGCCACCTTCGACTCGCATTGAATTATTCATGCTTCATGAAAGCTCGTTCAGAATGTCGCAATCAGGCAGCTTCAGGCAATACCCCTTTGCACCCCGTTCTTCATGGAAAGCACTTTTCAGCGCAACAGCCGTTTCCATTATGGCACTCGGATCAGTTGCGATGGCCGACGAGCCGTCTGCGGAACTGGTTGCCAAAGGCCGCTACATTGCCACCGCATCAGATTGCGCAGCCTGCCACACGGCACCTCACAGCGGTCAGCCTTTTGCAGGCGGGTATGGTATTGCGTCACCGCTCGGCACGATTTTCTCGACAAATATCACGCCATCAAAGGCTGATGGCATCGGCAATTACACCGAAGAAGAATTTGCGCATGCAGTTCGTGACGGCGTGACGAAAGACGGATCGCATCTTTATCCGGCCATGCCTTACACGGCCTATGCGAAGATGACAGACGAAGATGTGAAAGCGCTTTATGCCTATTTCATGCATGAGGTGAAGCCGGTCGATCATCAGCCGCAGAAAACTGAACTGCCGTTCCCGTTCAACATACGTACATCGATGGCGGCATGGAACCTTCTTTTCCTTGATAAGACCCGTTTCGCGCCGGATGCCAACAAGTCGGAAGAGTGGAACCGTGGTGCCTATCTCTCCGAAGCGCTGGCCCATTGCAGCACCTGTCATACACCACGCAATGATCTGATGGCCGAGCAGGCTAGCCAAGCACTTTCGGGTGGTTCGCTCGGTTCCTGGTATGCGCCCAACATTACGTCCGATCCTGTCAGCGGTATTGGTGACTGGTCACAGGAAGAACTGGTGCAATATCTGCGCACGGGCCACGTTGCGGGCAAGGCGCAGGCCGCAGGCCCTATGGCAGAAGCCATCGAACACAGCCTCCAGCATCTGGCCGATGAAGATCTGAAAGCGATTGCGGTTTACGTCAAGGATGTGGCTCCGGTTTCGTCCGGAGACACAACTCCGCGTGACAAGTTCGGCAAGCCATCAGTGACTGAATATGCGTTGCGCGGTCTTCCGGGGGAAGAACCGAATGAAAGTGGGTTCCGTATTTTCAGTGGCGTTTGTGCGAACTGCCATCAGATGAATGGTGAAGGCAACAAGCGATATCCGTCGCTATTCCACAACACGGTTACGGGTGCTGACCGTTCGGACAATCTGCTTTCCGCAATCGTATTTGGTGTCAATCGTACAGTCGACGGGGAAACGGCATTCATGCCGGGCTTCGGGCCAGATGCCTTCTACACGGATCATCTTTCCGATCAGGATATTGCCGATGTCAGCAACTATGTGCTGGCGCAATACGGCAATCCGGATGTCAAAGTGACGCCCGCCGATGTCAAACTGATGCGCGAAGGTGGACCGAAGCCGCTGATTGCCAAGCTCGCACCATTTGCAGCACCGGCAATCGTGATCGGCATTTTGTTCTTGATCGTGCTGATTGTCTGGCTGGTTCGTCGCCGCAAGCGTGCAGTGCGCGTCTGATCAGCTTGTTTCTTTATTTGCCCATAGCATTGAGCACTCCCGCAGGAGACCAATAATGCCAGTCGATAATTTTCTGGACACCGCTTTCGGTCGTCAAATCTCTCGCCGATCCGTGTTGCGCGGAACAGTTGCTCTTGCAGCGCTCGGTGCCATAGCCGCACTTGCAGGTCCACTGCCTGCGGCCGCCGCCGATGCGACGCAGCAGGACTTCATGCAGCTTTCGGCGTTTCTGACCGGTCATGATCTCGATCCGGTGCTGGGCAGCCGCTATTTCGCGGCCTTGCAGAAGCGCAATCCCGATCTCGTAGCGCAAATGAACGCGCTCGGTTCGGTCATCAAGCAGAGCAATGTCGCCAGTATGGATGCATTTCTTGAGCTGCCTTCCGTTGAGCCAAAGCTGATGGAAACCGCAACCAAGATTGTGTCGGCCTGGTATCTCGGCGTGGTCGGTGAGCCGGAAGATGCAGAGCTTATCGCTTACGGAGAAGCGCTGATGTACCGCCCGACACGCGGCATTCTGGCGATCCCGACCTATGGACCTGGCCCAGATGCCTGGGGTCCGAAACCTGACACCAAGATTTGACAGGAAGAGAACAATGGCAAACGACGCATATGATGCGGACCTGATCATTATCGGCTCGGGCGTAATGGGCGGGATCATTGCCAGCAGCCTTGCAAAAGCTGGCAAGAAAGTGATCGTGCTGGAAGCGGGCCCGCGCGTAGATCGCCGCGACATTGTTGAGACTTTCCGCAATGCCCCTGTCAAGCTTTCGCTGGCCAATGCAAAGTTGCAGGGCGCTGGCTCGCCGTTTCCGAGCCTGCCACACGCACCATCCACCTATGGTGATTATCTCCAGCAGGTTGGCCCAGTTAAGTACAACACCTCATACTTACGCGTAGTCGGCGGTACGACATGGCACTTCGGTTCGTCGCTATGGCGTATGATCCCGAATGACTTCCGCCTGAAGTCGCTTTATGGCCATGGTCGCGATTGGCCGGTGAGCTATGATGAACTCGAGCCATTTTACGCTCGCGCTGAAACAGAGCTGGGTGTCAGCGGCGTCGATGGTCAGGATGAAAGCGGAAAGGGGGGTAGCGCCTATCCACCACGTTCGATTCCTTATCCGATGCGTGGCCTCAAGCCGAGCTACATGTTCGATCAGCTTTCAGAAAAGCTTTCAAAGGGCGGTTTCAATCCGATCCTTGAGCCGAATGGCCGCGCAACGCGCCCCTATGGCCAGCGTCCGCCCTGTGGCGGCAACAACAATTGCAACCCGGTCTGCCCGATTGCCGCGAAATATGACGGCTCGATGCATATCGACGAAGCGGAACGTCATGGCGCGATCATTCAGGACAATTCAGTTGTCTGTAAGATCGATGCTGATGATAGCGGCAAGATCACCGCGATCTGGTACAAGCGTCCAGATGGTTCGGAGCATAAGCTCACCGCACGTTATTTCGTGATGGCTGCTTACGGCATTGAATCGCCAAAGATCATGCTGCTTTCAAAGTCTGATCGTTTCCCCAACGGTATCGCGAATTCATCTGATCAGGTTGGTCGCAATCTGATGGACCATACCGGCATCAGCATGAATGTGATGGCGAAGGAAGATTTCTGGCCGGGCGAAGGTCCAACCCAGCTTCTTGTTTATCTCAATCAGCGCGATGGCGAATTCCGCAAAAACTATCCAAGCTATAAGATCAAGGTTCGTAACACCGTTCCGACTGGCCAGACGACCTCAAGCCTTATCTCCAAGGGTGTTCTTGGTTCAAAGCTTGATGCAGAAATTCGCCGTTATTCGGCGCGTTCGCTGAACTGGGCGGTGGATTTTGAAACGCTTCCACTGGCTGAGAACCGTGTCCTCCCAAGCACGAATAAGGTCGATGCGCTGGGTATTCCGGTTCCGTCCATCTATTACAGCGTGACCGATTACTGGAATGCAGGCCGCGACCGCGCATTGCAGGATTTTGATCAGATCGCAAAGCTTCTGGATGCGGATATTGTCAGCACCGATGTGAAATGGCAGAACCGCCAGCACATCATGGGCACAACAATCATGGGCGATGATCCGAAGAATTCGGTTGTGGACCGCGACTGCCGCACACATGATCACCGTAATATGTTCATTGCGGGCACCAGCGTCATGCCTTCGTCTTCTTGTGTCAACCCGACACTGACAGGTGCGGCGCTGAGCGTGCGCATCGCCGATACGCTGTTGAGGGAAATCTAAGTAGGGAATTAACAGGCCCCCTCGAAAGAAGGGCTCTGTGCAAACATTTTCGGGAATTGAACCACTGGGCATTTGGGCATTCTGCTCTGAGCTCGCTATTCAAGCTTTCGATGTAGTTGATGCCAGTTCAGAGATTACCGATTGCAATATTACGACATATAACGCTGCCCTGTAGCGATTGATATTTCGAAAAAGCAGCATGAGATAATTATCAAAGTTTTCGTTGTCTTTCAAAAATGGAAGTGGAAGCACTGCTTTGGAGGATATGGACTTCAATAACAGAGTTACTGAGCGGCCAGGGTAAGAGCGGCAGATTTGTTGGCGGGTTTCTGATTTTAGAGTTACAGTTAGAATCTGCCGGCCTAGATCAGCGCCTCTTAGCGCGAACAAAAGCAACATCACCGCGGCGTCAGGGAAGGCCGCGAAAGAAGACGACCTTTATATATTTGGCGAAGGAATGGTGGTTCAGAAACCAGCCTTGTCCTTCAAGCCCTTAGAAAGGCGCATTCCATTTGACCACTTTGTGAACGTTCGGAACCGTTTGCTCGATGAGCGTATTCAGCCGGGCAAAGCGGCGTTATAGGTATTGACCGGTGCGTCGCCTTCGCCCTTTGGAATTTGCGGGTTGCCACCAGATCGGAGAACCGGCTTGGATGATGCCTTTTCGGCCATTTTATTTTCCTCCTCCGTGCTACCGGCGAGGAATGTACGAGCATTATGCGCAGAAATGTGAAACGAATTTGCATGATGGGCCGCTCTGTGGCCAAATCGCGCAGCGCTCAGGCGCGCTGCCCCACATATCGTCCGACAGCAGCGGGAACGGTCAAGCCTTTCTGGGAGAGTGTGAGGTCTTCCAGCGTTTGCAAAATGACAGGATCGGCGGCAACCGCTTTGCCTGCTTTCGTATCGACATGGAGCAGCATCTGTTCGGCGCTTGCAAGTTCTGTCTCACCGCGTTTCAACGAATGGATCAGGTGAACGCGCTTTGCATCGAAAGACAGAAGCTGTGTGTCGACATGCAGATCGTCACCAACTTTGGCTTCATCGCGATGCATGATGTGGGTTTCGACGGTATAGTAACTGTGGCCACCGTTCAGATAAGCGGCATCGACACCGATTTGTGCGAGAAACTGGTCGGTGGTCTGCCCGAAAAGATCGAGATACCGATGTTCGGTCATGTGGCCATTATAGTCGATCCATTCCGGGATCACACGGACGTCGAGCAGTCGCAGCGGGCCAGAACGGGGCGTGGCCGCGCCGTCGGATGTGTCGAGCCGCGCCGTATAGTCGTTCAGGAGTGCGCCTGCTCCCCAGCCTTTGCCCTGCTGTTGCTGGGAGAGGGCGCGGATGATGGCCACCAGATTGGCGTCGCGAATGAATTCAAGATCGCGTATCGACAGTTTTTCGTTTTGCTCGTCGGACTGGCTGGCAATGCGACCTATCAGCGTGTCGTCCAGCTCCGGAACATCTGTCAGTTTCGTCCACGGCCATTGCAGTGCGGGACCAAACTGGGCTAGAAAATGCTTCATCCCTGCTGGACCACCTGCGATGCGATAGGTTTGGAACAAGCCCATCTGCGCCCAGCGCAAACCAAACGAATAGCGGATTATATTGTCGATCTGCTCGACTGTTGCGATGCCGTCTTTGACGAGCCAGAGCGCTTCGCGCCACAAGGCTTCCAGCAAGCGGTCACCGACAAAGGCATCGATTTCCTTTTCGAGAATGACAGCTTCCATGCCTGTATGGCGGTAAAGGGCGGAGGCCTTTTCGATAGCGTGACGGTCGGTCTTTTCTCCCGGTACGAGTTCCACTAAGGGAAGCAGATAGACCGGATTATAAGGGTGCGCGATAATCAACCGTTCCGGGTGCTGCAAGGGGGCTTGCAGCTTGCTTGGCAGGAAGCCGGAAGTGGATGATGCAATCAGCGCATCGCTTGAACAGGATGCCTCAATCTCCTTGAGAACCACGAGTTTCAGGTCGAGCCTTTCGGGGACACTTTCCTGAATCAGGATGGCATCACGCACGGCATCGGCCAGTGAAGGCGCGAAGGAAAGCACGCCTTCGTCTGGCAGGCGCTTTGGCGTCAGGGCAGACAGTGCGCGCCGGGCATTGTCGAGGATGTGCTCAGTTGTGGCCTGCGCTTCCGGCGACGGATCATAAACCGCAACATCGTAGCCGTTGAGCAGAAAGCGCGCGGCCCAGCCGCTGCCGATAACGCCGCTGCCAATGCAGGCAATCTTGGGAGGACGATTGTTCATGGGTATCACCAACGCTTCTTGAGCTTGAGCTTTTCGCGAACTTCGCCGGGCGTGAGTATCTTGGATCCCATATTGACCGCGATGTTTCTGGCGCGTTCCACCAGATCGCCATTGGAGGCGAGGACGCCCTTTTCGAGCCAGATATTGTCTTCAAGACCGACGCGGATATTGCCGCCAGCGAGCACCGAAAGCGCAGCATAAGGCAACTGGTTACGGCCAATGGAAAATGCCGAGAATATCCAGTTATC
Source organism: Brucella pituitosa (assembly GCF_965577835.1). Lineage (NCBI taxonomy): Bacteria > Pseudomonadati > Pseudomonadota > Alphaproteobacteria > Hyphomicrobiales > Brucellaceae > Brucella > Brucella pituitosa. The sequence goes on from NZ_OZ264094.1 coordinate 319,385, forward strand.
TGGCAGATTATGGAGGATGGACACCAGCGTCGCGAGATCATCCGGTGCGCCCCATGGAATGCCCATGCACAGTTGCACCATCACCGGGTCGTCAAGCAGGCCTTGCTGTTGCAGCCATTGGGCCAATGGCAGGTGACCCGTATCAAAAATCTCGATTTCCGGGCGCACGCCCAAGCGCTGGATCTGCCCTGCCATCTCTTTCAGCATGGCAGGGGTGTTGGTCATCACATAATCGCCTTCACCGAAATTCATGGTGCCGCAATCAAGCGTGCAGATTTCCGGCAAAAGTGCTGCAACATGCGCAAGACGCTCTGTCGCGCCCGCCATGTCGGTCTTCGACGCATCCGGCGGCAGGGGTGCCTCAGCGGAACCGAAGACCAAATCGCCACCGACGCCTGCGGTTAGGTTAAGCACGATATCCACGTCCGACGCCCGGATATGATCGACCACTTCGCGGAACAGTTCGATCTTGCGCGATGGTTCGCCCGTTTCAGGATCACGCACGTGAATATGAGCGATTGCCGCGCCTGCTCTAGCACTTTCAATCGCAGCATCGGCAATCTGCCTTGGTGTGATGGGCACCTTCTTGGAGCGATGTGTGGTGGCGCCAGCACCGGTAACGGCGGCTGTGATGAAGGTTTCGCGAGCGGGCTGCAAAGGCATGATGATTTCCCTCGATTTTTGTCGAGCTTGACAGGTCGCAGATTGCTGAGATTATCATTTTACGAAATTAGTTTGGCGAAGAGCGAAGCACGTGATCTTTGAACCATCCGATGAACAACTGTCCGTCACCCTCTTGGTTTTGCCTGATTGTTCGCTCATGTCGCTCGCAGCTACGCTCGACCCGATGCGCGGAGCCAATCGCGTAACGGGTCGCTCACTCTATACGTGGCGGGTGCTGTCTCCGGATGGAAGCGACCCCATCACATCAAGCGGCCTGAAGGTTGGTGTGAATGGAAAATTTGAAGCGACGCCGCAGGATATCCTGATTGTCGTCAGTGCATTTCATGCGCTGGAACACGCGACCCCAAAGCTTCTTGCGCAGCTGCGCCGGGCTGCCAAACAGTCTCAACTGGTGATCGGCGTCGAGGCAGGTTCTTGGGTGCTGGCAAAGGCCGGGCTGCTCAATAGTAGGAAAGCCACCACCCATTGGGAGGACCTGGAAGCCTTCTCGCAACGATTTCCCGATGTGGAAATGCAGTCGGACCGCTGGGTGCGCGACGGCGCTTTTCTGACCACGGGCGGTGCGGCTCCGGCACTCGACATGATGCTGGCGCTGATCCGCGCCCGGCATGGCTATTCCATCGCGCTCGATGTTGCGAGCCTTTATGTTTATGACGAGGTGCGGCAGGCTTCGGATGCGCAGCCACTCGTGTCGCTGGGGCGGCTTTTGAAGCGCGAGCCGCGACTGGCCGATGCCATCAAGATTATGGAGAGCCATATCGACCGGCCTATACCAGTGACGCGGATTGCCAGAAGGCTTGGGCTTTCGACGCGGAGCCTCGAAATGCTGTTTGCCAATGTGATCGGGCAATCGCCGGGCAATTATTATCTGTCGCTTCGGCTCAAGGCTGCTCGACGCCTCATCCTCGATACGCATCTTTCAATGGCGGATACGGCGGAACAGACCGGCTTTTCATCGATCAGTTCGCTTTCCCGCGCTTTCAAGCGGCATTTCGGACAGGCGCCGAGCAAGTTGCGGCAAAAATAGTTTCGCGGCTTAATAATTATTGCAAGCCGAGGCCGGACTTCACTTCAGCGAGTGCTGGCTTACCGTCTAAAGTATTGAAGCCGTCCAGCCACGCGTCGAGCTGCGCCGGGTTCTCCTTGATCCATTTCGTGACGGCATCTTTGGCTTCCATCCCGTCATTGAGGATCATGTTCATCATGGTGCTTTCCATCTCGGTCGTGAACTTCAACTTTGACAGAAAATGCGACACATTCGGGCAGTCGGCTGCATAGCCCTTGCGGGTCAGCGTCTCGACGGTTGCGGCACCGTCATTGGGGCCAAAGAGATTATCGCCGTTCTCCAGATAGGTGAGCTTGTAGCGAATGTTCATGGGATGTGGGGTCCATGCGAAGAATACCACCGGCTCATCCTTGCGCACGGCGTTTTGCACCTGTGACAACATGGCCTGTTCGCTCGATTCCGCCAGCTGGAAATCCTTGAGATCGAAATTGTTCTTCTCGATCATCGACTGGATCGTTGCATTGGCACTGCTGCCTGCTTCGATGCCGTAGATCTTCCCGCCGAGCTGGTCCTTGAATTTTGCTATGTCGGCATAGGTCTTGATGCCGAGATCCTTGCCAGTGGCGGCAAGACCGATCTTTGCATTTTCGAGATTGATACCGGCCTGCTCGATCTTCTTTCCTTCGAGATAGGGTTTGCGCGCTTCCTCCTGAAGCGGCATCCAGTTTCCAAGGAAGATATCGATCTGGCCATTTTCCAGTGACTGGAAGGTCACCGGTACTGAGAGAATTGTCGTCTGGGGCTGGTATCCAGCCTTTTCAAGCAAAAGCGATGCGAGCGCCGTGGTCGCGGTGATGTCGGTCCAGCCGACATCCGAGAATTTCGGCGCTTTACAGGATTCTGCTTCGGCTGCAAAAGCCGGAGCAACGGACAGGAGCGCGATACCCGCCACCAGCAAGTGATTGAACTTCTTCATCATCTCTCCCCTTTGTTTTTTGATGGGAACAGTATGATAGGGGAAACTGACAAAGTCACTTTACGATTCACGCATCATTATTGGCGGTTTACGAAGCTGCTGCCCGGCGCAAAGCCCGAGTGCTTGAACGAAGCGGTGCGTTCGGCGCCGCCTCACGACGGCGAGAAAACCCTGGTCAACACCCATGCCAGCATGCCAGCGACGATGAGAGGCAACATGGTGTAGAAGACGTGCGATATGCGTGAACAGGCTGATGTGTGCTGATGTGGAGAGCATCGCCCGCGTGGGTAAATCCGGGCGCGAATTTGGTGAAATCTGTGGGCCAAAGTGCTACCTATCGGACTAGTCTCAAGAGCGTCGATTTCTTGCCGAAGATCGCATCCGACGCGATAGAACCGGATGAGAGACAGACCGTGTCTGATGTGGTGCGGCAAGCTCTCTTCGCAAAACGAAGCGCAGTTTCGCGGTCGGTAAACAATCCGCCGGTCAGGCCAAGCCGGTCGCACACGAGCCATTGCCCCCACCTGTCCTGACCGATGGTAAATCTGGCTCGCTGTTCGGGGATTACAGTTTTCTGGATGCTGGTCATGATGGTTATACCTTAAGTATCGTTTCAAGGAATGTGTCAGCGGGGAACGACCGCCAGCTGCTTACGGCTATTGTCGTCGGGGTCACGCAAAGCAGCGATTGGATGCCCATCGGGATCGTGTGCAGCAATCGCACGGCGGATAGAGGCCGTGGTCTCGTCATTCGCCGTGACAAGCGGCAACCGCACATCCGGCGACAGGCCGCGCGTGTGATGCAGCGCATATTTGATAGGAACTGGGTTGGTGTCTTGCTCCAGAGCCGTCAAAAGCGGCTTGAGTGCAAAGGCGAGTGAGCGCGCGCTACAGCCATCGTTGCGCTGGCAGGCACTGTGGATAGCGACCATTTGGGCTGGTACCACGTTCGAGATCACCGATATCGTGCCGTCACCGCCTTCCAGATTGAAAGCCATGGAGGTCGTGTCATGGCCTGAAAGCTGGATAAGCCGACTTCCCATACGACGAAGGAGACGCTTGGGGCGCTCCAGATCGCCAGTGGCGTCCTTGATGCCGACGATCGCCGGGAGTTTGCAAAGCCGTTCGATGGTGTCCAGCGACAGGTCGACACCGGTTCGCGCGGGCACATTATAGAGAATGATCGGAATCTCGGTGTTGTTGGCGACCGCCTCAAAGTGGCGATAAAGCCCTTCTTGCGATGGACGATTATAATAGGGCGTCACGATAAGCGCGACATCGGCCCCGCATGCGGCGGCGGCACTGGTCAGGGCGATTGTCGAGAGCGTGTCATTCGTTCCTGTCCCGGCGATGATTGGCACGCGTCTGGCCGAAACCTCGACACAGGTTCTAATGAGACGGATTTTTTCGGCTGTGTTCAATGTCGGCGCTTCACCGGTGGTCCCACAGGGGGAGAGCGCATGGATGCCTTCTCCGATTTGCCAGTTTACGAGATCGGCAAAGGCGCGGTAATCGACTTCGCTATTGCGAAACGGCGTGACAAGTGCAGTTGTTACACCACAAAGCCTCGTTTTGAGTTCATCATAAGCCATAATCATTGGTCTCCGCGTTTCGGGTGGGTTCCCACCCTCGCTCCGGCTCAATCGAACCGGCAACGATGCGCAAAACTTACGACCAGGCGCATATAAATTCGAGACAGACACCCCGATCAAAACATTAAAAACCCATCAATGTCCTGTAGTGCTTTTATAATTTCTCTAGTTGCAAATGCTTATTATAATAGTTTAACTAGTTGATATTACTTGACAATTTCTCCAGTTGCAAATAGATAAGCCGCACCGGTAGTAGCCACCACCGAAGCGCGGCCCATTACTACAGCGCTGAGATCAAGTGGGATCACGTCAACACAATCGCTGAAAAGCGTGGCGTGATCAGTCTTTTTGCGGCCCGGCAAGACCGTGGTATCTGCCATCCGTCGACGGACGGATGGCTTTTATTGCCCGGCCGATCCTCCGTCTGAGCAGACATGATGTCCTCCATCAGGGTATTTTTTCCGTCCGTTAGCATATCGGTCTATGCCTTCGCGTGCTGGCGACTTCGATAGAACGACTGGTGCGCTACAAACTGCAGAAGCGCATTCTGTTTTTAGACGGATTGCCTCGAAACACTATGGGCAAGGTTCAAAAGAACATTCTGCGGAATCGCTACCGACAGCTATATGAATAGAAGAGATTTAATTCACTGCGCTAGCTGATTTCCAGTCAAGATTCTTGGTTCTGACCCAAAACCGTCGAACCACGGTGCCAAATGGGTAGAAAAGAAATGAACTGCAAAAATGCGCTTCGAGGTGACATTGCCGAAGGCATGATGCACTTGAGGTAGCTTCACCACGGCTCAGTGCAGAAGAGCCTGCAGGTCACGCGCACACCGTGGAGGATGCGGCAGCACCTCGATGCGTTCTGCGTCGTGCGTGAAGAAGACTACATAGCGGTGGTGGCGCGCGACGCGCAGACCCTCGCCGAGGTCGGGTCGCGCCGCAATCACGCTGAATATCAGCGCTTCGAATTCCGCGATAAAGGTCAGCGCCCGATCCGGGTTGTCGAGCGCGATGTAATCGCCGATCTCGATCAGGTCCGCCTGTGCCGCCGGACGAATGAACAAAGCCATTGTCAGGCCTTGGTGTAACGTGCGCGCAGGTCTGCAAAGACTACTTCTGCGGGGATAGCAGGGCCGCTCTCCAGCCCTGCGCGAATTGCTTCCCGCAAGGCTTCAAGATCTCGACGTTCGGTGTCATGCGCGCGCACCTCCGCAAGATCCATGAGGTCACCCCGCCAAACCGGAGCAACCCGATAACATTTGTTTTCCTCGAACGTGACAAGCCCATCGCCAGTAAGTCGCGTCAGCGCTTCGCGCAGAGGCCCCATGTCTGTGATTAAGCGCGGAAACGTGACTCACCAAAAATGTCATCTAAACCATTCAATTTAAAAAGTTTATCTGCATTCTAAGAAGGGCTTGATAAGCGCCGACTATGACCCCTCTCCGAACGGCAATATGGTATTTAAGTCAGCAGGTTAATGGCAGAATTCGTGGAGTCAGTCTTCGGCGCCTAATCACATTATATAAGTTCCACTGCCTCTCAGGGAGGAGGCTCCATTCTCGTGAACGGGCACCGAACTCATTCAAATAACACGACAGCAGCAATGCGTCTTCGCCTCAGGGACAACACACGCTCTCCAGCAGTAGTTTCACAGCCTCGCCTTATCATTGCGCCAACACGCAAGCCATGTCTCGCGCCAAACCATTTTTTGCAACAGAACCGATCCAGTCTTAATTTGCGTCCATGCACCAATACCGAAAAAATATCTGCAACAGAGCTCTGATTTCTGACGCGCGCTAATAGGATAAAAATGTGTTTTTAAATAGTTATTTAGAGCGCGGTTCTGATCCAATCAGATTGAAACACGCCCTAAAAAGGTGACGTTAAACGACTAAAACTTTGCAGTTGCGCTCATACGGAAAGTACGTCCGGGCGCAGGTGTCAAAGCTTCAGTCAGCGCATCAAGATAATAGAGATCAAAGACATTATCGATGCTTGCGTTGAGGGTCAGGCTCTCACTTACTTTATAAGAAGCAAATGCATCATAGACCTGATAAGAGCGCCAGTCGCTTTCAATTCCTGTGCCCTGCCGCTTAATGGCGCGCTCTCCGGCGAATGATACACGCCCACCAGTGGTGAGTTTCTCATCAAGAAAACGAGCTCCAAGTGTGATAGATCCGCTATAGGAGGGTGGTACATAAACGCTAAGATAATCATCCTGAGGTGTTGCTTCTACGCATGAAGCACTTTCGCCAACCTTTTCTGCAAAGCAATACTGAATATCCGTATAGCGATTGATATTTGCATCCGCGAAAAACCGTCCGGCATCATAAGATAGCGATAGTTCAAAGCCTTTATATTTCGCACCATCGATATTCGCAAAAGTTCTATAAGCGAACGGCAGGCCCGCACGGTTACCGTAAATTCTGACGATATAATCGTCATAATCATTGTCAAAGTAAGCTGCCTTGAAGCGTAGCTTATCATTGGCCGTCAGGGTGTCGTTCTTCAGATAATTGATCCCAACTTCGTAATTGGTAGATTTCTCCGGCTTCAGATAAGGATTGGGTTCAATCTGTCCCGGCATCGTAAAGACCGTCTCACGCACACTCGGTGGTCGCCAGCCTTTTGCATAGGTGGCGAATAGCTGAAGACCATCAAGCGGCTCTACGGTAATACCCAGACGCGGATTGAAGATGTTACTTTCCAGCCCGTCAGTCGGGTCCACTTCCTTGCGATCATTGGTCTGATAATCTTCATAGCGCAAACCAGCGGATAGTTTTAACCAGTCCGCAGGCTTATAATCTACATTGGTGAAGATCGAAGCAACCGAGCGATCTCCTTCAATATTCAATTGCGCACCAGGATTCTGGTTTATATTTTCATAAGAATAGGTTGCACCATACTTCACATCAAATATGCCAAACTGTGCGTCGAAATGCGATGTGTTCCAGATCTCTCCCCCCGTCGTGTCAACTTTTGAAATGCTCGGCGAGCCTGTCAGAATTTCAATCGCTGCCCATTTATCGGACACTCTCGTATGCCAAATATTGGCATGAAAATCGATAAGGTCATTGTCACCAGGATTCCATGTATATTTGGCGGTATACATGTCCGAAGTTACATGACTAAGATTTGCCTGATACGGATCCCAGCTATATTGGGAGAATGGGTTATTCATATCCCCGTATTCTTCGCCATAGGTGCTGTCGTATCGGATATATCCAAGCTCAATTGTCTGATCATAATCAAAGTTGAACTTGCCCTTGAGCAACACGGATCGTGTGTCCTGAGACGTATTATATACTTCGCCGCCGGGTTTTAAATCAGACATCGGATCCCAGAATTCAGTATTACGAAATCCAAACCGCTTCACGAGCCTTTCACCATTTTTGCCGGCAAAATAATTGCCATTGCGCCGATAGGCGAGTGCGCCCGTCAGCTCAAAATCTTCATTTCGCGCTGCGAGTGCAATACTCCCCACCCGATTGCCGCTGTCCAGCCAGTCATTGCCATCAAATCGCTGCTTAATCTCGTTGGGCGGTGCAACATAAGGTCCCGGATCGACACTATTACCCCCAAAGCCCCCTTTGATCTTCATGCCATAGGATTTACCTTCCAGCAGAATATCATCCGCATTGAGTGTGCGCATATTCACCACGCCACCCATCGCACCACTGCCAAAAGGACCACCCGACGGCCCCTTTTCAATTTCGATCCCACCGATGAATTCCGGATCAACAAAGGTTCGGCTGCTCATCCCTTTATATCCGCGATAGGTCGAGGAACTTTGCTGAGCGCCATCAACCAGCGTGGCAATGCGGTTCATGCCCTGCAAACCGCGTATATTCACATTCAGCGACTGGCCTGTGCGATTGCCAGCGGAAAATACGCCGGGCGTATTGCGGAACATGTCGCCGGGGCTGGAAGGTGGGACGCGGCCTATCTGCTCTGCACTGATGTATGCACCCGATCCTGCCGTTTCATAAGGAACATCCGCAAGTGACGCGCCACGTCCACCCGTGACCGTGATTGTATCGAGCAACAGTGATCCATTGGCACTAGCCGGAACTTCCTGAGCTGACGTGCCGCCGGAACGGCCTGCGACAGTGACGGTATTACTATTGGTAAAATGGTAAGGCAGCCCGGTATCTCTGAGCAACACTGCAAGTGCTGCTTCGCGTGTCATGGTGCCTGTCACGGGCGAACCACTGATCCCGCCGGCTGATGCATCCTGAAAGACGACCGAAATCCCGGTAATATTTGAAATATCATTGAGAGCCTGACGCACCGGCTTTGCAGATATTCTGAAATTATACGTCTGCTGTGTTGCCGTTTGTCCGAGTGCTGGCAAAACAGGGCTTGCCACTGTCCCACCCATCGCAAGGATTGTCGTTGCCATCAGCGCAACAACCCGATCGCGCGCCCGCTTACCTTTTGTCATGAAAACAAACCCTCTCATTACATGAACCGGAGAGGGAGCCATGCTTTCAATATTCTGTTCCTCTCAATCAGTTACACGTTTGGGAGCGATCAGATACTCACTAAAAACTTGACTCTTTTTTACAAGTAAGTCCAAGTAATTGTATTCATTGGAATAATTATTAATTACGGGCTAATGATCACCACTTTTCCGGTAAGCCTGCTGATCTTGAACCCTACTGTTGCCTGGAGAGATGCGAGAGCACTGTCTGAATCCTCAAGCGGAAGGTTACCACTCACCAGCTGATCGGCAAGCTCTGTGCCGATGACAACAATCCGTCCAGACCTGTAACGGCCGATCTGATTCAGAATATCGCCGAGTCGCGTCTGGTCGAATATGAGACGCCCATTCTGCCAGGCCATTACTTCATCAATAGCAACCGGATGCACGGCACCAAGGCCACCATTATCATAGCCAATGCCCTGTCCGGCTTCCAGTTCTGCGCTTTCTCCATCGGCTTCGGACGACACGATAACGTGCCCTCGGGCAAGATTGACCGCCACATCCTGCCCTCGGATTTCTACTGAGAACGCTGTGCCGGTAACACGCGTTTCACCCCGACCGGCATCGACCACAAACGGCGTCTCTGACGATTTGACATCAAAATAGGCTGCGCCGCGCAGAAGTTTTATGCCGCGCTTGTCAGTCGTCATATCGGTGGAAATAGCACTGTCTGCATCCAGCAACGCGGTAGAGCCATCTGGCAGAACGATTGTCTGGCGCTCTGCCCGCGCTGTTACGTAATCAGCTGAAAAATCTTGCAAAAAATGCGGATTCTCTAACCAGACATTAAAACCCATCAGTGCCGCAACAAGTGCACCTGCAATACCAGCGAGGGCATTTCGTGTGCGACGACGCTTGCGCACCTGACCAATCGCATCAAGATAGCCGCTTAGCTGATCTGCGTCTTCGGAGGCAATCATCGCGCTGGGACGATTGGCATCGACCCACCGCGAACCGATCCGCCGGTAAGCCTCATCATGAAGCGGGCTCTTGTTAAGCCAGGCTTCAAAGTTTTTCTGGTCCGCAGATGACGGCTCGCCGTTGATACGGGTAAACCATGCGATCGCTTCCTGATCGATCCGTCCCATATCCCGATCCGGCGATGAATGTCTATCAATGGTCATGAAGAGTGCTTCCAGCCGTAAGCCACGCATCTCTATACAATAACGCACCGGATTGCATCAATTCATGCATAAGTCTCACAGAGACTGCTCCTGAAAACCGATACAAGCGATCATGGCGCGGGCCATATGCTTTTCGACGGCACTGCGCGATATTCCGAGCACCTCTGCAATTTCTGAGTATTTGCAGCCATGAACCTTGTTCAGCAGAAAAATATGTCGCGTCCGCTCCGGCATCGCACGGATGACATCATCCAGCTGCCGGACTACATCGCGTATTTCGACAAGGTCATAAGGCGTTGGTATGGTGGCTGCACACTGCTCAGGCAGAATATTGGCGACATAGGCTGAACGGACGCGCTCCGCGCGCGCATGATCAACAATTGCATTGCTGACTGAGCGGTTGAGATAAGCCACATCACTGTCAAGACTGCCCGAGCCACGCTCCCACAGTCGCAGAAATACGTCCTGTACAATATCAGCCGCTACGGATTGTGATCCAAGGCGTCGGGCTACACGTTTCAGAAGACCCGGTCGCTCCTCGCTATACAAAACCTCAATTTCATTGCGAACAACCATCGCACCCCACCCAATTTCCGCAACGCCAATTCGAATGATTATTAATTCGATTTAGCATCGCCCATGTCGTTCAATACACCTATCCCGTTAAAGTCCTTGCGAAAGACAGGCTGTCGACAACCAAACATAAAACTTGCCTATTAATCTCATATTTAGGGAAATATCAAATTGAATTGCAAGCTTTTTACTGAAGCAACGCCGCAGATTGGGATGCTTTCCCTACCCTTATCAAAGCCTATAACTCCAATAGGCCGAGCGGCTACTTTTGGGAGATATGATAGCTGCGTGTATGGCCGAGACTCGCGCTCAGCTGTCCGACGGCTCCCAACCCTCTTTTAGGACACTTCGACTCTATTCGAACTTGCTTAGAGCCAGACGTCACAAGAATATGCGGCATTGAAGGGGAACTCATCCCGAGAATTGGAGGAATGATGCTTTTACTTGCGTCCGTATTCGTGTTTGCCGCTGCCGCATTATCATCACAGGAAATCTCAGTAGCAGGTCCCTTTGGGGAGTTAAGTGGAACATGGACGAAAGCCTCAGACGCAGCTGCTCCCATTGTTCTCATCATCCCTGGCTCGGGACCTACAGATCGAGATGGGAACAGCCCGCTGGGGATCAGCGCCGGATCGTACCGCCTTCTGGCCGAAGGGTTGGGGGCAGAAAGTATCGCAACGGTTCGGTTCGACAAACGTGGCATGTTCGGAAGCTCTAGCGCTGTTCTTGATGCTAATGCAGTAACAATCAACGATTATGTGAGCGATACTCGTGCCTGGGTGGAGGGCATTCGAAGGAAAACGAGTTCTGACTGCGTTTGGCTCCTCGGGCATAGCGAGGGCGGCCTCGTCGCATTGGCCACGGCCCAGGTCGAGCCACAAATTTGCGGACTGATACTCATCGCAACGTCAGGTCGCCCTCTCGGTGACGTTTTAAAGGAACAGCTTCGTTCCAATCCTGCCAATGCATCTATTCTTTCTTCAGCAGATACCGCAATCAATACCTTGGCTGAAGGCAAGCACGTCAATCATACCGAGTTGCCTGCGTCGTTAGCATCGCTGTTCAACCCTGCCATACAGGACTTTCTAATAAGCATATTCACAGTTGATCCGGCGGAACTCGCCAGGCATGTCGCCAAACCAATCCTGATTCTTCAAGGCGAACGTGACCTTCAGATAGGCATCCCTGATGCGATGGCATAAAGGCGGCCGCACCGTCGGCGAAACTCACGCGGCTTCCGCACACTAACCACATCCTTAAAACCGTCGTCTCGGACGACCCGGCGGCCAATATCGCCACTTATTCCAATCCAAACCTTCCCCTCGCGTTTGGCATTATCGAGGTAATCATGGATTTCCTGAGGTCGAAAGGTACGCTTCAGCCGTGACTAGAAGATAAATGGCGGCTAACAATCCGTTCGGTCGAAAAACCTGCCTCAACGGTCTTGCTCTTTTGCCAGCGTTAATAAGGAGAGCCAAGGAGATTGGAAGCGGACCTGTCAATTGGCTAATTGACAGGTATCATATGACACAGGTTCGCACGTTCCGCGAAAATGGCGCATACCCGCCTGAGGTTGACCAGAGGTCACTGATCGGCTACTTTAATGCCATGAACAGCAACCGATCGAGTATCACTTCGACGATGATGATGCCGCTCTCCATTCTGGAAGCGGGACGTTTCGGTATGTGACCTGACCACGATCAACCGACACACCAAAGCCGCTTCAATTCGAGGCGGTATTTTTTTGTCTGGAATCCGCCTCGCCCTTTATCTAGAGGAGTTTCCGACATGCCGAACGAACAGCCGCAAGACGTTCTGATCCCAAGCCGCTATCTTACTACTGCAATTCCTTACGTGAACGCTGTGCCCCATATTGGCTTTGCCCTGGAGGTGATACAGGCTGACGCACTGGCCCGCTTCTACCGTCAACAGGGCTGGCAGGTACGGCTTCAGGCTGGAACGGACGAGAACAGCATTAAGAACGTTCAAGCTGCGGAAAAGGCAGGGCTTTCAGTTGTAAATTTAGTAGAGCGCAACGCAATTCGGTTCCTTGCACTGAAGGAAAGCCTAGATCTTTCCTACGACGATTTCATTCGCACTAGCGCCGATCAACGCCACCGACCCGGCGTCGAGCGCCTTTGGAAAGCATGCTTCGAGCGTGGTGACATCTACAAGCGCGCCTATAGCGGCCTCTACTGTACGGGTTGCGAGCAGTTCTACAACGCAGAGGAGCTTGACGAAGGCAAATGTTCTGAGCACGGAACTAGGCCGGAACTGATCGAAGAAGAAAACTGGTTCTTCCGCCTCTCGCGATATGAAAGCAAATTGCGCGACCTCTATGTCAAAGGCAACACCAGGATCGTTCCCGACGCCCGGCGCAACGAAGTGCTGTCGTGGATTGAGCAGGGGCTCGAAGATTTCAGCATTTCGCGCAGTGCGACTCGTGCGCGTGGCTGGGGAATACCCGTGCCCGGGGACGGAGGAGAGCAAGTGATCTATGTCTGGTTCGACGCACTCGGCAACTATATCAGTGCATTGGGCTATGGCAGCAACGACGACACCCTGACGCGATGGTGGACGCAAGCCATCTCGCGGGAACACGTCATCGGAAAAGGCATCACTCGTTTCCACGCGATCTACTGGCCCGCTATACTACTTTCTGCCGGTTTGCCGGTGCCGACACGGATTCTTGTCCACGGCTATGTTACAGTCGAGGGACGCAAGATTGGCAAATCGGCCGGCAACGCCATTGATCCCCTGCCCTTGGCGGAAGAGTTTGGACCGGACGCGTTGCGCTACTTCCTTTTACGACACATCCGATCGACAGGCGACGGCGATTTCTCACATGCATGCTTTCGGCAGGCTTATGATTCCGAGCTTGCAGGGCAACTGGGCAACCTCGTGCATCGTGTCCTGAGCATGATCGAGCGCTATCGAGAAGGAGTTGTGCCCACGCCTTCCGAAGGCTTTGTCGAAAGCGATAGGCTGTTGCAAGCCGCCAATCTGCTCCCTGACACGGTTGCGACAAATCTGCACGTCTTTGCCTTCGACCGTGCGCTTGATGCGATCTGGTCCTTCGTGGCGGATGCCAACCGATATGTGGCAGAAGAAGCGCCCTGGGATCTGGCCAGGGTTGCAGCCTCGCCCGACAGCGAGATAGCTGCGGCGGGCGAGACCAGGTTGGACAACACGTTGTTGAGCCTGGCGGTTTCCTTGCTTGTGATCGCGAGGTGTATTGCCCCGCTGCTGCCGGGAGCAAGTAGAAAGCTGTTCGAGAAATTCGGCAATCAACACTGCGACACAAGAACATTACCGGGAACCAGGGTCGCTGCAGGTATACCCCTGTTTCCAAAGCCCTGATGCGAAGCGCGCGACTTGCCCGGTATTGTCGCTGGCAGTTCCCGACGTCATGACGGTGTTGACGAGCGACAAGCAGGTTGGAAAAATTGATCGACTCATACGCGTCAGCTTCAGTTGGATGCCAGAAGCTGACTGGACCTTCTCCACCCCTTCTCAGACATTGAATGTATGACAAGCGGAACGACCGACCGTTTTGGAAAGCGTGTGAGTACTACGCTAATGCCAGGAATGAAGACGCAATGCCGTCCGGCAGCTTCCGACCTTAAATTTAGCCTTGGTTGGCACTGATTGTAATTCTCGAAGCGGTCATGAGATGCATAGTGGTTTGGGCCGAAATCGCGTACCACATAGTTTGTAACAGTGGCGGTGGAATCCGTGCGCCATCAGCTTAGCGCGCCTGAGATGCCGGTCTGAAACCGCCCGGTTCTGGGAATTCTCACTCGGTATTTGCAATGATTACTTCGCGCTTAATGCTAAAGCTACCAACTGAATTCTTTACGTCTCACTTGAGCTTAAGGAGCTTCGTAACACACGAAGGCGAGCTTATTGCCATCTGGGTCGCGAACATATCCGCCGTAGAAGCCGTCACCATAATGTGGACGACGTCCAGGTGCACCTTCACTAGTTCCACCGTTCTTCAAAGCCAGATCATGAAGTTGGTCAATGAGCTGTGGGGTGCACAGGAATGCTGTCATCGTTCCGTTCCCTGCTTTCGCTTCATCACCATCCTGTGGATATCCTGTAAAAAAGCGGGGAAATTTCTCATCGTCAGACTTGCCCCAAGAGGCAGAGCGTTCATCACGCCAGCATGTATCGAAGCCCATTGCCGCAAAAATCGGATCATAGAATGCTAATGCGCGAGGAAGATCAGTTGTTCCGACCATCGTGTAGCCAATACCGTTCATATGAGCCTCCGTCAGCTTCAGAATGCAGATTGTAATCTGGCTCAAGCTTTCAACGCGATCAATCGCTCCTTATCAGTTTATATCAGCCTCCATTTCCCAAAGGAGGAATGAACTGAATCCACTAGTCATAGACATTTACCGCGTTGTAGGTATGGCGTCCGCTTTTAGGTGTTCCAGAAAATCATTTTAATGACCGATATAAAGCGCTAAGCCTAAGCGGACGTGTGAAAGACTAGCACTCAAAATTTCGCTCCAGCACGATCACGACGTGTGAGCGGCGTTCTAACCGATCAATTTCCCTATAACCGAGAGCAGAAGCTAATTTAAGGGATGGAATGTTGTCCACTGCGATAAGACAAGCAGTTGGTGCGTTACTATGTTTATCATGCCAAATGTGCGCTGCGATTGCGGCCTCTTTCGCATATCCTTTCCCATGAAACGCCGCACTCAACGTCCATGTGCATTCTACCGAAGTATTTGCGTGTGGTCCTAATTCTCGCTCGAACTTTGCGAAGCCAAGCTTTCCGACAAAGGAAGACGTTGCCTGTTCAACGATGATGAATTGCCCAAATCCTTCCAAAGTCCAGTGACCAACATCCCGAAGAAATCGCGCCCACGCTTCAGTTCGGGTAAGATTACCACCAATATGAATGGTAACGAGAGGGTCGTTGAACAAATCAGCATACGATGCAAAATCTTCTGCAATGGGCTTCCTTAAAATCAAATGGTCCGTTTCAATCATCTCAAAGCCCTACACAATTTCACGTCATGATACCCACCTGCTAAGCAAATCTCATAGCATATTCAACACAAGCCGCGCACCCAGCCTTTCTAAGGTGGGCGAGCTGCGAAAACTATGCATAGTTTCTATGGCAGATAATCGAAGCCCGATATGCGTCTATGAATGGTACACCAGGGGTCAGTTTACTCGTTCGGCAAACTATCCGGATTTCAAATGTACAGCACTAATATGCTGCCTAGCATTTGCAGCTGAGGGTTAGCGGGATTTACTGCGAGAGGGCAACATACGCCGTCTGCAACCAGTCCGATCAAGACACCTGGGATTGTGGCCATCAGACCCGATTAGCATCAAAGCGTCATGCTTACGTAGCAAACATATGCAGTATGTCTGAAATGGTGAAGGGTTTCGGGTGCCGTCAGGCGTACGAAAGCCCCTCATGCAGGAACCCGCGGGCCAGATTGTAATGGTTATGGGGATTTCGATTTTCGGCTGACGTTGGTGATAGGGATGGCATTTCCGGAAAGCGCCTGGATAGTAACAAACGGATTGCCTGGTTGTTTCTCATCCTGATGCTGTGTGTGCTTCGCGTCGGTGAATGTAGTCTTATCGGTACCGATGGTCACCATATCCGCACACGGCTCCGTTGCCGGAAGTGTGGCACCTGCGGCTGATGTCTGAATGCTGTCACACCGGGTCATGGTGAGGTCTCCCGGTATGTTGACGCTGCATTCGGAGGTCCGCGTGGCTTTCTACAGCATTCGAACACTTCGATGACAATCATGCGTCCACCGCAGCAGGGACATGGGGTGCGGGAGTCGTCCGGTGTATCGGGCGTATCGTCATCGGGCGGTGCGGCGACGTTGAGGAGTTCACGGGCAAGTGCAAGGCTGGCCTTGCGGGCGGAACTGGCGAGCAACCCATAGTGGCGGATACGATGGAAGCCGTGCGGCAGGACATGGATCAGGAAGCGGCGAATGAACTCGTCAGCCGTGATCGTCATGATCTGCTGGCGGTCGCAGCTGTCGCGGCGGTAGTCCTTGTAGCGGAAGGTTACACCACTCTGGTCGAATGCGATCAGCCTGCTGTTCGAGATTGCGACCCGATGGGTGTAGCGCGACAGATAGGCTAGCACCGCCTCGGGCCCTGCAAACGGTGCCTTGGAATAGACCACCCAGCGTTTCTTTCGGGCTGGAGAAAGGTAGCGCAGGAATGCCCGCCGCTCGGTGAGGTGTGTCATCAATCCATAGAAGCCAAGCCGCCCGGCGTCGTGCAGGGCAACCAGCCGTGTGAGGAACAGTCGTCGAAACAGTTTGCCGAGCACGCGTACGGGAAACAGAAAGGCCGGGAGCGATGCTATCCATCGACTTCCGTCCCTGGCGATGCCCCCGCCAGGCACGACCATGTGGACATGTGGATGATGCGTTATCGCGGAACCCCATGTGTGAAGGACTGCGGTGATGCCAATGCGCGCGCCGAGGTGCTTGCGATCAGCCGCGATGGTCAGCATCGTCTCTGATGCTGCTTTGAACAGCAAATCGTAGACGAGCGCCTTGTTCTGGAACGCAATATCGGCGATCTCGGTTGGCAGCGTGAACACAACATGGAAGTAGCCCACTGGAAGCAAGTCTGCCTCTCGTTCGGCCAACCACGTCCGCGCGGATGCGCCCTGACACTTCGGACAGTGCCGGTTGCGACAGGAGTTGTAGGCAATACGCCAGTACCCGCAATCCTCACAGGCTTCGACGTGGCCGCCGAGCGCTGCGGTGCGGCAGTTCTCGATCGCCGACATGACCTTGAGCTGGGTGAGGCTAAGGTGCCCGGCATGAGCGGTACGGTAGGCAGGCCCTGCTGCACGGAAAATATCGGCAACCTCAATCGAGGCACGCACGGCTCAGCTGTCGGGTGTCTTGCCTTCCATCAGCGCCATCAGCCGGTCGAGAGGCCCCGCGACCGCGTGGATCGTTCGGGTGGAGACCTTGGCGTAAAGCGCGGTTGTCTCGAGCTTGCTGTGTCCGAGCAGAACCTGAATGATCCGGATATCGGTTCCGTCCTCCAGAAGGTGGGTGGCAAAGCTGTGGCGTAATGTATGCGGGCTGACGCGCTTGTGGATACCGGCAACCTCGGCGGCTTCCTGCACCGCACGATGCAATTGTCGCGACGAGATCGGACCGGTGCGGCTGCGTCCCGGAAACAGCCAGCCATGGGGCAGCATGACGCCGCGCCGCTTGCCTTCGCGCCACCATAGCCGCAAAAGTTCCAGAAGTTGCGGAGAAAGCATGGCATTGCGGTCCTTGCGTCCCTTGCCCTGCTCGACCCGGATCAACATGCGCGTTGAATCGATATCATCGACCTTGAGATGGGCGACTTCGGAGACACGCAAGCCCGCACCATAAGCGACAGCGAGTGCCGCCTTGTATTTGATGCCTGGTGCCGCCTCGAGCAACTGTGCAGCTTCCTCTATGCTCAGCACATCGGGTAGTTTGCGTGGATTGCGGGTTATCACCAGCATTCGCGCCAAATCCCGCCGCTTCAGCGTCACCGTGAACAGAAAGCGGAGCGCCGAAACTGTGCTGTTGATTGTGGCCGGTCCCACACCATCATCATGTTGGTACAGTTGGTAGCGTCGGATATCCTCGGCATCCGCAGTGTCGGGAGGTCGCCCGAGGAAAGCGGCAAAGCGACGGACATGTCGAATGTAATCATGCTGTGTATGGGATCCCAGGCCCCGCATCACCATATCTTGCTGCATACGCTGGCGAAGTGGTGTGGTAGGGACATCATTGTGAAATATGGTCATTGCGAGTTCCTCCTGTTGAAAGGAACTCCATGTTCTAACCATAACCCCTATTTGCCCAGTGCTTCAGACTAAAACGTCAAACCTTGCCACATGCGCCCTCCCGCGTAGCGGGTTCGTGCATGAAGCGCTAAGCGGACATAACATCTTCTCCTCAATCAGGGCCGTGAGTGACCGGGGCGGCTTCTATTACTCATACTTATTTGATATTAAGAGCGATAGATAAGGACACTATCGCTCTTGCCCTGGAACTGGATACAGCCTGATTGGCCGCATTTTCGCTATGACGCCGCGCCGCTGTAGGTTCTGGAACGGCAATTTCTGCTCTCCTCCGGCGAAGTCATCGGCGCGATGCGCCATATCAATCCCAACGAACGCAATCAGTTGCGCATCGAACTTTTGAGCGATGAAGCGATCAAGACGAGCGCCATTGAGGGCGAGACTTTGGACCGTTTGAGTGTGCAGTCATCGCTGCGGCGGCAGCTGGGACTGACGACCGACCGGCGTTCGGTGCAACCGCGTGAACACGGGATCGCAGAAATGACGGTCGACGTGTACGGCACCTATGCCCTGCCGCTTGATGACGCCACGCTGTTTCGATGGCATGCCATGTTGATGGCAGGCAGTCGACATCTGGACACTATCGGTGCCTACCGAACCCATGCCGACGCCATGCAGATCGTTTCCGGCCAGTTGGGCCGTCCAACCATTCATTTCGAGGCCCCTCCATCAAAACGAGTGCCCATCGAAATGCATCGTTTCATTACCTGGTTCAACGAAACTGCACCCAACGGCCCCTCCCCGCTCCCCGCGCTGACCCGCTCAGCCCTTAGTCTTATCTGGTTTGAAAGCATCCACCCGTTTGAAGACGGCAATGGACGTCTGGGACGGGCGCTGGCAGAAAAGGCCCTCGCGCAGTCCCTGGGCCAGCCCAGTCTGATCCTGCTGAGTTTTGCCATCGAACAGAGCCGAACAGCCTATTACGCGCAGCTGGAACAGCATCAGCAGACCCTCGACGTCACCCAATGGCTGGTGTGGTTTGCGCAAACCGTGCTGGCAGTGCAACAGCTCACATTGCAGCGGGTGCACTTTTACATCGCCAAAACGCATTTTTATGATCGGTTCCGGGGAGCCTTCAACCCACGGCAGGAAAAGGTCATTGCACGTTTGTTCGAGACGGGACCGGATGGCTTTATCGGTGGCCTCAGTGCGGACAATTATCTCGCCATCACCAAGACCTCACGCGCCACCGCCACCCGTGATCTGCAGGATCTGGTCGACAAAGGCGCGTTGGCGCGCAGTGGTCAGTTGCGCTTCACCCGTTATGCTTTGAACTGGCAGCCATTCGCTGCGTGAAGCTACCGCAAATATGCATAAATATCCTCATATTGAAGCCAAAGTCATCTTAAGTATCGCTTATCAGAGGTTATTGATTTGAAGCCGCAAATCAGTGATGTCGGTCGCCAGGACGACCGGAAACGCCCAAGCTCCGGTCTTTTGAGCAGATTTCGGCCAAGATCGGTGGAGCACCGACAAACCCTTGCAGGGCACGGTCGCGATTTATTCAGTAACTTTCAGCGCGCTAGCCGAACATGACCGTTCAACGACGAGCAGGATCATGATCATCCCGATTTTACGGTCAACTGAACAAATTCCAGTGCTCCGGGAAAACGAATAGTGCTGCCGATTCAATGAAACGGTCTCCGCTCAATCAGGAAGACCGCCAGAGTGAAAGTCAGCCGTCTAACTGTGTGAAGGTCCCTCATCTCCAAATGGCAATCCGCCCGTCAGATTTCACGGAGAATTCAAACGATCCAGCCCAGCACGGAGACGACCCTAGGAGCTCATTTTCAGCGTTCGGAAAACCAACTTGTAGATCTGATGATATGTCGATAGAATTATCTTTTGTCGACATGCATTGCTGATGTGTCGATGCCATCGACATATCCGATACGACGTGTCGTCAAAATGAGGTTTGACCGACATGACATTCCGTCCTGATCACCCCTATAACGATCTCCCATCTCTACCGCCCCGAGAGGACGTCGAGACAAAGGCCGTGCTCAAGGCATGCATTGCCGCAAGGGCCTCACTAGCCGAACTTCGCGTGTCAGGACAACTCATCCCCAACCAGTCGGTCCTCATCAATTCGATCCCGCTGCTCGAGGCGCAGGCAAGTTCCGAAATCGAAAATATAGTCACCACGACAGATAGACTGTTCCGCTTCGCCAACGAGCCTGGGGATCAGGCCGATCCCGCAACGAAAGAGGCGCTGCGATATCGCACAGCTCTCAGCGAAGGGGTTCAGTCACTCAAAGAGCGTCCAGTATCAACGTCCACGGCTGTCGCTATCTGCCGCAGAATCAAGGGCATTGATCTCGACATACGCTCAACGCCCGGCACTGCATTGATGAACGAGGCAACCGGCACGGTAATCTATACGCCGCCGGAAGGACAGGATTTGCTCCGGAGCAAGCTTGCCAACTGGGAACGCTATATTCATGAGGCTGACGAAATCGACCCGTTGGTTCGCCTGGCCGTGATGCACTACCAGTTTGAGGCCATTCATCCCTTCATCGATGGAAATGGTCGCACAGGTCGCGTCCTCAACCTTCTCTATCTGGTCGATAAAGGCCTGCTGGACATCCCCGTCCTCTATCTGAGCCGATACATCATCGGCAACAAGCCCGCTTATTACGATAGGCTTCTCGCCGTCACCACACAAGCTTCCTGGGAAGAATGGATTCTCTACATGCTGGAAGCTGTACGTGAGACCGCCGAATGGTCAACAGCACGTATTAGGGCCATTCGCAGTTTGCTCGAACTGACCGCCGAACGAATTCGCCGCGATCTTCCAAAGCTCTACACGCGAGAGCTGGCCGAGGTGATCTTCGTCAACCCATACTGCCGAATTAGCGACCTTGTCCAGGCCGGCATCGCAAAACGTCAGGCAGCCTCCGTCTATCTGAAAGCACTCACCGATAACGGCCTGCTTCAGGAAATCAAAGCGGGGCGCGAGAACCTCTACATCAATTCTTCCCTTTTGGCCCTTCTCCGCGACCGCCCCCCTGCTCAGGCTGACCGGTGATCCTATCACGCGACTCCGCTGTTGAACGACGCGCTGAAAAGCTCGGCACTATTGCTGCCGTCTTGCCGATGAAACGCCACGACAGGCTCGCCGGGCTATTGACCGATCAATATGTCGGGACGCTGCGTCATCTGGTCAATGAAGGCATGGGCGAAAACACTCTGCGTGCACTGACTTCAAACCTGGCCCACCTCGAAGGCTGGGCTTTACCTTGACCGGCAATCTCCGCCCCTGAAGCTTGTCGCCGCGATCGCGGGTCCGGGATTGTCCCTTTGCGACATTGTCGCTCAACTCGGTCAGCTGGAAGCGCGCGTGGCGCAAGGCGGGCAGAAAAAGAATGGGTAATATGTCCCGCGAGCCCTCCATTGAGGGCGTCAACGTTGTATGACACAGCACTCACAGCAGAATTTCCTAAATTCGATCCTGAAATTAGGCTGCTCGACGACTTTAAGAACGCAGCAAACCGTACAAACCTGTTATCGGTGTAATCGCCAGAAGGCTTGTAAATATTACAAACGCACTCCTCAAATCAGGCTCGGTTTGGAGAAATCAGCCTGCCGCCGAAACACAGTTGCCAGGGTTATGTTCCGAGGCATCATCGTGATAGATAGCGAGCCCTTCTTCTGTTAGGCAGTATTGTGTAGGATGCACCGAAACGATCCTGACAAGTTCTTTTTTCAACAATTGTCGCAGCGTCGAATGTGCGCTCGACAGATTAATTGTCTGCCTTGTTGCGGAAGGCAATTCCGCAATCTCACTTGGTAAAACAGGTCGCTTTTTATTCCCAACTCTAACAATTGCTGTTCGTTGGTGCCAGGTTAATTCAGATGATTTCGCCAATGTTTGCCCCCTGATCATTTGTACCATCTTCTGCAGTGTCGTTTGTCACCTCAGTCAGATGAACAACTTCACATAAACCCGCTCTCCGCTTTTGTGACGTATCGTAACGCGCTACAGCAGATAGCTTCCATTCGCTTTCCAAAACCTGCGCTGAATAGATACCTTCGTTTGTGAATAAGGTTCTGAGTAGGGCTATTATCAACTCGTATCGAGAAAGCGGTTCTGGTCAACAACACGGATGATTGCTGATTTCCACTCCGAAAAGTGCCATCGATGCCGCGATCGGCCAACAGATATTCAACGTCGCGCAGGCTGAGTGGAAATCGACAATACACCAGATCGCTTGGCCACAATGATCTCACCCCGAAAGCTATGGTGCTTGTAACAAATGGTCGGAGCGATTTTCATACCAACCCATTACCATACAGATCAAAACTCAACGGCGAAGGCGGCGCCGCGCAACCCGTTTGGCGCGAGGATGCGGGTAATGACATTGAAATAACCAACGCCATTCGGCGCGAATTTGCAGGACTGGGGATCATCGTGCATATCAGCAATGTCATATTAACTATTGCTGATATTTCCTGAAAGAGCCTTATGCGCGAACGTAACAGCGCATTGGATAATGCTATGAAGCCGAATACTTATGTCATCGTGGTCCTTGTGGTATGTATGCTTTTTTAACGTGGGCCGTCTTTGAGCGCGTACGCTACGAATTGGAAAAGGCAGAACATCTTATCGTATACACGTCGAACATTTAAACGTATTCAAACGCCATTGAGCATTAATCTAATTTGATTAATTGTGTTTTTGACGTTATTGTTCCGAAATGAAACGGGGCGGGGAAAATACCTATCAGCTGATATTCTATGCTGTGCGCGTGAAAAGGTCTCTAAAAGAGCCATTTACACCGAAAGACGTCAGACGAGTGGCGCCAGGATGGCCCTACCCAAGATATTTTTCTTACCTTGCAAGCAACTGTAGCGATAATCAGCCGCCGGATGCCGCTTTATTTGTGAGGGTTGCCAGAGGGAGATACATTTTGGCAGAATCTACAAATTGGTAGCTTGCCCGGGCTCGCAGAACATCCACGGTAGTGAGGGGTATTGCGAAGTTGTTTGCAGCTTATGGGCGGGGTATTTAATTTGAATGGGAACTCCGCCAGACATGTCGCTCCTCAAAAGCTTTCGCGTTCTCGTGAGAGCATAGCCCGTGCGGCCATGCCCTGAGATCGCCCCAGGAGGCCATGCTAGTGTGGCGAATCTGAAATTCGTATCACTTTGGAGTAGGGCTTTGATCGAATTTCAGATTCAAAGCCACACTAGCATAAGAGCACAGATCTGATTCAATCGGATCGAAACGCGCTCTAATGTAACAGTGCCCCTAAATCACTTTGCCATAAAGGCATCATCCCGACATGGCAATGCCAGCTGTGACAGGTCGTATCAGAATTTGACCTTCAACTGAGCCTTGACGGCATTGTCGCGGGCGCTCGACGACCATTGCCCGCTATAGGACAATCCAACCGAGGCCTGTTGCGACAATTCCAGATCCACCCCAAAATCAATAGCGGCACTATCTGTTGTGATTGGTACGCCCTCGATGAGGAAGGCATTGCCGGTGTCGAAGGCATGAATGCTTTCTGCGGTCCTGTCGCCAAATGCATGCCGCCAGCCCAGCATTCCCGAAAGCAGCAGCGGCGCATCTCCCATCTTCAACTGGTGTTCCGCCCGAAGTCCGATCGTCGTGAAGGTCACGTTCTGCGTGTCGCTCCGACCTGACAGCGCCGCCATGCCGCCACTCTCCTGGAAACCGTCGCGGTGCAGGCTGACATGGGCCAGGTTAGCGAATGGTTCGAACCGGGTGCCGCCTGCATCAAGACCGTAAGCCAGTTCACCGAATGCCTGAACCAGACCTGCATCGTAACCGGCCTTTTCTGTTTCCTGCAGTCCCGGTATGACAATGTTACGGCTGGTGTCGATATTGCTCCATGTGTAGGCCGCTCCACCCCTGAGAGCGAGACTACCCCATTGCGTCCCGCCGTAAAGGCCAGCATGCCAGTTATCACTATCGGCCGAGGACAGGCGGGCGTCTGCCTCTATGTTGGAACGGCTGTAGCCTGCCACAAGGCCGACGCGCCAGTCTGCTACATCCGCATCCATGCCAAGCAGAACACCGCCGGTCCTGCGGTCAGTCGCAGCAGCGTTATCATTGCTGTCGCCCGATCCCCACGAACCGAAGCCATAAGTCCACAAAGCGGCCCCCGCATAGTCAGGAGCGACTGAAGCAGACGGGTTGGCCGGATCATAAGCGATGACTGGAGACGAGGAAGCACCTGTCGCATCGAAAGCGGCGCGCAGGCGTGCATTCATTGCCTCGCGGACATGGCGACTGTCTTCGACCAGGGCCGTCCGGGTCGAAGCATGGATTTCCCCGGAAAGAGCGTCGAAAGCAGATCGCGCCTGATCGGCGTCCAGCATAAGAAGCCTGTTGTAGAGGGCCAGTGACGGACCACTCTCAGCAAGACTGTCGAGTGCCCCTGCGGTCGCATACTGGTTCGGCGTCTCCGCCACGCTCTGGAACACGACCGGTGGTTCAGGCGTCACTGGAGGTGTCGTGGATTTGACCCGCACTGTCAGATCGACAGTGTTCGCATCGTATGCGAGCGAATAATCGAGGAACGCGGATGTCGTCGCAATCGTCGGGAACTGGCCTGTAACCCCATTGCTCGCGCTCACAATGCGATAGGTCTGTCCATCGCGGTAGCTTGTTTCCGGGTCCAGTGTCATTGGCTTCACAGTGGCATCCGCCACTGTCGCTGTACCACCGATGACATTAATCAGGTCAGATCGGCCATCGTTGGCAATCTCGACTTCATAGATTGAGCCGGGGGATAGCAGGAGATCGCCCATAACCGTCAGCGTACCGATCGAATTGCCCGGTGCTATTGTCGCGCCCGACATGGCCTGGATTAACGAGCCAGTCCCTGATCCTATCGTACCCGAACCGCCAAGCCAGCTGCCAGCGGCAATGTCGAGAGAGCCGCCAAGGTTGCCGTTGACGATGAGTTTGCCGCCATTCACCTCTGTCGTCCCGGAGAAACCGGAATTGTCGGCGGTCAGTTTGGTGATGCCGGAGAGGACCTCTATCCTGTGCGTACCCGTTCCGCTGCTTTCTAGAACGCTCGAAAACGTGTAGTCGGTGCCCGTGTGGTTGAAAATCATCTCGGCACTGCCGTCGCCGAACGACACTGTCGCAGCGTTCAGTGTACCCGGCGCAGTCGCGGTCTCGCCTTGTGCCGCTCCTATGATGAGCGTGCCGCTCGATCCACTGATGGTCGCAAGCCTCACCTCACTGGCGCTCACGCTACCGCCGTCCCCGACCATCAGCGTCCCGGTGCCGAAATTGCCGACAGAAAGCAAATTGTCGTTCGTCCACTCCGAGCCCAATCCCGTCACCATCACAATGCCTGTGCTACCGGAATCGCGTCCGAGGTATCCGTTCGTATTGCTGACATGGCCACCGTTCTCAACGACCAACGTCCCCTTGCCGGATCCGCCGACATACAATTCGTCGCTGTTGGCCCAGCTCGAACCGGGACCCGTCACTGTCGCACTGCCTGTGCTGCCGGGATTGGCTCCAAGAGATCCGACCCTAGTGCTGACGCTGCCTCCACCTTCGACCGTCAGCACTCCGGTGCCGAAAAGACCGACAGAGAGAATGCTGGTGTTGATCCAGCTCGAACCGGGGCCGCTCACCGTCGCACTGCCTGTGCTACCGAGCCTGGTTCCGAGATATCCGTAGGCATTGCGGACGTTGCCACCATCCTTGACGACCAATGTCCCCGTGCCGTCAAAGCCGATAGCCAATTCACCGCTGTTGTCCCAGGTCGAAGCGATACCCGTCACCGTCGCAGTGCCCATGCCACTGGAATTATATCCGAGATATCCGCCCGTATTGCTGACGCTGCCACCGTTCTCGACGACCAACGTCCCAGTGCCGTAAAAACCAACAGACACAGTACTGGTGTTGGTCCAGCTCGAACCGGCACCCCTCACTGTCACACGGCCTGTGATACCGGAATCGTATCCGATATAAGCATATGTGTTTTTTACGCTGCCGCGATCCTCAACCGTCAGCGTCCCCGTACCAAAATGGCCCACAGAAAGCCATTCACTGTTGGTCCATATCGAATCGGGGCCCGTCACCGTCGCGCTGCCTGTACTGCCGGAATGGGCTCCGAGATATCCGATCCTATTGCTAACGCTACCCCCATCCTCAACCACTAACGTCCCCGCGCCGGAACGGCCGACATAAAGGTCACCGCCCACATCCCATGGACTTGTTAGCGGTGATCCGTCCCACTGCGGTACATCTCCATCCGGGGTGACAGTCTGCGCCTTCCCCGTTTCTGCCATGATGCACAGCGCGAGGAAGGAAACGCCCGTCAGCAGGCGATATTTCACAGTCATGATTGCCCCCAGAATACCCAACGCATGCTTCCCTCAATGCGAAGATGCGCGTTACCGTTTGATACTATTTTTCACTTGGGTGCACTGATTAAATTTCAATATGCGGTTGCGATCTAATACAGCGTAAATGATCCGATATGCCGTCGAAACATAATATCGCTCGCCGTTATCCCATCAGAGAAACGAAGACCACTCGCCGACAAAAGGGGTGGCATAGTCGCTTGCGGTAGCGTACTCAAACATGATTTATAGTTATCGGAGGCTAGCCATCTAATGCGTCAACCTTGCCATCTGAAGCGCTGGTTGCTATATAATCTGCAAAAGCAATGAGGAAATGACAATGTCTGAACCACAGCTGTCTGTGCGCAGCTCCAAAGCACGCGATCTCGCCCATGCGCTGGCCAAACGCACCGGCCAGCCAATCAACAAGCTCGTCGAGCGGGCACTGGAGCGCTATGATCAGGAGCTGCGCCAGCAGCAGGCGTTCACACCCATGGATGCGCTGTTGGATCTGATGGCAGAAGGCCGTAGAGATGTGCCAGAAGGTACGACCTCTGCCCATGATGACCTCTACGATGAATATGGGTTGCCACGATGATTGCCATTGATACATCGATTATCCTGGCGATGGCGCTGCGGGAGGCGGAAGCTATTCCTTTTGAAGGTCTGCTGCGGCGCGAGGCGGTGATTATCGGGTGGCCGACGCTGTTGGAAACCCGGATGGTTCTGACAGGCAAGGGATTTCAGAATGCCGCTGCAATTATCGACCAGCTCTTGGATTTGCCAAACATCACAGCAATAGCTTTCGATCAAGCGCATTATCGCGCGGCTGAACACGCATTTGATCTATTTGGCAAAGGACGCCATCCGGCGTCGCTGAACATGGGCGACTGCTATTCCTATGCTGTGGCCAGCGTTGCTAAAGCACCGCTGCTGTTCAAAGGGCATGATTTTGGTCAAACCGATCTCAAATTGCACACTGAATCTTCGACATTTTAGCGATGGTCGAAGAAAAGCCGATCGAATGGCGCACCCACCAATTGGATACGTTTGCAGTTGTACTGCCAATGAACCGGTGCGACATGCTGGCCGAGATATTGACAGATCAGGATGTCGAGACGCTGCGTCATCTGGTCAATGAAGGCATGGGCGAAAACACGCTGCGCGCGCTGACCTCGGATCTGGCTTATCTCGAAGCCTGGTCGCTGGCCGCGACCGGCAACCCCCTCCCCTTTCCGGCACCTGAAGCCTTGTTGTTGAAATTCATCGCGCACCATTTGTGGCGACCTAAACAACGCGAGATCGAAGCCGATCACGGCATGCCGGCCGGCGTGGAAGAAGAATTGCGCCGAGGCGGCTTTCTGCGTGTGTCCGGACCACATGCACCGGCAACCGTCCGCCGTCGTCTTGCCAACTGGTCAACACTGACCCGCTGGCGCGGGCTGCATGGGTCGTTTTCGTCACCGGCCGTCAAATCGGCCATTCGGCTTGCGGTCCGCGCCATCAACCGGCCGCGCAGCCGCAAGAGTGCCAGTGCAATCACCGGCGATATTTTAGCAAAACTCCTGGCGACCTGTTCGGGCGAGGATCTCACCGCCTTGCGTGACCGGGCAATCCTGATGGTAGCCTTTGCCTCGGGCGGGCGCCGGCGCAGCGAAATTGCCGGACTGCGAACGGAACAGCTTGTCAAACAGGCGCCTGTCACCGATGAGAACGGCCCTCCCCCCCTTCGCTCGGCATCCATCTCGGCCGCACCAAAACCAGTGGTACTGATCAGGACGAAATCGTCTATCTGACCGGCCGTCCCGTCGAAGCCCTTACTCACTGGCTGGAAGCAGCCAGGATCGACAAGGGCAGTGTGTTTCGCAAGGTCGACCGCTGGGGCAATGTTTCCGCGCGGGCACTGGAACCCAGCGCCATCAACCGGATCGTCAAGCAGCGCGCACAAATGGCAGGTCTTGATGCAAGTGAATTCTCCGCCCACGGTCTGCGTTCCGGCTATCTCACCGAAGCGGCCAATCGCGGTATCCCGCTGCCCGAAGCCATGGAACAATCCCGCCATCGCTCTGTCCAGCAGGCTTCTGACTATTACAACAATGCCAAACGGCGCAGTGGACGGTCGTCGAGGTTGCTATAAAATATGAGACGCCAGCGCAGAGCTAATCCGCTGACGTTTGAAATGGGGCGGGAAGCAGACTGATAGGCTTTTGCAGATCTTCGAAAAAGCTCACACAGGACGATAATTTCGAACGCCGCATCAACACGAAGAATAAAAAATCTATTTCGCCCACGTTCGGATGCTGATTAAAATATTGTCACAAATGAGACGACCATTGCGCGTAAAGCACCGTTTCATATATCGCGTATTGCGTTGCGCGCGTACCAAACTTCTACCGCGCCAGCATATGATTGGGGATCATGTGGTTTTTGTCAACTTTTCCTAAAGGAGGAAAAAGATTGCCTGACCTATGGGGATAAAAGCCACTTTCTAAACAGACTGCTCCATGCGCAGCTAGCCGCCTTGCCTCTGCGTATCATGGCTGAAAGCAACACTACATGAACTCGGTCTATGTCCGCTTCCAGAATTAGGGTCATCAAGGCGCTCCAGGCCCCTTGCTCGGCTCAGCAACGGAAGAGCTCTGGCTGTTATTGATCGCTCGAGACGCTCAACCGCCGGTGCATGTGGACGGCATGGCTCGGCCAACGCCCCACGACAGGCGTCCCTGTACGATTGTCAGCGTGTGCTGGCCGTTCGAATAGGTCGTTCCGTCTGGCCCCATGGACGGCAGGTCCACTGCACTAGCGCCGTTGATGGATACCGAAGCGCCATCACCGAGCAGACGCACTGCGAGACGCGTGCCGTCCTCGCACGTGTAGTTGCTGACGGGATAGGGATTACCCGCACCAACCGATGCGCCAGAAGCGGAATTCGCAAAGCTTGCAAGCACCGTGGCAATGATTGTTAAGACAGTCAGATTTCCCAACATGATAGTCCTCTAAGCTTGCACTCTGTGCGCAGAGCATCCGTCATTTTTGTGTCGGCAACAGGCGCTATCGCCAAGAGAGCCGACGGCTCAGTTATCCAAGCTTTTAAAACATCGCTCGCGCAGATAGCCTACTCGGGATAGGTTTCAACGCCGCCTGGCGTCGAATTATTGAATAGAATGATCAACAGCATGTTCCCGGGTTCCGACATCACATCGCTGCGCTGACTCAATACCTCGCCCGCTACTCCGCTTGTATACTCTGCGACCACTTCGCCGAAGCTGTTGCGTTGAATGGCCACTCTCTGTCCGGCTTCGACTTTGTCGTTGAGCTTCACCAGATGCTCGACGATTCCACCCGCTGTGGCCAGCACCGGGAACCCACTATTACCAACAAAGACGGTTACGTCTTTGCCAGTGCGGCCCATTGGTCCAGCAAGAATGCCATGATGTTTGAGAACGTTCATCGTGCCTTCCACGAATAGCGCGATCATCTCGGGGTCCAGCACACGCGCAGCACCGATCTCCGGACAAAAGGCCGGGATTCCAACGTCCAGAAACGCGTTATGCAGAACAGTAGGATAGGCCTGTTTCGGCATGTCGAGGATCTGACCGACGGGATAAAGGTCCAGCATCTCCTTGACCTCGGGTCTAGCCGTATCACCAATGTTGAATGCGGTGACCTCCAGCCCCGTTGTCCCAGTATGGAAATCGATCGCAACGTCGGCGTTCGGCCGCAACAGCCGGTTGAACAGCATCCCGGCATGGCGGCTCGGTGCTGTCAGACCGTTCTCGTTCCCCGGCCATTCGCGGTTCATATCGATCAGATCAATACCTCTGCCTTGGTTCGGCCACCGACGCTGCATGCTTTCCAAGGCCGGGCGGGATATGTCTGTCACCGCCATTACCGTGCCTGACATCTGCGCGGGATCGAGCTGGTTCATCACGGTCTGGACCGTGTGTATGGAACTCATCTCGTCGCCATGCACACCGCTTGTCAGAACGACGCGCTTGCCGGGCTTCGCCCCCTTGGCGACTATAACCGACACGTACCAGTGCTGCCCGGTAGGTGTCTCCACACCCTGAAAATACAAAAGGTGCTTCTGTCCGGCCTCCAGATCGTTCACATTGAGCGCGCTGACGACTTTCTTTCCCTGGATTTGCTCGCGAGTGTAGACTGTTCCTCCCGGCAGTTGGGCCGCGGCGCCTTGTGCTGCTGCTTGATCGGAAGAGAGAACAACCGACGCTGTAGCGCCGCCGATAGTCGCGAGCGTGGTTGCGATCAGGAACTCGCGACGATCGAGGCTTGGCGTATCTGTCATGATAGGGTTCTCTCCGATGGACATATCCAGCCGCATCAGTGTAGCGCAGTTCTGTGGCAGTCGAAAGGATGCATCCTCCCCAAAACCCCTGTTGGCTCGTTTCCGGTCTCCAGTGTCGCAAAAATCCCGAAGCCGCGACACGTTCAGTCGTTCCCAACGTCAGGTTTGTGGTAGCGTGATCCCTGCAAGGAACGGCCAATATCGGTGATTAAACGGACCGTATATGCAAAGAGGCTTTTATGACTATGCATCAATATATATGTCTGAGCTTGTCCCAGCCGAATAGGATATCTATAGATTGGCTTAATCGTTTGGCCCGTGTTCTCAACTGAGAACACCGTATCGCGTACACTTGGCCAGAGCTTTTCAACTCTGAAACATCTCCCAACCGATCAACACGCATTCATCGCAATTGGTAATTGGCTTCCTGATTTTCAGGGCACCGTAACCATAACTTTATAGCAAGCCTGAACAGCGATAATGAGCTATGACTGCACCTCGTGCACCGTTTTATCATCGCCATCGTTTTCCAGCTGAGATCATTGTGGAAGTGGTGCAGCTGTATTTTCGTTTTCCACTGAGCTTTCCCATAGTTGAGGATATACTGGCTTATTGTGGCATCTGGATGAACGCACCACATCTTCTGGCGTGCGGTTGATCAGGGTGGCTTTGTGCTTGATGTTCTTGTCCAGAAACGCCGCGATACCAAGGCTGCCAAACAGTTCATGCGTAAGCTTTTATCCGGCCAGGGTTACTCACCACGTCTCATGGTCACCGATAAGCTGGGCTCTTATGGAGCCCCCAACCGAGAGATAGGCCTCACGCGCTGTGAACACCGCCAGCATAATGGCTTGAATAATCGGGCTGAGAATTCACATCAACCATCAACCGATGCGACGACGAGAGCGGGTGATGAAGCGCTCTAAATCAGTACGCCATTTACAATGCTTCGCATCCATCCATGACCCGATCTACAATCTTCATCACTTTCCCCGCGACCGTTTCAACTCATCCGACCACCGTTAACTGCGCCAAGCCGCTGCCACCTTGTGTCGTCAAATGCATGCCTGAAAGCCGCTTAATATAAATGTCATGGACCAAGTTGGCCCACGAGCAGGTTAAAGTTACGGTGCCCTTGGCAGCAGTCAATTAACGTTTTCTGCTAAATAGCAATTCGAGTGTATCACCGTTGCCGCCAACCGCACGGTAGAGATAAAGGCACTCGCCTTTAACTTTCACATAGGCTTCATCCAGGTTCCGCTTCCGTATGACCTGACGCTTCGTTCGATCGAAGCGCACAAGAAGTTTCGGGCTGCAAGCACAACCAGCGATGCACCGTCGAGTGGTCCAGATCAATAGCGCGCTTGGCCTTCACTTCCTTCAGATTCCGCAGGCTCAGATTGTAAATCAGATACCATTGAACACAGAAGAATAACGGATTTGTCGAAATGGCGACCTTTAAACATCGAAAACACTTTGCAGCCGAGAGATCCTAAGGCTCTCATCGCTATCATTGATGAAAAGATCCCGGGGTATGCCGGTTTACGCCCACCCCTTGTGGATGGGGATCAATTGATCCGCGAATAGGATATTTGCAAAGTCGGTAACCCAAGGCTTCGAACAACTATGCCCATCTGGCCTCGTTATGGTTACGGCACCAGCCCGGATCCGATCTTACCCGTCGGTTTCATACGTTAGTCGGGAAAAACGGTGGGCGTCTGCGCCAGACAGCAATCAGCGCAATCACTGCTAGCTTTTGGTTACATTCTGAAAATACGTACCCAGCGGAGCGATAATCGGAGGAACTGCAATGAAAGCGTAGCCTTTCTGACTACAATTCCTTTTACGTTCGCCGTGACCTAATCGGCCTCGGGATATCCAGGTGAACGAACCGATTACAAATTCACCCCGACACCCCGCCAGTTGCCCTTCATGCTGACTAAATCTTTCTATAAATTTCGTTGATCTTCAACGACATCTTCACCATTATGAAACTTAAAATGCCATTAAGTTTCACTACTGTGACTCCCAGGAAGGGCATGAATACAAGTATATATTTAGGAATCTTTGACCAAGCCTGAATGGCTGTCGGGAGCAGAATGAGTTGGTCTATCTATGATCCAGTTCGCACGAAAACGCAATATGGGACAGTACACAGATTACACAGCGATGAGAGCGACTATGGAGCCGTGGTTCCTTCCCATCATTCGCAGATAAAAGGCGCTCAGAGTTAATCTGCTACTAACGGACATTCGCATTCAACGACGCTTTTTTCATGCACGATGCTCGTCGACAACAATCAGCAGAATTGTACAACTCACAAATACGAGCATATTCAAAATTAATTCCTGGGCTTAGATGTGCGCCTCGAAGCACAGTCCCGCCGTCGCGTGTGCCCCGTCATCGGGCAATCCGCAGTCCTCGATCATTTTAAAGTCGTTGAAGACCAAACCGCTCGCCGAACTTACCCGCGGTAAATGCGAAACTTCACCGATTTTGACTGGCGAGTCTGCCGGTTAAAATTAATCTGCCTCCCTTCAAGGATGAAACATAAACATGAACGCCGAAGCTTCAAACACGGACAATCGCCTTGAAATTAGCTGACTTTTTACCCCCTCCTCTCGCTTGCGGGAGGAGCCGAAAATATGATGTGTCATGAATGGGTAGATAAACATTACTCAGATAGCAATAAGAACCACGATATTTAGCCTTGTCTTTAGCCATCTCGCATAATGGGCCGTTAGTTATACGTTGGCGTCCCCCCAATATGGATAAGAACTCGCTTCGTACTCCTTTCCACCGATCTGGCTGACGTTGTCAGTCAAGATGCCGCTGCAACGCGAAGAACAGTAGCGCGTTAGGCATTGATTAAATCAGTTTATCGGTTAGAGCACATCCCAAAAAGTGTGGAACGATTTTCGGAAAAGATGTGCATGAAACAAATGATTAGAGCGCCCATCAGATTCTATCAATCAGATCGGTGCTCCGGTATTCAGTCAATGGCTTTAATCGCAGACGTGCATGACTATACGCCTTAATCTATGCACCTCGGGTTACTTGGACTGATGAACCGTCCTGCCTATATCTGCTGCTAAAGCCTGCTGATACGGCCCGTGGGCACATTAGCTTTCGCAACAAAGCGGATGCAAGCTGCAACGCGGCGACCTATACCCCCTGTGAATGGCACATGAGTTCTAATTATTCGGGCCACCCGTTGGGCCCTAATAAGGGCACTTCAAACATGCAGATTTCATAGTTTGTCGCTCGACCTTTCAACAGAATCTCTGATTTGCATTTAGCTATCCTGATGCTCGGTGCCCCGCGCTAAATACGCACCCGAATAAAGTAGGCGACCCAATTTTGTCGCATCCCTCCCTTCCCAATATCCACAGAGCAACGTTGCTTCGTGGAAGCTCAGCCGTTGCTAACCAAGGATCACCTCCGACTATTCATAAGCATGCAGCGCGACGGCTCCAAGCTAAACACAATACAGAATGAACAATCCGGTTTACCAGGATGTTCCTCCTCTGATTGGCCCTTTAATCGAGCCAAGCCCCAACATCGCCCCACACTATGTCTAAAACAACATATTCACCTCAAAGCCCGCCTCCCCCGTACTGCAAATCCCCGGTTAAACAGCCGTGGCTTATTGCCAAGCAGCAAACCAATTGAATTCAATGCCGCAAAATTTCGCCTTGGTTTCATTGAAGCTCTTCGGCTTTTTGTCAGCCGTATTTTTTGAGGTAAAACCACATATTTTCAATGACTTGTCGGATTTGATCCCTCCTTTCCCCGCCTGTGATGGATGAAAGTCCCAAGCGGCACCAAGACTCCGCGACAGGCCAGCCGCCATGTCGCTTCCATCAAGCCAACAACAGACGCCGCGCGAGATGTTGACCAGACGGACAATGCCTGATCCTGACAGATACTCCGCCTCCCGTCAGATTGTGCCGCGCCGGTAATCGTCGACCTGAGAGCCTGGCATTCCCCTGCCTCAACAACGACTTGAAGAAGAACCGGCCGCGTAAAGAGAATGAACATGAAGTCCCAGCATGGCAACGCGAGGGAATTGTACTGATCTGTGACAACTTACTGCTACTAGCTTTATTATCAATCTCGTCCTGCCTATGGGAGAAACGCAGATTTTTTGGTCCCTTTGCCAACCCTCGTTCAATCGAAGGAGATAGGCAAGGTTCCGGCATTGTCCGGGTTCAGCGGAGTATTGCCGATATCTCACCCTCAACATGACCCCTCGTCTTACGTTCTATGGGTTTGGATAACAAACTGTCGAGGCCGCACATCCCAACGCTATCATCGCTCACGAAGGCAACAATGGACAAAATCTGGGCCGCCTTTCATGCTCCCAATCTCCAGCTGCTTGATTTTGGCGCCCGGGGTGCACTTTCGATCACCAGATCAGGGAGATTATCGATCAAATATGCTGGAGCCGGAGCGGCTGCAGCTATTCATCTCAATGCCCATTAATTGTTTCTTCTGCTATGCTGACATTTCTTTGAAGCAGCAAAAACAAAATAATTGGACTTGGTTGAGCCCTTTATTTTTAACTCCGACAATTAATCTTTCGTTAACCTTAAATTCCTTGCCGTAAGGCCAGAATCGGATTTATAGTTGCGAAAATATCAATGCCGCGCGCTTTTTTGCGAAAGTGACCCAAACAAGGACTTTAGTTCACAAAATGAACGATCACAATACAAGCCGGTTTGACCACGAAATTGCGAGCCAGGGCTCAAAAATTTCCAGCGCGCTAAATATGCTTCGGACTCAACAGTATCCGCCGGATGCACGTAAAAGCCTTCGGCGGTTTCAACTCCCTGAAGTTGCGGATCTTATCGGCGTCACGCAATCGCATTTGAGACAGCTACACAGCGAAGGCAAAGGCCCTGAGATTGAGGTGGTTTCAGGGCGCCGCTATTATACTGCCGAACAGATGCTCGAGCTTCGCGCTCATCTGGAAGAGAATAAAAAGTCGGATAGGCGTATATATCTTCCTCGTCGCAAGGACGGCGAACCACTTCAGGTTCTTTCGGTCGTCAACTTCAAAGGCGGGTCCGGCAAGACAACGACATCTGCCCATCTGGCACAATACCTCGCACTGACCGGCCATCGTGTGCTGGCCATTGACCTTGATCCACAGGCATCTCTAACGTCGCTGTTCGGGATTCAGCCCGAACTTGATGACATTGCCTCACTTTACGAAGCATTGCGGTTTGACGATGAAAAGAAGCCGATTGCGGAAATCATCCAGTCCACCAATATTCCAAACCTCGACATCGTTCCTGCAAATCTGCTTTTGCAGGAATATGAATATGATGTGCCGCTCGCCATCTCGGGTCGCAAGGGTGAGGAGGGACGACTGTTCCATTTGCGTATTGTCAAGGCTTTGAAAGAAATTGAAGACAATTACGACGTGGTGGTAATCGATTGTCCGCCGCAGCTCGGTTATCTGACAATCACAGCTCTGATGGCGTCCACGGGTATTTTAATCACCATCCACCCCCAGATGCTCGATATTATGTCGATGTCTCAGTTTCTTCAGATGCTCGGCGGTATCATGACGTCAGTGGCAGATGCAGGAGCACAAATCAAAGTCAAATGGTTCCGCTATCTTATAACCCGTTTTGAACCTACGGACATTCCCCAGGCTCAGATGGTCGGTTTCATGCAATCCATGTTTGCGCAGAACATGCTTAAAAACCATGTTCTGAAATCGACAGCTATTTCTGATGCGTCGATCAAGAAACAGACCCTTTACGAAGTTGAGAAGGCTGACTTTGTCCGTTCAACATATGAGCGAGCCATGGAAAGCCTGAACGCCACGAATGGAGAGGTCGCCGAACTTATCCATCAGACATGGGGGCGCAAATGAAGCTTTTGTCAGCCGTTTTTTTTCCAATTTTCCCATTATTATTCAGCTGGTTATCCGAAATGACCGTGGAGGTAGCAGCCAATGTCACGTAAGAATCCATTTGCCAATCTCGATCTTTCTTCAATCAGCAGCGATAAACCGGCCGCAAAAGCTGGCTATGGTATGACGGGTGCTGCCAAAACTGTTGTCCGTTCCATTGAAGAAATGGCCGAGAATACAAAGCGATTGATGGACGGCGAGACCATCATCGAAATAGAACCACAGCTTCTCGATGTCTCATTCGCTGCTGATCGTCTATCGGAAGACGATGATGAGTTTGAAGCGCTCAGAGAAGCGATTAAGGAACAGGGGCAGGCGACGCCGATTCTCGTACGACCGAATCCAAACAACAGTGAACGTTATATGGTGGTGTTCGGTCATCGCCGTGCGCGTGTCGCAATGGATCTCGGTATTCGCGTTAAAGCCGTTGTCAAAAAGCTCGACGATATTTCTTCCGCAATCGCTCAGGGGCAGGAAAACTCAGCGCGATCCAACCTGTCCTTCATTGAACGGGCTTATTTTGCACAGAACCTCCTTTCAAGCGGGATGGGCAAGGATATCGTTAAGTCAGCCATTGGCATCGATGACGCGCTGTTGTCCAAAATGTTAAGTGTGGTGGAGACTGTACCCTCGACCATGATCATGGCAATGGGGGCATCCAAAAAGATCGGCCGAGACAAATGGCTTTCGCTTCGCCAGATAATCCTAAATCCAGCTCATCTTGATGTGGCGCTTTCGCGTATTGCATCAGTTGGGTTTATGGCTTTGCCTGAAGAGGAGAGGTTTGATGCCCTCCATGAGTATCTGAAGAAATACAGTGTCCGTTCTGCCGCTAAAGCGCCGGCAAAGGTCACAACAGAAAAGTCATGGGCTTCAGAGGATAAAGCCGTTCGCTTTTTGATGAAGCAAAAGCCGAAAAACGTCGCCATAGAACTTTCCAGCGCGGAAGCGCGCCCATTCAGTGACTGGCTTTCAAGCAATATGGATCGTTTCTATACCGAATATAAACAATCAAAACCGCAATCGAGTGGAGATTAACCGCAAAAGAAAAAGGCCCCCGATAACGTTTCCGTCATGGAAGCCTTCCTCAAGTTTGGTCGCTTCGAGAATCGCATTTCCATGAATCACTGTCAAGAGTGTTGAACGTCATTTTGACGGGCGAATTTCTTTTGCCTTTTGAAAGGTGAAGGGAAATGCAGGTACTGGAGAGGATAACGTCCGCGTTTCGCGGGCGAACGATGACTCTTGCGCAAATGCAGGCAAAGACATCTAACACGTCTGTTAATAAATCCGTTAATAGATGGGCCATCTACAAACAGCTTTGCATAGCCAAGACACAGTTTGGGGTAAATGATCGTTGTCTGGCAGTCCTGAGTTCTCTGCTGTCATTTTATCCCAACAACGAAATAAGTCATAAAACAGGCTTGGTGGTATTTCCCTCCAATCGCCAATTGGCTCTGCGTGCCCACGGTATGCCGGAATCGACTTTAAGGCGTCATATCTCAGCGCTCGTTAAGGCCGGGCTGATCCTGCGTCGTGACAGCCCCAATGGCAAACGATACGCTTATAAGGATAGGACAGGGGAGGTTGAAGAGGCGTTTGGCTTTTCTTTCCAGCCGCTCCTAGAGCGCGCAGATGAAATTGCGCAAGCTGCTCAATCAATTCAGGCTGAAGCATTAGTCTTGAAACGTACGCGTGAGAAAATCACTCTGTTGCGCCGTGAGATCGCCCAGTTAATTCTGGCAGCAGAAACGGAAGGCAATTCTTCATCCATTCAACCTGAAAACGATCATTTCCAGGCACTCATCAAAGAGCTCCCCCGCCGTGCCACAAGCCTTGAATTAACTCAGAACTTAGAAAATCTGTCTGCATTACATGCCCAATTGTCTATATCCTTGAATTTTCAGGATAATACGGAAGAAATGAGCACCAGTGATGCCCAAAATGAGCGGCACTATAAGGAATCCCTGACTGAATCCTCTTTTGAATCTTCTTTATGTAATTTGGTTGATTTGAAACCACCTTTCGTTCCAAAGCTTTCTTCTGCGTTGGAACCAATACAACACCAAACATCCAGAGCGTTCTCGCTTGATATGGTTCTAAGAGCCTGCCCAGATATCCGCGAGTATGCTGCACAAGGTATTGCTTGCTGGAGAGATCTCGTTGATACAACAAAAGGCGTTGCGTCATTTCTTGGTATTTCCGATAATGCATACCAGGACGCCACTTCGATTATGGGTCGCGAACGCATTTCAGCTCTCATAGCCTGGATATTACAACGAGGTGGTGAAATTAAATCACCTGGCGGGTATCTGCGCTTCCTTACGGCGAAGATACGCACTGGGGAAACGGATGTTGCCAAACTCCTTTTCGGTAATCTGGAAAACGAAAATAGGCAGTTTTTATGCAGCAGGAGTGCTGTGATTGCGCCCCGGAATGAGGCCGTACACTCAAAAAGTGGCTGGTTATTTGAACGGATTAATGATTCAAATGCCTCGGAATAAGAGTTCTTTGATGTCACGACGCCGCTATGAACACACAGAACGGGAATTGTCGATTATTGCCCCCCTGTTGCTGTGCAAACCGCGCAGCATCCCCGGGTCGATGATCGCATGGTTCTCAATGGTATTCTGTGGCGCTTCAGCACTGGCTTGTCGTGGTCCGAAATCCCTGAACGCTATGGCATTGCAACAGCCTGTTACAACCGGTTTGTTCGCTTGGCGTCGTGCTGGTGTCTGGGGCCGGTTGCTGGAGGTTGTCTCTGAGGCCTATGAGGGAGATATTGTGATGATCGACAGCACCTGTATTCGCATTCACCAGCACGGAGCCACGGAAAAAAGGGGATGTTGACGATGGTTGCCTGACCGGCGATCAGGTTGCGGCCTGTTCACAGAAAGAAGCTTTTATCAATGTTCTCAAAGAAGGCGGCACGCTGCTTGCGGACCAAACTTACGATACCGATACTATCCGGAAGAAGGCAGCAGACCGCAAAATAGGGGCCAATATTCCACCCAAATCCAACCGCAAGGGTGTCTTTTCATTCCCGCCATGGTTTATCGTCAGAGAAATTTAGTCGAGCGTTTCTTTAAACGCATCAAGCACTATCGTAGCGTCGCAACGCGCTATGACAAGTACCCTGTCAATTGTCTCGCTGCAATCAAACTGATCTCTGTCCGCATCTGGTGTCTCAGATTATAAGTATACGTTTTAGGATTATCGAAACGATGCATATCGCCAATTTCGCAAACAAGGGTAGCGGCGGCGATAAGCCGGATACCGTGCAAAGCTTGTAAAGCCTCAACGATCGGTACCACCTGCCACTCTTGCATCGCTTCGATAAGCACTGCCTCTAAACGTTTGCAAAGTTCTTCCAATTCACGGATCCGACATTTGTATTCCTCATAGACAAATTGCTGATACGGAACCGGAAATGTCTGATCCGACAGACAGCGCCAGTGCATAGCTCCCCAACAGGTCTTACCCGAATAACGCCGATCATGCGGTAGCCCGCGCAGAAATTAATCGGGTTTAAAAGTAGAATTTTCTCGGCATTATGATCGAGGATATTGTTGATGAAGATAAGCAGATTGTTGCGATCCTGCGTCAGGCAGAAGGTGGTGTTCCAGTACCGGAGCTATGCCGCGAACTTGGAATGAGCAATGCTTCATTCTACAAGTGGCGCGCCAAGTATGGCGGCATGGATGCGTCGATGATCAGCCAAATGAAGGCTCTGGAGGATCGAAGCCGGAAGAGCAATTGATCCAGTGAATCAATTGCCCGGCGGAGCAACCGTCGGCTCAAGAAGATGTATGCCGAGATGAGCATGCAGACAGAGCTTTTAAAAGAGGCTCTTGGAAAAAAATAATGCGGTCATCTCAACGCCGAGAGATGGCCAGGAAAGCCGTGGCGTTACGCGGGGTCAGCATTGCACTGGCCTGCCGTACCTTTGGTGTCAGCAAGACCTGCTACCGTTACAGCGCCAAGCTGAACGAAGAGAACGAGCAGATCGCCGATTTGTTGATCGGACTGAAGCGAGCACAGAAGAGCTGAGGCTTTGGACTTTGCCTGAACTAGATCATCGAATGGCGCGGCAAGCCTACTGTCACCCAAACCTAGGTATAGGTTCGCAACCACTAAAATTGCTCTATGGTTTCGCGCAGTCGAAACTGGGGAACGACAAACGATGTTTAAACATGCAGAGGGCGTGCATAAGCGAGGCAGTAGTCTGACAGCGGGCTTTTTCGCTATCGCGCTGGCGCTTGCAGTGTTTTACGTCGATACTTTCACCGATATTGAAGGCGCTATTGCTGTTCTCTACGCCATCGTGCTGCTGCTGGCAGCTGAAGTAACGGGGCGCACAGGCATCATACTCAGTGGCTTTGGCAGCTTCATCCTCACCATCACATCTTATTATGCAACGCATGGTCCGGATCCGGATTTTCAGACGACGATCCGTCTGGCCGTTGCAGTTGCTGCTGTTGTCGTCACAGCTGTTCTTATTCTGAGAAACAAAATGGCGCAGCAGGAATTGCTTGCATCCCATGCCGCGCTCAAAGAAAGCGAAGCGCGCTATCGCTCCATTTTTGACCGCACGCGCGTCGCCCTTTGCGAACGGGATTATTCGCGGCTTCGTGCCCATTTAATGAAGCTGAAAGCACAAGGCGTCACGGAAATCGGCAACTATGCCAACGCGCATCCCGATTTCTTGGCGCAATGCATCGCATTGACTTCAACTGTAGCGGCCAATGAAGCCGCCTATGAGCTCGTTGGTACCGACGAAAATCAGCCTAATCGGCTTGGCGGTCTTTTTGTACCGCGCGAAGATCAGTTTTTACATGTATTGCAGGCGTTGCTCGACGGAGAGCGCTATTTCGAGGAGAAAGTTGAGTTTCACACTCTAGGCGGTGAAGAACGGCTGGTCCTGCTTGGCATCAGCTTCCCGAGTGATCCTGCTGCTTTCAACCGCGTTGTGCTGAGCATGGTTGATATCACTCAGCGCGAACTGGCGCAGAAGGCGCTGGCAGAAGCACAGGCCGAACTGACCAAAGCCTCGCGGGCCGCAACCGTTGGTGCCTTGTCTGCATCGCTGGCCCATGAACTCAACCAGCCGCTTGGCGCCATCATGCTCAATGCGCAGACAGTGTTGCGCTGGCTCGACCGCGATCCCCCGGACCTCACCGCCGTGCGACGCTCTGCCGAACGGATCATTCGCGATAGCGATCGCGCAAGCGAGGTTATCCAGAACACGCGCAATATGCTGAGCCGGGCCAAGCGTCGTGTGGAATCCCTCGACCTCACCATGCTGGTTCGCGAAACCATTGCGCTCATGGAACATGAGCTGCAACGCAGCAGCACGCAGGTTCGCATGGCACAGAACTGGCGTTCGCCCGTGATTGAGGGCGTGCGAATTGAGCTGCAGCAAGTGATTATCAATCTTGTAACCAACGCCATTCAAGCGATGGAAGCATCCAGAACCTGTTCGCGTTCGATTGTGATCACCATCGGACGCACCGACAATGATCATGCCGTGATCAGCATTCGTGACAGCGGACCGGGAATAGATCAGGATACGCTCAAGCGGCTGTTCATGCCGTTTCATACAACCAAGGCTTCCGGCATGGGTATGGGGCTTTCGATCTGCCGCAGCACGGTTGAAGCAAGCGGTGGAACCTTGACCGGGACCAACCACGAAACAGGTGGCGCGGAATTTGAAATGCGCCTGCCGATCAATTGGGAAGTGCAGGATGCCTGAGATACGCAAACCCCAAAAGCAATCAAACGACAAGCCGGTGGTCTTCATCATAGATGATGATCCGTCGATGCGGGAATCGCTTGCTGATCTGTTTTTGTCCATGCAGTTCGATGCGGAAGCATTTGAAACAGCCGCAGCCTTCATGGCAAAATTCCCGGATCAATCGCGGGTGGACAGACCTGGCTGCATTCTCCTCGACGTCCGTTTGCCAGGCATCAGCGGCCTTGATTTTCAGAGCCAGCTTGAAAAATCGGGCATTCGCCTTCCCGTGGTTTTCATGACGGGCTTTGGCGATATTCCAATGACGGTACGTGCGATGAAGGCAGGCGCCGTCGACTTTCTCACCAAGCCGTTCAAGGAACAGGATGTGCTGGATGCGGTGAGTTCGGCTGTGCAGCGCGATAGCGTGCGCAGGCAGGAGGCAGCGCAAAATCAGGCCGTCGTCGAACTGGCGCAAACCCTGACCCCGCGTGAGCGGGAAGTGATGGACGCCGTCGTCACCGGCAAAATGAACAAGCAGATCGCCTTTGATCTTGGCATCAGTGAAGTGACGGTGAAGCTTCATCGGGGCAATGTCATGCGCAAGATGGATGTGCGTTCTCTTGCTGATCTGGTTCGCAAAGCCGAGTTCCTCAGCGAAACGACAAAGTGACCTGTATCTAAGTATGGTATATTTGTGCTCTGCCAGAGCGCATAAAGGGCCTTAAGTGCATCTCTAAAAACAGGAATCGTTTTCGGGATGTGCGATCAGATTTTAGCAATTCAAGGTCCAATATCTTGTCCGCAGCGCAAATTCATACCATAGCCATTGTTGATGACGATCAGGGCATCCGGGAAGCTCTCGATGATCTCGTCAAATCCTGCGGTTATGAAAGCCGTCTTTTCGCATCAGCCGAAGAATATCTCGCCTATGAGGCGCAATCGGATATCGATTGTATGCTGGTTGATGTGAAAATGCCGGGATTAAGCGGAATCGAGCTTCAGGCCGAACTGAACAAGCAGACGGCCCATCCGCCGATGATCTTCATGACATCCTTTGAAGACGACCGTACCCGCAATGCGGCCATGGAAGGCGGCGCTTTCGCTTTTCTGGGCAAGCCGGTCGATGTGACCAAACTGCTCGACCATCTTGAAAATGCGCTTAGGTTATGAGCCGGTTGTAGCGAATGTAATCTTCGATAACCAGCTGTCGTCTCATAATCTGATTTGGACGGAATGGGGCCGCAGACGCAGCCCCCCCCATTATTTTACAACATCACTGAGCCAACGTCTCAGCGGTTATTGAGCGTTATGGACAGGTAAGCGCAAGATCATCGTCGTTCCATTGGCGCTGGACTGTCCGACCAGCAAGTCGCCGCCGTGAACTTTTGCGATCGACCTGCATATTGCGAGGCCCATTCCAAGACCGCGGTCTTTGGTTGTGAAGAATGGATCAAATATTGTTTCTCTTGATGCAGCCGGGATACCCGAGCCGCTGTCGGAAACCGAAAGCACAACAGATCCCTCTCTCAATTCACTGGCTATCT
This sequence comes from Brucella pituitosa, assembly GCF_965577835.1. Lineage (NCBI taxonomy): Bacteria > Pseudomonadati > Pseudomonadota > Alphaproteobacteria > Hyphomicrobiales > Brucellaceae > Brucella > Brucella pituitosa. Next base: position 363,541 of record NZ_OZ264094.1, read on the forward strand.
TTAAAGAACGCCCGGCATTTTGCCCTTCCATTGCATCCAGTGCATTCGTCACAAGATTGTAAACGACCTGCTGAATCTGGATCGCATCGGCAAAAACAGTGCTGTTCTCGACGAGTACACAATCAATCCTGAGGTTATTTGTCCGGTCATCTGTTTCAATAAATTCGAGGACATTTGCCACGATCTGATTAAAGCTTACGAATTCCAGATTAGCCGGCGCCTGTTTTGCTAATGAGCGGAGCGCCGATATGATGGCGCTCGCCCGCAGGCTGGACTCTTCGATTTTCGAGAAATTTGTGATTGCTTTGTCGATCTGAGGTGTACTCTGACGAAGCCAGCGTGTTCCGGAGTTTGCAAACGTTGAAATAGCGGAAAGTGGCTGATTGACTTCATGCACAATCGAAGCAGCCATGCCACCAAGAACCGTGATATGCGAATTCTTAATAAGGTCGGCGCGAGCCGTGAGCATGGATTTATCCCGATGGCTTTGTGCGAGGCTGCTCTCCCGCTCTTCGTCCAGTTCGGCTTTCAAAACGAGAGCTTTGGACGCCGCAACCACGAAAAGCTCGATCGCCTTCTCTGTTTCCAGAGTGAACGCATCACTTACGGCGTTGTTTTCGAGATAAAGAACGGAGAAAACCCGGTCCTCATTTATGAGGGGGACACAAAGAACAGATCTGACCGGACAGTCTTTCAGACTGGCCGCGTGCGGAGCGCCTGCCTCCAGAACGGCGTGGCCGTAGCGCAGGGACTGTGCCGAGTCGACAACGTGCTTCAGGATTGACGTCGGAAGCGTCTCACTCGTTGGACGGGTTGTCTCTGAGGCAACTTCAGAAGCTCCGTTGAAGATACGAGTGTTAGCTATTACAAGAAATTCGTCTTTATCAACGCTGATGAGTTTACCCCGTAACGCACCAGAATACTTGATAGCAGTCACGACTATATGGTCGGTGAAGGTATCGGTTGCCTGAAAGCGTATCTCTGTTACCAGACCAGCATTTCGATCACCGGCAAGCGTAAACATTCCTTTGAACTCATATTCCAGCCTGCTGACGTGATGATCCGCGCCCCATTTACGATAATACGACTGAGCGTGACGGATATGCTCGAGGCCAGCAAATGTCAGTCCTTCATCCAGGGAAACACGCGCAGATCGTTCATGCACGATTGCAAGCTCATGCCACAGTTCTGCGTTCTTTGCTGCCTGTATTGACTTTTCAAACAAACGCAGCGCTTCCAGTTTGTTTCCCCTGAACAGTGCGCCTTCGGCTTCCAGAAAACAAACTTTGTTAGTGAACGTTAAAGGATTGCTTGCGGCAAAACGACAAAGCGCTTCCAGGCCCTTACTGTCGGGTTCATACCCATTCCTGTGCGCGCTGAGCGCCGAATAAAAATGCAGTTCAGCAATATGAATATGCGCCGGTGTCGTCCAGCTCCAGACCTTAGCCTCTTCAAGGGATCTTGACGCGTCTTCGAAAAACCCATGATGAAATGCAGCTATACCTTCGAAGAGATGACCCCAGAAAATCAATGGCGACATCTGAGATTTTGCATCTGTCGTCGCGAGAGCCATGATGGAGCCGGGCAGATAGTGTTCATTCCTTAGCGAATGCGCGAAAGCCAGTTGCGTCTGTAGGATTGCGATAACTTCCTGGAAGCCGACCGAGCTTGCCAGTGCAAGGCCACGATTGGCTTCATTTGCAACCACACCGAGCGGAGCGCCCATCGCGAGCAGATCAGAGACAACGTGGTTTGTCGCATAGCAGGCCATGCTGATATCGCCGCTGTTCTTTCCGTGATCAAACGCCTCTTTCGCTCGCGCGAGCGCATAGGATAAAGGCTTCCGCCATACACTCACCTGATCAAGAGCGACCAGGGCAGATGTCCGGTAAGCGGTGAAAGACCGCGCATAAGAAAGAGCAACCCCGGTTTCGGCAGCCAGCAATGCGGTTTCATAATCTGCATAGTCGCTGGCCAGTATCACGCCAGACCATGCAAGACCGTAGCAAGTCGCTTCTGCGACGCCATGTCTGGCAGACAATTCAACGATTTTTGCGACATGAAGGAACTTTAGACTGTCGTTCGAAAACCATGACGACTGCAGAGTTGCCAGCAAATCCATGGCAACTGTGACACTCTCATCGGCAATCGCCTGTTGCTGACTGACGTTGTCGCCGGAGAGTTTGCGGATCGCCCTTATGGTGCTCTCGTATGCTTCTGCAACCTCAGTCTGCGAAGGCTTACGCGAAATGACAACATCCAGATCGGCAAGCCCCTTGATTGCCGTGTCGATTGCGTCCTCAAACTGTCCCCGGAGGATCAGGACAGCCGAGCGCAGTTTTATTGCTTTTGCCCGTTCAACTGCACTTTCAGCTTGTGAAAGAAGTCTTTCGACCTCACGGTCGTTTAATGCAGAACCGTGAATATCAACGAGAATTGCACACCGAAGTTCCGCCAGTTTCCAGCGGTATGAATTGACAGCATTATTGTCTGACAGAAGTGCGATACCGTGTTCCGCATAGCGTAGCGCGGCCTTTAGAGACCCAACTGCTTTTGCAATCTGCGATGCCTTCAACAATGCCGGAAGTGCGGCATCAAGAACGTCGAAAATCAGTGAATTTCGGTTTGCTTTGACAATCTGTTCCGCGATGGCCAGGTGCTGATCCGTGGATGTGACATTGAGTCTGAGCATGCTTCTGGCTATTTCAGCATGAAGGAATTCAGCCTGATCTTTCTGGATCTCACTGTTAATGTGTTCGCGGACAGAGTCGTGCGAAAAATGATGAAGCTTGCCGTCCAGTTTCACCAGCCCTAACTCAGCGGCCGGTTCCAGTATTCGCTGCAGCTCTTCATGCGAGAGGTCGCGAAGTGTCATTAGCAATGTCTGTTCGGTGGTGAAGCCGGCACAGGATGCGTACTGAAGAATATTGCGCGTCTCTTCCGGCAGACCCGCCACGAGCTTGGCTAAGAGGGAATAGAGGCTCCAGTTTTTCTGGTTAGAAACAAAAGCCGCGAGATCGGGGGCTTTTTCCGCACGATTGAGAACATTCAGTATAAGACCAATATGAAACGGGTTGCCTGAAGCGACCGACTGTACGAGCCGAGCGAGCTGCTTACTCGTATCTCCATAATTCTGCGAAGAAATCAGGTCTTCGACGGCCTCATACGCCAGAGTTGTCAGTGGCACGTCAGTTACTCGTACCGCAGTTTCACCGAGTATCCTGGCAAGTCCATTCTCATGAAAATCTGATGTCGCGTCAGATCGGTAAGTTCCGATTATGAGCATATCCCGGAAGCCACGCTCAGAGAAAGATCGCATGAGTTGTGATGAACTTTCATCAAGCCATTGCAGATCATCTATGAAGAGCACGAGCGGATTGGTGGATTGCGCACTTGACTGGATCGCACTGGCAAATCGATCGCGCGCACGCGCCGGAGAGGTTACGCTGCTATCGTCGCGCAATGTTGTCAGGTCATTGATAGTTTCTGGCGAAACGAAATCGGATAATGCCTTCAGGATTGCGCTATATGGGACGCCTCGCAGAGCTTCGTCAGCTTTCCCCACAGTATGATAGACGCTGTTTTCTGCTATAAAAGCATTGACGAGGGTCGTTTTTCCATAGCCTGAAGGCGCTCCGATGAGAACGATTTCTCCGAAGCCTGTTTGGGAAACGCGATCATAAGCGTCTCGTAGAATTTTCAGCTCGCCAACGCGGCCGAAAACTTTTGCATTGCGAAGCGCAATTGTCATCAGGCATCCACCAATCTGTTCTCTTCAACTATCGATGGATCGGTATGCAAGATGCTGTCAAAGGCAATTCGGCTGTCCATGCGATTATAGAACGGCAATATTCAAAAAGCGGAACTTACATACAAAAACGGTTGGTCAGCCACGTACGGTCATCCCGCTCGATTGTGCGGAAACGAATGTTGCTCAAGAGGATGGAATTTTACAAGATTCCATACTTTTAGAGGTATAATGATCAGATATTGTTTTTGAGATGGTGAGGCCGGCTATGGAATTGTCGCGAAGCGAAATTGAGCAAAGATTAGCTGTTGTTGCTGAGAATCTCCGGGTTCTTACGGAAAAGGCGGCCGCTCTGAGTGGTGCTGCCGATGATGAAATCATCAATCAGCAGATTGATGAACAGCAGGCAGTCTATGATGAACTTAAGTCGAGACTGGCCTCGATCAGCTGATCCTGATGGAATTTGCTGTCAATGCTCGTTCAACTTTCGCCACGCACCAGGTCTCATTCCGAAGCGGTGAAGAAATACGCGACCGAAATGTGAATTATCGTGGAAGCCACAACGCATTGCAATTTTTGAGATGCTCAGAGGCGTCGAAATCATAAGATCACACGCCAGATCCAGTCTTGCGTCAGTGATCCATTGGTACGGCGACTTGCCAAACGTTGCAGTGAATGACCGCGTAAAAGCAGAGGTTGAAAGCACGCATTCCTTAGCGATTTCACCGACGGTGATGTTCCGGGATAAATGCGTTGATATATATTCAAGTGCAATTCTCTGAGCTGAGAGGGAAAGAATGCTATTGTTCAATAGCTTCCTCTGTCTGTCGATGCCGTACGTCGTGCACAGATGGTTTGCAATCGCAAGTGAGGCGCTTTCGATCAGAAGTTCATTAGAGGTATTGAGCGATATGACAGCTGCAAGCCCTCCCAGAACCGGATCTGCCGTTGCTATCGAACGTCTCAGTCCGCTGACATTTTCCATTCCCGTATCGTGGCTCATCTGCGCCAATGCGTGAGCGTCGATCTCAATGAGAAGAAAGTCGAAGCTTCCAGTCAGTTCAGCGGAGTAATCGCTATCCAACGTTCGCAGATATATGTCACCGGCGTTAAATTTGTGCCTCTCCGAATGGCTGGAGTGCCAGACTGTGCGGTAATGGTTGTCAGAGAGCGATACACCAATCAGGTGGTCGTCGGACGAGGCGAGGTTCCTGACCTGATGCGGCAGCGCGTTCCGGCCTCGCTTCAGGTGAAATTTCAGTGCATTGACCTGAAAGCTTTTATCCACCAGGAGGTCAGTCTTATCACAACCAAAAGAGTCTTTTGAGGACTGGATTGCCGTCATTCAGAATCTGCCCCCCGCATAATCTATGCTCGGCCACGTTTTTTAAGGTTACCTGCCTAATATTGTGGCCCGAGCTAACGTATGTGCGGCATCAGAGAAAAGTTTTCATTTGTGAACAGTGCGTCTTCAAAACGGAGATAATGTGAAACAATCATAAACCGAATGCAATGGAAAGCCTGTAAAATAGGTGGTTTATTCTAGAGACAACTAATCCTGACCGCTGGATAAATGATCGTGCCGTCTGGTTGAACAGATGCATTTTCTGTCAGGTGGGCAATTTCGGGATCTCTGTCAGAGATGATATGAAAAACAACCTCGCCGCGAGCAATCAGATAATCTGCAATTATTCGTCTGTGACAGCGCCACCACACAGACTCAGCGCACATAATGGCGACAGAGCCGTTCATACCACACTCGATAAGGTGATTGAGGCCTGTGCGAAATCGGTCGGACAGCGCATAGTCAGCATAGTTGTGAAAGCTCTTGTTTTCCCAAAAATCGTTCGTCCCGGCTGGAATATTCTGGGATGACCTCAATCCGCCAAGATCGGAAATATGTAAATATCTGATACCAAGTTCAGACGCTGTGCTGGCTAAATTATCTTCATTGAACTGTGGGTTTTTTCGCGAGGCCGGAATTTTTCTCACGTCAGCGATCATCCGGACTCTATTCTTTGTGAGCAGGGAAAAGAACTGTTCCGTACTTCTGTCCGAATGTCCGATCGTGAAAAATGGATGGCTCATCTGGGTTCCGAAATTTTGAAAAGGGCTGCATCCTTATGGGCAGCAACATGATCAGTTCTTAAGCTTTTGATTTCATACTGCGGACAGCTTTCTGACGCTCGATGGTGATATCCTTTGAAAGTGAAATCGCTGGAATGAACTTCAATGATTGTTCCAGTCACATACCCGACTTCTGAATTCCACCCAACGATATCACCCGTTTTAAATCTTACGGCCATTTACACCACATCCCTTGCGCTTATCAGATTTGCTTTGCATTCATGGAAATCAGCAGTCTTGAACAAACCTATTTAATTCAATTTTCTTCCATTCGTAACATATGGATAGATACGATCTTTAATACGTATGTATAGTTCATTGGAATAAACTCGTCGATTACTGTCAGAGCCGAAACCAAAACATCCACATTTCACCGTGGTACATCAGGAAAGGTTCTTTCATGTCTCCCAAAACTCCAATTGACGCGGATTCGGAATTCTCCGGGCTGGCTGCAGAAACCTACAAGGCAGAACGTGATGCTTCGTCTTCAAATTTCGGCCCTCAGAATACAGGGCTTGTTAAAATGAACCCTAATGCTGATGTTCCTCCGCCCACTGATCATGGTGTCGTTGAGCCATTCTGGTATTCTTTTGATCTGACGCATCGCCGCGTTCAGGAAGGCGGATGGACGCATCAGGTGACGTCACGGGAATTGCCCGCTTCCGATGAAATCGCAGGCGTGAATATGCGTCTGACCAAAGGCAGTTTTCGCGAGCTGCACTGGCACCTTGCAGATGAGTGGGCGCTCATGCTGACCGGCAAGGCCCGGGTGACAGTGTTCACGCCGGAAGGAGAGATGTTTATCGACGATGTCTCCGCGGGCGATCTGTGGCTTTTCCCTGCCGGAGCGCCGCATTCCATTCAGGCCCTAGGCGATGAAGGCTGCGAATTCCTTCTCGTCTTTAATCAGGGAAATTTTTCCGAAGAAAGCACGCTTCTGCTCTCAGACTGGCTGAAACATACCCCACCTGAAATTCTCCAGCAGAATTTCCAGCTGGATTCTGAAGCAATTGCACGGCTCCCCAAGGGTGAGCCACTCTATATTTTTGCGAGTGATGAGCCAAAAAAGTCACTGGAAGAGGAGATTGCTGAAGCTGCGCGTTATGCAAGAAAGCCGAAGATTTCCTACACGTTCAAAGCAAGCGAAATGAAGCCAACCCGTGAGAGCGATGCAGGCAACGTAAAGATCATCGACTCCCGTAATTTCCCTGTTTCACAAAAGATAGCATCGGCAATTGTTACGGTTAAACCTGGCTGTATCCGGGAAATGCACTGGCATCCAAATGGAAGTGAGTGGCAGTACTGGCTTAGCGGAAAGGGACGTATGACAGTGTTCCCTGGTCAGGAAGCAGCCCGCACAATGGACTTTAATGCCAATGACGTGGGCTTCGTTTCGAATATGGCGGGTCACTATATTGAAAACACCGGCGATGAAGATCTTGTTTTCATTGAGCTCTTCGTTGCACCTGAGTTTAAGGAGATTTCTCTTAATCAGTGGCTGCGTGCATTGCCTGAACAGGCGGTAACTGCTCACACAAATCTGACTGGGGAGGAAATTCAGATGATCCCAACTGGGCACAATCCTCTGCTTCGCTGATACATTGGAACCAGCCCGCAATCGCACAATGATTGCGGGCTCTATTGCTTTTCAGTTATTGTTCGATTGGTCTGGCCATGCCGCAAACAGCTCAACTTTTTCGAGCTTCAAAGCCCAGAAATGCGTTCCGATTTGCGGCGGCATTGACCTTTCTTGCCGGCTTTTTTGATGTTGTCGGCTATGTTGAATTAAATCATCTCTATGTCTCATTTATGAGCGGGAACAGTACCCATCTGGGTATGGCTCTATCGAGCTTTGACGTTTCGTCTGTCCTGACGATCGTATCGATCATTGCCGCTTTCGTTCTGGGTGTTTTTGCAGGGACCTGCATCGCCGATCATTTAAGTGAACGATTATTATTTGCGGTTTCGACAGCTGAAACTCTGGTTCTCATGTTCGCCTGCTGTGTCTCCATCCTTGGGCACGGATATCTGGCGCTTGTTTGGGTCGCATTGGCGATGGGGATGCAGAACAGCTTACATCAGACCGTAAGTGGTGCAGATGTCGGTCGTGGCTTCATTACCGGTTCGTTGTTTAACTTTGGTCAGTCGCTTGCGCGAATTAGGGACGACAAAGCCGAAGCATTAAAAGCGTTAGCCAATTTTAGCGTCTGGATCTGCTTTGTCGCAGGTGCGTTTACAGGGTCACTCATCTATGATCATGTGGGTCTGAGCGTGTCGCTGCTGATCGGGCTAACTTTCTTCATTCTGACAGTATTCTCTGCGATGTTTTGAGATATTTTTGTCAATGCACCGAAAGATAAAGGTGCGAAATTAGCATTACGATCGCATTTTTGAACTCTGCTCTCCCGATACTGACTGCAACTGTAAATCCACTTCATTGCCGACTTTCAGGGGGGCAGCGTAGTGCTATTCATCAAAACCGGAGCTATTTACAGCCGCGCATGAAAAAAGGCCGACGATTGCCGGCCTTTCTTGCGAATTATTCCAGAGATCAGCTGGCAGGTTTCAGATCAAATCTGACAACTCCTACCGCGGCATTGATGCCTTCCTCACCATCGACTGCTACTGGTTGCAGCGTCAGTGCATTTTGCGAACCTGTGAGAACATAAGCACCCGCGCCGAGGCCAAAAGAGGCATCCGCTTCCACGCCGACATAAGTGCCGGCGAGGTCGTAGTTCGGCTGTTCACTGACTGCGTCCACCAGCCAGACAAGTTTGGCCGCTTTGATCTTACCAATGTCGAGACCAAACTCAGTAATCGTACCGGTATATTTGACGGTATCACCAGGTGCGGAGGGGGTGAATACGCAGGACGTCGTTTCCTTCGCGGCAAGAATTGCACCAAAATTGCCAGACAAATTGCACTCTAGCTTACCAACTTCGAGATGTTTGGTAGCAGCAAATGCCGGAGCTGATACGATAAGTGCAGCAGGGATGATTGCGAACAGGAGTGGGCGCACGAGATTTTCCTCACAATATGATGATGCCAGGGCGTCTTCTGAGAAGCTCGCATCTGGTCGTTGCTTAAGACGGTGCCGTCATTTGGGACTGCACGAGATTTAGGAGGGTCTGCACAAAGGCTGAGATCACCGAAGCAGTCGTTCAAAGAACTGCTTTAGAAAATCTGCTTCTGTCACATCAAGATACGCGCTTTGCGAGCGCGTTGAATCTATCTCGATGTTTAAGCGACACATACTTTGGTGTGAGTATCTCCGACACTTAATGTCGAGATATAAATGCAGGCAATAACGATGGCCCTATTGATTGGTTCCATTCGCTAAAACCTCTCATCAAAGAACATGCTTTTGTTTCAGCGAAGACAAATAGCAACTGGAGTAAGTAATGACCGAGCATTTCACTTTAGAGACAATCCTGCTCGATCCGATGATCGCACTCGTTAATAAGGCTGACGGCGTGTCCCAGTCATCATTTGCACGGTTGATACGTGAAACGGCGGGGCGTTGTGGCAGCGACAATCCGGGGAGCGCGACAGGGAATCTCCGTACCGGTAAATCCCGCTATCAACCCGATGCCCTGGAGATCAAATTGCCTCAGTTTTCGCATCTGGAGGAAAACACCAGGCTCGATATGCACAAACTCGTCCGGGTGTCTCGCGCCCGACGTTGCTGGATTTCAATTACAGACGGGCACGCCGACCACACACTCGAGGTTGAAAGCGGAAGTTCGCACTAATCGATGTTTCTCCGGTATGCATTTGAAGTGATTTTGGATTCCGATTTCAGATTTATGCATCCGCTCACGAGTGGCAAAAAGATGACCCTTCTTAAATCCCAACTTCGATCAGGTCTCCTTTGGTTTGGTCCTGTGGCTGTAGCAGGTTTCGGGGCCTGGTTTTACATGTCAGGCGGCAGCATAGTCAGCGAAGATGATGCCTATATCGGTGCACGGAATGTGGCTGTAAATTCTTCCGTTCCCGGCAAAATCGTTCGCGTCAACGTGAAAGACAATCAGTCTGTCTCACAGGGCGATGAGCTATTTTCAATCGATCCGCAACCCTATCTGATTGCAGTCAATCAGGCCCGAGCCCAGCTCCAGAGTGCCCGAGATCAGCTCAGCGCGCTGTTGATTACCTATAAACAGAATACCGCTGCTGCTTCTCAGGCGCAGGCAGATGTCGCTTATGCTGAAAGCGAACTGTCACGAGCACAGGCCCTTCTCCACAGTTCAGTTGGCACCCAGCAGGCGGTCGATGAGGCTACCAGGAACCTTAAAGTGGCGCGCGATCAGCTGACTGCAACCCAGGATGCCGCGAGCTCAACCCTAGCATCCCTTGGGGGAGACGTTGATAGCCCCGTTGAAAGCAGAGCGAGTTACCTGCAAAGCGCAGCGAACCTGCAACTGGCTGAGCGAAATCTCAAACTCACCAACGTCACGGCTCCATTCTCAGGAATTGTCACGCAGGTCGACAACGTTCAGACAGGTTCATTCTTAAGTGAAGGCCAGCCCGCATTTATGCTCGTGTCCACTGATGTCTGGATAACGGCCAACCTTAAGGAAACCGATCTCGTTCATGTCCGGAACGGGGACGAGGTGCTGGTGGATGTTGATAACTATCCCGGTCGCATTTTCAAAGGTGTGGTCTCAAGCATAGCGCCTGCAAGTGGCACAGTCTTTTCTCTGCTGCCTGCTCAGAACGCGAGTGGAAACTGGATCAAGGTTGTCCAGAGAATTCCGATACGCATAAATATTGAGGACCTGAAAGAAGCACCGGAGCTCAGGGTTGGGTCAAGTGCCACCGTCAATATCCGGACGAACTATCATCGATCTTTGAACACCCTCTTAAGAGACATTAAAGCGGTAGCAGGCTTATGACACCGAATTCAGTGGTCACGGGCAGCGTGCCTGGAAACAGTGTCGTAGCCATTACTGCCTGCGTGATTATAGCGACACTGATGCAGGCGCTCGATACGACCATCGCGAATGTTGCTTTGCCTCACATGCAGGGTTCGCTGTCCGCTACCAGTAGCCAGATTAACTGGGTCCTGACCTCATACATTGTCGCCGCAGCGATCATGACGCCTGCAACCAGCATTTTAGAATCCTGGTTCGGTCGCCGAAAGCTTTTTATGTTTTCCATTGCCGGCTTTGTACTGGCATCGATGCTTTGCGGGACATCGACGAGTTTAAGCGAGATCGTCATTTTCCGTTTGTTACAGGGTATCTTTGGTGCACCACTCGTTCCGCTGGCACAGGCGACACTTCTCGACACTTATCCTGAAAGCAAAAGAGGTCAGGCAATGGCCATATTTGGGCTTGGTGTCATGCTCGGCCCTATCCTTGGGCCTACGCTTGGCGGCTGGCTGACAGAGAATTATAACTGGCGGTGGGTTTTTTACGTGAACGTTCCGGTCGGAGCGCTGGCTCTAATGCTCGCTCTGGCTGTGCTGCCAGATTCACCTCGTGAGAAGAAGCGACTTGACTGGCTCGGATTTGCAAGCCTGGGGCTGGCTGTCGCATCTCTTCAGATTTTTCTTGATCGGGGCGAGCAGTTGGATTGGTTCTCGTCTCGTGAAATCATGTTCGAATTCGCGCTCTTTATCATCGGTCTTTGGATTTTTATTGTTCATACCGCTTCGAAAAGCGATGGATTCGTCGATCGAAGGCTATTTATTGATCGGAATTTCGTGGTCGGGATTATTCTTGCGTTCGTCGTTGGAGCAGTATTGCTCGCAACGCTTTCGTTGCTGACCCCCTATCTCGAAAACCTTATGGATTATCCGACTATGACAGCAGGCATAATCCTGGCTCCTCGCGGTTTAGGAACGATGGTTGCTATGTTGCTGGTTGGCAGGCTCATCACTCATGTGAGCAGTAGGTATCTGCTGATGTTTGGATTCGTCCTTACTGCTTATGCTCTTTATGAAATGTCGCTGTTTACGCCTTCAGTGACACAGTCAATGCTTATCCGTACTGGCATTCTGCAAGGTTTCGGATTTGGTTTTGTATTTGTGCCGCTTTCCACCGTGATATTTGCGACACTGGAGCCCGGACTTCGAACCCAGGGCACGGCCTTCTACAACTTAATGCGCAATATCGGCTCATCGGTAGGTATCTCCGTTGTCGGGTACGTTCTATTCTACAATACACAGGTAACCCGTTCAGGACTTGTTGGTCATATATCGCCCTTTGAGCGCGGCGTACAGCTGAACAGTCATGCAGTGGATCTGAACACGCAAATTGGACTACAGGTGGTTGATCAGCTTGTGACCACGCAGGCAACAATTATTTCCTATGGTGATTGCTTTACATTCATGATGTACGGAGCCGTTGTATCGATCTTGTTACTCCCGATGCTACGTCAGGCAAAGTGAAACAAGCCAGACCCCTTACTTTGGCGAGGAGCCATGAGGTGCTGTAGGCAACCGGTAACGGGAGTGATGTTTGAAAAAGCCGCCTTTTCCTGTCCAGAGAAGGCGGCTTTGTTATCTGGCAATGTGAACCTCACTTCTCATATGGCGACCATTTCAATGGTTGATTGAACGTCAAGGCGTTCGGTCCATGACGCCAGTTATCGCTGTAACAGCAGCAAAAGCTCAGGCAATACACCAGATATCAATCAGAAGTGGCTTCTCTATCAGAATTGAACGGAAATATACCTTATGTACCGGGAGGTACATATAATCCTTATCCGAGGGTTGGTTCTGGTATTCATTCGATGCGCGTAAGGATGAGCTGATTTTTGGGCTATTTGCTGATTGCGATTAACACCCGAAATTGGGTTGTTTTATGTATTGCAGAAGCTTGGTTTTGTGTGTTGCGAATGACTGGAAATCTGAAACGTGAATGGGTGGTAATGATAAACGTCTTGTGACTGTAGCAGGCTCAGTATAGCAAAAAGGGCGGGAGTCGCCGGGACGACTGCCACCCTTATGAGATGAGTTCTTTTAGCTATTTGACGTCGGTGTTGCCAAATTCATCATCGAAATCGCGGGCTGAGCCGTCCTGGTAAACAACCGGCTTTTTGGTGACATCTGCGCTCTTAATGACCGAAGACTGATCGGCTACGTTGTTTTTCAGGGCATCCTGTGTGTCCGGCTGATTGAATGCTTTGTCTTCCCTTACCTGATTAGCCGGCTCGCCTTCATAGGGGCTTTCAGCATAAGCGTAACCCATAGTGGCCAGAAGGATGGCTGCGGAAGCAAGTACATTTTTCATGATGGCTCTCCGTTTAAATTGAGTGCAGCGATTGCTTCACTGTGAGATCACCATAGCAATATCGATATAACTATAATTGGACGATAATACTGGTGTTGTATTAAAATATAATTTTATAATTGAGAGACAAATCTCGGAATTATAAATGATATTAATATCAATATTTTTTATTTGTTGGATTAAAAAAGGCCATCTTCTTACACGAAGAAGATGGCCTTGAGAGGTAAGTGGGGAGGGGAAGCCCAGAGAGGGGAGAAGCTGGGTTGATACACTTACCTCTGATAAAACCTCGTTGGGGACTATCGAGGTTACTCTTGAAAATTACGCTATAATCAGAACACCAGAAACTGCACTTTGGTGTAGGTCATACAGACTATAGAATTGATCGCGGGTCGTGGAACCATTGGTAAGAACCGATCGGAATCTGGTTCTGAAACTGTTTTATTGTGAAGTTTCGGATGCATTCTCCTGGTATCCCGTCGCCTTTTGTGGACACATTATCCCTTGTACAGACTGTTCGTCTTTTTGGGGGTGGGGTGATTAGATCTTCGAAGCAGGGAGGAATTGGTGCCTGCTGTGAACTCACGACTGTCTGGAAAAAGGGATATCAGGCGGCGCAGCTCAGCAGGCCACACAGTCTGCTTCTCAAAGAAATACTATAGTGGTCATAGCCAAAACGCATAATGCGGGAGCGCGAGCCCCCGCATTATGCGAGATAGTGCTAACCGGCAACAATCAACCCTTGATGAATGTCAGAAGGTCGGGATTGATAACATCCGCATGTGTCGTCAGCATGCCGTGAGGATAGCCCTCATAGATCTTAAGTATGCTGCCCTTAATGAGCTTGTGCTGGAGCAGCGCCGCGTCCTTGTAAGGGACAATCTGGTCGTCGCTGCCCTGTGTGACGAGCGTAGGAACTTTGATGTCCTTGAGATCCTGCGTCTGATCGGTTTCGGAGAATGCTTTAATGCCATCATAATGCGGTTTAGCGCCGCCCATCATACCCTGGCGCCACCAGTTATCGATCACTCCCTGAGAAATTTTTGCATCAGGCCGGTTGAAACCATAAAACGGACCGGAAGCAACGTCGCGGTAAAACTGCGCACGATTGGCGGCAAGTGCGTCGCGATAGCCATTGAACACCTCAATCGGGGTGCCATCCGGGTTTGCAGCAGTCTTAAGCATCAAAGGTGGGACTGAACTGACCAGAATTGCCTTAGAGACGCGGCCTTGTGGCTGTCCATATCGGGCGACATATCGTGCAACTTCGCCGCCGCCAGTGGAATGACCAATGTGGATCGCATTTCGCAGATCGAGATGCTCAACAACGGCAGAAGCGTCAGCGGCGTAATGGTCCATGTCGTGTCCGTCGCTCACCTGGGATGATCGTCCATGTCCACGCCGGTCATGTGCAACCACACGGTATCCCTTATTCAGGAAATAAAGCATCTGCGTGTCCCAGTCATCAGCCGAAAGTGGCCAGCCGTGATGGAAAACAATCACCTGGGCATCACGTGGACCCCAATCCTTAAAGAAAATTTCGACGCCATCTTTAGTCGTGATGAATTCTTCGGCCATGATACTTGCTCCTTGGGGGATGTTGGTTGTGGTTTTACGCTCTGTCGCTAAAGCGGGCACTGCAGCGACTAAGGTTAGGCCTGCACCGGCAATCAATGCCTGACGACGGTTGAGGGAAGGATTGAACTCTTTTGTCATAACGGGCTCCATCGCAAACACTGCATCGGCTTAAGACCGTGCCTGTAGACGAGAGAATAACGGGAGACGTCTTCCGGAGATTGGATGATCTGGCTCTATTTTGACAAACGATCATAAACTTCACGCGATATCAGCCGAGCTTATGTGAAAGGCCAGAGTGTCAGAAAAGCTGACGTTGTCTGGCGTCACCGTATGTCTGAAGAATTGAAGATAAATGTCCTAGAAATCCATATTTTGTATGTGCGGATTGCAATCACTTGCCGCTTTATCGCTCTTTATTGACTCTTCACCTGCGCGCAATGGTTAGTTGTTGATCCGAAAGGTACTTTAGGTGGGTGAGATGAGCGACGCGCAAAAATGGTCGAGCGGTGGCGGATTGATATCTGTTGCGCGCTCAGGTTTCAACGTTTCGACGTTACTCGCCGTGGTCGTTGAATTTGGCCGGGCGCATGAAGCTTTTCTGTTTAGAGATTATGATAGCGGTCTGGTCGTGCAGGGTTACGCAGCAGCCGACCATGCCAATAAAGCAAGTTGTCGACCTGATCCTGATGTTGGATGCAATCTCGCTATGATCAGCATTGTGAGCGAGGTATTGCGATCTGACAAAACTTACCAGGGAACTGGTGAAACAGGCGATGCCAACATTCTCTGCGTGCCGGTCACGGTGAAGCGGGCAGAGAAAGCTGCGTTGTACATCCGCTCACAAGGATCGGTACATTTAATATCTGATGGGGATAAAAGAGCCTTTGAACTGTTTGGCATTACCCTTGGCACGGTCATCGATCTCGATTGCTACAACTCAGAAGAGCAAATAATAGTCGGTTGTGATGGGAACGGGACCGTTCCCGATGAAACGGTATCGGTGGTCAATCCAGGATATATCGATCCATCCGACCTGGCCGAAGTTGCAAAATCGATAGCAATAGAGATTAACAACTCACTCACCGCCATTGTTGCGCATACAAGCGCTGCTTTAAGATGGATAAATAAAGGCGCGCCCGAAATTCACCGGGCGAAACTGTCCCTTGACCGAATAGCGGCTGCAGCCTTTTCAGCCGGGGGCATCATTTCTGTTTACAAATCGGCCGGGAAAGGGAAACTTCCTGAAGCGGGTTTGGTGGATATCAGGAAGGCTGTCGTTCGCGCGCTGGATGAGTTGGAACATGAATTTCTTGAATTTGATATTACCAGCGACTGTGGCCTTTTAGGTGAAGAGTTCGTGTTCGCTGAGCCAAAGCAACTCCACCAGGCACTCGTCAATATCATTAGCGCTGCTCTCGACAGCCTGAAAGGTTCAGGCACGCAAAGAAAGCTAAGAATACTCGGAGAGCACCACCATCATGAATTTGTGGTCAAAATCTCAGACGACGCGCGTCCATCGGCGCGCAACCGTGACGGTGCAGGACCAGATACCGCTAATTACACGAGCAGGGAAATAAAACTGGCGATTGCGAATACATTGGCCCATGTGCAGGGAGGCGGTCTCGCTTTATCCGGTTTTGAGGAAAGCGAAAAAGCAATAAAACTCAGTCTCCCTAACACGAAGAGGCAACGATATTTGCATTTTATGTGAAAAGCAGCTGCGAGGCGTTAGGGCTCTAACAAAGACGGCCCCGACTATTTAACCGTCCGGATTGACAAGCTAAGATATTCACCAGCCTGTAACATATCATTCTTATTGAGATTGGAGTTCGACGGAGACCCGACAGTGGCGAAAAGCAGTTCAGCAGACAACAGTGAGATGGATTATCTCGTATCCCGACCGGTCCCGGAGCTATCCGTTTCGGCACTCAGTGGGAATCTGTTCTCAGCATCGAGGCTCACGAGAAGCACGGAAGGTCACGGTTTGACGGGTGAGCATGTTCAGGAAGATGCTTTTCTTCTGTCCATGCAGCTTCGTGATTACAAAGGGGCCTTATGGGTAGATGGTTCAGATTTAGATTTTCGGGGAGGCGCCGCCGGAAGTTTTACCGTCTATGACTACTCGCGGGTGTGGTCTGCGGACTTACAATCCAGCTTTGATTGCGTCAATTTTCATATATCACGGCGCGCTTTAATCACACTTGAGGAAGAGATCGGACCCCAGAAGTTCCGTGATTTCAATATCGCCCCTGGTGTAAACACGAATGATCCCGTCGTCACCGGTATCGTAAGCTCGATGCTTCCATTCTTCGATGGACGCCATCAGGCCAGTCAGCTCATGCTGGACTATGTTGGTGCAGGTCTGATCGTTCATCTGTTGTCGACCTATGGGAACGCGCAGCAGTCGGCAGCGTTCAAACGCGGCGGCTTGACTCATCGACAGCTTAAACGTGCAAAAGATTTATTGGCCGCGAATATTACGGGTGAAGTTTCACTGTCAGAAATTGCAGGAGAATGTGGCCTTTCGCTTTCCTATTTTTCCCGGGCATTCAAAGTTTCAACCGGGCAATCACCTTATAAATGGTTGATGGATCACAGAATTGAAATTGCCACGGACCTGCTTAAAAATTCATCTCTGCCCATCGGAGAGATCGCCGCGCATTGCGGTTTCTCAGATCAGGCGCATTTTACGCGCACGTTTGGGACTTTAAAGGGTGTACCTCCCCTGTCCTG
Source organism: Brucella pituitosa (assembly GCF_965577835.1). Classification (NCBI taxonomy): domain Bacteria; kingdom Pseudomonadati; phylum Pseudomonadota; class Alphaproteobacteria; order Hyphomicrobiales; family Brucellaceae; genus Brucella; species Brucella pituitosa. Next base: position 380,962 of record NZ_OZ264094.1, read on the forward strand.
GCGAAAATCGGAACAAAAGTGCTGGTCCATTCCCCTGAAAATGAAGGTGTAGCAATCCGTCACCATGCCTGGTTGAACACGTAGCTCTCACTCCAGGCCAAAGGCCGCGAATTATATGTTTCAAACGCATTATCCTCATTCGCAGAACCTTGCTAATGCCTGCATTTGAGAGTTTTTGCGCACGTTTGGCCGGTTCTTGATGAGAGCAATATTCGTATAAAATACAATCTAAAGCGCCGTTGCACCCAGTCTGCGACCATAAGCGACGACCGTTTTGCCTACTGGCAAACGTTCCGCTTCGTAGCGAGCAAGCGCTGACGACAGTTTGAGTTCGGTATGCAGGCATTCACGCAGGGAAAGCGCATCACCTGCCGCCTTCGCAACACCCATGGCTGTATGTGGCCTCGCGACAAAGGCCGCATCACCGATCAGTGCAACGCATTCGCCCGCTATATGCTGAGCTTCGTAATCGAATATTCCCTGAATGGAAGGCAAAGGTTCAGCACTGACTGCATATGCGAAAGGCGGCGGCAGCATCGCGAGAGCATCCTGATGGAGTCTGCTTCGACGCTCAACAGACATTTCTCCGCGTGGGAGCGAAAATTCAAAGCTTCGATTGTCCTGACCAGTCAATTCCGCCTGAAGGCTGGTCGTATCCACGGGTCGGAACCAGACCCAGTTATAGCGGCGTTTGCCCGGCTGAACTTCGCCGTGCGATCCCGGAACAAGATAGCCAAGCACATGTATGCCGCGCGTAGTGTAGAAAGCAAAACGATCAATAAGTACGGACGCCTCTTTCGGAAGGACGTTTTCAGCGATAAGTCCACGCCAAGCTGTGTAGCCCGCATACTGGTTCTCTGCCCGTTCGTTCAATGCTGACCGCACAACCGAACCAAGCCCGTCCGCCCCAATCACAAGATCAGCATGTTCAGCTTCGCCATTTTCAAAGGTTATGACTGCACCGCTTTTGCTTGCAGTGACCTTGTGAACGCGGTGGCCGAGAATATAATCGTCAGTGGAAAACTGAGAGGCCACCGTCGAATAAAGCACATCCCAGGAAATCTGAGTTTGTGGCATATTCATGCGATCAGCAATGCTGCCGTCGCGGTTGAAGTAGATACGCTCTTCGGCGATGACTCCGATACGTGCCAACCGTTCAAATCCCAGCACACGCAGAATATGAAACACTTCAGCCTGCGCCACCAGTCCCGCTCCACGTCCGGCCAGTCCAGATGAAGAGCGCTCATAGATTCTTACGTCGTGGCCGTCGCGCTTGAGCAGGATGCCTGCAAACAATCCGGCAAGCGAACCTCCCACAATCCTTATTTTGAGTTTGCGCATGACACACTCCTCTCAATGTTGGGCAGCAATCGAGCTGCGAACACGAAAAGCGACGAACTGAATAGCCAGCGCTATGATGGCGAGCAAACCGCCCAGCAGGCTCACATCAAGCCAGCCGCCATGCTTCCATGCAAGCGTTGAGAGTGCAGCGCCCGCCGCACCACCGAGGAACATAGCCGTCATGAAGATGGTATTGAGGCGGCTCCTTGCTTCCGGATCAAGTGCATAGATAATGTGCTGATTGGAAACGAGAGCGCTCTGGATACCGAAATCGAGCACGATCACACCGATGACCAGCGCGATAAGCGACGACCAGAGACCGAAAATCACCCACGAAATCAGCGTGAGGATCGCTCCCATAAGCACGACAAAGTGCGGACCTTTGCGGTCGGCAATCCGGCCTGCAAATGGTGCTGCAAAAACACCAACTGCACCCACAATACCGAAGAGACCGGCAACATCTGCGCCCAAGCCAAATTCAGGCGTTTGCAGGTAAAGCGCGAGAATGGTCCAGAAAGCCGTGAAGGCTGCAAAAAGGGCTGCCTGCGTCAGTGCTGCAATGCGTAGCGCGCTGTGCGTTTTCCAAATTTTAGCCAGCGAACGGATCGCTGTGTGATAACGCATATGCGATGTTGAACGATGGTTCGGCAGCGCGAAAAACATCAGCAAACCGGCAAAGAGCGCCAGCGGCACACCGATCCAGAACATTTCGCGCCAGCCAGCATGCTCACCGACAAAGCCGGAAAGCGTACGGCTGAACAGAATGCCCGAAAGGACGCCTGCCATTACCGTGCCGATGGTTGCACCGCGCTTTTCAGGCACGGCAAGCGAGGCCGCAAAAGGCACGATCTGCTGTGCGACTGTCGAGCTTGCACCCACGATGAGCGATGCAATCACCAGAGCCAGCGCCGATGGTGCGATAGCGGCAATAGCAAGCGCGACTGCCAGAATGATGAACTGGCCGATGATCAGCTTGCGCCGGTGAACGATATCCCCCAGCGGAAGCAGGAAGAACAAACCAGCGGCATAGCCAAGCTGCGTTGCTGTCGGGATGAAGCCCGTCATCGGATCATTTGGAAAATCTGCTTCGATGATCCCGAGCATCGGCTGATTGTAATAGATATTTGCAACCGCCACGCCGCTGGCTACTGCCATTGCAAACAGAGCTCCTGTGCCGATACCGGCGCCGGCTTGCGCGGCTTGCGTTGAAGATTGGTTGTTATGGTCCATTTTTCTGCCCTCTTGTGGCTGGTCCCGAAGAAAGTGGAAGGCGCTTTCCGGCGGAACGACGCGTGAAAAACTTGGATAGGACGGCTATCAAAGGCACCTTGAAGCCATGGCCGCCCTATCGCGATCGGTGTCTGACTATCTAGCTTTTTATCTATTTTCGTTTTAGTGATCTTGAAAGATCTGCCGGTATAACGAAAAACGATATAATGAATACGGATGACGTTGTTGTATTTCTGGCGGCAGTGAATGCCGGAAGCCTGGCTGAAGCGGCCCGGAGGCTTGGTCTCCAGCCGATGGTTGCCACACGCCGTCTCGCTGCTCTTGAAACAATGCTCGGTGTCCGGCTGCTACATCGCACGACACGTTCGCTTTCGCTGACGCCTGAAGGTGAAACCTTCATGCCTTTTGCGCGCGCGATGATCGAAAATGAAACCGAAGCCAAAGCGCTGTTGCGGGCAGAAGCCAGAGGTGCGGCAGGTCTTTTGCGTGTTTCGGTTCCCGTCGCCTTTGGTCTTCGCTATGTCACGCCGCTTGTGCCGCAACTGCTTGAGCTGAATCCCGAACTGCGTATCGCGCTTGATCTCACGGATCACTTGCCCGATCTGGTTGCGACCGGCACGGATCTCGCGATCCGCATTGCCCGGCTGCGCGACAGCAGCCTGATTGCGCAGAAGCTCAGCGACAATCCTCGTTGCATCGTCGCAAGCCCGGACTATCTGGCCAGACGCGGCATACCGCACGCGACTGATCAGATTGCAGAGCATGACTGCCTGCCGCTCGGCTCTGCAACACACTGGACTTTCTCGACGCCCGAAGGCGAAAAGCACATTCGTCTTAACGCCCGCTTTTCCGCCAACACGATGGAGGGCTGTTATGCCACCTGCCTTGCGAGCGGTGGGCTTGCCCTTCTATCGACCTGGTATGTCAGTGACGATGTGAAAGCGGGGCGTCTGGTCAGGCTTGATTTCGGTGAAGCAAGACCTGAAACACTCAATATCTGGGCAGTCTATCCGACCACCAGACTGGTCTTGCCGAAGGTCCGTGTTTTCATTGCCGCATTGAGGGAGGCGATTGCGGCATCGGCTGAAAACTTTCACGCGTGAAACGTCAGTAGATTTCCGCGACTGCGAGATTTGAAGCAATATTCGCCCTAACATTCGGACGGGTCTGATAACGGCGCCATGCGCTTGGTGTCGTACCGGTGATACGGCGGAACACACGCGACAAGTGAGCCTGATCGGAAAGGCCGCAATCAAGCGCGATTTCGCAAAGAGGCGTGTTGCTATTGAGCATCTTGTCCTTGGCAAACTCTACGCGACGCTGAATGATGTAGTTATGTGGTGAAACGCCAAAGCTGTTCTTGAAGGCTGCCGAGAAATAGCTAGTGCTGAGCTTCACCAGACGGGCCATGTCATCAATCAAAATTGTATAGGAAATGTGCTCATCAATATAGCGGCGCACGCGCTTGACTTGCCATGATGCCAGCCCGCCAACAACGATCCGGTCGGCCACATCATTGCCGTCGACCATGCGTGTGCCGAGCAGGCTTGAAGCCTGGTTGACCAGATCAATCGCAATTGTCTCATCTTCCTCGAGAAGCTTTACGGCATTTAGCAACAAGGCCGAGACCTTGATCGATGTCTCGCTTGCGAACTTGTCGAGGGGAAGGCGTGGCTGCTTTTGGTCAACTGGTGCTGTAAAGTGTGACATCATCGATCTCCCGTAAAGTCGTTGAACTGCGTTGGATATGGGAGGATTTTGGGATGATGCGGCGTTGTGCGAAACCGTACTATGAGTGCAAAACCATACACCTGAGTTTTTGCTACTCTATACTTGGGTATAGGGTGCGCGGGTTTGAGCTTCACCTCGTGCACAAACGAAAAAGGGGCCAACGGCCCCTTTCTTTTGTGTGACTGATCCTGCGATCAGCCATTGGTACCGCGCAGCGTTTCAAACAGGAACCAAACGCGGCGTTCGCCTTCGTCGATCCAGTTTTCGAGCAGGCTTGCGGTTGCCACATCGCCATATTCGTCGCAAAGCTCGTGCAGCACGCGCATACTTTCAACAAGCGCCTTGTTGTCCTCGCGCAGCTCGGCGAGCATTTCATGCGGATGCACAAACTCCGCATCATTATCGAGAATGCGCTGGTGGCGCGAAATATCGCCGATAGAGCGCAGCGTGTTGCCACCAAGCTTGCGGGCGCGTTCTGCCAGATCGTCGGTGATCGCAAAAATCTGATCGCCCTGTTCGTCCAGCAGCAGATGATAATCGCGGAAATGCGCGCCAGACATATGCCAATGGAAATTCTTGGTCTTGAGATAAATCGCAAACACATCTGCGAGCAGGGCAGTGATGCCACCGGAAATCTCCTTCACGGCTTCTTCCGAAAAACCGCTTGGTGTCTTGAGAGAGGCAGAGCGACGGGATTTTACATTGTCGGTCATGATGATGGTCCTTTCGTTCGTAAACGCGTGTTGTCGGTTTGAGAGCAGGGGGATTCTGGGACGCGCTTTGAGGCAGGCTTTGATAAAGGGTGTCGAAATTCACTGCAGCTTAGCCAGTCAACTGGCAGGTCGATAGGTTCGGGCAGCATATCCAATCCGTCGCGCACAGGGAGATTAAAGAGGTTATCGGTTTTGGTCATACCCCTGTGCCTTTTTTGTATCTTATGGCGAAATACTACCTGCTCGCTTGTTCAAGTTCTTGGATGTTTCAAGCGCTTTTGCATGAAGCGGAAGAGATCGGAACGTTTTGTTCTGGCATAACGACTCGTCAATGGCGCTTTTCAGAAGCATCTTTATTCGGTTTGATCAGATGCCTCACAACCGGCGGAGTATCCCCCAGATGGAACTTGTTCAGGGTCTTTTGATCAAGCTGATCTGAATGGGTGATGCGGGCATGCTGGCGCTGGTGTTCGATCCAGCTTTCAACGATGAAGGCTTCAACCACACGCCCGGGCACAGCCACGTCTTCCCACACATCCCAGCGAATAGCGCCATCCCGGTAACGAACTGCACTGAACTTGCGCAGTGCCGTGGTGAATTCTGTAATACGCGTTGGTTCGATCTTATATTCGATTTCGATCAGAACCGGACCGCGATCACCTTCAGGACGAACAGCAACAACAGGTTCTGCCCAATGGTTTGAAGGGGCGAGATCTGTGGTCGAGTCTTTTGGCAGTTGCCAGATACGAGCCAGCACCAGAGAGATGACCAAAGCAATGGCTGCAACGACGAGGGCGGTTGTGACATTGAAGCGCGATGCAAGCGTACCCCAGATGATGCTGCCGCCGGTCATGGCACCCTGAAAAACCAGAAGGTAAACAGCGAGAGCACGTGCCTTGACCCAGCCGGGTGCAGCCATCTGTGCTGCAACATTGAGCGAGGTCAGCATGCCGATCCAGGCAAGGCCAGCAAGGAACATGACGGCGCCACCGATCCATGCATTGGGTACGAGTGCCAGTGTGAGGGTTGCAAAGGCGAATAGCAGCGTTGCCCAGATGGAAATGGTGTTTGCAGCAACGTTTTTGCGGAGTTTTTTCAGAATGAGCGCGCCAAGTACGGCACCCGCACCCATACAGCCAAGAAGAGCGCCATAGCCAGCAGCATCAAGACCGAGTTCACGACGGCCAACCAGCGGAAGCATCGCCCAAAGAGCACTGCCGAACAGGAAGAAACCAGCCGAACGGATCAGAACAAGACGCATCGCAGCCGAGTGACGTGCATAGCGGTAGCCTGCACGCAGCGCGCCGAAGAAATGTTCAGCAGGCAGAGCCGATTGGGTCGGTGTACGCTTCCAAAAGAAAACAACGATCAAAACAGCGATAACGGAGACTGCATTCAGCGCGAAGACGGCTGGAATGCCAGCCAGTGCAACAATCACGCCGCCAAGTGCCGGGCCGATAGCACGGGAAATATTGACGCCAAGGCTGTTGAGTGCAACCGCATCAGGCAGTGCCTGCTTGTCGACGAGTTCCGGCACGATAGCCTGAAAGACAGGGGCGCTAAGGGCCGCCGATATACCGAGTACGAAGGTCACACCAAGAAGCACCCAGGGTGTGGTGAGACCGGCTAGGGTCAGCAGTGCAAGTGTTGCAGCGCCGACGAGGCCCAGAACCTGTGCACCCAGAAGAAGTTTGCGGCGGTCAACGATGTCGGCCATGGCACCGGCAGGAAGTGCCAGCAGGAACATCGGCATGGTGGTTGCGGCCTGTACGAGCGCCACAAACATAGGGCTTGGCGAGAGCGAAGTCATCAGCCATGCGGAGCCAACATCGTTCATCCATGTGCCGATATTGGAGATGATGGTTGCGATCCAGAGCGCTCTGAAAACGGGGAAGCTCAATGGGCCGGCGGAGCCGGAAGTGGCATCCTGTTTGGGGGGAGTGGCGGCGGTCATCTTGTTTCCTTTTTCAGAATTCAGATGGTTTGAATGGGGGATGGATTTGGAAAAAGCACTTCGGCTTTAAATATCACGCACGGCCGTTCTGATGATTGTACAGAAATACCGGCCTGAAGTGGCCCGGCTTTTGTGCCGGGCCATATCTCAATTAAAGCGCTGGCTTTGGCGCGAGGCGTGGGCCATTATGCTGGCTGCGTGATTTTGCGCCATGCACCATGGTGTAAGCGTAATCGACGCCCATGCCGTAAGCACCCGAATGTTCTCGCACGATGTTCATAACAGCATCATAGGTTTCGCGGTGTGCCCAGTCGCGTTGCCATTCAAGCAGCACCTGCTGCCAGGTGACAGGGATAACGCCAGCCTGAACCATGCGATCCATTGCATAATTATGGGCTTCCAGCGAGGTTCCACCCGATGCATCGGCGACCATGTAGATTTCGTAATCCGTGTCGTTGAGGGCTGAAAGAGCGAAAGTGGTGTTACAAACTTCGGTCCAGAGGCCCGAAACGATGATCTTCTTGCGGCCTTCAGCAGCACGTTTTGCAAGAGCTTCGCGGACTTTCAGATCGTCCCAAGAGTTCATCGAAGTGCGTTCGAGAAGCGGTGAATCCGGGAAAACATCAAGCAGTTCCGGATAGGTCTGGCCGGAGAAGCTGTCGGTTTCAACCGTGGTGATGACGGTTGGAATGTTGAAAACCCTGGCGGCCTTTGCCAGTCCGACAGTATTATTCTTCAAAACCTGACGGTCGATTGACTGCACGCCGAAAGCCATCTGTGGCTGATGATCGATGAAGATGATCTGGCTGTTCGATGGGGTGAGAACTTCGAGCTTGTTGGACATGATTATCTCCGTTTGGTTTTGAGTTTGGTCTGTGGTGGTGATCGCTTGCCTCTTGCCCTGCGATCTTGTTGAACCCAAATTAGCCGGATCGATAATTGATAACAATTGCAACAATAATTGTGACTATATTACGTATTATGTAATAATGAAAAGAACGCTGTGTTGGGGCGGAAACGAAAAAAGCCCGGCGAGCTTGCTCACCGGGGCGTGGTTCGGTTTCGTCCGCTCACTGCGAGATAATTTTATCAGGCAGCGCGCAGAAAGTTTTCAAGGCTCTCCAATTCGACGGGACTGATTTCATGCCCGCCGGGTGCAATCAGGGATTTGACGTCTGCACCCTGTGCTTTGAACCATTCAATCAGGCTCTTTGAGAGCTTGATTGGCGAGATCGGATCGACTTCGCCAGCCGTGATGAGAACCCGTTTGCCGGAGAGTGCGGGCTGCGGTTCCGGTGTCCATGGGATCAGCGGATGCATGAGTGCTGCACGGTCGAACAGGTTTGGGTCGCCAAACAGCATGGATGCCAGAATGTTGGCTCCGTTCGAATAACCGAGCGCATAGATTTCACGACCCGGATGCTGCTCACGAACCTCGCTGATAAAGCCCAGCATCTTCTCCGTGCGCAGGTGAAGGTCATCCATGTCATAGACGCCTTCGCCTGTACGGCGGAAGAAGCGATTGGCACCGAATTCCGATACATCGCCGCGTGGCGCGACAATACCTGCATCGGGCAGTATCTGGTCGATCAGGCCGGTGAACTGGTGCTCATTGCCGCCTGTGCCGTGAAACGCGATGACGACCGGCGAACCGGCAACACCTTCGCGCCGGAAGCTGAGATATTCATTTTTTGTCATGATAATCCTCCAAAGGAGGGTGCCTCCGGCAAAGCCGGAGGCATCCAGTTATTTATCAGTCAAAGGCTCAAGATTGGCTTCGATGCGATCACGATAGGCCTCATAGCGGCTTGGCAGCTTGAGTGCTTCGCCCAGATGCGCCGTGTCTTCATCGCGGTCAAAGCCGGGTTCGTTGGTGGCAATTTCAAACAGCACGCCGCCCGGGGTGCGGAAGTAGATCGCCCAGAAGTAATCACGGTCGATCACCGGTGTGACATGATAGCCTGTGTCCATCAGCGCCTTGCGCACTTCAAGCTGTGCAGCCCGGTCCGGTACGGCAAAGGCGATGTGGTGGACAGAACCTGCGCCCTGACGTGCAGCCTGTGCCGAAGGAAGGGCTTCGAGATCAACCGTATCGGCACCATTGCCATTTGGAATGATGAAGCGGCTGATATTGCCTTGGGTTTCAGCGCGTTCATAACCCATGAACCTGAGCAGTTCGGCACTGGCGTCAATGTCGTGAAGCCGCATGCGTGCGCCGCTGAAGCCGCGGATAGCGACATCTTCGGAAACGCCCGCACTGATCCATGGCGCACGCTTGTCGTCGTCAATCTCAACGAGTGCAAAGCCATCGCCATCCGGCCCCTGGAAACGCAGACGTTCAGCGCCAAACACGCGGTCAGCTTCAAGGCCGGTTACGCCTTTTGCGACCAGACGGTCTTTCCAGAAGCCAAGTGAATCCTTTGGCACAGCGAATTCGGTTTCGCCGACTTCGCCAACGCCCGGACGACCGCGCACGATGTTCGGGAACGGGAAGTAGGTCATGACCGAGCCGGGGGTACCGACTTCATCACCATAATAGAGGTGATAAACACTTGGTTCGTCAAAGTTCACCGTCTTCTTCACGCGACGCAGGCCGAGTGTATCGGTAAAGAAGCTGTTGTTCTGGCGTGCATCAGCCGCCATCGACGTGACGTGATGAAGGCCTCTGATCTGGTTCAGCATGATGTTTGCCTTTCTGCGGCATGACCGCTCCATAATCTTGTTGAAGCCAATCTAATGGGATTGATTGTTGATAACAATTGATGCAAATATTGCGATTATATTACAACGAATGCAATAATCGGATGAACGAACTTAAAGCACTGAAAACCTTTCTTCTGGCTGCCGAGAAGCGCAACTTTGCGCAGGTCTCGCGCGAGATGGATATGACACCGGCTTCCGTCACCCGCACAATCGCTGCACTTGAGGAGGAATTGGGCGTACAGCTTTTTGTTCGCACCACGCGGCAAGTTTCACTGACGAGCGACGGCGCGGTCTTTGCGGCGCGTATTGAACCGGCGGTCAATGCACTGGAAGCTGCGCGGCTGGAACTGATGAATGTGCATAAGGCAGATCAGGGGCGCTTGCGGATCAATGCGCCGATGTCGCTTGGTCAGCAGGTGTTGCCGCAGATACTGTCAGCGTTCCGCGAGCTTTATCCAAAAATTGAGGTCGAGCTTTCGCTGACCGACCAGATGCTCGATATTGTCGAGCAGGATTTCGATCTGGCGATCCGCATTTCAGGCGCACCATCGGATAAATTCACCATCTGGCGCAAGATTATTGAGATCAAGCGCATTCTGGTCGCAGCGCCCGGTACACCATATGTTGATGTAACGCATCCGAGCGAGCTGACATCGGATGGATGTCTGGGCTATAGTTCGGAAAGCCGCCGGGAAAACTGGGTTTTGTCAGATGGAAGTTCGACGGTCAATGTATCTGCGGGGCGTATGATCAGCGCCAATAATGGTGAAGTGCTGGCCAATATGGCGGCTGGTGGGGCAGGGGCTGCGATGCTGCCGGCCTTTATTGTGGCTGAGCATCTGCGCACCGGGCGTCTCGTGCAGATTCTGCCGGAATGGTCGCCGCCGCAGCTCTGGCTTACTCTTTATTATCCGCCATTCCAGAAACTGCCGCCGCGTATTGCAGCCTTCTCAGACTTCTTCGAGCGCGAAATCAAGGCAATCGTTACGCGCATGATATAATGTCCGTTGAGGCGGCAATAAAAACAACAAAAGGCGGAGCCTCATGGGCTTCGCCTTTTTGTGTCGTCTTACCGGCTGGTGCCGATATTAGTTCTGGAAGCTCGAAGGCGATGCATCACCGAAGCGATGAGCCGAACCATCCTGGAACGAAGACTGGCCAATGGAAGCGGTTGCAGTGTTATCAACCTGCTGGGCTGCAACGGGTGTGCGGTCATTCGCATAAAGATCGGCAGGGGTGCCAACATTTGGGTTTTCAGCAAAAGCAGCACCGGCGCTAAGAGCAACGGCTACGGCAGCAAGAGCAAACTTTTTCATTTTTCTATTCCTTTTTAACCGCCCTTTGGATGGCATCAGTGCTTCCGGGGCACCGGAGTGGCATCAATGCCATCCACCGGGGAGATAACTGGGATTGCCTTTCGGATTGATCCGTCAGGCGGGATTGTTCAATAATTTAGTCTTAGTTCTGGAAGCTCGAAGGCGACGCGTCTCCAAAGCGATGAGCAGAACCATCCTGATAGGTCTTCTGCCCAATCGAAGCGGTCGCAGTGTTATCAACCTGCTGGGCAGCAACTGGAGTGCGGTCATTTGCATAAAGATCAGCAGGGGTGCCAACATTTGGGTTTTCAGCAAAAGCTGCGCCGGCGCTCAGAACAACAGCAACAGTAGCAAGAACAAACTTTTTCATCTTCTATCTCCTTGGTTTGTGTGAAGCGGCGATGTGTTCGTCGTTTCGATGACCAAGAGATAGGCCTTTCCATCGACAGCGCCTAGCCACCGTTTGGTTCACAAATTGTATCTAAAAGAGTAGACAATAAGCCCTTTAAATGGACGGAATGTCCAAGAAAACACGGTTTATTCAAGTATATGTGAACAGTGTGGGGCGGAAAAATGACAGAACAAGATATGTCTTGATGGGACGCTTAAGTCCTGTAAAAGTCAGAAATTTACAATAAAACCATGTTCCTGCGTGCTATTTGTTCAGGACTTGAAGTGGGCTTTCAGGTAGGAATGTTGGCAATTCTGCGTTGAGCTGGAGTGTGAACTCCAACAACCAAACAAATATAGGTGAGTGGCGGTGTCGGCTGGGGGAGTTTTGAAATCGCATTTTAATAATGATTGTATTGGTTCACGTTTCGGTGTTCTGGATGCTCCGGCTCTGACGACCGTTCCTTTGAAATCAGCGCAGTTCACGGTCACGAAGCTGCATAGAAAGCTTGGTCACGATGAAACGCCGAAGATCGATATCCCGGCCAGCGACGCCTATTTCCTGATGCTTTATCTCGCGGATACCGTTCACGGTGACGTTGAGAATGGCGAGTGCTTTCTTGCGCCAAAGCTTTACCCGCAGAACACAGTCTGCCTGATCGACATCAAGCAGGGCGCTTCAATTATTCTTCATAGCAATCTGCATGCTCTGGCCTTCGTGCTGCCGCGCGCATTGTTCGCCGAAACATCCGCGCTGACCGCTTCCGATGGATCCAGAGATCTGCGATGTCGACGTGGCGAGGCCGATGAGGTGATTGCCAATCTGGGAACAGCCCTTCTGCCGCTGTTTGATTATGCCAATACATTTCATCCTGCATTGCTACAGCACATAGCGACGGCACTTTGCGCGCATCTTCTGCATGAGGGAGCCAAGCCGGAGCTTGCAGCGATCACGGCAAAGTCCGGCCTTTCAATCTGGCAGGAAACAGGGGCTAAGAAGTTCATGTCGGAAAACTATGGCGAAGACATTTCTGTGACCGAGATCGCAGCTTCCATCGGTGTGCCAGTTGGTGAATTCAGCATTCGTTTTCGCAACAGCACAGGCATTGGGCCGGAGGCCTGGTTAATGGCAGTCAGACTCGAACACGCTAAGCTTCTGCTGAAAGATCGTTCGCTGACAATTAAGCAGGTCGCAAGCCGCTGTGGCTTTTCAAGCGAGAGCGCATTGGCAAGCAGGTTTGTCGACACCACAGGCGTATCGCCCGGCCTGTGGCGAAAATCGGTTTATCACTGATGGTGTCCAGTTTCGATGAAGGCCATTCCGGCAAAGGTAAGAGTGACACAATGGATTGCGCGGAGCAGACAACACCCGGCATCACCAAATCGCTGATGCAAATGTCGGCGATGACTGTCATGCGCCGCCATTTTCCGGGCGAGGCGATGCCGCTCGAAGATGTTTTGTCCAATGAGGAAGCCTTCAGTATCACCACCCAGCTTACAGACCTTCGACTGCAGAAGCTCTGGTGCGGTGGAAGTCTGGTCTATGAAGGCGCGCGAAACGAGGGTTCGCTGGCAATTGCAGAACTCAGCCAGGAGTGGAAAAGGCACCAGCTTTCTCCTTTCGACGATATAGAGTTCCGGATTCCGTTCGCTGATATTCGTGCTTTTGCAGAGGAAGCCGGACGTCCGGAATTCAGGACGCTGCAGAATGTTCATTGCGCGACTGACAACGTTGTCCTCGGTCTGGCGCGGGCCTTGCTGCCATTTCTGGCCCGACCGGATCTGGCGAGTACGGTGTTTCTTGAACAGATCGAACTCGCCATTATGGTTCATCTCACACAGACGTATGGCGGACTTTACTTTCCCCATGAGCGCAAGGGCACGCTTTCTCTGAAGCAGGAACGCCGTGCGACCGAGTTTCTCGCGGCACATCTCGATGCCGATTTTTCCATTTCAGATGTGGCAGATGCCTGCGGCCTGTCGCGCAGTCATTTCATGCGGGCTTTCAAGGAAACTTTTGGCAAGACGCCTTATCGCTGGCTGATTGAATATCGGATCGCGCAGGCGAGCGACATGCTGATTGCGGGTCCATCGATTGCCGAAATTGCTTTGGCCTGTGGCTTTGCAGACCAAAGCCACTTCACGCGGGTCTTTTCCGAGATCGTCGGCGAAGCGCCTGGCATGTGGCGCCGGCGTTATCGCAAAGCGTAACGTCTCAGCTTATGAATTGATGCTTTTACGCCATTGGCCGGGTGCTGCACCAATGGCCCTTGAGAAAACGCGGGTAAAGTGGCTTTGATCGACAAAGCCGCAATCGACAGCAATTTCACTCAAGCTCATCCGCGTGGTGCGCAGCAGGTTCGTGGCTTTCTCTACCTTGCGCTTGAGCAGCCATTTGTGCGGTGGCATGCCCGTGCTGATTTTGAACGCACGGGTAAAATAAGACGGAGATAATCCGCAGAATTGGGCAATGACGGCAATAGGGATGTCGCCATCGAGTTTTGAATCCATGATTGCCATTGCGCGCTTGAGCTGCCATGGCGCGAGCCCGCCAGTCGGGGCCGGAGCGCGCAGTTCGGCAGTGCCGTAAGTCGCAGCCATGTGCATGGCAAGCGCCAGCCCGACATGATCGACGAACAGGCGGCTTGCCTGCGCGGGATTTTCCAATGCGGGCAAAAGTGCTTCTGTCAGGCCGCGAATAGTATTGTCGGCAATGTCGGCACCCGGCAGAACATTGAAGTTTTCTACCTTGCGCGAACCGAAGTCTTCTTCCAGCGTAACAAGTGCGCTGCGCGGAAGATAGAAATTCACGCAATCGAAGGCCGACTTCAGGTCTGCCTGCCAGATGCGGTTATAATCATAGAGCGTGAAGTTGCCTTTATGGCTTGCAGGGAAATCCACCTTCTTGCCGTCTACCCAGAGATCACCGTGATAATCCTTGAGCTGTACCGACAGCATGAAGGCATCTTCAGTGACATGCTGATCGACAAAGCCGAAATTCGGTGCGCTGCGTGTAATCCGCGTAGCCGTCACCATCCCCTGGTTGAGCACGCTTGAATAAACCGTCGTATCCTCCTTCGGGCGTATATATTCCATATACTGATTGCTCGCCGAAGTGTGTCGCGACATGTGAGGTTTCCTCTGGTGGGTTAAGTGGACCATAGCAGTCTTGTACAAAGCACGCGATAAAAACATCCAATTTTTGCGACTGGATGACAAGAAGGGTAGCAGCCCGGCAAGCCATAATGGGCGCGTGAATACCAAGAGCTTTAACGCGCGTCTTTTTGAGGATGCGCTTCATGCCGAGGAAAGATATGGCCCTGACTGCAACCGCTACACCGGGATCGAAACTGCTGACACCGTCTGATCACACGCTGATCATGATCGATTTTCAGTCGCAGATGTCCTTTGCAACCAAGAATATCGACGCTGTAAACCTGCGCAATAATGCGGCGCTGGTCGCAAATGGTGCCAAGGGCTTTGGCGTTTCGACCATTCTGACAACGGTTGCGGAAAAGAGCTTCTCCGGCCCAATGTTCAACGAAATCACCGATGCCTTCCCCGGTCAGGTGCTGTTCGACCGTACCTCCATGAATACATGGGAAGACGAATCCGTCATCGATGAAATCAACCGCATCGGCAAGAAGCGCATTGTTCTCAGCGGTCTTTGGACGAGCGTTTGCATTGTCGGTCCTGCTTTGTCGGCAATTGATCAGGGCTTTGAAGTCTGCGTAATTTCCGATGCCTGCGGTGACGTTTCCGATGAGGCGCATAATCGCGCCATGGACCGTATGGTGCAGGCAGGCGCACAGCCGATGACATCGCTGCAATATCTGCTTGAACTCCAGCGCGACTGGGCGCGTACGCAGACTTACGAGTTGACAACAGGAATCGCCAAGAAGTTCGGTGGTTCTTATGGTCTGGGTATCATCTACGCCAAGACCATGTTCAACGCCTCCGAAGGCCACTGATCAAATATAGCCAACTGGAGGTGCGCCTGTGAAAATCTATCTTCTATCACTCTTTGCCGGCATTCTGGTTGGGGTCATCTATAGCTTGCTCAATGTTCGTTCGCCGGCGCCACCGATGGTGGCGCTGATCGGACTGTTAGGCATTCTGGCTGGCGAGCAGATCATTCCTTTTGCAAAGTCCCTTATAGCTAAAGAACCTGCGGTCATTTCATGGCTGCATCAGGTCAAACCCCATGTATTCGGCCATATGCCATCCGGGCATTCACTCGCAGAACGTAAGGGTGCGAAGCAAAACGGTGATGTGTAATTTGCTTATCAAACGTGTGAGAAAATGGGTAAAGCATGTCGCGGAAAAGTGGGAACCGGTTTTCTGATAACGACATGCGTTAAAACAAGAAGATAGAGCAAGCGCAGCGGGTAATATTAAGTGCGACACGCTCTGGATTTTCCGGACAAGCCTGCCTGCCCGAAACAATTTCATTGAGCGATTCCTGCGATTAATTCAGCGTAGGCCACAGAAGGTACGATTTCATGACCGCAGATATCATTCTTTATAACGGTAAATTCACGACACTTGACCGCACAAATCCCGCAGCTTCGGCTGTTGCAATCAAGGACGGCATTTTTACCGCGGTCGGTGCGGATGAAGAAGTGCTTGGCCATGCAGGTTCTACGACCCGCAAGATCGATCTGAAAGGTCGTCGTGCATTGCCGGGTCTTATCGACAACCACACCCACGTTGTGCGTGGTGGTCTCAACTTCAATATGGAATTGCGCTGGGATGGGGTGCGCTCGCTGGCCGATGCCATGGACATGCTCAAGCGGCAGGTAGCGGTAACGCCCGCGCCGCAATGGGTACGCGTTGTTGGTGGCTTTACCGAACATCAATTTGCCGAAAAGCGTCTTCCAACCATTGAAGAAATCAATGCGATTGCGCCAGATACGCCGGTCTTTTTGCTCCATCTTTATGATCGCGCACTTCTCAATGGTGCAGCGCTCCGTGCTGTTGGCTATGACAAGAACACGCCAAACCCTCCGGGTGGCGAAATCCTGCGCGATGCCAATGGCAACCCAACCGGCCTGTTGCTTGCGAAGCCCAATGCAGGCATCCTCTATTCGACGCTCGCCAAAGGTCCAAAGCTGCCGTTGGAATATCAGGTCAATTCGACCCGCCATTTCATGCGCGAATTGAACCGTCTTGGCGTGACCGGCGTGATTGATGCGGGTGGCGGGTTTCAGAATTATCCGGATGACTATGAAGTTATTCAGCAATTGTCGGACGAAGGTCAGATGACTGTGCGTCTGGCCTATAATCTCTTCACGCAGAAGCCGAAGGAAGAGAAGGAAGACTTCCTCAACTGGACGGCTTCGGTGAAATACAAGCAAGGCAACGACTATTTCCGTCACAATGGCGCAGGTGAAATGCTTGTGTTTTCTGCCGCCGATTTTGAGGATTTTCGTCAGCCGCGCCCGGATATGGGGCCGGAAATGGAAGGCGAGCTGGAAGATGTCGTCAGAATTCTGGCTGAAAATCGCTGGCCATGGCGGATGCACGCAACTTATGACGAAACCATCAGCCGTTCGCTTGATGTGTTTGAGAAGGTCAATAAGGACATTCCACTTGAAGGTCTGAACTGGTTTTTTGACCATGCCGAGACCATCTCGGACCGCTCGATTGATCGTATTGCAGCACTTGGCGGTGGTATCGCCGTGCAGCACCGCATGGCCTATCAGGGCGAATACTTCGTCGAGCAATATGGTCATGCAGCTGCAGAAGTAACGCCACCGATTGGCAAGATGCTCTCGAAAGGCGTGCATGTCTCGGCAGGTACGGATGCGACGCGCGTTGCGTCCTATAATCCGTGGGTTTCGCTTTCATGGATGATCACCGGCAAGACGGTTGGCGGTATGCAGCTTTATCCGCGCCGCAATTGTCTCGATCGTGAAACGGCGCTGAGGATGTGGACGGAAAAGGTCACATGGTTTTCCAATGAAGAAGGCAAGAAGGGCCGCATTGAGAAAGGCCAGTTTGCTGATCTGGTGGTGCCGGACAAAGACTTCTTCAATTGCAGCGAAGACGAGATTTCATTCCTGACGTCGGATCTGACCATGGTTGGCGGCAAGGTTGTCTATGGTGCAAACGCCTTCAAGGATCTGGATGAAAACCCAATTCCGCCTGCAATGCCTGACTGGTCGCCGGTGCGTAAATTTGGGGGCTATGCGGCATGGGGCGAGCCGGAAGGTGCGGGCAAAAACAGCCTTCGTCGCACTGCAATATCCACATGCGGCTGCTCGAGCAACTGCGGTGTTCATGGGCATGATCATGCGGCAGCATGGGGTTCTCAGCTACCAATCGGCGATCTCAAGGGCTTCTTTGGAGCACTTGGCTGCGCCTGCTGGGCTGTCTGATTGAAAATGAAAACCAGTTCAGGCGCCATAACCAGCGCCTGAATTGTCTGCAGCCGCATGACGGTGCTGCTTATCAAATCCTGGAACATAGATAACAATCTGAACGCTTTCGTCTTTGCAGCATGCGCGCACGGAATACGGACAATCACGCGCATATAATTACATTTTAGGAAACAGTATCGCAATTATTATTGCAATTGTTTGTGCCGGTGCATTGGCGCAATATCCAACCATCGAACAACATAACCAGGCAGAAAGGCGGCGACGGAACGTGTGAAGACAACAACTTCCAGCGTCCGCAAACTTAGAATGAAAAGCACTTCCACAGTCATCAACCGTCGCGACATTCTGCTTACAGGCGCAGCACTTGCTGCAACGATTTCACTGCCAGCCGGTTTTGCTCTCGCAGAAACAACTCAGACCAACACCACCAACATCTCATCCGAAGGAGAAAACACCATGGGCTTTATCACCACAAAAGACGGCACCGAAATCTTTTACAAGGATTTGGGCTCGAAGGATGCACAGCCAATCATGTTCCATCATGGCTGGCCACTGAGCTCGGACGACTGGGACGCCCAGATGTTGTTCTTCCTTTCGAAAGGCTATCGCGTTATCGCCCATGACCGCCGTGGTCACGGCCGTTCGGCTCAGGTTTCCGAAGGTCATGATATGGACCATTACGCTTCTGACGCCTTTGCGGTTGTCGAAGCACTTGATCTCAAGAATGTCGTGCATATTGGCCATTCGACCGGCGGTGGCGAAGTCGCCCGCTATGTCGCCAAGCATGGTGAACCGGCAGGTCGCGTTGCCAAGGCAGTTCTGGTTTCCGCAGTTCCTCCGCTGATGCTGAAGACTGCATCCAACCCGGAAGGCCTGCCTATGGAAGTGTTTGACGGCTTCCGTTCGGCGCTGGCAGCAAACCGCGCCCAGTTCTTCCGCGATGTTCCTGCTGGCCCGTTCTATGGTTTCAACCGTGACGGTGTGAATGTGCAGGAAGGCGTAATCCAGAATTGGTGGCGTCAGGGCATGATGGGCGGCGCAAAGGCACATTATGAAGGCATCAAGGCTTTCTCTGAAACCGACCAGACCGAAGACCTCAAGGCGATCAGCGTGCCAACACTGGTCCTGCATGGCGAAGACGACCAGATCGTGCCAATTGCTGATGCGGCACTCAAAGCGATCAAGCTTCTCAAGAACGGCACACTCAAGACCTATCCGGGCTTCTCGCACGGTATGCTGACAGTCAATGCCGATGTTCTGAACGCTGATCTTCTGGCTTTCATTCAGGCTTGAATGTTGAAATGATTAAAGATGTGGCAGGGAGACTTGCCGCATCTTTTTAAGTTTTTCGCGACAGGTTTTGATTGCTGGTCAACGGGCAGGGGACGGATGGGATGAATGCGGGTGTGGAACGCGGCGAATTTGTAAGTCTGATTGCGCCGATACTGGAGCCAATGGCATCCGCGCTCGAGTTTTTCGGTGTCGCCGTCATCATTATCGGCGTGGCCGTTGCAACGCTTATCTATCTCAAGGATGTGTTCGTTGTGTCGGGCGAGAACGCCTATACGCGTTACCGGGCAAATCTCGGTCGCGGCATTCTGCTTGGCCTTGAAATCCTGATCGGTGCCGACATTATTGCCACTATCATTTCACCGCTCACATGGGAAAGCGTTGGCTTGCTGGGCCTTATCGTTCTGATCAGAACCTTCCTCAGCTTTTCTCTGGAAGCGGAAATCGATGGCGAATGGCCATGGAAGCGCCGTCGCCGCGAAAGCAGTGCCGATTAACCTGCACTAATGTATAGCGGTAGCAGACCTTCCGCTGGTTATGTCGTCTTTCGACGAGGCCTAATCTCCGTGACATGCATCCGTTTTAACAGTCCGGAGAAACATCATGTCCGACGCCTATCCCGCGAAGATTTTACCTGCGGGCACACCAGCCCCCGACTTTAGCCTGCCTGCCACGCCCGATCAGATGGTTTCGCTCAGCGATTTGCGTGGATCTCCGGTCATTCTGGCGTTTTATCCTGCCGACTGGAGCCCGGTCTGCGGTGATCAGATGGGCCTCTATAATGAAATCCTGCCTGAATTTCATCATGACGGTGCTCAGCTTCTGGGTATCTCGGTAGATGGCGTGTGGTGCCACGCGGCTTTTGCAGCCGACCGGCATCTTCATTTCACCCTGCTCGCTGACTTTGAACCCAAGGGAGAAGTCGCAAAACACTATGGCGTTTATCGCGAAAAAGAAGGCATCGCCGATCGTGCGCTTTTCGTGATCGACGGCGCAGGTGTGATCCGCTGGAGCTATATTTCTCCGCTCGGTATCAATCCCGGCGCTGACGGCATTCTCACAGCGCTCAGCAACCTTAAATCCTGAAATCGAAAGGAAACTGCATCATGCCTCGTCTTACAATTCCGTTGGGTGTTTCCGATCACAGAACAGGTCCGGATTCCGCTCCTCTCAGCCTTGTCGAATATGGCGATTACGAATGCCCCTATTGTGGAGAAGCCTATCCGGTGCTCAAAACGGTTCAGCAGGCGTTGGGCCGGGAGCTGAATTTTGCCTTCCGCAATTTTCCGCTCACCGAAATGCATCCTCATGCCTTCCGTGCTGCCGAATTTGCGGAAATGGCCGCGAGCGTCGGTAAATTCTGGCAGGCGCATGATATGCTCTATGAAAACCAGAATGCACTGAGAGATGAAGATTTACTGCGGTATGGCAAGGCGCTCGGTATCGATGACAAAGTCATTGAAAAGGCCTTTGACGGCAGTTTCGACCAGAAAATCAGGATCGATTTTTCTGGCGGCATCCATAGTGGTGTGAACGGTACGCCGACTTTGTTCATTAATGGCGTTCGCTATGACGGCCCGCGCGATGTGAAAAGCCTTGTCACTATTCTGCGCGAAATCGACAGAGAGGTCGCTGGACGCAGTTAGCATCAACAGCCCCAAGCCCGTGCTTCTTAAAGTTCATCAATTTTAGCTCTTTACGGAGCGGGCTTGGCCCCATCTTTACGAGGCTTTGTCGCAAATATTTCAGCAGGTAAAAACCGGTCTTATCTCTGGACGCAATTATGCTGCGAGCTCTGCAAAGATCTTGAATGACGAACGGTTGTCATTCGCGAATTGGTTTTTGTGGATCATATGCGCCACTTCAATACCCGCAATGGTAGCTGAAGCTGAATGAAATGCTTTGAAGCCCAACATGTGCCTGGTGATCCGCTTGATGAGCTGATGGTCCTTCTCAGGGATATTGCTCAGATTTTTGACTTGCAGGATTTCAACCACTTTGCCCGTACCGGTGATTTTCAAGATGTTATTGATAGCCTGTGCGCCCGCCAGGTAGGCTCCACTTTTATCAATGACGATTTTGTCCGGGAAACCGTTGCTCGCGATAGCTTTCTTAAAGAAACGCCTCGCGGCCGCGAGATTTCGGCGTTCGGAGAGCATAAATTCCAGGGTTTGCCTGTCACGATCCACAGCCCAATACAGATAGGTCCATTTCCCCTGGACCTTTAAATAAGCCTCGTCGACCCGCCAGGAGTCAAGCGTTGGCCGCTTATGTTTCGGTGCCTGATCTGCAATCTGAGGAGAGTATCGAACAACCCACCGGTTCAAAGTGGTATGGTCTACATCAACGTTTCGTTCAGCCGTAATTTCCTGAATGTCGCGATAAGAGCCCGTATAACGAACGTAAAAGACTACAGCAACAGCATAAAGGATGGCACTTTGGGAAAATGCATTCCTTTGGAATCTATTGCCATTCCTCTGCACCTCACGCCATTATCTGTAATGACCGACAAATAACGTAGAAACAGTAAAATCTTTGCAACACAACCATTTTATCTTTACCGGCAGGTCAGTCTAAGAACCATCCTGCTTCGCTTTCTGACGCTCATTTAGCAGAAGCCTGAGCCGGGCATTTTCCGCTTCCAGCTCTTCCAGTTCTTCGTCTGTCACCGGCCCGTCTTCAGTCTTTGGGCCCGGCTTTCTCGCGCGGGGTTGTTTTTGCGGTGATTTGAGAGCCGGAGGCGAGGCGAGGATTTCATCTGTTCCCTCCTTCCTCTCGGGCTCCACAACAACTGGCGCTTCCTGAGGGGCCTGCGGTTCTTCAACGGGCGATAACATCTCGGGGGAATCTGCCAGCTCAACCCGCCCTGTTGTCTTATCATTCCCTTCATCGGGATCTTTTGTCGTAACTTTGGTCGACAGTCTCGTGGGCAATATATGATCAAGCTGCTCGGGGCTTTCGCTGGCCGCAGGACCAGCATCTGGCATTTCGTCCGGTAGGGCCGATTTTTTCCGCGACCGCCAGTTCTTCAACCCGGCAACGAGACGCTCCCCCAGTGACTTCATCGTGATCGGCCTCCTATTGTCAGCACCGCAACGGTGTGACGAGATGCTGTCAGCTTAATCCACACAACACAATAGTTTTGGCAACGATTACCCTTGCGCATGTCACCAGAACGCATGAATACGATCGGTCATCGAGGCTGGCAGGGTATTCTTAGCGACCATTGATCTCCCGATGCTCCAATTGTCGGAGCATTTTGACCAACTGCCCATTCTCCGCCCGCAACCTGGCGACCAGTTCGCGTTTCAGATCGGCATTCTCAATTTCCAGAGCTAACAATTCAGCCTGAATATCGGACGCGGCAACGATCCAATTTGTCGCTTCTTGTTTCTGCAAAACCAATTTTTTCAAACGACGTCGAACAAATGGCTTTTTCTCCCCGACAACAGTCGCTTCTGTTATGCCAGCTGTTTGCGGTTCTTCCCTTGTGGTAGGCGCTTCTTCAGGTTCTGGCGTATCAATGTCGGAAAGTGCTGGCCCGGCTGGAGCGTCATCAACTTTCTCAATGACCGGTTCCGTCAACGATACAGCTTTTGTGGATTTGATATCAGTGCTGCGCTCGACCGGCCTGGTTAGATCAGATTGAAGCTGAACATCCAACGGAGATTGCGGCGCATCCGCTTTCACTTGCCGGGCAATCGACTTCAAATCCAGATTTCCCCACAAAGATGACGAGCCCTTGCGGGCACGCCTGTTTTTATATTCAACGACAACATTACGGTTTGGATTTTTCATCCGTGAATAGCTTTCCCGGCAAAATGTGAAGACGCTCTGTGAGCGCTAAAGAGCTTTTATCAGTAGCTACATATTATACGTCAGGTTTTCAACATTCGATAGAGCGTTGGACCCAATCAGTATGCTCTGAATACAAGCCTGTCTCCTCCTGAACACATGAAGTACACCGCCGTATTGTTACATGAGCTATTGACCTATATGTTTGACGCCTAAATGAATTTCCAAACAACAATCCGGAGCAATCTACCATGCCAGACGAGACCATTGCGACAGTAAACGAAACACCAGTTGACGTGAAAGCCGCCGAGCCTGTGGGTGACACAAAGAAAACTCGCGCACCACGCAAAAAAGGTGAGCCTAAACCTGCAAAGCCAGCTGCAACACCTGCTTCTAAAGCATCCAAGGCAGCATCCGTTATAGCAGAGCCTGTAGCGCGGACGATCAAGAAATATACGCCCGCACAACGCGCTTCCATTCTTGCGTCAGTTGAAAAGGCCACCAAAAATGGCAAAACCACGTTGAAAACTGCACTACAACAGTTGGAAGTCAGCGAACAGACCTATTACAACTGGAAGAACGCCGCCGGAAAAGCAGCACCGGCAGCAGCAAAGACAGCGGCAAACGACGACCTGAAATCGCTTGTCGCCCTTGAAGCCGAAAATCTGAGGCTGCGTCAGGAACTGGCTGCAAAATTGCGCGCAGAAAATGAAGAATTGCGCAAACGCCTCGGACAGGCTTGAGACTAACTGCAATCGTAGTGTCTGCGAAAGCGTCATCAAAACAGGTGACTTCCCTCATGCTAGTCACTTGCTCGCCTTCTTCGAAGCGACAAGCGGATGCGATGGCATCCTGATGGAAATCCTGGCGGCGCAGCATATCTCTTACTCTCGCGTCGATCCAAGACAGGCGCGGGAATTCGCACGTGCACTTGGCGGATTTCCTGCGCCGTCGCAAACAGTTAGTCGATACGCGCAAGGCGGAAAAACTGCGCCATCATAGTGCAAATCAGCCTGAATTACTGCGCGATATCGATACTATGATCGTCACCCTGAACCGTCGCATTAACAAGCTCGACGGGCAGATCAAGGCTGCCAGGCGTTTTGTCTCCAGGCTAGCCACGCAATTTGGTGAGCCGCGTGTCGTCGTGACGGACAAGTTGCGTAGCTACACCAAGCCGATACAAAACTTGGCGCCAGTTGCTAACTATCGGGCCCACAAGGGCCTGAATAACAGAATTGAAAACTGACCTCGCCAAACCAGGAAGGAGAGAAAATCATGGGGTGGTTCAAATCGCCACGTCAAGCGCAACGCTTCCTGTTAGCTTCGTTTCGCGTCGGCGACGCTCCAGTCGTACCCATTGTAATTAGCGGTGAGAATAGGCACGGCAGATAGCCCGATTACCATTGCATCTCACCGGTCTAGGGATATAGCCTGGTGTCCAGAAATTCACGCGGCTTTATCATGCCACATCACCTGAAATTATCTGCCTGATTAGTCCTCTTGTTTTCATTGCAGGAGTGCTCGAAACGACCGAAAATGGGTATTTGTGACGTAATTAGTCAGTAGTTTCGTAAGCGATTTTACCGTTTTCGGCATGTGCATGCCTCATAGCCTCCAGCAAATAATCGGCCAGGTTTCATACCGATGTGAGCAGGAACGTCGAGCAACGTTGTAACACGCAGCGCCTTGGCCATGGCAATTGAAGCCTCTGCACAAATGGCGGCATCTTCGGCAGCATTGTGATGTTTGAAGCTCAATCCCAGATAACTGGCCAGTACATTTAATTTATGTGACGACAGATTGGGCCAGACCTTTTGTGCCATTTTGACCGAGCAAAGATATTGAAGCGCGGGATAGCTCTTTCGGTATTGATCAAGACACGCACGCCAGACACTGAAATCAAAAGAAGCGTTATGCGCAATCATTGTTGCGCCGCAGAAATCATCGGCAAACTCATCCATAACTTCAGGAAATTCAGCCGCATCTTCGACATGTTCCGGTCTAATGCCATGAATGGCGATGTTGAAAGAAGAAAAGCGCATCTCTTTGGGGCGGATCAATCGTTCGACGACACGCATAACGCGGCCGTTTTCAATCCATGCCAAGCCCACTGAGCAGGCGCTTCCCCGCTGTTCATTTGCGGTTTCAAAATCAACGGCAATAATTTTCAAGTTGCACTCCAGCTATTGTTTAAGCTGTTTAAGTCTAAGCTCGACAATTGGCAAATGTGGGCGGTCAGCAGAAACTGAGACGCATCCCCAAATTCCGGCGAAAGGAAAACGGGATTGCTGAACTGCATCGACTACAGATCAACTCATACGATCAGCCTTGCCGCTTTTCCTGATTTGCGTTCAGCATAATTGTAGTAGCGCGCTGCGTGATTGACGGATTTATGCTGCGACTGCTGCATAAACTCGGACAGGGAATGCCGTTGCGAGCGGCTTGTGTGAGACTGCCAAAGCGCCGGCCTCCAAACTTTGAGATTATGCTGCTTCTTGCAGAATAGTGCGGATAGGCAGTGGTGCTGTACCAAGATATCCTGCAACCATCCTGGTGATATGCTCCACAATATCGGCTTCATCGGAAAGTGAGTGGCCGCAGTCATTGAGAACGATGGCATGGGTCAACGTCTCTATTGGAAAGCGTAGCCAGCATCTTGTCGACCATTGTTCCGAACTCCCCCCGAGACTCACGTGAATCAATTATCGTGAGCACCGTTTCGACAGAACTTGTGGCTACGCTAAAGCCTGGCTAGCATCGGCTCAACTGCTTTCCCGGTCTGTCCCCCCGAATCCATGATGGAAGCCACCGTGAACGAACCGACCGCCATTGAAATTTCAGTCGAAGCCGCATCTCATAAGGGCGAATTTTTCCTAGTCGATGCCAGCTTCTTGAGTAACGGCAGGGTCCCCGGCATAGAAATCGCCAACGAAGAGAAGCTGGTCCATCCGGGGATGAATGTCGTCTCGCGTCCTAACGGAATGCCAGATCAGTATCCGGAGCGTCCCCACCTGGTTCATGTACCGGAGAAGGGCGGAATGCCGCGCGATCTGGAAGAACTCTCTGGCATATGGATTGTGTCGGAACCTTTGAAGCAACTGTTTGAGCAGATGGACGCCGAGGCGTTTGCATTTATGGCATGCGACTTCAGCCTTGCTGACGGCAGCCTCGGTCCTCAGTACTATCTAGGCAATGTGCTGCGTAGACTCGATGCCCTGGATGAAGCCTCCTCTCGCGTGAGGATCAAGCTCGACCACAATTATCAGACCGGCGAGGACGAGAAACTTTATAGCCTCGTCGGCGGAGCCAGCTTGGTGTTCAAACCGGATGTTGTGGGAGATGCCCATATCTTCCGCCAGGATCTAATGGGAGCGCCTCCCATCTGCGACCGCGCCATGTTTGATGCATTGAGTGCGGCCAACTTCTCTGGCGTACGGCTGCGCGATGTAGCCGATATCTAAGAAGGGCCCCTTTAAACGGATTTTTGAATGAGGTTTGTGCGCATGGTCGATGCACCGGTTTTTCAGGGGCACCATCTGAGAACGCGGCATCCATGCACTCAGACGGCAAATCCAAGGACTGAGCGTCTGCCTGGATCGGTCTCACCTGCCTAAGCAAGGCCCGAACTATTCGTTCAAAAACCAATGACGATGGCTCTAAATTGTTCATTGACAGCTATCACGTGGTCGGGCCCACGTGCGGATGATCGCCTCTCAACCCCGATTTCAGACATCTGGGCTGGACTTTCAAAGCAACCTCGACGACCGTCCACTGCGCCGTTTGGCATTGTTGTAATAGTCAGAAGCCTGCTGGACAGAGCGATGGCGGGATTGTTCCATGGCTTCGGGCAGCGGGATACCGCGATTGGCCGCTTCGGTGAGATAGCCGGAACGCAGACCGTGGGCGGAGAATTCACTTGCATCAAGACCTGCCATTTGTGCGCGCTGCTTGACGATCCGGTTGATGGCGCTGGGTTCCAGTGCCCGCGCGGAAACATTGCCCCAGCGGTCGACCTTGCGAAACACACTGCCCTTGTCGATCCTGGCTGCTTCCAGCCAGTGAGTAAGGGCTTCGACGGGACGGCCGGTCAGATAGACGATTTCGTCCTGATCAGTACCACTGGTTTTGGTGCGGCCGAGATGGATGCCGAGCGAAGGGAGGGGAGGGCCGTTCTCATCGGTGACAGGCGCCTGTTTGACAAGCTGTTCCGTTCGCAGTCCGGCAATTTCGCTGCGCCGGCGCCCGCCCGAGGCAAAGGCTACCATCAGGATTGCCCGGTCACGCAAGGCGGTGAGATCCTCGCCTGAACAGGTCGCCAGGAGTTTTGCTAAAATATCGCCGGTGATTGCACTGGCACTCTTGCGGCTGCGCGGCCGGTTGATGGCGCGGACCGCAAGCCGAATGGCCGATTTGACGGCCGGTGACGAAAACGACCCATGCAGCCCGCGCCAGCGGGTCAGTGTTGACCAGTTGGCAAGACGACGGCGGACGGTTGCCGGTGCATGTGGTCCGGACACACGCAGAAAGCCGCCTCGGCGCAATTCTTCTTCCACGCCGGCCGGCATGCCGTGATCGGCTTCGATCTCGCGTTGTTTAGGCCGCCAGAGATGATGGGCGACGAATTTCAGTAGTAGAGCTTCAGGCGCGGGAAAGGGGAGGGGGGTGCCGGTTGCAGCCATCGACCAGGCTTCGAGATAGGCGAGATCCGAGGTCAGCGCGCGCAGCGTGTTTTCGCCCATGCCTTCATTGACCAGATGACGGAGCGTCTCGACATCCTGATCGGTCAAAATCTTGGCCAGCATGTCACGGCGGTTTATCGGCAGAACAGCTGCAATCGTGTCGAGCGCATCAGCGCGCAGATGGAACCCGTCGTCCGGCCTGGAAAGATTAGTGTTCATTCTCTAACGGTCCGAGAATGATGACTCCTTCCGAACGGGCGGCGGCAGCAAGCTTTCGATCACCGGTTGCCAACGGGACTTTTTCTGCGAGAGACAGGGCAAGATAGGAGGCATCATAGCCGCTTAAACCATGTCGCTCGCAAAAGCCGAGTACGGCCCCGTCGCCCCCTGAGCCAAAATCCTCTAAGGGGAAGCCACGCAACTGCGCCATCAATAATAGGGCTTCACCTGGTTTGAGCCGTTTGCGGCGTTCGGATACAAAAAACAGATTGCGGGCTTCGAACCAAAAAAGGGATGGCACGAAAGCAACAGATGTGCGCAGGTCGGACATCAAACGATCGGTCGCGTCGTGTTGTTCGTCTGGCAGGAACCAGGCCGCGGCTATGGATGCATCAAGAACAAAAGACATCAGTAGCGGCGGCCTTCCTCGATCCACTCACGAATCTCGTCCTGTGTTGTCGACTGCCGCGTGAGACGTTGGGCCTTGATCTCCGCGATCAGCGCTTCGACGTTGTTTTCACGGCGAATGCGTGAAAGCTTTGCGATGGGCGTATTGCCGCGTGAGATAATGACCTCTTCCCCCGCTTCAACTTTCGCCAGCAGTTCCGAGAGATGGGTTTTGGCTTCTGCAACCTTGACTGAAACGGTCATGTGGAATGCTCCGTTGGAGAATGGTTTGGACGGCCTTCAACACCGCTTTTAATAGCAATAATTAACAGCATGACGGTATTTGGTCAAGTGTTGGCCACATAGCATTCGATAACCATAATTGTAGGTTTACAGTCTAAGCAAGGATCGGAAACAAAATGCCTGTTTTTTGAGCGAGTGCCCTTCTGATTTGCAGTTCGATGTAAAACGCTCTCGCTTCTTTTAAGGTGGACCAGCTTAGTACCTGTAAATGCGCGTGGAGGAGGGTGTGAATTGCAATATATAGATCAGATTATAATGTTCGCTGCGGGCATATGGATGAGTGCGGTCGGCTTTGACCACATTAAATTCAGCAGTGATCAGGAATGGTTCAATCGCTTTGTTTGGCACTTTAAATGGATGGGTCCGCTGCTGGCACTGATTGCTGTTGCGCTGGCCTTTGCACCACGTCAATAAAATGGTCCGCCGAACAAATACTCGAGCGGAGCGGAGCTAAAAAGAGGGCTAACCCACAAGTGATCAGTCTTCGAAATTCATTCACTGATATCGTTTGTTGAATGCGTCTTAATAGCTGGTTCCAGCGGGAAAATTGTGGCGGTTGCTTCGCGAGCCGAACTGACAGTTTGACGGCTTTGAACCAATTTCAGTCATTAGCGTAGCATTGCCTCGCAGTCGAAACCGGACGTTCATGCTTATCATGCATTCAACGTCTGAGAAGGTGAAGGGTTTCGGGTGCCGTCAGGCGTACGAAAGCCCCTCATGCAGGAACCCGCGGGCCAGATTGTAATGGTTATGGGGATTTCGATTTTCGGCTGACGTTGGTGATAGGGATGGCATTTCCGGAAAGCGCCTGGATAGTAACAAACGGATTGCCTGGTTGTTTCTCATCCTGATGCTGTGTGTGCTTCGCGTCGGTGAATGTAGTCTTATCGGTACCGATGGTCACCATATCCGCACACGGCTCCGTTGCCGGAAGTGTGGCACCTGCGGCTGATGTCTGAATGCTGTCACACCGGGTCATGGTGAGGTCTCCCGGTATGTTGACGCTGCATTCGGAGGTCCGCGTGGCTTTCTACAGCATTCGAACACTTCGATGACAATCATGCGTCCACCGCAGCAGGGACATGGGGTGCGGGAGTCGTCCGGTGTATCGGGCGTATCGTCATCGGGCGGTGCGGCGACGTTGAGGAGTTCACGGGCAAGTGCAAGGCTGGCCTTGCGGGCGGAACTGGCGAGCAACCCATAGTGGCGGATACGATGGAAGCCGTGCGGCAGGACATGGATCAGGAAGCGGCGAATGAACTCGTCAGCCGTGATCGTCATGATCTGCTGGCGGTCGCAGCTGTCGCGGCGGTAGTCCTTGTAGCGGAAGGTTACACCACTCTGGTCGAATGCGATCAGCCTGCTGTTCGAGATTGCGACCCGATGGGTGTAGCGCGACAGATAGGCTAGCACCGCCTCGGGCCCTGCAAACGGTGCCTTGGAATAGACCACCCAGCGTTTCTTTCGGGCTGGAGAAAGGTAGCGCAGGAATGCCCGCCGCTCGGTGAGGTGTGTCATCAATCCATAGAAGCCAAGCCGCCCGGCGTCGTGCAGGGCAACCAGCCGTGTGAGGAACAGTCGTCGAAACAGTTTGCCGAGCACGCGTACGGGAAACAGAAAGGCCGGGAGCGATGCTATCCATCGACTTCCGTCCCTGGCGATGCCCCCGCCAGGCACGACCATGTGGACATGTGGATGATGCGTTATCGCGGAACCCCATGTGTGAAGGACTGCGGTGATGCCAATGCGCGCGCCGAGGTGCTTGCGATCAGCCGCGATGGTCAGCATCGTCTCTGATGCTGCTTTGAACAGCAAATCGTAGACGAGCGCCTTGTTCTGGAACGCAATATCGGCGATCTCGGTTGGCAGCGTGAACACAACATGGAAGTAGCCCACTGGAAGCAAGTCTGCCTCTCGTTCGGCCAACCACGTCCGCGCGGATGCGCCCTGACACTTCGGACAGTGCCGGTTGCGACAGGAGTTGTAGGCAATACGCCAGTACCCGCAATCCTCACAGGCTTCGACGTGGCCGCCGAGCGCTGCGGTGCGGCAGTTCTCGATCGCCGACATGACCTTGAGCTGGGTGAGGCTAAGGTGCCCGGCATGAGCGGTACGGTAGGCAGGCCCTGCTGCACGGAAAATATCGGCAACCTCAATCGAGGCACGCACGGCTCAGCTGTCGGGTGTCTTGCCTTCCATCAGCGCCATCAGCCGGTCGAGAGGCCCCGCGACCGCGTGGATCGTTCGGGTGGAGACCTTGGCGTAAAGCGCGGTTGTCTCGAGCTTGCTGTGTCCGAGCAGAACCTGAATGATCCGGATATCGGTTCCGTCCTCCAGAAGGTGGGTGGCAAAGCTGTGGCGTAATGTATGCGGGCTGACGCGCTTGTGGATACCGGCAACCTCGGCGGCTTCCTGCACCGCACGATGCAATTGTCGCGACGAGATCGGACCGGTGCGGCTGCGTCCCGGAAACAGCCAGCCATGGGGCAGCATGACGCCGCGCCGCTTGCCTTCGCGCCACCATAGCCGCAAAAGTTCCAGAAGTTGCGGAGAAAGCATGGCATTGCGGTCCTTGCGTCCCTTGCCCTGCTCGACCCGGATCAACATGCGCGTTGAATCGATATCATCGACCTTGAGATGGGCGACTTCGGAGACACGCAAGCCCGCACCATAAGCGACAGCGAGTGCCGCCTTGTATTTGATGCCTGGTGCCGCCTCGAGCAACTGTGCAGCTTCCTCTATGCTCAGCACATCGGGTAGTTTGCGTGGATTGCGGGTTATCACCAGCATTCGCGCCAAATCCCGCCGCTTCAGCGTCACCGTGAACAGAAAGCGGAGCGCCGAAACTGTGCTGTTGATTGTGGCCGGTCCCACACCATCATCATGTTGGTACAGTTGGTAGCGTCGGATATCCTCGGCATCCGCAGTGTCGGGAGGTCGCCCGAGGAAAGCGGCAAAGCGACGGACATGTCGAATGTAATCATGCTGTGTATGGGATCCCAGGCCCCGCATCACCATATCTTGCTGCATACGCTGGCGAAGTGGTGTGGTAGGGACATCATTGTGAAATATGGTCATTGCGAGTTCCTCCTGTTGAAAGGAACTCCATGTTCTAACCATAACCCCTATTTGCCCAGTGCTTCAGACTAAAACGTCAAACCTTGCCACATGCGCCCTCCCGCGTAGCGGGTTCGTGCATGGGGTCGGAAACGGTCATAGATAACTGTTTAGTTCCATGGCTGCTGTTGCATACGCGATCACCGAAGCCGGCCCGAGTGCTTCGGGCCGCGTAGTTGTCATTCCCAATATCTCTGCATCGGTTAGCAGAAGCTAGAAACCGACGCTGAGTTTGGCATTGAAGCCGTTCTGTTTGGCGCCTGATGCGAACTGGCCGTTATAGGAGATGCCGAGAGTGGCATCTTCTGTCAGCTTGAAATCAAGCCCCGCTTCGATGAGAGCCGCATCTTCGGCAATCGGAAGACCGGAGACTGTGAAGGCATCCGAACCGATGAAGCTTGCAGTGGAAACCGGCGTGATATCGCCATAGGCATGTCGCCAGCCAAGGTCGGTTCGTGCCGTTGCCGTGACGCTGCCCAGAACAAACTCTGTCGATGCGCGGAACCCGAGCGTCGAGAAGCTGGTATCCGTCGTTCCGGACTGAACGGATAGAGCTGCTGCGGTCTGGCCCTTTTCATCAAACCCGTCGGTCTTGAGGCGAACATAGGCAAGACCCGCATAAGGCTCGAACAGGGCTTTGCCAGAATGGATCTTATAGCCAAGTTCGCCAAAGACCTGGAAACTTCCCGCATCATAATCACCGGTCAGATTATCGGCAAAGCCGGGGAAGGCGACAGAACGGTTCATGTCGACATTATGCCATGTATAGGCAAGACCGGACCGGAATGCCAGGGCATGACCGTTATTGAGCGTCCATTCGGTTCCGGCATAGGCACCGAGCGTATAATTATCGCTGCTGCCCGATGAGGCGCGATCATCCACATCAAAACTGGAATGGCTGTAGCCGGCCAGAAGGCCGAGACGCCATGTGTCGAGGACCGTGCCATCAATACCGGTGACAAAGCCGCCAACAGATGATTTTACAGCGCCCGCATTGCCGTTGCCATCCTGTCTGGTCCATGCGCCATAGGCATAGCCCCAGGCGGCATAGAGATTTTGAACTGGAGCAATGCTGGCTGGAGCCACAGTATCGATGGCCGAGGCTGAAGCCGATACATGTCTCTGCGATCCGGCATAGGACAGCGCATTGATCGGCGTTGCCGGCGTGCCGCCAAACGCCTGCTGCAGACGACCGAGGGCTGCGTTGCGGATAAACTGGCTGTCGTTGATCAAAACGCCCTTGGCGGAAGCATACGCCTCGCCGGAAAGGCTGTCGAATGCCGCACGCGCCTCATCGGCCGACAGCATCAACAGGGTATTATAGAGCGTAAGCGACGAACCTGTCTGCGCCAGCGTATCCAGACCGCCAGCGGTTGCGAGCTGATTGCGGGTCTGGGCCACAGTCGTAAAGAGGGCAGGGGAGGGCTGTTCAGGCTCAGAGGTGCCGGGGTCAACGGGTGCTGGGCAACCTGTCTTCAAGCAGATTTTGAGGTCTGCCGCTGTGTCGTCATAGGCAAGGCTCATATCGAGAAAGGCTGAGTTAGACACAACGCCTGCAAATTCACCGCTGATGCCACCGTCCGCGGTCAGGATATGATAGAGCTGACCGTTCTGGTAACTGGTTTCTGGATCGATGGTCTTGACCGAGACATTGCTGCCGGAAACTGTAGCTGTTCCCGCCACATCAACACGATCAGAAGTGCCATTGCCGGCTATTTCGATCTCAAGCACCGAGCCAGGTGCGAGCGTCAGATTGCCATCGATGGTCAGTGTGCCGATGGAATTGCCGGGCGACAAGATACCGCCCGATTGAGCCGTCGTCTCGCCGACCGAGCCGTAACCGCCCAGAGTGGCACCGGATAAAACGGAGATGTTGCCACCGAGGACAGCGCTGCTGTTGTTGACATCGCCAACGATCAGCTTTCCATCTGCGACTGTGGTGGTACCCGTAAAGCTTGAGTTGTTGCCATTGAGGAGGAGAGTATCCGTACTGACCTTAACGAGTTCACCACCCAGTGAATTCACGAATTGGCCGGAAAAACTGCCGCCATATACGCGCAATAGGTCGTTACCCCACGAGACCGTACCGCCATTTCCCGGCGTTGCGTCCTGTAAGTTGCGAATTGCCCCACCATGGCCGGAGAAATCGATTGTTGCGCCTGTGGCAACGCGTGTCGCCCCTGCGATGCTCGTGAGAATACCCAGCGAGCTATTTCCATCAATAAGGCGGCCAAAGGCAACTGTTATAGTTGCATCTTGGGCTGTCGGAGTGCCGATGACGTCCATGATAACGTCACCTGCTCCGTCAACCGCTCCGATCACCAGATTGCCCTGAAGTGAGAATTCTTGACCCGATCCGCCATTGAGCCAGAGTTCTGTGCCTGTTGCAGTACTGA
Source organism: Brucella pituitosa (assembly GCF_965577835.1). Classification (NCBI taxonomy): domain Bacteria; kingdom Pseudomonadati; phylum Pseudomonadota; class Alphaproteobacteria; order Hyphomicrobiales; family Brucellaceae; genus Brucella; species Brucella pituitosa. Next base: position 414,912 of record NZ_OZ264094.1, read on the forward strand.
TCGTGCCCGTTTTGCCGGCCGCAACCAGATAGCTGTTGATTGTGGAGCTTCCCAGAGCAGAGTGTAGTCGTCCGCCGCTAAGCGTAATCAGGCCAGTGCCGAGTGCATCGATGACGCCGTCTGTTTCGTGATTGGCGACGACTGTTCCACCCGATATCGTAGTGCCGCCGGTATAGGTGTTCGCCCCCGTCAGACTGGTGCGGCCTGAAACCGTATTGACTGTTCCGTTGCCGCTGATCGCCGGAGCAAACACGTAATCATTCGCTGTATGATTGAAAACAATGGTGCCATTGCCGTTACCAAGGGTGATGGTGGATGAGTCGACGGTACCGGGCGCGGCCGCAGGGGAATCCGCATCAGCGCCAATCGCGAGCGTACCCGTTCCCCAACCCAGTTGCGCTACGGTTATGCTATGGGCAGATAACACACCGCCATTCTTGACAATGAGCGAGGCGGAACCAGCCACTCCCACAACCAGCTCACCAGCATTCTCCCATCGCGCGTTCGGACCGTCGATGACAGCAATCCCATTGGAGTTCGAACCCTCCCCGATCCTTCCAAAGCCAGAGGAAACCACGCCGCCCTCGGCAACAAGCAAATCACCGTTTCCGAAACGACCAACATATAGCATATCGTCAATGATCCAAGACGAACCTCTACCTGTCACTGTCGCATTGCCCGCAGCATTGCTAGTCTCAGAACCAACCGATCCATATCCAGATCTGATGCTACCGCCATCTGCAATGAGAAGTTCACCTGTACCTGCTCGGCCGACCTGCAATATGTCGTTAATCGTCCAGCTGGAGTTTTGTCCGGTCACGGTGACAGTACCCATTGATCCGGCAAAGTAACCAACAACGCCCCGCATACTCGAGGCCACGCCGCTACCCGCAATCGTCAGCGTACCGCTGCCTTCTCTGCCGATATAAAGGTCGCCGTTCATGGTCCAGCTTGACCCCATGCCACTGACCTCAACAGTGCCCTCGCCACTTTCGAACAGTCCGAGAGCGCCTTCGTTGCTGTTGACTGCCGCTCCGTCCTCAATCGCAAGCTTACCGCTGCCCAGATTGCCGACATTAAGCTGGTTCGTAATCTCCCATCGGGAACTGGAACCGGTAACAGTGACCACACCCGCCGCTGTGGGATTCGACACGCCGATGTCCACAAGAAGGCTTGAGGCAACACTTCCGCTGATCACGACGGGATAAGGCAGAGACGTGTCGATGCTGACGCTGTCTTGGCTGTCTGGCACAGCTCCATCCTGCCAATTTACGCTGTCAAACCAGTCAGATGAGCCGGTGCCGGTCCAAACACTTTGCGCAATGGCAGGCGTAACCGCGAATGTCGCCGAACTCAAGACCACAAAGCTGGAGAATGAGGCTGTAGAAAACAGTTTTGCTTTTCGTGACAAGCGCATAAATGAGGCCCCTGACTGGTCGCCGACGCCGTTTGAGTTTTCATCCGGCTCGTATTGGTTATGTCGAGAAAAAATTTCCCCCGCGAAATTATGTGGCAGACTAAAGGCTATTCAATCCCAGTTCTACTAATCAATTCTAATCAATTCTTGCAAATTCTTGCAGAAATAGTCTTATTCTTGCGTACTCGCTGCCCTGCTGTAAAAATTCTGCTAGAAAGTCAAAGCAGTTGGAGGGGCGGTGCATAACGACACCCTATTACGCCTCAGCGGCTTATTCTGGCGAAAATTGCGGAAAGTCCAGCAGTTTGGGGGGAAGGGGAGGGCAAGACATTGACCCGGAAGGGAATTATCGCAGCAGCGCGTAATAAACATGCGATCAGAGCGTAGGAGTGCACGCGCGCGATTGCAAAACACAGTCCACCGAAACTTGCCGAAATCTGCCCGATAGACTGGAAACTCGGGCGATTCCAGTCGTCCTGGCCGACTGACATACTGATTTGCGGCCTGAAATCAATACGCTTCGATAAGCATCGGCATGTTGTGCAAGATGGCGGCGATCTGTGAGTTCTGACGGATAGTCAATAATAGGTGGTTTAGCTGCCTAAGCCCTTTCTGGCCCGTCAATATTAGCTTTGTTGAACATCAGTTAAAATGCCAGTTATGCAGTTAGCGTGATACCACGGCTGCGCACAAAATAAGTCAGCCGTGGTAGCCAGTTTGTTTATGGGTGATGGATTAAGTGTGCTTCCTAGCGCTCTTTATAATTTCAACCACCATTTTCGAGGCCGTCTTCAGGGAGTTCTCCGGAAGAAATTCGTAGATTGAGTGGAAATTATGGGCGCCGCAGAAGAGATTGGGGCAAGGGACACCCTTTTCAGAAAGGACGGCACCGTCATAGCCGCCCCGCATCGGAATGGACTTTGGTTCAACCCCAATAGTCTTCATCGCGCTTAAAGCGAGTTCAACCGGGTAGCGATTTTCGCCCTGAAGGCTTTCTGCAACGTTACGATAGACGGGCTTGTAGTCAAAACCGACTATGTCTTCGCCAGACAACTGATTGAAGCTGGCAGCTAAATTCTCGATGAACTGTCGCCGCTTTTCAAATCCATCGCTGGTAAAGTCGCGAATATCTATTGTGAGAGTGGTCTTTGCGACGGTGCCTTCAATTCCCTTTACCCAGTAATAGCCTTCGGTGCCTTCGGTATATTCAGGACGCTCACCGCCGGGCAGCATAGCAATGAACTGCTGTGCGTGGAGAATAGAGTTGCGCAGCTTGCCCTTGGCCGACATTGGATGCGCAGGCTGGCCGGTAAAACTGATACGGAATTCTCCCGCGTTCCAGTTTTCATAGACGATTTCGCCGATAGCGCAGCAATCAAGCGTATATGCGAAATCTGCATTCAACGATGATGTGTCAAGTGCTTTGGCACCAAGCAGCCCAATTTCTTCATCGGGTACAAAAACGACTTTTACCGGGCCATGTTCGATTTCGGGATGATTGGTGAGATACTGAACGGCATCCATAATTTCAGCGATAGCAGACTTATTGTCAGCGCCGAGCAGGCTTGCGCCATCCGTTACAATGATGCGATCACCGACATAGTCGAGAAGTTCCGGAAACTCGGACGCCCGCATGACAGCGTTGGTTGCTTCGTTAAGAACAATGTCACCGCCGTTATATTCGACAATGTGTGCATGTGTGTCGGTCGCATATTCTGCAGACGTATCAAGATGCGCAACCCATGCGATCGTTGGGAAATTATGATTTTCCGTTGATACATTGGCCGCTAATGTGCCCACCACAATAGAATGATCATGCTCTTCAACATCAAGTCCCAGAACGCGCATTTCACCTGCAAGAAGAGTTGCAAGCTGTGTCTGGCCTTCGCTTGAGGGAAGCTTGCCGGCATTGGGAACGGCTGTGGTGTTAATACGCGTGTAGTTCAAAAAACGTTCTGTGATGTTCATAGCAAATCTTCTTAGGCATTGAGCCGATTTAAGGCTCAGAAAATGTCTCTTAATTGTTAGAGTTGCGGGCGATGATAAACCCGCAACCCGATTATGTCCGGCTTGTTATCCGACCAGATTCATATGGTTTTATTCATCGATGTCGACGTCTTCAAAGAGATAGCCACCAAAGGGATCGATTTTGAAGTCTTTAACTTTAGTGCTTACAGGTTGCTCTACTACCTGATGCGCAATCGTCAGCCATGGAGCTTGCTCCTTGAATATGACCTGTGCCTGCTCATAGAACTTTGTGCGTTCGGCCTGATCGGTGGTTAGTTTGGCAGCGCGGATCAGTTTTTCAAACTCTTCATTGCACCAGTTCGCGCGATTTGCACTGCCGACAGCCTGACAGCCAAGGAGAGCCGCCAGAAAGTTGTCGGGGTCCGCAATGCCGCCGGTCCAGCCCAGCATAACTGCGCCGTCACGGTCTTTTTCCAGCGAGCGCTTGAGATATTCACCCCAGTCATAGGTAATGATTTCCGCGTTAACACCCGCTTTTGCAAAATCTGATTGTATCAGTTCGGCAGCCCGGCGCGCATTTGGCATATAAGGGCGCTGCACAGGCATGGCCCAGATTTTCATTTTAAGGTCTTTAACGCCTGCTTCTTCCAGCAATTTGCGCGCCTGCTCTGGATCATAAGGATCATCCTTGACGTCCTTGTTATAGCCCCAGACTGAAGGCGGGAGTGGGTTTACAGAAACAATAGCCGAGCCGTTATAGACGGCCTCGATGATTGCGGGCTTGTTGACGGCCATATTGAGTGCTTTTCGCACGCGGACATCATCAAATGGCTTTTGCTGTGTGTTGTAAGCAAGAAATGAGAGGTTCAATCCATCTTTGCTCAGCATCGATATGGAAGGATCCTGCTTCATTTCCGCAATATCGGCCGGATTGGGAGCGGCGATGACGTGGCACTCGCCTGTTTTCAGTTTCTGATGCCGGACTGCCGCGTCCGGTGTTATCGCGAAGATAAGATTATCAATCTTCTGACGGCCGCCCCAATAATCTGGATTGGCTTTGTAACGTATGGCGCTGTCTTTCTGATAGGCGACAAACTGATAAGGGCCCGTTCCAACCGGTTGCTGACTGAAATCTTCCAATCGGCCTTCAGCAACGAGTTTATCCGCATATTCCTTTGACTGAATTGCAGAGAACGTCAGCGAAAGTGTTGAGATGAAGGTTGCTTCAGGCTGTGAGAGTACAAACTTGACGGTGTTGTCGTCAATCTTTTCAATCTTCTCGATCAGCGAAGGGAAAGAATAAGCGCCGAACTGTGGCCAAGTACCCTGATTATAATAGGGGTTCTTTTCATCGCCCTGACGCTCAAAAGTGAATACTACGTCATCGGAACTGAACTCACGCGTCGGTGTGAAGAAATCTGTCGTGTGAAACTTCACGCCTTTTCGCAAATGGAATGTATATTCTTTGCCGTCTTGAGAAACGTCCCAGCTTTCCGCGAGGCCTGGCTCAAGCTCGGTCGAACCACGCTTTATTTTAATAAGAGTGTTCGCAATATTGCGTGCTGATGCATCATACACGGCACCTGAGGTGGTTTGTGCGGCGTCAAAATTTTCTGGAGATGCTTCGGAGCAATAAACTAATGTCTTCGAAAAACTTTGTGTTAATGCAGTACTATTGAAAGCCGTAATCACAAGCGCTGCTGAAATTAGTTTCCCAAGTTCTTTCATAAAACTCTATCCCTTATATTTACGCAAACACTCCGAGCGGAGCGATCAAATGCTGAGCATCTAATTGATTCTACAGATCAGTATAGTCCTATATTGAGCGCCTGGAGACGTGCTGCACAAGGTTAAAAATGGCAATAGCCAACCGTGGGTCAAGACTATTGCTCCGGGGGTGATAACTTACATTTGCCCCAGATGAACTTTATGAAATCAGCCTTGCGGCCTTTCCTGATCTGCGTTCTGCATTATTGTAATAGTCAAAAGCCTGCTGGACAGAGCGATGACGCGATTGTACCATAGCCTCGGGTAGAGGAATGCCGCGATTGGCCGCTTCTGTGAGGTAGCCGGAGCGCAGGCCGTAGGCGGAGATTTCTGTGGCATCAAGACCTGCCATTTGCGCGCGCTGCTTGACGATCCGGTTTATAGCAATGGGTTCGAGCGCCCGCGCGGAAACATTGCCCCAGCGATCAATCTTGCGAAACACGCTGCCCTTGTCGATCCGCGCTGCTTCGAGCCACCGCGTGAGGGCGTCGACGAGTCGCCCGGTCAGATAGACGATTTCATCGTGATCGGCGCCACTGGTTTTGGTTCGCCCGAGATGAATGCCGAGCGAGGGGAGGGGAGAGCCGCTCTCATCGGTGACAGGCGTCTGTTTGACGAGCTGTTCTGTTCGCAAGCTGGCAACTTCGCTGCGGCGACGCCCATCGGAGGCAAAGGCCACCATCAGGATGGCTTGATCGCGCAGGGCGGTCAAATCCTCACCGGAACAGGTTGCCAGAAGTTTGCCCAGAATATCGCCAGTGATGGCATTGGCACTCTTGCGGGCTCTGGGCCGGTTGGTGGCCCGGACGGCTAACCGGATCGTCGATTTGACGGGAGGTGACGAAAACGGCCCTTCGAGCCCCCGCCAGCGCGTCAATGTCGACCAGTTCGCCAGACGCCGACGCACGGTAGCCGGCGCATGCGGTCCGGACACGCGCAGAAAGCCTTGCGCGCGCAATTGGTGTTCGACACCGACTGGCATGCCATGATCGGGGTCGATCTCGCGCTGCTGCGGCCGCCAGAGATGAGGGGCGATGAATTTCAGCAGCAGCGTTTCGGGCGCCGGAAAGGGGAGGGGACTGCCGGTTACGACCATTGCCCAAGCTTCGAGATAGGCCAGATCCGAGGTCAGCGCACGCAGGGTGTTTTCGCCCATGCCTTTATTGACCAGATGGTGCAAAGTCTCGACGTCCTGATCCGTCAAAATTTCGGCCAGCATATCGCGGCGGTTCATCGGCAAGACAGCCGCGATCGTATCGAGTGCCTCCGCGCGCAATAGTGTTTGTGTTTGATGGCTGTCAGTGACCATGGGCGAGCGAGCCCAGAACAATCGCCCTTTCCGCACGGGCTGCGCCTGCAAGTTTACGGTCAAGCGTGGCCAGGGGCAGACCCTCGGTGAGAGTGAGAGCCAGATAAGCGGCATCATAAGCGCTGAGCTGATGGCGTCGGGCAACCCGAATGACTTCTGTTAGAGTTGGGAATAAAAAGCGACCTGTTTTACCAAGTGAGATTGCGGAATTGCCTTCCGCAACAAGGCAGACAATTAATCTGTCGAGCGCACATTCGACGCTGCGACAATTGTTGAAAAAAGAACTTGTCAGGATCGTTTCGGTGCATCCTACACAATACTGCCTAACAGAAGAAGGGCTCGCTATCTATCACGATGATGCCTCGGAACATAACCCTGGCAACTGTGTTTCGGCGGCAGGCTGATTTCTCCAAACCGAGCCTGATTTGAGGAGTGCGTTTGCAATATTTACAAGCCTTCTGGCGATTACACCGATAACAGGTTTGTACGGTTTGCTGCGTTCTTAAAGTCGTCGAGCAACCTAATTTCAGGATCGAATTTAGGAAATTCTGCTGTGAGTGCTGTGTCATACAACGTTGACGCCCTCAATGGAGGGTTCGCGGGACATATACCCATTCTTTTTCTGCCCGCCTTGCGCCACGCGCGCTTCCAGCTGACTGAGTTGAACGGCAATATATCACTTTGTGCTCTTAGCCCAATCAAATATCAGAAAATCTAGGCTTTGTGCCATAAACCAGTCCAAGTTTTTATCCGCACGCAATCCGTAACTGTTTCGGTGTTATGCCATAAAGCTTTCTGAACGCGGTCGCAAAACTGGCCGGGTTTTCATACCCACACATATAGGCAACCTGAGAAACAGACATGCCTTGCGTTTCAAGTGCGGAGCGGGCGCGTTCGAGCCTTTCATTACGGATAAAGTGAAATACCGTCATCCCGTAATGGTCTTTGAACGTTCGTTGAATAGTCGAAACATTAGAATGTAATGCACGGGCAATGCCGGTGATGGTCAATTCCTGATTGATACTGGCTAGGATATGATCGCGAATATTCTCGGCCTGGCGCCTTTTTCCGATATTTTGCGAGGGCTTTTCTTGGAAATTTCGCCCGGTCTCAGCCAGCAGGTTTGCACAGGCAGTGTAAAGAATATCCATTCCGAGAGAGCGGCGATGCAGCGTCTGCAATTCCCTCTCGACTGATGGCGGAGGATTAAGCATTTGTGCTACCGCTTGGGTAATTTTCTCACCCGGCGTGAATTCAAATGTATTCAGATGCCCGCCCAAAAAATGCTTTAGCTTTGGCATTTCTTCCGGATTTGTATTGAGCAGTGTTTCGATCCACGGCCGCGGAACTGATATTTGAACCTTATTTAATGGAACAGAACTTTCATTGAAAAACCGCAAGGAGCAGAAGTCAGCTACATTGAGCATAAAGACAATGGGCGTTGAACTTTCCCCATCCCCTGCGGTTATGTCAAAGCGAACACCGTCCATCTCGAAATGTTGTGAGCCGTTCAGAAGGACCATTACGAGGAGTTTCGGCCAAACCTCATAAACATTCGAATCCGGCGTGCAACTAGGGGTTCCCTGCGTCGCTCCAACGAAAATTTGCTGCGGTATATTTGGTCGTGTATTCATAGTGTTCTGGTCTCGGCAATTAAACGCCGCCTTTTTAGCGTAGGTTTTTGCCGCTTTTGACGAAGTGATTTTAATCGACACGCGTAATTCTAGCCATATAGATGAGTACGTCAATCAAGTTTAAGCTGCATGTGAACCGCATCGCAGCAGGAGTCGTCGATGTTGCTCGTTTTGCGCCCAGATATTCGTTCTCTTCGTCAAGTTCGGCTTCTTCTATTGACAGCCGCCAGCACCTTAATTTTCGCTGCTTTGCAGCCGGCTGAATATGGCGAAGCTTTCGCAGAAGAGGCTGCTGCGACTATAAAGTTGAACGTTATCGAAGTGAAAGGTCGAGGCGGGGAGAGGGGCGACGGCCCGGTTCAGGGATATGTCGCGCGTCAAAGTTTGACGGCGACAAAAACAGACACACCGATTGAACGTACTCCGCAATCTATTGCGGTGGTCACCAAAGACCAGATGCAGGACCAGAGCGTTCAGTCGGTTGCGGAAGCCCTCCGTTATACTCCCGGTGTGTTCACCGAATATCGCGGTGCTTCTAATCTGAGAGATGAAGTCTTCGCGCGTGGGTTCTATTATATTCCACGCTACCTTGATGGCATGTTCCTTTCCGGCGAGCTGTCTTACGCGCAGATCAACCCCTATTTGCTGGAACGCGTCGAGTTGATTTCCGGCCCATCATCGGTTCTGTATGGTCAGGCCAATCCTGGCGGTATTCTGAATATGGTTTCGAAGAAGCCAACAGATGGACCATTACGTGAGATCGAAGTTTCTGCCGGCACAAATAAACATGTCAGCGCCTCGATTGATATCAGCGATAAAGTTCCTGGAAGTGATGCTTTATCTTATCGTATTGTAGCCACTGGGCTAAGCACGGATCTGCAAGAGAATTACACCAAGAAGCGTGGATATGCGATCGCCCCTTCGCTTACCTGGTCGCCGGATGCGGATACAAAACTCACAGTTTTGGGTGGCTATCAGAATGAACCGCATGCGGGATTCCGCAACTTCCTGGACGCAGCTGGCACCTTGACGTCGATCGAAGGTTATGGCTACGTTCCCCGCGATTTCTTCGTGTCCGATCCGAATTACGAGCACTTCAGCCGCGAGCAGGCATGGATTGGTGCCGAGCTTGAACAGACACTGAATGACACATTTACCTTCCGGCAAAGGGCGAGGTATTATGAGATGAATATGTCTCATCGCTCGCTTATCTGGGGCTCAGCCACTGCTGATCCTGTGACTGGATATGCGACAACGATCACTCGTTCAGCCTCGGGTGGCACGGACAAGTGGAAACAATTTACATCTGACAGCCAGCTTGAGGCAAAATTTGATACTGGAGCATTCGAACATACTATGCTCGCCGGAGTAGATGTACGATATCGTGTGCGCGACTATCGCTGGGGTAGGGCATCCGTACCCTCTATTTCGCTCACGGATCCTCAATATGGCGGGTTCGATTATGACTCTGTTGAGCTTGTTACAAATAGCCTGGAACATCTCACAGCGCGCCAGACGGGTATTTACCTTCAGGATCAGGTGCAGATCGGCGGACTTAATCTTCTGGCCGGGTTACGTTATGACTGGGCGAGCACTGAGATTGATGATCGGCTAAATGGCAATGATCAGTCTTATGACGATAAGGCACTTACTTGGCGTGTTGGCGCGCTTTATTCCTTCGATAACGGCATTGCGCCCTATATCAGCTATTCAACGTCTTTCGATCCGGCTCTCTATTCTCCATTGGCTGGTGAGCCCGCTTTTGATCCAACAACGGCCAGTCAGCTTGAAGTTGGCGTGAAATATGCACCGGAAGGTAGCAATATTTTGCTGACCGCAGCCTATTATGACCTTAAGCAAAATGATGTAGTGAGTGGCGCGTGGGATAGTACGCTCGGCCAAACTGTCTATTCGCAAATTGGCAAGATACACAATCACGGCATCGAACTCTCTGCGCGTGGCGATGTAACAGCCAACCTGTCACTAATTGCAAGCTATGCGTATACGCGGTCAAAAATCGAAGAGTCGGTAACGGCAAGCGAAGTGAACATGACGCCTGCACGTATCCCGGAACATCAGGCTGCTTTGTGGGGAACTTATGACTTTGTCGGTACACATCTCGAAGGTTTGAAGGTTGGTGCTGGTGTCCGTTATATCGGCAAGAGTTGGGGCAACAATGCCAATAGTTTTGAAGTGCCATCTGTGATGCTCGTCGATGCCATGGTCAGCTATGACTTTGGTGCGCTGAAAACTGAGCTGGAAGGCCTTTCTTTGCAAGTAAATGCGAAAAACCTTGGCGACAAAAACTATGTGGCCTCCTGTGCGAATGCTTATGCGTGTTTCTACGGTGAAGGTCGCAGCCTCATCGCAACTCTGAAAAAGGCCTGGTAGTCTTGATATCGCAGCAGTCCCTTATCTCTATCGTGGCGACGATCATGTTCATCACGTCGGTCATAACAACAGCGAATGCTTCGCAGGACGTACTGCTGGCGGAGACATACCTCAACGCTGGGACAGCGAGAGAGCTGACAATCGACGCAGATGCAGGAGATTATGTTGTTGCCAGCCTGCATAGCGAGAAGGGTATTTATGATCTCAACTTACTGGATAAAAAGGGGCATCACGTCAGGAGGCTTGCGTCGCAGGCGAGCGGCGAACGGAGTTTTCGGTTTGTTGCAGAGGAGGGGCTCCGTTTCAAATTGTCTGTTTTGACAGCGGGTGATTTTCGCCTGTCTATAGATAAGAAGATTCATGTTGCAGAAATCGAGCAGCAGAAGCTCAATGAAACCCAAGTGCTGATAAGCCCGGCAATCCAGAAACTTGCTGATGGCATGTCAAAAGGCAGTTCAACGGAGACATTCTGGCGGGACATCAAGAAGAGCGGTACACCACTTTTTGAAGATGGTCAGGATGGCCAGAAAATTATGACATTTCTTGTCCGAGGAGCGCGCAACAATGCACGTATCTTTGGAGCGCCCACTGGTGAACATGAAGAAATGCAGCGACTGAGTGCTTCTGATGTGTGGTTTAAAAGCTTTATTGTCCCCGCTGATACGCGGCTTTCTTATCAAATCGCGGTCGATGTTCCGATAATTCCCGGAACTGCGCGTGAAAAACGTGTGGCGATCCTTGCGACGGCGAAAGCAGACCCGTTTAACCTCCATCCAATTCCAGAAAATGCACCCGATGCCTTTAATCAGGATTCGGTATTTGAAACAGAAAGTACCCAGGAACAACATCTCATCAAGCCGCAAGGCAACCCCAAGGGCACGTTGGAAAACTTTGATTTTGAAAGCAAACAGCTCGGAAATACCCGCAGAATAACAATTTATCGCCCAGCTGATTTCGACGCCAGTCGCAATGATACAATTCTGTTATTCGTTTTCGACGGGGTTGAGTATCAAACCAAAGTTCCGGCGCCGCTTATTCTCGACAATATGATTGCTGAGAAACTTATCCCGCAAACGGTTGCCGTTTTTGTATCCAATCCTGATAGCAATACGCGTGCAAAAGAGCTGCCCGGAAATAGTGATTTCGCGGATTTCATGGCTGAAGACGTTTTGCCAGAAGTGCTGAAAAGGACGCAAATCAAGCATCGCGCAGAGCGAACTGTTTTAGCAGGATCAAGCTATGGTGGTTTGGCGTCCATGACAGTTGCACTTGCCCATCCGCATACTTTTGGCAATGTTCTGAGCATGTCTGGTTCTTTCTGGTGGAGCCCTGAAGGCACGCCACCTGACCGAACTGAGTATATGGCTTACCGGATTGCAAATGTCGATAAGCCGCCGCTACGTGTATTTATGTCTGCGGGTCTGTTTGAAACAGGGCACAGCGGGGGCACTATGTCGATATTGGAAACCAATAGGCACTTGCGCGATGTTTTGCAGGCAAAGGGAGTCCCGACTAACTATCAAGAATATTCAGGCGGTCATGATTACATTATATGGCGAGGGGCACTGTCTGACGGATTGCTTGCACTTTTTCAATGACATCCAGGCAATTGAAACTAACGAAAAATATGCTGCAAATTAATTCATGAGCGCCAGGTTTAAGAGCGCGTTTTGATCTGAAATCAGTTCGGCACTTTTCCGAATGTGTTCTAAGAGTGGATTTCCAGCCAAATTGACTCTGCTTTAATCAGCGACGATCTTGTGCGGAACACCACTGCTTGCGGTAGTCTTTTTAAAGAAGCGCCGTGAAGCGTGAGGTTCCAGCGCTCAGAGAACATAAAATCCAAAGTCAGGTCGTGCCTTGTTGCATGCGTGCTGAATGGAAGCCGATCAGTGAAATGATGAATGCGAAAATTGCTGTTCAATCTTATCAATAACCATCGCATTTTCTGAAGTAGTCACCGACAACCTATTTGAAGAATAATGCATCAAAGCAATCTTGATGCCCGGCCGCTGCGCCGTTTGGCATTGTTGTAATAGCTTGATGCCTGCTGCACGGAGCGATGACGCGATTGTTCCATGGCCTCTGGCAGGGAAATGCCGCGATTGGCGGCTTCGGTGAGATAGCCTGAACGTAAGCCGTGTGCCGAGAATTCTCTCGCGTCGAGGCCGGCCATCTCAGCTCGCTTTTTGACGATCGCGTTGATGGCGCTCGGTTCGAGTGCGCGCGCCGAAACATTGCCCCAGCGATCAACTTTTCGAAACACGCTGCCCTTGTCGATTTTTGCTGCTTCCAGCCAGCGCGTGAGGGCTTCGACAGGACGCCCGGACAGATAGACGATTTCATCGTGATCCGCGCCACTGGTTTTGGTGCGCCCAAGATGAATGCCGAGCGAGGGGAGGGGAGGGCCGTCTTCATCGGTGACAGGTGTCTGTTTGACAAGCTGTTCTATGCGCAATCCGGCCACTTCGCTGCGCCGGCGACCGCCCGAGGCAAAGGCCACCATCAGAATGGCCCGATCCCGCAATGCGGTGAGATCCTCGCATGAACACGTCGCCAGTAACTTGCCCAGAATATCGCCGGTGATGGCACTGGCACTCTTGCGGCTGCGCGGCTGGTTCAGGGCGCGCACCGCAAGCCGGATTGCCGATTTGATGGACAGTGACGAGAACGCGCCTTCCAGCCCGCGCCAGCGGGTCAGCGTCGACCAGTTGGCCAGGCGGCGGCGGACGGTAGCCGGTGCATGTGGCCCCGACACGCGCAGAAAGCCTTGTTGGCGCAATTCCTCTTCCACGTCGGCCGGCATGCCGTGATCGGGTTCGAGCTCGCGCTGCTGCGGCCGCCAGAGATGATGGGCAACGAATTTCAGCAACAGGGCTTCGGTCGAGGGGAAGGGCAGGGGGCTGCCGGTTGCAGCCATCGACCAGGCTTCGAGATAGGCCAGATCCGAAGTCAGCGCGCGCAGGGTGTTTTCGCCCATGCCTTCATTGACCAGGTGGCGCAGGGTTTCGATATCCTGATCGGTCAATAGCCCGGCGAGCCTGTCGCGGCGGTTCAGCGGCAGAACAGCCGCTATCGTATCTAAAGTCCCGGTGCGTTTTTCAATCGAACCTGACGACGAGCTGCTCATTTCGGCAGTCCGTTCTCGTCATAGAGTTCATCGTGGTTCGAAGTCTGGTGCGTGTTTGCAGGCCTTCCCTTAAGCGCCAGCGCCCAGACTTCATCCCATGTGCCCTGGCCGTTCTGCGAAATTGGCACGATCGCGGCAATAGGATCGCCAGCTCGACAGATGACAACCTCGTCATCGCGCAAAACGAAGTCAATCAGTTCGTCAAATCGCTCCGCCGCCTCGGCAATGTCCACGAATACCTTCACCGCCACTGCCCTTACCAGATGCGCTCATGCAGAATCGCGTCGAACGCCGGATCCGTCGAGATGAAAGTGCAGTGCTCAAGCCGCGCCTGAGCGGCAAGAATCCGGTCCCACGGATCGCGATGTTCCCAATCAAAATTTGCTGCAAGTTCGGCATGCAGATCGGTGATGGCTAGTGTTTGCAGGCCGCTTTCCGTGACGGCTGCCCGCAGTTCCTGGGGCTTGAGATCAAGCTTGTTCAGGCGCATCTTGTTGTCCAGCTCATAGAACGTGACCGCACTGACGAGGATAGCATTTGCCTTGTCCTCGATCAGCGATCGTGCCTTCGTGGACAGGCGATCACTACCGATTGTCCACCAGTAGACGGCGTGGCTGTCGAGCAGGATTTTCATTGCGTGTTTTCGCTATTGTTGGATTTGCCTTGCCAGACGCCGGTATCATCATTCCAGTCTCCGGCATCGATCGCCGCCTGCTCTGCATCAACTGTATCGAACAGGTTGTCGGGCAGGCCACGATGGCGCAACAGGCCAAAAGGGCGCTTGCCACCGTCCGCTGCTGGACCGATGCGGGCGTAAACTTCGTTGCCACGCATGATGACGATCTCTTCGCCCTGGTTGGCGCGATCGAGGACTTCGGCGAAATTCTTGCGGGCTTCGCTGATCTTGTAGCGCGTCTGGGGCATCGGGACCTCCGAAATTGGTCGTACGCCATTGATACCATTGTTTTACAGCACGTACAAGTGCCTCGTACATATCACCTCCGATAACCTATACTTATCGGAGGTTATAAGCCCAACCCAGAAGTATCCATAGTGCCGGACAATAAATAAGCACTGGTGTCCGTTTGAGAATTTGTTTACCATAAATTCAATGCGTTACGATCTCGACCAATTGCCTCTGAAGTCCCTGTTGCAGCCGCTGGCGCGCGCCGGTGCAGCTTTGGCGCGTCTCGATGAGCGCCTTGCTCATTCGCCGGTCGGCAAAGGCCTGATTGAACGTTTGCATTTTGCCGATGCCTGCGCCTCGTTGTGGCTCGATGGCGAACTGGTCGAGATGGAAGATCTCGTCCTGCACGAGGCGGCCCGCGATATTCGCTCACCGAGCCACCAACTGACCATTGCCCGGGACGTGTTGAAGACCCGACTGCGCATTGTCGCGCAGTCGCCAGACTGGGCGCTGAGTGCGAACGGCTTGCGCAGTTTGCGGCAGGCGGGACCGGCACCCTCTTTTGCTAATGATGGCATCGTCGCGGAGGGTGAGAGTGCTGCAGATTACGATGTGGCCGTCGATCGGCCGGGTCGGGACGGGGAGGGGAGAAACAATCGTCTGGATGACGGGCTCGACCTGCCCGGTGTCGATCTCGACGCCATCGACGCGGTTCTGGCACGGTCCGAAGACGTTCTCGCGAAAGCGAGACAGCCGCAGCGGTTGCCGAAGGCCGAGGCAGACCCGCTGATCCGCGATCCCGACTGGGATGAGGACGAACGGTTAGAGCAATGGCGAACCGTGTTGCGGTCGATCCGCGATCTGCCGCCGGTGCTGCAGGCCATCCTGGCGCTCGATGCCTGGAACGAACTGGCGGTCTTGCAGCGGGCGCCGTGGCTGGGCCGTCTGCTGGCCGCCTCATTGCTCCGGCGCGAAGGCCTGACAAGTCAGGCGCATCTTCTCGCCTTTAACGCCGGTCTGAAAACCATTCGCGTCGAACGGCGACGTCATAGCAGTTTTGAAACCCGGCTCATGTCCAGTCTCGACGGGCTGATGGCCGGTGTCGAGCTTGGTTTTAGGGAGCATGACCGGCTGATGCTGGCACGGCAGATGATGGAAAGGCGGCTTATGGGCAGGCGGGCCTCGTCTAATTTACCAGGACTCATCGAGCTGGTGCTGGCCAGGCCCCTGGTTTCGGCTGGCATGATCGCCGCCGAACTTAGCATCACACCCCGTGCCGCTCTGCGCCTCGTCGAGGAGCTAAACCTACGCGAAATGACCGGCAGGGGGAGGTTTCGGGCATGGGGGATAATTTAATGAGACACTCTGTGGATCGGATGAAAAAGTTATGAGCGACAACAATATTGCAAATGCATCGGCATCTGCTGAACGCTTGATGCGTGCGTATCACAAGCATTCCCTAGAACCTGATCCCGATACACTGTTTGCGCTACTCGAAGCCATGCACAGTGCGAATGATCGTTTGAAGAAAGCTTGTGGCATTGACTTCATAGACTTGCCTGATTTTCTCGCTCTAAAATGCCTCAGGAACTTCTTTCATCACCATGATGAGTTGCGCCATAGCGTTCGCGTGATCCCCACTCGCGACCTTCCTATTGATTCCGATCTGCTGTTCTTGTGTTTAGTTCCCCGAAATCTGATAGATGACGCGATAGAGCAGACAAGTGTACGCTACAAAAGCCAGTCACGATATGCTTGTGAACACCGGTTTCATTGGTACGGTAACGTTGTAAATATTAATCCGTGTCTGTTGAACTTCATAGTGCATGCATATGAGCGATTGACTGCTGCCAGCATTGAGCTTTCGGGCGCTGAAGCTGAAGCGTTTCGATGCAGTTATAATTTCGAGGCGGCTTCTGGGTTCTCTCATTTCGTTGATGGCCGTATTTCGACGACGGCCGGGAATATTGACCAGCTCCTGTCGGACCTCATAGAATAATTTAGGCTCAGGACTCATTCCTTTCCGAGCCAAAAGATTACGCATTAGTTAGCCTCCTTAGGCTAAGCCCCCGCCAGGTCATTGTTGAAGAAGACGTTCCTGCAGGAGGCCGATCCGAAGCAGCATTGGCGAAACAATGCGGGTTTTGTGGTCTTCCCCATGGGATGATCCGTTTGGAATGTTAGTGCATGCTTGGCCTTCTGGCCACCGCTGGTGTTGAAGCCGGTGCGTTCTGGCGAGGCCAAATAGTCGTTTGGGGTGCCGGTGGCTTGTAGTCCAGCGTTAAGTGAGGCCACACGGTGTTGGCGGTTTGGCGTAACTCACGGTGATCCGTTGCGTTGAATTTGCTGCGAGGAAAGTAATGCACTTCGTAAATGGGATCATGGATCGACGTGAACTGTTGCACATGTCACGCCGATTTAAAGCACTTCATAACTCGCTCTCGTCTTCGGATCGGCTGATGCAAACTCTCCGCTCGTTTGTTCAACTCCTTGTGCTGGCAATGATTGCAAACGCTCAGACCTATTTCTCGTTTGGCAGAACCATATGATTCTAGCTTGTCAGTGACCATGGTGCGCAGAGAACAGCCCTGCGCAGAGAGAAGTTTTCTCATGAAGAGTTTTGCGGCGTTTCTGGACCAGATCATCCAACACTAAGCTATCTCGATCAACCGCACGGCATAGAATGTGATCCTTGCCTTTGATCGATATCACGCATTCATCCAGATGCCATTTATCCCCAAAGCGTGAGTTCCGGCGACGTATACTAGCCGCATAGGCACGTCCGAATTTCTCAGCCCATTCGTACACCGTTTTATTTGTGATGGAGATCCCGCAATGAGCCAGCATATCTTCGACCATGCTATAGCTCAGTGGGAAGCGAAAATACAACCATACAGCTTCGGCGATAATATCACCGGGACAACAATGGCGGTGATAAAGTGAGGCGCGTGGTTCGGTCATATCCTGTTATCGTCGCACATGCTTACTCTGAGGTTAAGGTAACAGTGTCAAACGGAGTACAATCATCTCCACGTCTCCGCCGTGAATCGAGCTCGGTCACAGGAATAAGAATGGCTAAAGCTTATCCATCACAACGGGTTTGTTCTATCTCAGAACTTGACCAAAGCCTTGGAAATCAGGAGAAACCAGTCATTTCAGTTATCATATCACTTGAAATAATGGAGCTATAATTTAGGGTTGTATTAGTGATTTGCTCTACTAGGAAACATTGTGTCTGCCGATACCAATTTCTTCGCCACCATTGCCGCAAACGGCGGCAATACCGACGTAGTTTTCGTACATGGGCTTTCGGGACATGCTGTAGAGACATGGACGGCCGACCCCTGCAACGAGCCGGAAGGTGGGTACTGGCCGAAATGGATTGCGGTAGATCTTCCGCATCTCAATCTCTACACAGTCGGCTATGCAGCAAGTGTCTTTGCTCAATGGGCAAAGAAGGAAAACAATCTCTACGATCAGGCCAAGCATGTCCTTGAGACCCTCGCAAGTTATGAGTTTGGCAGTCGACCCATCATATTCATCTGTCACAGTCTTGGTGGATTGCTGGTCAAACAGATATTGCGCACGGCGCTTGAATCGAGCGAAGAAGCCTGGCAGACCATCGGTGACCGTTGTACTGGCGTTATCTTCATCGCCACGCCGCACAGTGGCTCCAGCCTCGCAAATCTGCTCAAAACCTTCGCGAGGGGCTTTACATCGTCACACGTCAACAAGCTCCGCGAGGATAACGATGACCTCGTCGAGTTGAACGAGAGCTTCCGCGCCCATTGCGCGCGAAAGGAAATGAAAGTTGTCGTCTATTTCGAAAAATATCTTACTAAAAAAGCGTTGCTCGTCGTTGACCAGAGAAGTGCCGATCCAGGTATCAGCGGGGTCATGACACTCCCCGTCGATGCTGATCACATCAACATCTGCAAGCCAACGAGTCGGAATAGTACCTTTTACAGCAGTATAAAATACCGGCTGAAGACAATGGCACCCCCAGAGCCGCCAACAGATGCGGCTGCTCTCGGAAGGTTTGAAGATGATGATCTTGCCGAGCCGGCTGCGAACGATCGGCGGGACCTATTGACGAAAATGATCGCTGCGGGTCGCGAAGAACAGTATGGTTTCGCTAATGACTCTCAAAGCAAATTTGCCAGGCCGTTTCTGGCAAACGGACTGAAAACGCCAATATCGACTGTCTACAAGCGTTTGCTTGCCGATGTCGAACAGCGTTTCCAGCAGTACGTTTTTTATCCGCTCATCTGTAACGGTGCAGACGAGCGCGCAATCACCGCAGCAATTCAAGACCATATAATAGATCCACTTAGTCGGGACTATGCTTCGGACAACGCGACGGCAAAGACGATTATGAACGCACTCTATTTTCTAACCGAGAGATGTCATATCCGTTGGGACCGGCCATGAAACATCACGAAATTCGCAGCTGGTACGCCCAGCTCGATCTTTTTGACACCGCCCGTCGTTATCTGGCGCTGCTCACACGTTGGAAGATGGAGCCACCGACCCGGGACCGTCTCTTCGTTTCCGACTTCTATTTCGTAAACCCAAGCCTCTTGCATCTCACTCGAATGACAGGTGACGTCCGGAGGATATTTACCGACTTACATATTCCAAGACCGGGCGATACCTTCATCCAGTATCCGTCTCCCCCACTGCTTTATACGAAAATGGGTGGGATTCAGGCTCAGGCGTTACACAACCTTATCGGGAAGGGGCTCGTCGATTTAGAGCTCGTCGACCAGGATCGCTACTGCCTCAATGAAGCTGGACGGAATCTTGCATCTCAGTTGGGTGATCGTCTCGTTCTGCCCGGCGAGGAAAAGATTTTGAATTTTCTTGTCACAGACTACGTCACAATCGGCCAGGGGAAGCGTGGGCTGCGCGAGATGACCGGGCTAAGAAGGATCGGTACCTAGCGTGGTTTCATTTTTTGCACTCAGGCGACTTCGTGTAACTCAGGGCCAGAAGGTTGCCTATGATGAGGTCTTCCATCGTGGCGTCAACATCATCAGGGGCGAGAATGGATCGGGAAAGTCGACGATAGCCGACTTTATCTTCTATGGCCTTGGCGGCGAATTTGATCGTTGGAAAGACGCTGCCAGAGACTGCTCTGCAGTCCGAATTGAAGTCGAGACGGCTCAGTCGGTTTTCACGGTCCAGCGCTCTATTGGCACGAAGCAGGAGCCAATATTCGTATTTTACGGTTCACTGGAAGAATCCCTCGACAAGGGCATTGACGAATGGCAGCGCTTGCCGATCCGCCGGCCTCCAGGGGGGCTCGATCTCTCCTTTACGCAGATCATGTTTCAAGCCGCGGAAATACCAGAAGCACCGAACGCGGCAAACTCGAATATCACGATGCACCAGTTGCTGCGGCTGCTCTACGCCGATCAGCAAACGCCTCCTGGGAAGCTGTTTCGGTTTGAAAGCTTCGACACGCGCGAAATTCGTGAGACCGTGGGACAACTCGTCATTGGGGTCAATGGATACGAACTCTATGAAAGCCTGATTGCGCTTAGAGAGACCAAAGCCGAATACACAGAGATGGACCGCCTCTACAGGGCTGCATTGATGTCGCTGCCCAGAGCTGAAGGTCTGACTTCGATTGCCAATCTAGATACCCGACTTGGCGAGTTGAGCGAACGAAAACAAAAGATCGAAACAGAAATTCGCAATGTGCATGCCGCCGTCGGGGAGGATCAGACGAAGCAGTTTGTCGCGGAGCGCCAAACACTGCGCCGCCAATTGCAGAAGATGGTCAATGAACTTCAAATTAAAGAGCTAGGCTTGACAGATCTCAAGGACGAGAGCGTAGAGCTCGAGAAATTCATAGAGTATCTTGGGCAACAACTTGCCGCCCTCAATGCAGCTGAAGACCTTTCAACCAAACTTGGTAACATTGAATTCCAATACTGCCCTTCCTGCTTGAAGCCGCTTTCCGATAAGCATGTCCAGCATTGTATTGTATGTGACGAGGTGATTGACGAGGAAAAGGCACGATCGCAATATTTTGAGCTGAAGGTCGACAACGAGCTCCAGATCAGAGAATCGCGCCAGCTCCTTGCGGCGAAGGCGGCGGAAGCCGATCATCTTGAGGGATTAGCAAGAGTTCTTCGCCGCGATTACGCATCGGCGATGACCGAATTTTCCTCGCGCTATTATGTCAGCAACTCCCCGCGCGAAAGCTATCTCGCGGAGCGATTTAAGCTACTCGGTGGCCTTGAAAAGGAACTCGAATATTTGGAGGAACTAAGAGCGACCCTCCAAGAGATCGATAAGCTTTCCGCACAGCGGGCGAAGCTTAATGACGATATCGTTCGGCTAGAAGCCAGGATCAAGCGCCTCCACTCATCGTCTCATGCGCGTACCGAGAAAGCGATGAATCTTGTCAGCACAATTGCCAAGCGTATCTTGAGAAAAGACATCAAGCGGCAGGAAGTCTTTGAGAATCCGACGACATTTTCGATCAATTTTGCGGACGATGCGATGTTGGTCGATGGCAAAATGAACTTCGCCGAGAGCAGTAACGTGGTTCTCAAAAACACGTCCATTCTGTCATTGATGCTCGGCGCTTCCTATGACGCTGAATTCTGGCATCCAAAATTTCTCTTGATGGACAACATCGAAGACAAGGGAATGGAGCCGATGCGAAGCCATAAATTCCAGAAAATCATGATCGAAGAATCGAAGAATGCGAAATTCCCGCATCAGATCATCTTCACAACATCAATGATCGATCCGGAACTTGAAAGAAGCCAACTGACGGTCGGGCCGCATTACACGAGAGAAAAGAAGACACTCGCCAATATATGACGTTCGTCACCAGACGTGTCTCAAAGGGGAAGCCGTATCTCATTGGGAGTGATGCATGCAAGGTTGTGTATCTGAGTATAAAGAGGGGCATGCATGAAACGTCGGGATGTTGGGACAATCGGCGAAAACGAGTTTATCAGTTGGTGCGAACCCGAGGGCTTCAAATGGACCAGACCATCCAATGATCGACTGGGCTGGGATTTCATCCTGGAGCGCGAGCCCGAACCGCGTGATGACTTGCCGCTTGACCGCCAGAATGAACTCCCGAAGTTTCTTGTCCAGATAAAGTCCACCGACCGGTTAGGAGAAGCTCCTCGGATCAAGCTGTCTGCACTGAAGCATCTGGTTGATGCCGATATGCCTGCGGTGATCATCATTCTGGAATTCGGCAAAGGCGCCCGGCAACCTAAACGCTGCCGGGTTGTTACCGTTGATGCACAATTGATATCTTATGCCCTGCATCGGACGAGGCAGCGGGAAGCGGCTGGAAAGCGAAGCCTTCACAAGGAGCGTGTTCGTATACCACTTGATGGTGCCATCGAACTTTCTCCGACAGGTGAAGGTTTGTCTAAGACGCTCGACCATATGGTTGGCGGGTCGTTTTCAGATTACGTGAAAGACAAGATAAGGATACGCGAAACATGCGGATACGACGAGGGCATGGCAACAGGTCGCTTTGCCGTTCGTGGAAAGGACGCCAAGGAACGGATCCAAAACCTCTTGCTGGGGAGGAGTAGTGAAATTGATGTCGCCGACCTCACCATTGAGAACCGTCGTTTCGGCATCTCTCTTGCGAACGATACAAGTTTCTTCGATCAGGCCGTCCTTGAGTATCATGCGCCGGCGTTTGAACTGGGACGATCGAACTTGAAGAAATCGAAGAGGGTGACTGGACGAGGTTTTCGGTCGAACTGTACGCGGTACCGCCCATGGATGAGAGCGATGAGAAAGCGCCAGTTCGCCTTGCAAATCCGTTTTTTGAGGTAATCCTCGATTTTGAAAAGGAGCAGGGCGGGGTATGCTTCGACTATGATGGTTCCCGAACGGTCGATCTGGACGAAGCGGTAGCAATTATCGAAGTAGGCGCAATATTGGCAAGATCAAAAAGAGAGCTCAAGATAGAGATCGACGGCATTCCAGGTGAATTGCGGCTCGCAATCGAAGAGGGGCAGGGAGGGTTCTGGAACTGGATCCCGGTCGTACCCATGCTTCGTCGGATACGCGCGGCAATGCAACGGCACAATCCATCCACCAAACCCGCATTGCTCTTGTCCGAGTTCTTCGATTGGATCGACAAGTACCGCGACTTCCTCGCTCTCGGATCCACACCCGGCGCGACACTGTTCATACCCCATTGTTCCGAAACCGAGGGGTTCGAGATGCAGGATACCCTTCTGGCCCCTTTGACGTTGGAGCTGGCCGGAGCGCAGTACACGGCGCTGATAGAAGTCCCGGTCGCGACCATGTGCAGCGACGAACGCGAGTTCAGCATTGTCTGCGGCAAGCCGCATGTAGTTGATGATATCGTTCGGTCGCCTGGTACAAACACCGACGATTTCATTGACCGAGCCGTCCGCCTGTCCACACGGAATCGCAATGCCGCTGGCCCGGCGCTTGTAGTCGCTTCGTTTGAAAATTGGGCGAAGGGCTAGTACACGGTCCACGCCCATCGCGCGAGTGATCACCCGCAAGTATTAGCTGAGCGCGGAAGGTGCGTTCTGTCGCGTGCCCAGCATCTGCCTGCTCAGACACTAACCGGGAAAACTGCCCGCTTGACAGCTTCTTACGAAACTTCAATTCGCCTGTCATAAACGCAGCGTGTAGCTGGAAAACATTCTTTGCCAGGTCTACGCCGATAATCGTATCCTTCATCTGCCGTCGTCTCCATTATGTGGTCTACACCACACCATCTTGGTACATTACGATGCCGTTAAGGGAGGGCGGCAACCACACCAACTTGTTCCGTCCCCTCAAAGAAGCTTTTCAGCGTTCGCACGGTTCTTTGCAGGAAACGAGACGGTGGGTTCGGTGCAACCAACTCGCTACTTTTTCCCTTTTTAACTGGGCGGTTTGAGCAGCTGTTGGAGGAAGCGCCCACTCATTCCTTGAGCCCCACACCAAAACGCCTGAGGTCACTTTCGGCGCCTGCCACCTCCAAGAGCAAATTTGCGCGACTGATTGCAACGTAAACAAGTTCCGGTTCACTAATATCTTCAATACCTACTATGAAGACGCATGGACGAGAAAGACCTTTGAACCGTCGGACTGTATCGAAGATAGCTCGCGCTGGGTGCATATCGTCGGCCTGACAAGTTTCAACCCCGGCAATACGAAACAAGCCCGCTTCAACATCGCTCGAACGTCCTGTCAGAACTGCGATCTGTCCAGGTGTTGCCTGGCCAGAACGTATAAGTTGTGCAACGCGCTCATTAACACGGGCAAAGGCGAGATCATGTCGTTTCACGCTGATTGCACCGACTGCTTCTCCATCCGGTCCCACCGCGCGGTTCGACTTTCCCTGATACCACCGCGACATAAGAGAATGGATCTTGCGAGTATTTCGGAGATTACGCGTCAGTGAGATATTGGCTTGCGGCAAGGCGCGGATGAAGGTGTCATCCTGAGCGAAAAGACGCTGGTTGTCATCGTAAAACACATAGAATTCGCCGTCGTTGATCTCACGCAAGCACAGCCTGAGGGCGTTGAGCCAGCTGTCTCGAAAATCTTGTCCCTCATCAATGATGACAGTATCAAATCCGAGTTCGGGGCTCGAAGTAACGGCTTCAACAAGAGCTTCCGGAAGCAAGGTTTCGAAATATTCCGGACCGCTATTCCGCGGAAGTGGCGTTCCTGATTGTTCGGCTATTGTACGGCAGATTGAGTGAAAGCTCGCAACCACCAGATTTTGTCGATCCTTGCAAAGCTCTTTGAGATAGTTGGCCAACGGAGCGTTGAAACACGTCAGGAGCGTCCGTCGGCCGTCCGCTGAAGACCGGAATGCCTTCTCGATGGCCAGAACAGTTTTTCCGCTTCCAGCGCCACCGGATATCGCCATCTCACGATTGTCTTCGAGCGAGTCCAGGAGCCACGCCTGTTCGGCCGTCAGCCGCTCGATCACCTGTGCATCCTCGGCAAGACTCGTTCCAATGTGGGCGCGCAGTTCGAAATGGCCCGTTACCAGCTCGTCCAGCGCATGCATACCGTCGAGGCCGAGTGGCTGCTCACGCACATCTCCACCTTCCCTGATCCGGTCAACCAGCCATTTCCCCAGAGTATCCATGTCATCCCCGAACGCTATGATGTCGATCGGTGCATCAGGACCAAGTGCGCGCGCGGGTTTGGCACTTCCCGGCAGAACAGCGGCATGGCGAGCGCGGATAAATCGTCGACCCAGCCGCCTGTTGTCGTTCAGCCGCTTCAAAAAGTGATGCTTGCTGCTCCTTGCCTGCGCAATGGGATTTTTGATCTTGAACCGGAAGCCATCCCGATCTGTGCTTAGCCACTGCTCATCCTCTTCACGACAACTAACACGCCCACCTTTCACTTCAATAAACAGCAGCCCGTACTGTGCGTGGGCCAGAATGAAGTCTGCTTCTCCATCGTGCTCGGCGCCGTCCGTGTCAGCTTGATGCCAGGAGCGAGAATAGTAGCAAACATAGTCGTCCGGGACCTGGTCGCGGATACGATCGTACACCCGGACTTCCGAAGAGCGTTTTGGATCATTAAGGATATGCGGGGCCAGCGTTCTTGGATGCATGCGAGCCATTTCAGTTCCCTTTTTCCAGGAGTTTGCGGAAGAAGCCCAGTGACGGATTCTGAGGAGTACCTACGAGCAAGCCCCGATCGAGATGGCGGTTAAAATGCTCGCACGAAGTTTCCGGTACGAAGGCGCAGCAATGACACGCGGCAGATCCGGATCCCTCCGACAGAGACAGGATGCCGGTGCTGCAGAGCGGGTCGGAGGAGCACCATTCCATGTCGCGAAGCGCTGCGAGAAGAACCGGCTCCAGCTCGGCCGCCCGCCCTTTGCGCGAAAGGCCGCCCAGCGTCCCGTCTGCGTCAGGGGCCGAAGTGTAGAGCAGGAAACCGCACATCCCGCCTTGCCCCGGAGATACATAAAGCCGCTCGCGTATCGAGGCAGTCGAATATCCGCTGTCGAGCGACAGCCGCTCGGCCAACGCATGAGCCGTTGTATGAACAAGAAGAAATCTTGGTGAGACTTCCATCGGAAAAGGGCGGTCCGAGCCATTATGCTCTTCCCAGGCGCGTTTGGCAGCCGCATGAGCTGCTGCCGCGCGAGCTTTGACTTCCTCATTATCTTCCCACTCGCTCACGCTGCCCGGAGCGAAGTTCAGAAAGATACCTTCTCCACGAACCTCTATCGCAGGGAGCCAGTTCAGCTTTTCGCGAGACAAGGGAGCGATTTTTGCATTCCGATCCTCGGCCTCTGCCGGGCTCAGGCGCGTGAAACCGCGCAGTGCACGGACTTCACGAAGTCTGTCGACCGAAACGAGGTTGGAAAAGTAGGTCTCGAGTGAGGCAGGGATCCGCTGAGGATTGATCTTGAACTCGGGAAACTCCTCGTCCCGTCGCGGCCCGGAGCAAAGCATCATGTGCTCATTCAGGCGGAGATCGGCTGAATCGCTCGAAAGTATTGTCAGCAAGGTCTTTATCTTCGAGGTCAGTTGATCCGCGGTCACATACTGATCCGGCCATTCAGGATGGATTTTTTGACGGACATAGCGGGGTAGCTGTTCCGGATCGTCAAGCTCTTTCAGATCGTCCCAGAACCGCTCAAGATCGTCGCGGAACGAGCCACCGAATGGCGGCACATCTAGTGCTGAAGCAATAACCGGAAAATAGGCGTTGGACGCGCCACGCTGAATGGCCACCGGCTCGTTTGTACATTCGCAACCCTCGCCCTTGAGCCAGGGTTGAAGACCATCGCAGCGGATCTTCATGGATTTGAGCGTGCCGGGGCTCAAAGCTCCATCGAGATCTCTTTCTGCCGCGCATTCGGTGCAGTGAACCCGCAATCCCTTCAGGCCGGACCCGGCGCCCATGAGCTTTAGCGGTTTCCTGCGGCACCCTTCGGCATGGCGGGGCCAGGATGCCCACGGAAAATCCTGGAGATGTCCATCGAGGCAGGTGACGACAAATCTGACAGGGACGACAAATGCTTTCCTGGCTCGTCGCCCACGACCCGTGCTGCAGGAAGGACAGAAAAGCTCGGGCCGATCGGTTTCCTTTCCCCACGAGTGACTGCGTTGCAGAAGCTCGCATTTAGGGCACACATGCCAGTCGGGAAACCGGTAGGCAGGTAACAGCCGGTCACGGTTTACATTGTTCACCCGCTCCTGGCCCACAGGAGGAAGGCGAAATCCTCGAACGCCCAGTCGAGCCTGCAGTGGTTCGTGAGAGATGCGCTGATCGTTCAGCAGCCCTTGCCGGGCTGAAAACTGATCCCAGGCCTCAAGCCCCGCAGCGACGACCGAAAGTGGCGCGCCTCCGTCGCCACGAAAGTCGATAATGGCACCCGGTCCGTTGCCGGAAAGGACCTGGCTCCGTCTGATGTTACCGATCGGTTTCATTGTCTGTCCTCTCTGCTGCGGGCCTGTTCGACCAGAACAAATGGAGTCGATGCCTCAACTGAGCGAAGGCTGTTGGGTGTGGGCTTCTGGTACCGGTATCGGCTTTTGTTTCCCCGGGCTGCAGCCGTTTCGGCGGAAGTCAGAAGAGCCGGATTGTGGTCGTCCCAGTACGACTTGAGCCCCTGGAAATCGAACCAGTCATTCAGGAACGCATCCAGCTGCTCTCTTGATGCGTTTGCTTCACCGGGATCAATTCTATGTACGCGTTCTACGATGCGGTTCAGTAATGCTTCCGCTTCTCTCTGGTGGTCGTCGATCGCCCCGGGATCTGACATGCCGGCCACCAGATGACGAACCAATGCAACAAAGGGAGCGTGTAACGCTCTGTCTCTGGCGCGTGGGGCGAAAGGGGTAACGCTTGTCGCCTCGACCTCTCTGTAGAGACTGTTATGCCAGCTTGCGAATGTCTCGTAGCGGCTCCGGTCACGGGACTTTGCCGCGTTGAAGAGAGTGACTACGAGCCCCGGCCAGCGCCGATCTCGACCAACGCGGCTGGTGGCCTGGATGTATTCAGCGATTGTCTTTGGCTGCCCATTCACAAGCATAAGACCGAGCCGTGATACGTCCATTCCAACGGAAATCATATTACTCGCGAGTACGATGTCGACATGCTCTTCATCCTGCCAGTTACGTTCCAGATTTTTAAGATATCGTGGGATGTCGTTTGACCGTACCCGGCTGGTGAGTTCGATCTGGTTGTCAGTAAGGCGCTCCCTCTCGCCAACGCGGCGTGCAGCATAGTCGCCAATGCTCCTCGTCACGTCATCACGCATCAGAACGAGTGCACCGCCGAGCTCACGCAGAGAGTTGAAGTAATTGATCAGTGTCCAGTAACCGTCACGGACATGATCCTGGATTGCCGGATCCGTTGCAGCCTGCAGGAGAGTAGCTGAGACGGCTTGCTGGGTGAATTTGGCAGACCGGCCGACAGTACTGATACCGACATACCGGCGTCCGGGAAGCGTCCTGTCCTCGACGGCGAAACCTGAGTCACTATAGTCCAGACCGGGTGGCGGAAACTGGAAGGAGGTTCTGTCGAAAAGCGCGCGTATCTGTTGGGATGCGCGCCGGATCGTTGCGGTTGAACCGATTACCTTGGCGCGACGCCCGTCGGACGTACGGCAAAGCTCGTCAACTGCGGTTTCATAAAGACCGGCCAGGCTTCCAAGGGGTCCGGAGATAAGGTGCAATTCGTCCTGTATGATAAGATCCGGGGGCGCCGCGGGAGTACCGATCCCGAACAGCTTACCAGTGTGCTGATTACGGGTGATCTGCGCATACTTGTCCACTGTGCCGATCACCAGGGTCGGCTGCCGGTTGTAGACGTCTTCATCAACAGTCCATACCGGCAGCCGCTCCATACCGGAAGAGACGGCGCATCCCGTGGTCTCGCATCGCACTTCCACGCAGCTGCGGTCCCGAGCAACCCGCCAGTCCAGGGTCCCGTGGCAGCACGGGCAGGCGCGGAGCTGCGCCGGTGAGTTTTCGCTTTCTGGCAGGAGTGCTGCCTCGGCATCCTTGACGAAATTTGGAGTGGCGCCCTGACCCACCCACAAGCCGAGAGAAATGGGTGTGTCGGTGGCGAAGTGCGAAGGAGCCTCTGCAGCACCGGCTTTTGCCCGGCCTTTCCGGATCATTTCGCATGCGAGCACCAGAGCTGCAGCGCGCTCGAACTGCTGTACCGTGAGAAGGCGAAGCGTATACCGCATGAAGGTTGTAACGCCCCCTCCAGCGGGATCGCCTGCTGCCCGGAGTCTGCGAAGGAAGATCGTGAAAGCGGTCAGCAGGAGATATGCTTCAGTTTTACCACCGCCCGTGGGAAACCAAAGCAGGTCCATGGTCTCCCGATCGTTATCCTCGGGCTCGGCGAGTGAAGACAGGCACAGAAGAGCGAAACCCAACTGGAAGGGTCGCCATTTCAGTCCGTCCGGGCTGGCGTCACTTCGCCAGGAGTATTGAAGGGCCATGGCAGCATTGGCCATACGGAAAGCCGCGAGGGCATTTTTGTCCGATCGGACAAGCTCGATCCCCGATCGCATGCGAGTTTCCGCAGAACGGCAGGTGCGCATATGAACATCGCCCTGTCCAGCGAGACCCGCCGGCAGATTGGCGACCCGACCTTCAGCCTCTGTTATCCAGTCGCCGTAGGCATCGACGAATGTGTTCAGCCCCGAGACCAGATTTACGTCATCTGTTTCTGTGAGGACGGATGCGGACAGGATTTTGTCAACGGAACCTGTCCGGAAGTTGCCGGCACCGCTTGCGCTGACAACGTACACGGTGGATTCCGGAAACCAGCTGGTGGAAACCCAGCCCACGGTACCGTCAGTCGACTCGTCCCAGATTGCCGAACATGTGTGCCCCACCGCCCATTGTTGGGTCTGACGATACAGCAGGGCAGAACTCGACCGATCTTCATCGTCCAGATCCGGCGCGCCCGCGGGAGCCGGTTTCGGCACGAAGCTGCAATCGGCCTCACACCACACCGTCATCTTTACCTGAAAAAGCGCGGCTTTTTCATTCGCAGAGCGACTGACCTTCTCCGACGGGCCGGCATCGTTGGCGATGGCGAGCGTGACCAGCAGGACTGATTTCCATGGGGCGATCCGCAAATGGAGCGTTACGCCCGGTTGCCCCTTGTCGCCGAGGTTTATTCCGGGAAAGCCCGGTTGCGAGGCAACAACAAGGTCAACAAGGATCTCGGCGCGTCGCGGTTCTCTTTTCCAGTTCTGCTGCTTCCGTGTCCGGGGCTCCTTATCTTCTTCTGCCTCGTGCTCAATATAGCGAGCACCATCAACCCGGATCCTCAGAACAGGATTGCCTCCTGCAGGCGCTATTGCAAAGGACAGTCCAGCTGTGCTCGGGCGAAAGGTGGATGCGGCTTTTACACTATCAAGGGCAGTGCCGTTGATCTCCGCATCCTCACTCTCGGCCGCCTCATCGTCCTCTTCGGCGGGGATCGCCGTTCTCGGCGGAAAGAGGATACCGGTAAGGTAGCGATCGGTAGGTCGGTCAGACATCACCTCTTCGGGTGCCTCCGGACCCATCAAATCCACTTTCATCCGGTCAATCAATGTGTCTCGCGCATCGCTCATAAACCTGCCCCCTCATTAAAAATCTATCCGGAAACTCTTGCGAAGCCGCCCAACAAGGGCATCAGTGTCAGGGATGGCTCTCTCGTGGCTGATCCCGCCACAACAACCGTTGTGGCCCCCGTAATAGAAATCCCGGATACCTCCGGCAGTGCGGATCCCTCCGGAGCTCTGATTATCTTTCGAAGCACGTCAGTGAATTGCTGGCCAAGTACGCCAATCGGCGTTCCGTCGGAATGCAACCGAACCAGTAACTGGTCACTGCTGATTGGCACCGCATCCGCAGTCAATCGATCAGCTGATGCACGCCAGATAGAGCCAAGAACATCTTGTGGAGAGGCACCGTGGCCAGATTTCATAAATCTGCTCCATTCGATGAGGTCTCCCTCAAGACCGATTTCAATCTCTCGATAATCCCGCCGCGCCCGCCAGTGTCGTTCGGGAGTCCCGGCTGTGTAGAAGCGACCTGAGGGCGCCCATCCAGTACGAAGCTCATCGCTGGCACGCGTGGCCGCTACATAGAGGATGCGCGCCTCCTCTGACCAGTCAACACCTTCCTCCCGGCGTTCCGCGTTAAACAGAACCAGGACGCGATCTGACTGTCGCCCTTTGATTGAGTGTATGGTCGACAGAAGCGGCCCGGACGTTCCCTCATGATCACTGATGAGGTCTGGTGGTGGGAACTCAAGCCCCTCGGCAATTCGGCCAACGGCAAGCTCGCTGCGGCCTGTGTCATCGAGTTCGCGCAGAATCTCCCAGCACTCATCCGGCGATCGGGAAATCGAGGTCCGGCAGCCCGCATACATCTGGCCGAATGCTTCTCTGGTCAGTCTTGTATCCGGATCCAGTCCACCGAGGCAGGCGCCAATCCATGGCTCGATACGCAACGGCCTGTCGTTAAGGCGGATGCGAAAGGGCCTTTTCTTCATGCGCATCGCTTCTGCAGCTTCTAGAAGGCTCGACCGGTACCGGGTGAGGATCAGGCCGCGGGAGGTTGACGGGTGTCCGGTGTAGTCGCGAATCCGTGTCTCCGAGGCGCTTTTTTCAATCAGGTCACGGAGTTCGAAATACTTGTCCCGGGTTACAGGGTCGTTAGCGCGAAGAAACTCGCGGGCATCCCGGAAAAGCGCCCGAAGACTGTTTGTTCTGGCGCGGTGATCCTTCGATATTCGCATCGTGCGAAATTCCGATAACTGCTGGACATGATCAAGAAGCGTATCGTTCTCGTTCCGGAAGCTCTGGTATCCGTAGATTGCTTGGGCAAAATCCCCGAAGACCGTTATCCCGCATTTCGGATGGACTTCGTTGATCAGTGCTTCACAAAACGCCTTTCGCGATCCGACAAGGTCCTGCGCCTCGTCGATGATTACGTGTTCAAGCGGGTCGATGAGATTTACCACAAGGGGGTCTCGCGCTCGCAAAAGGCTCGCCGCAACCTGAACGGTCGCATCATGACCGCCTGCCATTCTGGCGCTGGCGGCGACAAGTAATCGTGCTGCATATGAATCGAAAGTATGTATCTGCACCATTGCGACGCCAGGGATGGACGAAAGGCGATTCTTGATCCTCTCTCTCAACTCGGCGACTGCAATACGGGTAAAACTTAACAGGACAATCCGGGAAGGCGTCAATCCTTCCGCCACAAGCCTCATCACGCGCTCGACTGCAGTCTTCGTCTTGCCGGTGCCTGGTCCTGCCTCCACGACAATACGCTCTGTACAGCCTGCTCCTGCGACAAGCTTTTGCTCCATGTCCGGAGTAAACTCGGTTTCTGTTTCGCTCTTGGACGGCACCCCGAACCAATCTCTCAGGAAGGCAGCATTATGCTCCCCTATCGACCACGAACCTAGGCCCGGATTGAAGCTTCCGCAGAGAGAAAGCACAATGATAGTTCCCAAAGGAACCACCTCACCGGAAAAGATTCGACCATCGGCTGTCAGGAAGCGTGAGGAGATCTCCCCTGTTGTCGTTCGCCGTGTTTCAAGCAAATCAACAAGTGTCGAGGTCGACCGTCCGGAGACAGTCGGGAAAAGCTCGTGAGGACCGCGGTCAACTATTTCTCCATGGTCGCCGAGCCCGATGATCCGACCGTCAGGTAGCGCAATGCGCTGGTGCGGTACCGCGACAAGAACTTTCTCACCATTCATCAGCCCAATGCCGATATCTCCGGCTCCGCAGAGTACATCAACAACAGATTCAATTACCGGTCGGCACGCTGCACGATGATTTTCACCGACAAAGCCTAAGATCCATTCGAAGACAGAATATTTGCTGACCCCCCTTCGAGCCCTCACAATCGCGCGAACAAGATCTGCGATAACACCCCGGTCGAGCTCATTGTCCTGATAGATTTTTTCCAGTCGGGCAAGGTAGTATTTTGATTCCAAGGACTTTACTCAACAACCACACATTGCGAAGATTGTCTGCCAAAGTGAGTCTCGTCAATGAAATAAAGTTGCATCAAAAGCAAATTTCACCTTTCTTCCGTTTGATGTTGTTGGAAGCCCGCTATGTCGGTTATTGAACACTTGAAGGATTGCCATGAAGCTCTTGGAGATCACTTCGGTCAACTTTCAATTTCCCGTTCAGGTTTGCCGGTGTTCGCAATCGAGCATGGCCTCGACGCGGCTGCCTTACCGGTGCTCCGTCGGAAGGTTTCCAGACAGCTGGAAATTGATCCTGACCTGGCAGGAGTGGGTTGGGGCGTCAGCTACCTTCCGCTTGTCGTTATCGCTGCTGAGGTGGGATACAGATATCGTGGGACCGGGACTGATTTCTGGCCATTGCTTGCGCGAGATCTTGAACTCGATCCGCGGTCAATTTCTCCTGCGAATCTATCACATCTCTTCGAATTGTCGCACCGGAAATTTGGCCTTGCCCGACCCGGCGACAGTCCCTGGGAGCAACACTTCCCGCACATTTCCTGGCCGATCGGCAATGCTGCAGTTCCACTTGAGGTGCAAGGGCCGCTCGCCTCGGCTTTAAGAGCCGCTGTCCGGGCCGGTATTTCCCCGGACAACAAGGATACTCTTCTCGGCTATGTCCGCAATGTCGCTTCCGGGCAGTCAGGCCGACGTTTTGAAAACTGGTTGCAGCGAAGCGATCTATCGCGCGAGGTGATGGCGCGACTGCTTGATCCTGCTGCAGATGGCTGGCTTACCGAAATGTTCGTCCGCCGGCTGGACGCAGACGTGCGTCGCGATGTCGAGTCATGGCGGGCTATCGGCGAAGCGAGGCGCCTGACAGCGCGAAGATCCGGGCGGCAGGCTGAAGTTGCTGCGTCGAGATTCGTGGTTGTGCTCGACGGCGATATCGTCGTCAGGCTTTCAGTGAGAGGGCCGGTCCTGACTGCTGAACTTCGTGATCAGGTTGTCGCTACCCTGCGAATGCAGGGAGATGTTCTCGGGACTACAATGTCACGGGACGTCATCCACCTTCGTCACTTTCTGGCGGGAGGCGAGCTGGATCTCTGTACGACCGCAGATTGGCCCGATTCACCCCTGCGGCGCGGCGATGGAGCGAGTGCCCTGTCTTCACAGGCCGCACAGCTCATGGACGGCCTGCAGCCTGAACAGACAGAATTTTTCCGGCTGGAAAATGAATCGCAAGCAGCCATTGCACTCTCGCACGGTGAGCAGATCGAGCAAGATTCAAAAATTGTCAGGATCAGGAATGACGGCGACGGCCTGTCCATCATCCAGAGGCTTGACGCATCTTCGACAAAAGATGTCGAGATTCTCAGAAAGCACGGTCGGAGCGTGCGTAGTGGCCGGCCCATCGTCTTATCGGGATTGCCAATGGCAGGGACCGGCGGTCATTTCTCGACCGGCTTTCCGTTACTGGCGAGAAAAACATCCAATCAGACAGCGCTGGTACTTGATCAGAAAGCTGCGGCGAACGACTGTCTGGCCATTGATGGATGCGAATGGGCAATATTCATGCCTGAGATTGGAGAGCATACAGTAGGTCCAGAAGGTTCTGATGAGGCTTCCCACCTGCCGTTCTGGATGGTCGATCCGCCTGACATCGACGCGGCGAGTATTGCCCTCCATCCCGCCGGTGCCACGCTTACCGACCTGATGGAAGGAACACTCGAAATCCGGATCCGCGCGCCTCTTCCGCTTGAAAATGTTGCGGTCCAGATCAGACTTGTGGTGGCAGGTGAAGAGGATCTCGTATCGGAGGACACGATAGACCGGTTACCAGTCCACATCGCCGGACGCATGCCCCTGCTCAGGGATCTGAGAACATCGCTGACAAAGCGAGGCATCGCGTCAGCAGCCGCTGCCCGCCTGCACGTTCGTGTGGAGGGGGTGTTGGCAGAACAGTTTGTGCTTCTGCCGGCGACACACCTTTTCCTCTACGATGAGCAGCGCCGGTCGTGGAGCGACGCGCAGGACAGCGAGCGGAAAGTCGCCTCGCGGGTGGCAACGCTTTCAAAGCTGTTTCCGTCGAAATCAACTGCTGCAAATGAGGAATTCACGCTGCTTCTCCCTGACAGCGAAAACTGGGGAGCTCTCGGGGCAGGCAAGATTTTTCATGAGAAGAACGTGTTTCGTTTGGGGCAGACGGCATACGTCCAGCCTCAATCTCTTCGCACGGTGAGAGAAGCATCCTCAAGGGATGGTGTTCCCGGTCTCGATGAGATGACAGGCGCCTATCTTGCCTGGCGCCTTGCAGAGGCCGGCGACCCGGTTGCTCATTGGTTGCAGCATAAGGCTGCTGACAGCCTTGAAGCCGGTCTGGTGGGCCTTCTCTGCGGGGACAAGTGGCGCCAGATCGAGGAGCGCCTGAACCTTTCGGTCCTCTCGCCCGCTGGCGCACTCTACATCAGTGCGGAACGACACGGGCTTCTGTCCGGCGACGATCTGCCATCGGTCTTTCGCTCGCCTGATGCTGTCTTTCTTGCTCGAAGGATCAGGATCCGTCTCCATCAGGCAATCCCGGATCACGAGACTGCAATAGCTGAATGGAATGACGACCTCGGAGGCGAGCTCGATCTCGCTGTAATCGAGGCCTATGAGGATTTGCGCAAGCACATGCTTGATGAAGGTCGCGATGCCTTCGAAGAGCCTGACATGAAGCGGGACGCGCGCACATGGCTGCTTGCGCTCGAGCGTGCGCGAGACATCCCTCATCTCTCGATGTTCAAGGCGCTTGTCCTTCCGAACCCGAGGTGGGAGTCACTTTCCATGTTTTCTTATGAAACGGCTACCGAGGATGAGATCATCGATCTACTCGACAGCTGCCATGTGGACTCTTTTCGCCGACCGGGATTGCGTTGGATCGGACGGCCGGAACTTCGGGCAATTCTGGAACTGTGGATCTCACCACGAAGGCTTCTCGAGGCGGGAGAATGGCAGCGATATTTGGCAAAGAGCCTTTCCGACATGCAGACGGCGAGGGCGGTGCGCTACGCAGCTCTGAGGCGGAAGCTCTCAAGACTCGATTTCCCTGAAGAAAGCTTGGTGTGATGGATCACTACCTGCGTTTTGTGAATTGCATTCAGGCACTAAGGCGTCGAACTGAAGCGCTGGGGATCGCGATGGGAGGTGCTTTGGGTGTTGCAGCCGACCCGTTACCCCACCAGATCGCGACGGTGCGTCGTGTGCTTTCCGATACAGATGTCCGCCACCTTCTTTCTGACGAGGTCGGCCTTGGCAAGACGGTTCAGGCGCTGATGATAATGAACGCGCTCAGATGGCAATATCCAAGGCATCGGGCATTGATTATCGCGCCTGATAATCTGCTCGCGCAGTGGCAGGAGGAATGCTGGATACGTGGTCATGTCATGCCAGCACTGGCAGGTGTCGCCTCTGACGAGGATTCCGATAAGAAACCGGTTTTGCTCGCAAGGCCTCGTGATCTTGTTCGTCGGCCAGGAGACGCAGAGCGGGTTGTAGAGCTCGATGACCGCAAGTTTGATCTGCTTGTTGTTGACGAACCCCAGACCATGCCACGGGAGATTGTACAAACGATCTCCCAAGCTGCTGACGGCTTCCGTCAGGTACTTGTCCTTTCAGCAACCCCGCGACTGGGCGACGCAGTGTGGCGTGATCTGATCATGCGAATGGTCGAGCCGGCGGCTGCCTTCAGGGCCCGCTTTGAGGATCGCGCGATCGGAGACATACTGTCTGATCGTGAGGCTCAGGCGCATTTGGCACAGGAGCCGCATACTTCCGGAACCTATTTGCAGTTCGCGGCAACACGAAGGGTCATCAGGAATGGAAGAGATGGCTGGGGAGCGTACCTTCCGGTAAGGCGCAACACGCAAGTCCTGATCCAGCCGCTTGCCGCAGAACGTGAACGTCATGCAATTGCTGCGGAGTTGCTTGTCAGCAATGACCGCAGCGGGGATATGCAAGGTCGACCCTGGACGTCCGTTCGCGCTTTACAAAGAAGTGCCCGGGCAGCAAGAGATGTTCTGGCGGAAATCGCCAGCCAAGGTGGAGCACTGGGTCAAAAAGCGGAGCGTGCCCGTGCCGCATCTCTCGATGACCCCGGTGACAGCAGATTGGAGGCGTTGCTCGATCTTCTGTCTGAAGAGTGGCGAAACGATACGACAAAAGCCTTCATCGTTGTTTGTGGGGACAACCCGACAATCGATATGCTGAGAACCGCCCTCCCGCGTTATTTTCCTGATCTCACGGATCGCATTGGAATTCTGAGGCGGCCGGCCACTGCAGAAATCGAGGCCGTTACGAACTTACGTGAGGTCCAGGAAACGCTTGCGCCGTTTCTGAATGGCTCGACCCGCTTGCTCCTTGTTGGGGACTGGGTGCAGGCGGGGCTGAACCTGCATCATGCGGCGAGCCGGGTTGTATTTTATTCGATCCCTTGGGAAATGGAAAGCATCGACCAGCTAATCGGACGCGTTGACCGGCTGGGATCGGCGTCCACGCGCGAGAGAGGGCAAAGACAGGTTCGTATATGGCGACTTGTCCACGAGGGAGCTCAAGAGGCGGCAATTGCCGATGTTGCGTCGCAGCTCGGGGTTTTTGACGCGCCGTTGCCGCCGTTGTCTGATGATGAACGGAAAGGTGTGTACGAAGTCATGTCAAAGGCCGCCATCCGCCGTGCCGCGCCCGCCGGGCTTGCCAGGATAAATCCTGTATCTACCGGCCTTGTCACATCCCTTCAGGATCTGGATCCGTTTACTAAAGAAAACGCAATTGCCGCCTTCGAAGCGTGGGAAAAACAGCCTGTCGTTCAACCGGTGATGCTGAAGCGAAAGGTACATGGGCAGATCGAGAATTCGGAGGGAGCAATGCGCTCTTGGCTCGAGGTCATTACCAGATCAGGTGACTTTGAAATTGGGACTAGGCCTGATGGGCAAGATTCCAAATTCCGGTTCGGAACTTTCTGGTACTATCGCCTGAACGGGAGAGGGCGCCCTGCTTACATACCTTTCACCCTTCCCGGGACCAGAGCCGAGAACTGGATGTCGGATCACCAGCCTTATATTATCCAACGTTCCCGGATACCGTCACCACCACGAAAAACCGTAGTCACAGATACTGGAGAAGATGCGGCTCGGCCTCTTCACTTTCTTGATCACGGCAGCCTGCTTCACGACGCACTGGTTGAGGGATACATTTCGGAAGGTCGGAAAACCTTCGGGACAGCCCAGCCCGTCGTTCATTCCACGGTGACGCTTCCCGAAGGACATCCGGCAAACGGACAGCCTCCGACTATGGTCACTGTGTTGGACTTTGATCCGTTTCCCGACGAAATGCTTCCGCCTCTATGGTCTCCCGCCGCCAAAGCAATCTTTGCGACTGCAGTAACAGATGTCCAGCGCGAGGGACTCGCTAACGATCGACTGTCACTTCATTTTATGGCGCGTGCAGTTCAGCGTTGGGTTCGTTTCAAAGTCCCAGCACAACTCTGCAAGGTTGCTTCGTCTGAAACAGCAGGAAAATGGACGGACGTCGCGTCTGATAAAATTGATACCATTCTACGACCCCTGGTGTTTGGAACACACGTCCAATGTGCGAAGGGTAGAACACCCGTCCGGCCTTTTTTGAAAACCGAGATATTAGGTGCAGTGAGACGCCGGCAGACTGATATGATGAATATCAAGATAAAAGAGCTGGATGACAATGCTCGATCCATTATTTCTCCACTTTCGGACTCATTACAATCTAGATTGACTTTTCATTGGCAAGAAGAATCCTGGAACCGTGAAGTAGCGCTTGAACGACGAAAAAAAGCGCCGATGGACACCGGACCGCGCGAATTGAGGTTCGGCCAGATCGCGGCGCTGGAGCGATCTCTCGAGATGTCACGTCTCTGCGAACAAGAGAGTTCACATATTCTGAGGAACTTCATGGTTACCGAGCGCGCGCTTGAAGTTGTTAAGCCGTTAACGATTATGCTTGCGTTCGTAGAGCAGGTTTGAACTCTGTAAGCCTGCCCATAGACATAGAAACCTACGTGAAAGGCCGCCGCGAAACTGCGTTAACCGGTGGAACATTACATTCCCTGATGTGCGACCAGTACACCGCCCAATGGCAGAGGCTCTTACCAACGCCAGACGAAACAAGAAATAAAGGATGTTGGCATCAGACGCAGATTTCGCGAACGCAATTCAGCTGTTTCAACCAAAGAGCAATATTCGCCTCACCCAGGGAAATATGGCTAGTCGTCACTGGACCAGTTTCAGAAACTCCCCGATATTCACCAGCCATTCCTGCTGATCTATGTGATAGGTCGTGTGAATGCTTTTTGGCAGGACGAGACGCAGGGACTGTGCCTGCATTTCGGTGGTCTGGGTTCTGGAAATTGACGGCTCAAGGGTCAGCAGATGCTTTTCTGAAATCCTGTTTGCTTCAGCCAGCACCTGGCGCCAGCGGTCTTTACAGGTCGTCTTGACTGCCAGCATGCGAAGGTTTTCTGCGGGGAAGGCGGGATTGGCATAGGACGCTTCATCCGGAAACAGAAAATCTGCCGCGTTGCGTTTCTCGGTGGTTGCTTCACGCTTATAAGCAATCTTGTGTGCTTTCAGCACCGCTTCCACATGATGAGCAAACGCATAGCCTGCGCGTGACTTGCGCCGGTTCTGCACACTCAATGAAAACGACAGAAAGCCATCGACGTCTGCATCACCATTGTGCAGGAAGCCTGCTTTCAGTCGCTCGGCCACGACAACGCGCTCCATGTGGCGGAACAGCGCTTCCTCATGCTCCATCCATGCAGTGAGGGCACCGTCAGGATCTGCAAGCGGATCGACATCTTTGAGTGTTTTGCGGGCGAACTCTGAAAATTTCGCTGTTCCGGGAAATATGTTGCCAAAGCGGGTAATCAGCAGACTGAGCGCATCGGGTTCGGGTTCTTCCGTTTCAATGCCGAGCTCATCCAGAATAAACTTTGCGGCAAGGTCAACATCGCGCCCACCGTCATTGGCAATATTCTGCTGCGAGAGCTTAAAATCGGTGGTGAGTTGCAGTCCGAACAGCCAGAGAAGCTTCTGCTCGATTGAGCTTCCTGACGGACACAGGATTGCCAGAACCTTGCGCTCCGCTGTCATGCAGAGGAAGAGTGTATCGCCAGCCTTTGCGCGGTAGACAACGCTTTCCGCAGCTGCGGGGTAAAAGAGGCGATACTCCGGTGCGCGATGCGTTTGCCTCTTACGGCTGTTGTACCACGTGCCGGTCAGTTCCAGTCGCAGTGGTTCGTCCTGTTCGTCATCCATCCAGATATAGGTGAGGGGGATTTTTTCTTTCTCGTCCGGCGTGCCGACAAAGGCCCGGAAAATATCAACCCCCTGAAACTCGTGTCCGTTGGAGACAGTCGGATCAACTTCGGTACCGCGAAGAACCTTTGCACCAGCACCGATAAAGTATCCCGATAAATAACCCCGTCCAGCCACGTTCAGTCCGCCCCAATTATTCGTCTAAATCTGTACGCCGCGAATCTGCAATTCCCTGTCGTCAGTCAAAAGCCAGCGGCCGAGAGTGTCAATCACTTCCCCGGAGGATCTGCGGGTCTTTCCCTTCAGCGCGCATTCCCAGATGAGTGCAATACGCCAACCGGCATTTCTCAGTTCTGTAAGATTGCGCTCATCACGGGCGACATTGCCACCAATCTTTTCACGCCAGAACGCTTCGCGCGTGGCTGGCCAGTGAAACAGATGGCAATCATGTCCGTGCCAGAAACATCCATTGATGAATACGACTGCGCGATATTTTGCCAGTACAAGATCGGGTTTGCCGGGAAGTTTTTTTGCATGCAGGCGGTAGCGGAACCCGCTGGCATGCAGTCCTTTGCGGATCATCAGTTCCGGCTTTGTATTGGTAGCGCGTATCGCAGCCATGTTGCGGCTGCGCGTCGCTTTATCATGAACGTCAGCCAACCTTACGTGCCGGTATTCTGCTTTGCGCAATAAGCTCCAGAATATAGGGCTGCATAATCCGTGCAACCTCGGCAAAGACCGGAACAGCGACCGAATTGCCGAACTGCTTATAGGCCTGTGTGTCAGACACAGGTATGCGGAAATCATCATCATATCCCATAAGTCGCGCACATTCGCGTGGTGTCAGGCGGCGCGGGCTTTTGCCTTCACCACGGTTGATGAGGATTTCTGATCCGTCCTTATAGTAGCGGGCTGAAAGCGTGCGTGCGATGTGTTCGGGGCCGACAAGACCAAATCCAAAGCCATTGCCCTTTGCTTTGTGTTTGGCTGCATAGTCCTGCAGATATTGCCAGAGTTTGTCTGTGAGGATGTACTTTTTATTGACCTCAGCAGAGGCGCCCATTGTGAACTCCCCTTCCGGCTTTTCGCTGCCATCTTCCGGATGCAAAATTGAATTAAGCCGTTTTGCGCCATAAGCAGGCAGTTCAAGTGCATCAAAGCTGAAATCGACCGGTGTGCGGAAGCCGACAATGACAATACGCTCTCTGTGCTGTGGCACAAAATGCCCGGCATCGATCACACAGGTATGGATTGAATAGCCAAGCTCTTCTTCGAGCTTACGCCGGATCACGCTGAATGTCCGGCCTTTATCGTGGCTTTTCAGGTTCTTCACATTCTCCAGAAGAAATGCTGCCGGACGGTGATGCTTGAGAATACGCAGAACATCAAAAAACAACGTGCCCTGTGTTTCATCGTCAAACCCGTGCGCGCGGCCCAGTGCATTTTTCTTGGAAACGCCGGCAATCGAGAAGGGCTGGCAGGGAAAGCCTGCAACCAGCACATCATGGTCAGGCACCTCATCGGCTGCCACTTCCCGGATATCGCCAGCAATTGGCCGGTTATCACGGTAATTGGCGTGGTAGGTCTTCTGGGCATATTTATCCCATTCGGACGTGAACACACAGCGCCCGCCCACACTTTCCATAGCGCGCCGCAATCCGCCAATACCTGCGAACAAATCGATGAAGGTGAACGAACTATCGCCCGATGGCTGACGACGTTTTTCCGCTTCGCTGCGTAAAACATTCACAACCGCTTTTCGTGGGGTTTCCTCGCCGCGTCGCCAGCGGTAGATATGCCCCTCGGAATAGCCGAGAATCTCTGCAGCGTCTGCAACTGACAGCCCGGATTGCTGGAGAAGACTGTCGAATTCGGTCTGCATGTTCGTGCTCCGCTTAGCATATTCCCTGGGAATATTTCTGACATGAAGTCAGCAAATCACCCGTATTATGCGAACATAAAGAAAACTTTCTCTTAATGCCATCATCTCTATTGAGAAACTATGTGGATATTGGTGCGCATCTGTCTTGTGCAGCGTGACGAAAAATCAAAGCTTGTAAATCGCGTTATCGCACCCGTAATCCGACGCCGCCTCAGTGAGACCGGACATCGCTTCAATAAGTTAAATGTGATCTTTGTCGATTAAATATTTAATATTTACAATCGTTTCGATATAAACAATCCTGTGACGAGCACATAAATGTCTGACGGTGTTTAATCAATGTGCAAAAAGAAATGATAAATGAAAGTTGAAATGATGAAAACAAGTAAATTTTGTAAAATTATATCTTTGAATGTATTGATATTATCTTCGTTGTACTCGAATGCGTTTGCTAGTTATGGCTTTTATGTTGGAAAAAATCTGACTGAAGACGGATCTGTATTGATTGGTGGTACAGGTGAGGAAGTTTCGGGACATTGGTTGACTGTTGTGCCAGCTAAAAAGCATCCCAAAGGTTCGACAATGTCTGTAGGAGCAACTGATAAGGCCTATATGCCAGGCAAACTCATTGAAATTCCTCAGGTTCCTGAGACTTTCAAATACATAAACATGAATTATAGCGATTTCGAAGGCTTTCCAGCACCGCTGACCAATGGCGGTTTGAACGAGCACGGCGTGGCGGTACGGGATATCTGGTCGAACTCACGCGACGAACTGGTTGAAATGACACCAAACCCGCAAACGGGTCCCCAATACAGCGATCTGGCACGCATTGCTTTGGAGCGTGCTAAAACAGCGCGTGAAGCCGTCGAGATTATCGGCGATCTTATCAATGAACATGGTTATACGACCTACGGCGGTAACTCGCACCTGATTGCCGATAAGAATGAAGGTTGGGTAGTACTTCAGTTCGCAGGCGGCAAAGGCTTATGGGTCGCTGAACGCTTAGGTCCAGATGATGTGCGCGTTTCATATCCTGGCTATATTGGCGATATTCCAGCCGACATAACTGACAACGAAGACTATATGGCATCACCAAATTTCTATGATTTTGCTGTCGAACAGGGTTGGTGGAAACGGGATGGCGATAAGCCGTTTAATGTTCATGCCGTCTATAGCGAACAAGACCGCCCGATGCGAACCGGTCAAAAGCACTGGACAATTGAAACCGTGGAAAAAGAACTCCACGATATGGCACCGGTCACACTGAAAAAAATGATGAAACTGGTCCGTGATCCGCGTGTATCAACTGAGCGTTCCGGTTATGGTGAAGTTGCTCAGCTGCGTGATACAGCGCATTCAGGTTTGAATCTGCTGTGGGTTGCGCCAACAGGTTCTGTCACTGCGCCGTTTGTGCCCTATCATATCGGGATCGATAAGGTCATCCCTGAGTATGGCATTCACAGATACCTGTTTCGCGATGCTGGTTCCACATTCCTCAACGCCGACTATCAGTCGCAGGAAGCCACACAGTTTGCGGGGCGCTTGTTTAAGCGGATTATGTACCATGCGTGCGCAAATCCGGAAACAATCATGCCTGAAATAACGCAAGCCCTTGAGGCCTTCGAAGCGAAGCAAATCGATGACATTCCTGAAGTTCAGGCGACAGCTGATATCCTTTACAAGGCTGAAAAGCCGGAGCTGGCTTCTAAGTATCTGACGGATTACAGCGTGCGTCAGTCAGAACGAGCATTAGACCTTGGTGAAGCACTGCTTGCGTCAATCGAAGCGCGTTCGAAACTCCTCTACGGCATTGAAACCGCTGAAGGCACGGCTATCAATGCTGAAGGGACTGACATGCCATGCCGTAAAAAGTAAATTCCACTAACCAAAATAAATACACTCAAGCTGATGCACGGACCTTTTTGATGGTTCGTGCATTCTTAGGTTTCGGCAAAAAGTCGAACGATTTGTCTCAACATCTGGTTCATAAATCTAATTGTCATCTTTTTACACGTTCGTTAGCTTCACTCACTTAGAACAACGCGTACTACCAGACGAAAACGCATAATTTGGATTCAAGAATTATTGTAAAGCCGGCCGAAATAAAGGTTCCAAACGACTAGGGATTTCCGTAGTTCAGAATAGAGATAGTTCCATGGCTTTTTGGGGGATCTCGTAAGAGGATTTCAAGAAGCCATATCCAGTTCTGTGCGGGCGTTGAGCTGCGGATGCCAATATTCGGACGTTCCTTTTGCAGGTCCATAGTCATTGCTGAGGTAAGTTTTGCGCTTGCTTTGGTGAAGTACCCCCAAGTGCACCAATGAAGCTCTTTAAGAATGTTTTTGACCGGCAATCATGGTCAGCCTGATTAAAATGGAGCCGATTTTTTGTGCCACCTTGGCGATAGATATCATTCATACAGATCGTCGCGCAGCGTTTCGAGCTGAAGCTCTAATTCTTTTCGCTCAGGCACTGGCGGTGAAGTGTTCTTGCGTTTCATGATTGCGGGAGCCTCCGGACCAAGTAACTGGCTTTTCCAGTTATACAGTGTCGGTCTGCATACGCCGAGCTTTTCGGCCAAAGCCTGCGCGCTTTCTTGCCGATTATAAAGTCCGACGACGCCAGCCTTCTTCAACGTCTCCGGATATCGTGGAGGAGCAACTTTACCAACTGTAGCTGCTTGAGCTTCAGGAAACGCCTCACGAACCCATGCTGTCAATGTCGCACGACCTGGATAGCCCATGGCGCGCATCGTTGCAGAAACACTACGACCATGCGTGCGGTAGTGCTCAACAGCGGCTTCCTTCTGCGCCTGTGTGAACTTAGAAGCTCGGGGCGAAAATCCTGCACGCAGATCAAGATGGTGCTCATATTCCAGGCACCAGCCCTTCAGCGCATTCTTGCTTGGATAGCCCAGCTGGCGAATAGTCGCTTTCGCGCGCTTGCCCAGCTTGATGTAAAGCGCAACTGCTCGCATCCGGTCTTCGTAGGAATACATGAACTACCTCCTTGATAGTCCAAGTTTTCGTCCGCACCCCGCTCTCAGCGGCAATCAA
Source organism: Brucella pituitosa (assembly GCF_965577835.1). NCBI lineage: Bacteria > Pseudomonadati > Pseudomonadota > Alphaproteobacteria > Hyphomicrobiales > Brucellaceae > Brucella > Brucella pituitosa. Next base: position 459,653 of record NZ_OZ264094.1, read on the forward strand.
CAGATAGAACACAAGGTGAATGTAAAGAAGTAATATTTCCTGTTGTTCACTGTGTGAAATTCAAAGATCGCGGGGAACGATCAGCTCGGTCGAAATCATTTCGGGCTGATCGGTTGCTTGGGCCGGCTCGTCCAGAAGCTCAAATGCGCGCTCAATCATTGCTTGGACATTCTGACGGATCATAACGACCGGGAAGTGGAGAACTTCAATGAAGGGATCCCAATCGAAACATCCGATAGAACACTCTCGAACCTCGTCAACCGGAAGTGTTTTGAGAAAGCTGACGACGCCTTCAAAAGGGCTCGTCGAATTGACGAATAGTGCTTCCGGTAGTCCGTTCAGTTTGTTGTAGATATCACGGATCGTCCTTGCTGCGATATCGGGATCATAACCATTCGTCATGATGGTATCAGCGTGAACCGGAAGGTTCAGTGCAGCCAGCTCGTCTTGATAGCCCTGCACTCGCGCACGTGTGTTGTGGTCGCCGTCTACCCCGCCAATGAAGTAGAAACGGCTTTCTTTCCGAGGTGGCCTACGACGGGCAATTTGTTGTGTGAGCTGACGGGCACCATCATAATTGTCACTGATGACGGAAGCGCCGTGTTTTCCTGGAAGATCTACATTGATATGTTTCAGGTGAGCCGTTTCACAGAGCCTGGCAACACTGTCTGGGTCAGTTGCGCCAGCGATCAACAACGCGTCGACATTATGGGCGATCAATGTTTCCACGGTGCTGCGTTCTTGTTGCGGGTCGCGCAATGTGCTGGCCACGACGGGGACAAGATTGCGTGAGCGTGCTACTGTTTCAAACGAAGCTGCCATCGAACTGAAATAGCGATTGTCCAGCATTGGCAAGATCATGCCGATCAGACCGGAATTTGATATGCGCAGTCCTCGTGCCTGGAGATTGATTGTATAGCCAAGCTCGCCCGCTATTCCTCTGACTTTATCGGCCGTTGCTTTGGTAATCCTTCGGTTTTTCCAGGATCCATTCATAACGGAAGCAACGGTCGAGGCGGATACGCCCGCTCGCTCCGATATATCATAGATAGTTACTTTCCGGGGAATACTCATCAAGTGCGCTTATCCGTCTGAATTGGTGCCTAATCTTAGCGGGCTGATACCGGCCGCTGCAAGTAGGAGCGAGGGGTAATCCAATCTATTCCTCCGTCACTTTCCTCTTGACCAGGTGCCGGATGTCGAGCAATGGTAGTACTGCACTATCGATGGTGCAACATGTTTATACCCCAGGTGGTGCGATAAGCAGCAAAGCAAAGCAACGCCTCAGGAACGGCATTCATGGAGTGGGAGGCCGCTACAGGGGAAAATATGGGTGGAGCGGCGGATCAAATTCGCCCGCAAGTTTGTGCGAACCAGAAACTGAAAGCAGTGGGAGTGAGACATGAGAAATATACTTGGTAAGGCAGCTTTTGCTGCGGTGGTGCTATCATCTTTCGCAAGCAGTGGCGCGCAGGCGGAAGTGAAGGATGCAGTAGTCGGCTTTCTGATGCCGGATCAGGCATCAACACGTTATGAGGAGCGCGATTATCCGGGCTTCGCTGCTGAGATGAAAAAAATATGCGAAAGCTGCAAGGTGCTTTATCTCAACGCCGATGGCGATGCGAGCAAGCAGCAACAGCAGTTTAATTCGGTCATTTCGCAAGGCGCGAAGGTCATCGTGCTTGATGCGGTTGACACAGCAGCGGCAGCTTCGTTGGTCAAGCTCGCTCAGTCACAGGACATCAAGGTTATCGCTTATGACCGCCCGATTCCAGACGCAACTTCCGATTTTTACGTGTCGTTCGACAATGAAGCCATCGGCAAGTCGATTGCGGAATCGTTGGTTAAGCACCTGAAGGACAAGGGCGTCGCGGGTGACAAGGGTGGCGTTCTGCAGATCAACGGCTCACCGACCGATGCCGCAGCTGGTCTCATCAAAAAGGGTATCCATGCCGGACTGAAGGATAGCGGTTACAAGACGCTTGCCGAATATGACACGCCTGAATGGGCACCAAGCAAGGCTCAGCAGTGGGCTAGCGGCCAGATCACTCGCTTCAATGACCAGATCGTCGGCGTCGTGGCTGCCAATGACGGCACTGCAGGCGGCGCGATTGCAGCCATGAAGGCAGCCGGTATCGATCCGCTTCCGCCGGTCACGGGCAATGATGCGACGATTGCCGCACTGCAGCTCATCATTTCGGGTGATCAGTACAACACAATCAACAAGCCATCTGAAATCGTTGCTGCAGAAGCCGCACGCGTGGCTGGCCAGCTTCTCAACAGCGAAACCCCGAAGGCTGAAGCCACGCTCTACAATACGCCATCAAAGCTTTTTGTTCCTGTGGTTGTGACAGCTGAAAACCTCAAGGCGGAGATCATCGATAAGAACATCGTTTCAGCCGAAACGCTGTGCGTCGACCGTTATGCCGATGGCTGCAAGAAGCTCGGTATCACGAAGTAACCCAACTATGCGTCCGGCATAGGCCGGACGCATTCTTTCCCCGTGCGTGTTATCATGTGCGGTGGACGTTGGGGAAAATTGCGACATCCAGGGAAAGCAAACATGTCCCAAGATCACAAAGCCGCTGCGTCGTCGCGGCAACCAGTGCTGCGCCTAAGCGGCATATCCAAGAATTTCGGCGCCGTTTCAGCGCTCACCGATATCGATCTGGAAGTCTTTCCGGGCGAAGTTGTCGCTCTTGTGGGCGATAACGGCGCGGGGAAGTCGACCCTTATCAAGACGCTGGCAGGCGTTCACCAGCCGACATCCGGCGCAATCGAATTCAATGGCGAGAAGGTTACCCTTTCGTCGCCGGGTGATGCGCTCGGCCTCGGCATTGCGACGGTCTTTCAGGACCTGGCGCTGTGCGAGAATCTCGATGTCGTGGCCAATATCTTCCTTGGCCGCGAATTGAACCCCTACCGCCTCGACGAAGTGTCGATGGAAATCAAGGCTTGGAAGCTTCTCAACGAGCTTTCCGCACGTATTCCGAGCGTGCGTGAGCCCGTCGCCTCTCTTTCAGGCGGCCAGCGCCAGACGGTTGCGATCTCGCGTTCGCTGCTGCTCGATCCAAAGCTAATCATGCTCGACGAGCCAACGGCAGCGTTGGGTGTCGCACAGACGGCTGAAGTTCTCGATCTTATTGAGCGTGTCCGTGACCGCGGGCTCGGCGTCTTGATGATTAGCCACAATATGGAAGATGTGCGCGCGGTGGCAGACCGCATCGTCGTTCTGCGGCTTGGCCGCAACAATGGTGTTTTTTATCCGGATTCCTCAAATGAGGAACTGGTCGCAGCCATTACTGGCGCGAGCAGCAATTCCGTTTCCCGCCGCGCCGAACGGCGTCAAGCGCAGCATGATGCCGGTGAGACCCATGATGGGGGAGAAGCATAATGAACCAGGCAACCGGAAATACCCCTCTTGATCGCCAGGATACGCGGGTGCGCCACGATGAAGGCGTTTCAGGTGCGTTGCGCAGTTTCTTTGATCGTGTTCGTTCGGGCGATCTTGGATCGCTGCCGGTTATCGTCGGTCTCATCATCATCTGGACTGTTTTCCAGACGTTGAACCCGGTCTTCTTATCGAGCAACAACCTCGTCAACCTGTTATTCGACTGCTCGACCATCGGTGTGATCTCACTCGGTATCGTCTGCATCCTGATGTTGGGCGAAATAGATCTTTCGGTCGGTTCGGTCAGCGGTCTGGCTTCGGCTATCGTCGGCGTGCTCTGGGTCAATCATGGCTGGCCTGTCGGGATCGCGATGCTGGCGGCGCTGTGTGCCGGCGCGCTGATCGGCCTGCTTTATGCCTTTCTCTATAACCGCTTCAGCATGCCAAGCTTTGTTTCAACTCTGGCCGGTCTGCTGGCAGCGCTTGGCCTTCAGCTTTATCTCCTTGGCAATACGGGCTCAATCAACCTGCCTTACGGCTCGTGGCTCGTCAGCTTCGGCCAACTTCTGGTGATGCCGCGTCCGCTTTCCTATGCACTGGTGCTGATTGCCGGGCTTGCCATTTTCTTCACTGGTTTTCGTTCGGCGCAGCGTCGACGCGAAGCCGGTCTGTCGACACCGTCGTCAGTTGGGATCGCGCTCAAAGCCATCATCATCACAATCATTGTAGGTGGTGCGGTGTTCTACCTCAACCAGTCGCGCGGCGTGCCATGGATGTTCGGACTCTTCGTGGCGCTAGTCATCGCGATGAACTATGCGCTTACCCGCACAAAATGGGGGCGGGCCATGCAAGCAGTCGGCGGTAATCGTGAAGCAGCGCGCCGTGCCGGTATCAATGTGAAGTTCATCTATATGTCGGCTTTCATGACCTGTTCTGTTCTTGCTGCAGCCGGTGGCATTCTGGCAGCATCTCGTCTGGCATCGTCCAGTCAGCAGGCCGGCACCGGTGACGTCAACCTCAATGCCATCGCGGCAGCCGTCATTGGTGGCACTAGCCTTTTCGGTGGTCGCGGCAGCGCCTGGTCGGCTCTGCTCGGCATTATTGTCATTCAATCGATCGCCAGTGGCCTAACGCTGCTCGATCTGTCGTCTTCGCTTCGCTACATGATCACAGGCGCAGTGCTCGCAATCGCGGTGATCGTCGATTCCATTGCCCGCCGCTCGCGCCAGTCGCACGGTCGCGCTTAAAATTTTAAGGACTGAAAAATGGCTCAGGATCTCAACGGAAAAGTTGGCGCTGTAACTGGTGCTGCCTCAGGCATTGGCTTCGAATGTGCAAAGCATATGATTGAAGCAGGTATGACCGTGTTTCTCGTCGATCGCGACGAGAAGGCGCTGAAGGAAAAATGCGCCGAGCTAGGCAACCAAGCCAAGCCTCTGGTCATTGATCTGCTCAACCCGGCTTCGGTTGCCACCATGATGCCGCAGATACTCGAACAGGCCGGCCAATTGGACGTGTTTCACGCCAATGCTGGCGCCTATATTGGCGGCCCTCTGTGGGAGGGCGATCCAGACGCTTGGGACCGCATGTTAAACCTCAATATCAATGCAGCCTTCCGCACCATTCATGCGGTGCTGCCGCATATGATGGAACGCAAGACTGGCGATATTATCATGACCAGCTCCGTTGCAGGCGTCGTGCCGGTGATCTGGGAGCCGATCTATACAGCATCCAAACATGCCGTTCAGGCTTTCGTGCACACGGTTCGTCGTCAGGTTGCCCCGCATGGAATCCGCGTTGGCGGTGTTCTGCCCGGCCCAGTCGTGACCGCACTCATCAGCGATTGGCCGAAGGCCAAGCTCGATGAAGCGCTTGCCAATGGCAGTCTGATGGAGCCGAAGGAAGTTGCGGAATCCGTTATGTTCATGCTGACCCGCCCGCGCAACATCACCATCCGCGATTTGGTTATTCTTCCGCAGAGTCTAGATCTGTAAACAGGAGCGACCATGACCAGCTATTATCTGGGCGTCGATGTCGGCACCGGCAGCGCCCGCGCTGGCCTGTTTGACGCCAGCGGTACCATGCTTGCTTCGGCCAAGCGCGATATCACCATCTGGCGCGAAGCAGGCAGTGTTGTCGAGCAGTCGAGCGCCAATATCTGGCAGGCCGTGTGCGAAAGTGTGCGCGAAGCCGTCAGGATTGCGGGTGTCAATTCGGCAGACATTGCCGGTATTGGCTATGACGCGACATGCTCGCTGGTCGTGCTGGGCGAGGGCGGCAAGCCGTTGGCCGTTGGCCAGTCAAACGATCCGGCGCGCGACATCATTGTCTGGATGGATCATCGCGCTGTCGAACAGGCAGAGCGGATCAACGCGACCAACGCCAAGGTACTCGACTATGTTGGCGGCACCATTTCTCCCGAGATGGAAACGCCGAAATTGTTGTGGCTGAAGGAAAACAAGCCGGAAACGTTCGCCGCTGCCTGGCAGTTTTTCGACCTCACCGATTTTCTCACATGGAAATCCTGCGGTAGTCTTGCCCGCTCGGCCTGCACCGTTACCTGCAAATGGACTTATCTCAGCCATGAAAAGCGCTGGGACGAGGCTTATTTCCGTGAAGTCGGCCTTGGCGAGTTGGCGGATGAAAATTTCGTTCGCATTGGTACCGACGTTCGCGCGGGTGGCGAGAAACTTGGCGGCTTGAGCGAACAGGCTGCGACAGAACTTGGCCTGATGCCGGGCACAGCAATTGCCGCCGGACTGATTGATGCTCATGCAGGCGGTATCGGCACTGTCGGAGCACGTGGTGCGGAAGGCCGGATATTGTCGCGCATGGCCTATGTGTTCGGCACCTCGGCCTGCACCATGACCACCACCGAACAGCCGGTCTTTGTGGATGGTGTTTGGGGTCCGTATTATTCCGCGATGGTACCGGGTTTGTGGCTCAATGAAGGCGGTCAGTCGGCTGCGGGTGCCGCTATTGATCATCTGATCCACATGCATCCGTTCGCTGTGGAAGCCGAAAAGCTGGCGGCAGCTCAAGGCATGGGTCTGGCTGACGGTCTTGCAGCCGAAGTCGAGGCTAGAGGTGGTGTTGAAAATGCGCAGGCGATCATCGGTGACATTCATGTCGTGCCGGAGTTCCTCGGCAATCGTGCACCGTTCGCCGATCCCGATGCGCGCGCGATCATTGCTGGGCTGGACCTTGATGCCGGAATCGATAGCTTGACGGCGCTTTATCTCGCTGGGCTGTGCGGCCTTGGCTATGGTGCGCGACAGATCGTCGAGGCCCAGAAGACAAAGGGCATTGTGACAGACACTATCGTCGTCTCGGGCGGAGCAGCGCGTTCGCATCTGGTGCGACAGGTGCTTGCCGACACGACAGGCCTTGTCATCGCCGCCTCAACGTCGCCGGAACCTGTTCTGCTCGGCTCTGCCATGCTGGGTGCGCTGGCGTCGGGTGCTTATTCTGATCTTGCTTCCGCAATGCTTTCCATGTCGGAACTTGGGGAGGTGAACAGGCCAGATGCCGGGCGAGCCAAATGGCACGACAGGCGTTTTGAGGCTTTCACGCTATTGCAAGCAACCGCTCGCAAAATTGGCTCAACTCAAATGTGCTAGACTTGCGAACAAGCATCGCGGTTTAAAAAAATACGCTCACAGACGGATTAAAAAAGCGCGACCGGTGTTGATGTTGGGACACGGCAAACATGGGAGGTCGTCATGTTCCGCCCCTTCGCTATCGCAATGGTCATAGCCGCGATGCCCGGCTCATCGCATGCCGATACGTTCGTTGTTGCCAGCGGGCATTATACCATTCAGCAGTCGTCACAAATCGCCTTTACCGTGAGCCAGGTCGGGGGTGGCGGTCTGGGCGGCTCATTTGGCGAGTTCACCGGCAATCTGGAGCTCGATGCACAAAATCTCTCCAGATCCTCTGTATCGCTTCGGCTCCGGCCCGCAAGCGTCGATGCAAGGCAATCTCGCATCACGGACTTTCTGAAGTCCTCTGCGGTCTTCGACGTTCGAAATTATCCGGTTCTGACTTTTGAATCGACCCGGATTACGCAGACCGGTCCGCGCACGGCCCGTATCGACGGGATGCTGACAGCGCGCGGTAAAACCCATGGCGAGACATTTTTTGCAGCCCTTGTCGGCAACGACGCGAAAACGGTTACGTTTCATGTGACCGGCGACGTGCTCCGTTCCCCATACGGGATGGATGTTGGCACACCGATCTATTCCAACGTGGTTAAATTCGAGATGAATCTGCGTGGAGCAAAATAATGTCTCCGGCTGCGGATTAATTTCGCGGGCGCGGTGTTGTCGTGAATGGAAGCAAGGACAACAGCGCAAAGGAGGATTATTATGTGCAGACCGACAATATTTTTCGTGGCCGTCACTCTTATGACTGGCTTGCCGTTCGTTGCGCATGCAGAAGATTACGCATCGGGAACCATAAAAACGATGAAAACGGCGAAAGGGGAGGTCCTCACGAACGCCAAAGGGATGACGCTTTACGTCTTCGACAAGGACACCAAAGGGACATCCAACTGTTACGATGACTGTGCGAAGAAGTGGCCACCGTTGAAGGCTGACGGAAAGGCGACTGCCGGTGACGAGTTCAGTCTTGTTGCCCGTAAGGATGGCACGAAACAATGGGCCTATGAAGAAAAACCTCTCTATCTTTGGCAAGGCGATAAAAAGCCGGGTGACGTTTCCGGCGATGGCGTCGGCGGCGTCTGGCATGTCGCGAAGGATTGAGAAAGCCGGATAAAAAGACATGTCGCGCTTCCTGGATGAAATGGAAGAATGTGTTCCAGCGCTCCGGCGGTACGCCCGGGCGCTGACACATGACGCCGACCGGGCAGACGATCTCGTTCAGGATTGTCTGGAGCGCGCCATTCGCAAACGCAGTCTTTGGCAACCTTCCGGGCCCTTGCGTGCATGGCTGTTTCGGATGCTTATCAATATTTGGCGAAACGAATTGCGCCACAGGCGACGCGCACCGGATAATGCGCCGTTATCGAGCGTCACGATAGAACCGCAGGTTGCCAGCGCATCTCCCTCCCGGCTTGCTTTTGCCGAAACTGCGCGCGCAATAGAGTTGCTGTCTGCCGAACAACGGGAAGCGCTTTTGCTTATCGCAATCGAGGGCATGAGTTACACGGAAGCTGCCGCGGTACTGGATATTCCGCTCGGCACACTGATGTCTCGGTTGGGGCGTGCGCGGGCCACTTTACGCAGGCTAACGGAGGAGGCAGGTGCGCAATTGAGGGTCGTGAAATGAAGAGCAACCTGATCAGCGACACCGAATTGCAGGCCTATGCTGATGGATTTTTGAGCGAGGAACGCCGTCAGGCAGTGGAGGCCGCGTTTTTATCCAATCCATCTTTGAAGTCGGAAGTCGCTATCTGGCAAAGGCAGAACGAGACGTTGCGAGCACTATATGTCCCTGTCCCCGACGAACCGCTCCCCGCGCGACTTCTCCCAGACAATCTCAACAAGCAGGTTCTCGCCGCGCGACAACAAGGGTGGCGCATGGCCGCTGCTGTGGTGTTTCTGGTGGCACTGGCAGGGCTCGGCGGTTGGTTCGGGCGCGATTTTTCTGGCCCCGCGCCGGCGTCTGCATGGCCACTCGCAAGTGATGCTATGGCGGCTCACAATCTTTACGCCAGCGAAATCGTGCATCCCGTGGAAGTGAAAGCCGAGCAGGAGCAACATCTTTCGGCGTGGCTCTCCAGGCGGCTTGATCGCGCCCTTACCATTCCCGATTTGCAGGCCGAAGGGCTTTCGCTGGTTGGCGGGCGCCTGCTGCCTGCCCAGGGCGGACCTGCAGCGCAACTGATGTATGAAGAGCGGGGAGGCAAGCGCGTCACTCTGTTCATCGTGCCGTCGGACGACATGAAGGAGACGTCCTTGCGTTATCTGTCTCAGGACAATTTGGAAGCGCTTGTATGGACAGACAATGCCATCAGTTGTGCGCTTGTCGGCGACATGCCTCGCGCACGACTCCAGGAAATTGCCTTGAGTGCCTATAAGCAGTTCGAATGAAACAGGTTTGAAGCCTTTCGGAAAGATTGTGATGTGGCACAATACTGAAACCAAATACGGGTTTGTGGCGCAGCTTCTGCATTGGCTGATCGCCTGCCTGTTTATTCTTCAGATCGGTCTCGGTTTTCTCACACAGACAACGGGTTCCGACCCGGTGTTCCAGTTCACGCTCTATCAGTGGCACAAATCACTCGGCTTCGCGATTTTCGGATTGGCACTCATCCGGGTTTTTTGGTTTGCTACGAGCATTCACCCCTTGCCTTACAAGGATACGCACCGGCTGGAGGTGCTGCTGGCAGGGGGCGCTCATCGAATGCTTTTGGCACTGACTGTCCTGATTCCGCTCAGCGGATGGGCAGTTGTGTCAACTTCGCCTCTCGATATCCCGAGCTATGTCTTTGACTTGTTCGTCATGCCGAATTTGCCGTTGACCGTCTCAGACGCTGACGAAGCATTCTGGTCGTGGCTGCACGCCGCGCTCGTTTATGGCGCCATCGCTATTGTCACGCTGCACGTTATCGCGGCGCTTCATCATCATCTCATCCGGCACGACGAGACCCTGAAAAGAATGACGAGTTTTCCATTGCGCTTATCTAAAAAGAGCAAGCCTTCCCAATCACATCGGAGAAAATCCTCATAAAACAATTGATCAACCTCAGTTCAAGGACTGACGTTTGATGGCGACGTCCCTTATGTCGGACAGGCAGGTGCCGTTATTTGGGATGAGGATGTATCGGGTCCACCCAATAAACTTCCTCCGGATCTTCTATCGGATCGACGTCCGTGATGTTCACGACAACCGCTTCATTGTCGGATCGAACCAAAACGCATTCCAGCACATTGTCTGGATCGGCATTTATTTCCTGATGGGGAACATAGGGTGGCACAAAGATAAAATCGCCCGGTCCCGCTTCGGCCACATATTCGAGATGATCTCCCCATCGCATCCGTGCCTTGCCTCGAAGAACAAAAATGACGCTTTCCAGCGCACCATGGTGATGGACGCCGGTTTTCGCATTGGGCTCGATTGCGACCGTTCCGGCCCAGATTTTCTGTGCTCCGACGCGCGCGTGATTGATCGCCGCCTGACGAAACATGCCGGGCGTTTGCGCGGTATTCGGATCAAGCTGATCCCCTTTGATCACGCGCACGCCGTCATGCTTCCATCTATCCGAATAGTGATGATGATCGTCACTCATGGTTTACTCCTTGGCGCTGATCAGAAAGGGTTCAGATGCTGAGCTGCATGCTCGATCAGTCTCCGTTTTCCGTCAAGAGTGTGTTTCCATGGATATTGATGGCCGTTTTCGTAGAGAACGTCCGCACCTGATCGCGATCTTTTGAGATCGTTGTTCAGAGTGTTATTTGCCACATAACATGGACGTTGATCAGAGTATGAGGTAAAGCAAGAATATTGTTTGCTTTCTATTGCTTTTGGGGGAACCAGTGAACGTAATAGCATCAAGTCCCGCCAGAACGCATTCCAAATCTTACATAGCTGTGCTGCTCGTTCTGGGTTTCTCGCATCTTTTGAACGACTTGATGCAATCCCTGATTTCTGCATCTTATCCGATCCTCAAAGACGCCTATGCGCTCGACTTCGTGCAGATCGGGATGATCACCCTTATGTTCCAGATTGCAGGGTCTTTGCTCCAGCCAATCATCGGGATGATTACCGACAAAAGACCTGCACCTTATTCGCCGGTAGTCGGCATGATGTTCACGCTTTCCGGGTTGGTGAGTCTAGCTTTCGCGCATAGTTATGCAGTGATACTTGTCTCTGTGGCGCTCATCGGCATTGGATCCTCGATCTTCCATCCGGAAGCCACGCGGATGGCTCGATATGCGGCAGGAGGACGTCAGGGGCTTGCACAGGGTATTTTCCAGGTGGGCGGGCAGGCAGGCGGTTCGCTTGGACCTGTTCTTGCGGCACTGATACTCGTGCCATGGGGGCAGCAAAGTCTTGCCTGGTTCGCAGTATTGGCTTTGCTCGCGATGTCGCTCCTTGTCTGGATCGGCAGTAAACAGAAAGAAATTCGTGCTGCATTCACTGCGGTGCGGGCAGGGGGTAGCGCAGGTGGGGAACCCATCCGTCATGCGCCGGCTACCATCGCCACAGGTCTGGTCGTATTGACCCTTTTGATGTTTACAAAGAACGCATATGGCGAAAGCTTTCGCTCATTTTACACGTTCTATCTGATGGACAAATTTGGGCTGTCCATTCCTTCCGCACAGATGATGCTCTTTATTTTTCTGATGTCCTCTGCGGCGGGCGCATTGATCGGTGGCATCGTGGGAGACCGGATAGGTCGCTACAAGATTATCTGGATTTCCGTGCTGGGACCTTTGCCGCTGACATTGATGCTTCCCTATGTGGATCTTTTCTGGACCGGCGTTCTCACCGTTTTCATCAATCTGATTATGGCGAGCGCATTCGCATCGATCCTCATCTATGCGATGGAACTCTTGCCCAATCGCATCGGGCTTATTGGTGGTCTCTTCTATGGCTTGAATTTCGGGCTTGGAGGCATTGCCGCTGCAATTCTAGGTGTGCTCGCAGATCAATATGGCGTGGAGACCGTTTACCGGTTGTGCTCTTACCTCCCATTGTTTGGACTTCTGGCGTGGTTCCTGCCCAAAATTCATGAGCCGCGGTCGGGGCACTGAGAGGCTTAACGTGCATCTCGTTCGAAAACCGTTTCACATGGTTCGGGATTCTTTCTAGACGCCACGCCGGGGCCGAAGAACGACCCTTACCGTTCCGCTATCCCCGCCGCCGCAGAAAAACCGGTCGCCGCCATCGGATTCAAGCCCCGAAACTCCTGCTCCGGACGGCATGTCCAATCGCTCGAGTACGGCACCTGTTTTCTGATCGATGCGGCGAATATCGCTTCCATTGTCTTCCCATGTGCCGTGCCAAAGTTCGCCGTCAACCCAGGTGACACCGGTGACGAACCGATCGGATTCGATTGTACGCAGCACTTCTCCGGTCTCGGGATCCACCTGATGTATCTTGCGGCCGCGATGCTGTCCGACCCAGAGCGAACCCTCCGCCCAGGCCAGACCGGAATTTCCGCCATCGGGCGCTGGTATTACCGACACAACCTCGCCGGTCCTGGGATCAATCTTGCGGATCATGGCATCGCCGATCTGGAACAAGTGTTCGCCGTCGAATGCAGTTCCCGCATCGGCGACCACATCGAGCGAACGCAGGATCTCTCCGCTTTCGGGATCAAGAGCATTCAGCTTTTTGCCCGTTGCGAACCAGACTTGATTGCCGTCGAAGCTGACCCCGGCCACGTCGTCCGCATCGGGAAAGGGACCATATTCACGAATGATTTCGGCGGTTGAGTGTTTCATGTCTTCATCCTAGCTGTAAATCCGCGTAACGGGGAGCAACAAGCTTGTCGGGAAACCGGGAACGCTCGACGCGATCCAGCGGCAAGCCCGTCCGCGCCCGAACGTCTCGACCTTGCAATCACGGGCAAGCTCCTCAAGTGCTCGCTGCACTGTGCGCGGGCTCACGTTCAACGCCAGCGCCAATGCCGAACTCGACCACGCTTCCCCATCGCTGAGCAGAGCGAGGACTTCGGCACGGTCGCCTTCCACGCGGGGTGCCAGCACGGCAACATTGCGGGTGGCGTTCGGTTGCAGAACAAAACCTTCCCCCGTTGCACTCAGTGTCGCCAGCGGTTTAAGAGCCTCACGCAGCCGGGCGACTTCAACGCGCAGTCGCGCACGGTGCGATGCATCGGCATGCCGTGCGCCGAAAGCGCGATTGAGAAGGGTTTCGCGTGTTGCATCCTTCGGCCAGGCTTCCGCCAAAGCGCGCATGAGGGCAAGCAATACCGGACGGGTGGCGAGCGGAATGATCGTTGTCCCGCCACGCACCACATTGCGGCAGGCATCTACGATCAGCGTATCGGTGGCCAAAAGCCTTTCGACGTCTTCGAGATGGAGCAAGCGCTCGCCGCCGCACGTGATCAAGCGCGCTGCCGGTGTTGCGAAGGCTCGTACCGCCTGGTCAACCTCTGCCGACAGCGCCGGAATGCCTGCCTCTGCCGCTGCCTGCTTTGCCCGCTGCAGAGCCGCTTTCGCCGGTTCGGTCTTGACGCGACGGATGGCTATGCCCGCAGCCACCAGTTCGCGCCCGGCCAGCGACGCGCGCGGCAGAGCGCTGGCATGGAACTCTCCGAGCACCGCTTCGGCTTCATCGAGACGGCCTATCAGCAGAAGGTGCCGGGCCTCGAGATAACCGGCATGGGCCGCGTTCCTTCGGTCGCCGGAGGCTTCAAGGACTGCACGGGCTGCATTGAGCGTTTGCAACGACCGTCCGAGATCGCGGGAAACAAGCGCGATTTCCGCTTCGGCAACGGTACAACGCGCACGGGCTATAATTTCTTTCGGGCTGAACATACGCGCCGCGCTTCGCAGAAGCGCTCGGGCGCGCGCGAAGTCGCCAAGTTGCGCCATTGCAATGCCCCGCAATGCCAGCGCCGGTGGGTCATCGCGTAATGCGACCCTTTTTAGCGCAGCGAGGGGATCGCCAGCCGAGAGAGCACCTGCGGCAGCGGCGATCAGCGTATCCATTGAAATCCCGTCACACTTGTAACTCTCACGCACTCCTCCATTCGAGCTAGCTTCATTGTATCGCAACCGCCGGAAACGGCAATTCGATGGGAGAAGCGGATATGCCAATGCGCAGTTTAACAGAAAGGATCGGTTCGCCGCCGAGACCGACGAGCGATGCGGCCAGTTGGATTGGGCTTGCCGCAACCCCGACCTTCGCGCTGATGGCATGGATTTCTGTCGTCGGCTCGCAGGGCATGACGATGTGCTCCGGCGCGTCGACCTTCTTTCCCGTCGACGACATGGCCGTGATGTACGTGCTGATGAGTGTCTTTCACCTGTCGCCGTGGATGAAGCTATCTGCCTCCCGGTTGCGGCGCACCGATACTCAAACCATAGGAGACTGACAATGCAACACACTGTTGTTTCACACGATGAATGGTTGACCGCCCGCCGGGAGTTCCTGAAAGCGGAGAAGGAATTGACGCATCTTCGCGACAAGGTTGCCCAGCAGCGGCTCGCACTGCCTTGGGTTCGTATCGACAAGGAATACCTGTTCGACACACCGGAGGGTACACGCACGCTGGCCGATCTCTTCGACGGTCGGTCGCAACTCGTGGTGCAGCATTTCATGTTCGCGCCGGGATGGAAGGAAGGCTGCCCCAGCTGCTCCTTCATGGCCGACCATACCGACGGTATGAACCAGCACCTTGCGCATCATGACGTCACCATGATCGCCGTCTCCCGCGCGCCGCTTGCCGACATCGAGCGTTACCGCAAGCGCATGGGCTGGCAGTTCAATTGGGTGTCGTCCTTCGACACCGACTTCAACTACGACTTCCGGGTCAGCTTCACACCCGATGAGGTCGCTGGCGAAAGAATAGATTACAACTTCGGCGAATGGCAGGGAACCGGCGCAGAATGGCCTGGCGTCAGCGCCTTCTACAAGAACGACAAGGGCGAGGTTTTCCGCACTTACTCGACCTATGGACGCGGCGTCGAGGTAATGATGGGCACCTACAATATGCTCGATCTCGCTCCGAAAGGTCGCAACGAGGTCGGGGGAATGGACTGGGTCCGCCGCCACGATCGCTATGAGCAACCGTCCCAGACGGCATGATGATCGGCTGACACCGGGAAAAATGAGGCGATAGCCGGACTCCATCGAGGCCGGCTATCGCCTTTTGTGTTTGTGATGCCGACGCGACTTGCCAGCGTCGGGGATACTGGCGGTGAACGGACCGTGGCGATACTGTCCGCATTTCAATAAACATGTATTGGCGAAAGGATTTCATCAGTCATGAAACCGACACTCGCGGATCTGGAAGCCTTTGCAACGGTCGCCACCGAGCGCAGCTTTCGCCGAGCTGCCGATCTCCTTGGTGTATCGCGCTCCGCACTCAGCCATCGCATGAAAAAACTCGAAGCGCAGCTCGATATCAGGCTGCTGCACCGCACCACCCGCAGTGTTTCTCCCACGGAAGCCGGCACGAAGCTGCTGCAAAGGGTGTCTCCAACCCTTCGGGAGCTCGATATGGCGCTCGATACCCTTGCCGATCAGCGTGGCAGTCCAAGCGGCTCTTTGCGCATCAATGCTAGTAAGGGAGCGGCCCGCATCTTGCTTCGCCATGTCGTGCCTACCTTTTTGACCCGTTATCCCGAAGTGGAACTGGATCTGGTCAGCGACGGGAAACTGGTCGATATCGTGGAGCAGGGCTTCGATGCCGGTGTGCGGCTGGGAGAAGCGGTGCCACAAGACATGATCGGCGTCCGCGTCAGCGAAGAGCTGCGCTTCCTCGCGGTCGTTGCTCCTGCCTATGTACGCGATTTCGGTCGTCCTCTGATTCCAGATGATTTGCGCAATCACCGCTGCATCCGCCAGCGTTTGCCGAGCGGCAAACGGTATCGCTGGGAATTTGAGAAGCATGGCCAGGAAGTGACGATCGATGTTCCCGGCACGCTGACGCTTGACGACAATGATCTGATGATCGGGGCGGCTGCCGCGGGACTGGGTATTGCCTATGTGCCGGAGAACCTCGCATATGATTTGCTGGTCGCCGGTGACCTCGTGACGGTGCTTGAAGACTGGTGCCCTCCGTTTTCTCCTCTGATGCTCTATTATCCCGGTCGCCGACATGTGCCGTCAGCCCTGCGGGCCTTCGTCGACATCTTGAGGACTCCGGATATCAGGGCGCGATTGTCGGCAACGTCAAGTTGAGAAAGCCGATTTATTCTGGTGCCCTTGCGGGATACGTTGTCCAGTTTGGTGAAAATTATTCACCGTATCATGCGGCACTGGCCATCTTATCCCTCCAGTCTTTCCCTTCTATTTTTATCCGGACGAGGGGCGAAGATTGCCATTGCAAAGGATAAGACATGATATTGCGTCGAGACGAATTGATCGCTTGCCTGATCAGAGCTGGTGAACTGGAGGTCTCCGGTGCGGACCAACTGGAGACGGATACCTATTTCAACATGGACGAATTCCGCTTCCACGGTCCCGACGGGTTCGAAACGGACTATGCAGGACTTTCGGCATATTTTCAGGCACTTCGTGCAGCATTTGACGACCGTTCGATTCGGCGCGGGATCATGATCGCCGAGGATAACAACATCGCCTGTCAGACCTGGATCGAAGGGGTATTTGTCCGGGACTTCACGATGTCTCCGGCGGGAACACTACCACCCAACGGACAACGTATTGTAATGGACCTGATCAACATATTCCGTTTCGACGGGCAGGGACGACTTGTGGAGGAATGGGTTCGGACGGATTATCGGAGCTTTCTCCGCCAGCTTGGCGCAGCAGGGCAATAGCGGGCAGCCAGACAACTGCGGGAACCGTCACAACTCAGACGATGATCGGTCCTGAGTGGGACCGACAACGACACAACAGCCTTGCCGCGCATGCCGGTCCAAGATGCAAGCCTGGAATATTGGCGTCACGGTCACATCAAAAGTCGCTTTGCTGTGTCCTCATCGGTTATCAGCCCATTGATTATGCGCCCGTGCAAGGCCGCCTTTAACGGGGCCAGCTTGCGTTGTCCCGAAGCAACACAAATTCTCGGCCGCGTGACCCCGATCTGCGGTGCAACGCTTGTAATCCGCAGATTGGTGGCGCCGTCCAATATTCTTCCTTCGGCATCGAATGCCCAACCGCAGATTTCCCCAACTGCCCCGAGACGATTGAGCTCGAACAGTTCGTCCCTATTGAGAAATCCTTCTTTGGACAAAGGAGACCCGGCCAACAGATCACTAATACCGGTTAGCCAAAGATCGGCGGTCGTCGCAAGCTCATGAACCCGGCGAACAGGCTCTATTGAGAGCAGAACGTCTCTCTCCTCGGAGGAGGGGAGATAAAGCGGCAGGAGGAGGGGAAAGTGTTGAGCATTCACGGTTTCTGAAAGCTTGATCAGAGCGTCGAATGGACTTGCCGATCCATCGATCCCGATGTGCCCGACAAGCGAAACCAGTCGGTGAATGGAGCCGTTCAACGGCGAAACACGTTGAACTGTTGCCCGCATCGTGCGTCCGGTTCCCACGGCCATAACAATGGCGCTTCGTGACCGCAACTGGCGTTCAATCAAAACGGCAGCAGCCTCGGGAACAGCAGTTGATACGTCCGGCCATGTTCCTTCTGAAGGTACGACTTCGCAATAAACCAGTTCGAATTTGTCTGTAAGCCTGCTGGACAGTTCCATGCAGTCGGCTATCGGATGGTTCATCCGGAATGTAATAAGGCCTTCGGATCGGCACTGGGAAACAAAACGTTGGGCAGTAGGCCGGGAAACGCCCAGCATCTGCGCAATTTCGTCCTGTGTCTTGCCAGCAATGTAATATAGCCAGCCAGCCCGTGCGGCGTCATCCAGTTTAGGCTTTTCGTTATCGGCCATCAGAGGAAATATCTTTCAATAAGGCGGGCAGGTCGGCAGCGTTCGTCAGAATATGATCGGCACCCGCTTCGCGCAATGCCTCCGTATTATCCAGCACCAAATAATGGCTGCCGCCGGTAAAGCCGATTGCTGTCATTCCAGCCGCCTTGGCTGCCTGCACACCACTACGGCTGTCTTCAACGACGACACATCGCGAGGGCTTCGCCCCCAATTTGTCGGCAGCAAGCAGAAAAAGATCGGGTGCGGGCTTGCCGCGCTTCACCATTGTTGTGCTGAAGATATTGCCTTCAAACAGCGATAACAGACCGGTTTTCCCCAATGAGACGTCGAGGCGCTCTTCGTCGCTGGACGATGCGACACAGTATGGAAGAGGAATTGCCTCAATCGCGTCCTGAATACCTTTAACCGCGACAAGCTCCAGCTCGAAGCGCTTGAATAGGCTCTCTCGCCAGCTCGTTACAAAATCTTCCGGCAGGGCTCTGCCCGCGCGCTGCACAAACTCGTCCGTTACCGCTGAAGCGGGACGCCCGAGGAAGTTGCGCATCACATATTCAAGTTCTGTCGGGACACCGTATTGGGTCAAAACCTCCGCGACCGCACTACAACTGATTATCTCACTGTCGACCAGCACGCCGTCACAGTCAAAAATGACGAGATCGAAATCCCCGGGATTGCTTGGTTGAAGGGTAGCTGCCATGGAAGGAATCCTGAGATTATGATTATACTAAGAGCGTATGATAAGTCTGATGTGATCGAAAGATCAACTGACGAAGTGCTTGATACTTGAGAATTTAAGTGCTTATCGGTTAAATATCCTTCGATTATGGTTGTGACTATCTCGCTATGGAGGAAGTGTGGGCGGGTGGAAAAACGGGCTGGACAAACATGCATCAGAGCGTATGCTCGTAATTCAAGCACTTGATCGATATGGGAGGAAGCGATGAAGCGTCTTTTAATAGCGGCTATGATGGCAGGCTGTTCAATGCTGGTCAGTATGTCGGCAGAGGCCAAGACCCAGATCGAATTCTGGCATGCAATGGGAGGTGTGCTTAACGATCGTGTCGGCGAACTGGCAAAACAGTTCAACGAAACGCAGGATCAGTACACCGTCGTTCCGGTCAATAAGGGCAGTTACGAAGAACTCATTAATGCTATGATTGCCGCTTATCGGGCGAAGCGCGCGCCGACAATCGTCCAGACGAACGAGCGTGCATTCCTCACGATGCTGAATTCCGGCGCGGTCATTCCCGTCGCGGATCTGATGAGCAAAGAGGGTTACACTATCGACTGGAGCACCGTGATAGCTCCGGTTGCTGCCTATTACAGCGACAAGGGAAAGCTGCAGGCGCTACCCTTTAATTCGTCGACGCCAATTCTCTGGTATAATCAGGAGCATTTCAAAGCTGCCGGTTTCGACAAGCCAGCAGACAACTGGCCGGAACTTACCCAGCAACTCCACGCGATCCACGATAAGGGCGTCTCGCAATGCGCGATGTCTCTGCCCGGTGACTATGAGTGGAGCTTTCTCGAGAATTATTCGGCTGTGAATGATTTCCCCTATGGCACGAAACGAAATGGTATCGACGGGATCGATACGGAGTTTGTGTTCAACAAATATCTCGGTACTCAGGTCGAGCGTATGCATGATCTGATCTCGAGCGGCGTCATGGAGATCGCAGGGCAGGGTGTTCAGCCTGTCCAGTTGTTCACGTCTGGCACCTGTTCGACCATAATTGCCTCGACCGCCTCACATGCCGCTGTGGAGGCTTCGGCAAAATTCCCGTGGAATGCGACGTTTCTCCCGCATGAGAAGGATCGTACTCCCCATAACAGCGTCATCGGCGGCGGTGCCTTGTGGACCATGAAGGGTCATTCCGAGGATGAATATAAGGGCGCTGCGGCTTTCTTCGATTTTCTGGCCAAGCCCGAAACACAGGTCTGGTGGAGCAAGAATACCGGCTATGTTCCTGTTACAACCACGGCTTACGATGCGTTGAAAAAGGAAGGCTATTTCGAGCAGCACCCGACCCGCGCGATTGCTATCGAACAGCTCATGCGCAAACCGAATTCGGACAATTCGATGGGATTCCGTTTCGGCAACTCCAATCAGGCAAATGTTCTGATCATGGAAGAAGTGATGGCTGCAGCATTGGGTCAGAAGACGGCCCAGGAAGCTCTGGATTCCGCCGTCGCCCGCGGTAATGAAGTGCTCCGTCGCTTCGAGAAACTGAACGCGGGAAAGTGATGCGATGATGTCTCTACGTGGACGTTCTCTCCGCTTCCGCTCCCTTGCGGAGCGGAAGGAAAGCGGGTTGAAGCGCGCGCATTTCCAGGAGTTGAGAACACCGATCCTGCTTCTCTTGCCTCAGTTGCTGGTCTTGCTGTTCTTTTTCTTTATTCCCTCGTTTCGCGCGCTCATTCAGGCATTTCAGTTGAACGATCCATTTGGCGGGTCCGTGCAGTGGGTGGGCTTTGCCAATTTCACAGCATTGTTTGCAAGTGCGCCCTACTGGGCATCGGCCAAGCTGACGCTGTGGTTTACGCTCTGGCAAAATGCCATAACGCTGTCAGTTGCGCTCCTGTTCGCCTTTGCTACGAACCATGTTATCCGCGCACGTGGAACATATCGCACAATATTATTGCTTCCCTATGCCATTGCTCCCGCTGTCGCAGGGATCATGCTGGCATTTCTCTTCAATACGCGTGTAGGTCCGATCTCCCAGATGATGCATATGATGGGGATCGGCTGGGATCCGACCAAGAATTCGACGGACGCAATGATCCTCATTGTGCTCGCCGCTTCGTGGAAGCATATCTGCTACAATTATATCTTTCTCGCAGCAGCTCTCCTGGCTGTGCCGCGCTCGATTCTGGAGTCAGCCGCCATCGACGGTGCCGGACCTTTGCGGCGGTTCCAGCGCATCTCGCTGCCAATGATCGCGCCGACGCTGTTCTTTCTGGTGGTCATCAATTTTGTTTATGGCCTGTTCGACACCTTTGCCATCATCGATGCGACGACGCGCGGCGGACCTGCCGGTGCGACCTCGATCCTTGTTTACAAGGTTTACCAGGATGGCTTCGTCAATCTGGATATGGGTTCTTCTGCCGCCCAGTCCGTCATTCTCATGATCCTCGCTCTCGCCCTCACTTTTGCCCAGTTTCGACTGGTCGAGCGGCGCGTCAACTATGCGGTTTGAGCTATGAATGAGCGCACTCCAATCCTCGATGCGGTTTGCCATGCGATTCTGATACTCGGGATCGTCCTGGTTTGTCTCCCGCTGTACTTTGTTCTGGTCACGAGTTCTTTGAGCCAGCAGGATGTGCTCAAAGTTCCGTTGAGCTGGCTCCCCGGCGATCAGTTCTTCGTCAATTCGCGCGAAGTTTTGAACACGATCAATTTTGGCCAGCTTCTGGTGAACACATTTATCGTGGCACTCGGGATTACTGCCGGCAAACTGGTTCTGTCCCTGCTTGCAGCATTTGCCGTCACCTACTTTCGGTTTCCTTTCCGGATGACCGCCTTCTGGCTGATATTCATATCGATGATGCTGCCAATCGAGGTCCGCATCGTACCGACCTATGAATCTGCCGCCAACATGGCGCTGCCGTTGAACATTCTTTTCGGCTGGCTCGGCATAGCGGTCGAGTTGAACTGGAATATGGTCAACACTTATCCGGGCCTCATCCTGCCGATCATCGCATCGGCAACCGCTACATTCCTGTTTCGGCAATTCTTCCTGACAATTCCGGACGATCTATGTGAGGCAGCCCGCATCGACGGCGCCAAACCGATGCAGTTCTTCTTTCGAATTCTACTACCATTGTCGCGGTCAAATATCGTGGCGTTGTCGATCATCCTGTTCCTCATGGGCTGGAACCAGTATCTCTGGCCGTTGCTCATGACGACTGATCCCAGCATGGCAACCGCGGTGGTCGGCTTGAAACAGGTTATGCCGCAGTCCGATGGACTGCCGACATGGCATCTTCTTATGAACGCTTCCCTTTGGACCATGCTTCCACCTGTACTTGTAATCCTTGTTATGCAGCGGTGGTTCGTCAAAGGCCTGGTGGACAGCGGAAAATAATAAAACCGGAGAAATTCAAATGGTTAAGATCATCGGCCATCGTGGCGGTCGAAATTTGTGGGCTGAAAACAGCCTAGCCGGCTTCCGTAACCTGCTAGCCCTCGATGTGGATGCCGTGGAACTGGATGTCCACTTGAGCTTCGATGGCGTCCCGGTTGTGATCCACGATCCCTTGCTCGACCGGACGACGAACGGGCGAGGGCCGGTTCAAGCTCAAAGTGCAGAAGCGCTTGGCCGGATTGTTCTGAACGATAGCCGTGGCGAGACAATTCCAACGCTTGCGGCGGTGCTCGATGTTTTCGCGCCGACCCGACTGGAGCTGGAGCTGGAGATCAAAATCGATGAGCGGGGTGTGCCTTATCCCGATCTGCCAGAGAAAATCATCGCACTGGCTAAAGAACGCGGCATGATCGATCGCGTCTTTCTCACCTGTTTCGTTCCGGAAGTTCTGGAGGATATTCATCGTCGGTTTCCCCAGCAGCAATTGCTCATGTCGATAGATCGTCGTTCTGCCGAATTCTTCGGCGGCTTCGACAAGGTGCTCAGGCGGGGCCTCGACACGGCCACGATATTGGCATTTGAGAAAAGTCTGCTGGAAAACGTGCTGGAGCAGTGCGTTGCGGACGTGGGAACGGCGAGGCTGGGGTGCTGGGTTCCCAATACCGAATCCGAACTGGAATACTGGATGTCTAAGCCGATAGGTCAATTGACCACCGATCGCCCGGATCTGGCCGTTCTGGTGGCGGGGCGGCAAAATCGGATAGCACCAGGGCAGAAAGGTTGAGCAAATGGCTTCGGTCGAGCTTCATTCAATCCGCAAATGCTATGGCAATGTGGAGGTCATCCCGAACGTTGATCTGAAGATTGCAGATGAGGAGTTTGTGGCGCTTGTCGGGCCGTCCGGCTGCGGCAAGTCCACCTTGCTCAGAATGATCGCGGGACTAGAGCAGATTACCGCCGGTGACTTGCTGATCGGCGACAGGAATGTCAATCGCGCCAACCCGAGTGATCGGGATGTCGCGATGGTTTTTCAGAACTACGCCCTCTACCCACATATGACGGTTTTCGACAATATTGCGTTTAATCTTCAACTCGCAGGTCGTCCTAAAGCCGAAATAAAGGAACGTGTGGCCGACGCAGCCCGAATGCTCGACCTTACAGATCTGCTGGAGCGCAAACCGCACCAGCTTTCGGGTGGGCAGCGCCAGCGTGTTGCGATGGGACGTGCTGTCGTTCGCAAACCGTCGGTTTTTCTGTTCGATGAACCATTATCCAATTTGGATGCAAAACTGCGCGTCCTGATGCGAGCCGAGATCAAGGAATTGCATCAGAAAGTACGCACGACATCGATCTATGTGACACACGACCAGATAGAGGCGATGACATTGGCCGACCGGGTTGTCGTTCTGAACAAGGGAAGGATCGAACAGCAAGGAACGCCGATGGAGCTTTACACGCGCCCGGCAAATGTTTTTGTTGCCGGATTTATCGGCTCACCTTCAATGAACTTTCTCCAAGCTTCGATTGAGCGAGATGCTTCAGGAAGCGTTGCCCGTATCGGTGAAGCCGTACTTCCATTGCCTGAAGGTGCACTGCAGGCCGGTCAGAAAATAATACTGGGGATGCGACCCGAACATCTGCAGATTGGATCGAAAGGTGGTTTGCCGGCCAAAGTTCGGCTCGTTGAGCCGACGGGTGCTCAGACACATATCGTCCTTGAAGTGGGCGACGAAAAGCTGACGGCGACCGTTGAAGGAGAGACGCATTACGCCGCAGGCGACAAAGTGGGGCTAAATATTTCCTCCCACCGCATGCATTTGTTTGATCACTCCAGCAAGGTGCGGTTAAACTAAGGCGTTCTCATCGGGACGGCAAAGGCTCGGTCCCGATGACCAGCAACGCCTTGTGAAAGATATCCTCTGGCGAGCTGATGTGCGGTATCATTTCTTGTGATGAAGGGCTGGCTTTCCGCTGATGTCTGCTAAGACTGTGGTTGCCGAATCTGAACAACAAATGATGCCTTGACTGCTGATGATGATGACCGACCCGCTCCACATTCTCAAAACCATTTATGGATACGATGCCTTCCGTGGGCGGCAAGCGGAGATCGTATCGCATGCGATAGCGGGCAATAATGCATTCGTCCTGATGCCAACGGGCGGCGGCAAATCGCTATGCTACCAGATTCCCGCCCTTGCGCGACCGGGTATGGGGATCGTGGTTTCACCACTTCTGGCGCTGATGGCCGATCAGGTCTCCGCGCTCCGGCAGGCGGGTGTGAAGGCAGCGGCGCTCAATTCCGACCTTGCTGGCGATGACAGGCAGGCCTTGTGGCGTGATATCCATGCTGGGGCGCTTGATCTGCTCTATGTCGCGCCTGAAACACTGCTCAGACCGGATACATTGCAACGCCTGAGCGATGCGCCTCTCTCGCTGATCGCTATCGACGAAGCCCATTGTCTGTCGCAATGGGGGCATGATTTCAGGCCGTCCTATCGGCAGCTTGATGTGTTGATGACGCAGTTTCCCGATACGCCGCGCATGGCGTTGACCGCAACCGCCGACGAGCCGACACGCGCGGAAATCCTGTCGCATCTGCAGATTGACAAGCGCGATTCCTTCATCGCCGGTTTCGACCGTCCCAATATTCGCTACGCGATCACGGAGAAGGACAATCCTCGTGCGCAGTTGAAACGCTTTCTACAGGACCACCAGGGCGAAAGCGGCATCGTTTACTGCCTTTCGAAACGGAAGACGGAAGAAACGGCCGAATGGCTGCGTAGCCTTGGCTACGACGCCCTCGCCTATCACGGCGGCATGGAAAAGTCTGCGCGCGAGGCGAACCAGGCACGATTCCAGCATGACGAAGCGGTCATCATGGTGGCAACGATTGCCTTTGGGATGGGCATCGACAAACCGGATGTCCGTTTCGTCGCCCATATCGATCTGCCGGGAAGCATCGAAGCCTATTATCAGGAGACAGGGCGTGCGGGGCGCGACGGACTACCAGCCGACGCGATGATGCTCTACGGTTATGACGATATCGTCCTGCGCAGCCGCTTCATTGAGGAATCCGACGCGCCCGATCAGCGCAAGCGGATGGAGCGGCAGAAACTCGACACACTTCTTGGGCTCGCCGAAGCCGCGAACTGTCGCAGACAGGTGCTGCTGTCTTATTTCGGTGATCGATGTGAACCATGCGGCAATTGCGATACCTGCGCCGAACCACCGACCCTCTTCGATGGGACAATAGCCGCGCAGAAAATATTGTCCTGCATTCACAGAACCGGGGAACGGTTCGGGCAAGCCTATATTGTCGATGTCCTGCTTGGCGTCGAGGATGAGCGTATCAGCCGCTTCGGCCACGACCAGATTTCGACTTTCGGAATCGGCCGCGAGCATGACAATCACACCTGGCGAGCGATCGTACGGCAGTTGGTCGCGCAGCGGCTGATCGATGTCGACTTTGCCGGGCATGGCGGTTTGTCGATCTCAGAGGCAGGCAGGCAGTTTTTGCGCGCAAAGCAGACGCTCATGTTGCGTGTCCCGCCGAAATCGAAGTCATCGCGTGGTGCTGTTACGCGTGGAAAATCGGTAACATCCGCCCTTTCGGAGCGTGATGAAGCACTGTTTCAGGCGCTGCGCGAGAAGCGGTTAGAGATCGCGCGCGCGCAAAATGTTCCGCCTTACGTCATTTTCCACGATCGCACACTGATCGAACTGGCCACAGCAAGACCAGCCTCACGCGCCCAAATGGCCGACGTGCCCGGTGTCGGCGATACAAAACTCGAACGCTATGGCCCGGCCTT
This sequence comes from Brucella pituitosa, assembly GCF_965577835.1. Classification (NCBI taxonomy): domain Bacteria; kingdom Pseudomonadati; phylum Pseudomonadota; class Alphaproteobacteria; order Hyphomicrobiales; family Brucellaceae; genus Brucella; species Brucella pituitosa. The sequence goes on from NZ_OZ264094.1 coordinate 485,453, forward strand.
TTTGGCCGTCATCAATGCACACGGGTAAATCCGCCGCAGCCTTTGGAATTCAACAATACCGACCTTAGAGTCTGTTAGCGCTACTCGGGATCGCCATTAGATTCGCTCGGGTTTGATTTTGCGATTCAAGATCATTGCTGGATCGGAGGCCAGCGATGATGACGCGACCTCTTTCACGGTATCAAACGCATTCATCCGACATCTAATATGCTGTGTCAGCGTTATGCAAAGCGCGGCGCGGCGTTGATGATGTAGACGCCCCCGACGACCCTAATCTGTGTCAGAGTGGGTTTGTTAAACCATTTATGGAGATGGGCATCATGATCGAAGTTCGTACAATTGGTTTGGATTTGGCGAAGAACGTATTTCAAGTTCACGGCGCGGATGCATCGGGAGCCGTTGTATTTCGTAAGCAGTTGCGGTGTGTTCAGGTTTTGAAGTTCTTTGAAAGCTTACCCCGTTGCCTGGTTGCTATGGAAGCCTGCGGCAGTTCCCATTTCTGGGCTCGCGAGATTGGCCAGTTGGGACACGAGGTTCGTATGATCCCACCCGCTTATGTGAAGCCTTTTGTAAAGCGGCAGAAGAATGACATGGCAGATGCTGAGGCCATCTGCGAGGCTGCGCAACGACCGACAATGCGATTTGTTGGGGTGAAGAGCGAAGAGACACAAGCCGCAGCGGTCATGTTGCGTACCCGTGATCTTTTAATCCGGCAGCGTACACAAACTATCAATGCTTTACGCGGTCATCTGGCAGAGTTTGGCTTGATAGCACCGCAAGGATCGCATTATGCATCCAAGCTGATCGCGATGATTGAGGATTTGCAAACAGCACTTCCTGAAACGGCACGCACATCGATGCACTTTCTGAGTGCCACTTTGTTACAACAAACTGATCAGATCCGCGCAATGGACGCACAGATTGTGCGCAATACCAAAGAGAACGAGACCGCACATCGGTTGATGACGATCTCCGGAATTGGGCCCCTGATTGCAACGGCCTTGGTAGCACTTGCGCCATCACCCGAGACTTTGAAACGTGGGCGTGATGTTGCTGCATGGCTTGGGCTTGTTCCGCGACAGCATTCGACGGGAGGCAAACAACGCCTCGGGTCTACGACAAAGATGGGGGAGCGATCTCTACGCCGGCTCTTGATAATGGGTGCCAATAGTGTGGTCGTATGGCGAACCCGAAAGGGTGCAATGCCTGGAACCTGGCTTGCCAAAATGCTGGCGCATAAACCGCCAATGCTTGTGAGAGTAGCACTTGCTAACAAGATGGCACGCATTGTTTGGGCTATTATGGCTAAGGGAGAGATATACAGAGCTCCGGTTGCGAAGGCATAAGCCAACGTAACCGTGGGGACGTCGTAGCAAGAGAGGTCATTGGAAAGTATGGCGCAACGGTCGTGAGACGGGATCAGGAAAACCAGTGTGCACCAAAGTGCCTTACAAGCACGCGGCGTTGATTTGGACCTGACCTTCGAACACCATACGGGCCAGCGGCATGTAAGAAAGCCGCATCACAGGCCGGACACATGTCAGCACCCGACAACGCGCAATGCTAACCAAAGATTCTTCTTGCAATGTGGGCGTCTACACATGGTGCATAAATAACATTTCAGTTTCAGAAAACCTACAGTATTGGGTTGTAATGTTAGAGGCCTGTTTAGAATTTGGAACAAGCCAATGCCTTTCAAACACAATTGCGCTCATCGTCATCGGATGCCTAAACAGAAGTTCAAGGTCACGAACTGGGCGGAGTATGAATCCGGCTTGTGTCAGCGCGGCAGTGTTACTTTCTGGATCAGTGAAGCAGCGATAGCCGGGTGGATTGCGCCATCGCGCAAAACGCGCGGCGGTCAACGTCGCTATTGTGATCTGGCGATTGAAACGACGCCGATATGTGGCAAAGTGTTTAACCAGCTTTTGCGTCAGACAGAAGGTTTGATGGCCTCGTTATTGACGCTGCTCAATGTTGAACTGCCAGTACCAGATCATACAACATTAAGCAGACGCTGCGCCGATCTCGAGGTGTCCAGCTTAATCCGGTGTACCAGGATAGATGGAACTGACGGGCCTCTTCATGTGATCGTCGATAGCACTGGGATGAAGATATACGGCGCAGGACAATGGCTTGAAGAAAAGCATGGCGCTAAGTCTGCCCGCAAATGGCGCAAGCTGCACTTTGCTATTGATGCAGATAGCAATCAAGTCATTGCAGAAACACTGACAGATCAGAATACAATTGACCTCAGCCAGGGACCTGATTTGCTGGGAATGATTGATCACCCGATCGCTAGTTTCATGGCCGATGGTGCGTATGACAGCGATAAAACCTATCAAGCCTTTCGCAGCCATAGTCCCGGTGTGAGCATTATCATTCCACCACGAATGCGAAACTTACAAGAAGCCCTATACGGCCCACCAGATCAACGTGACTGGCATAGCCGTACAATTGGTCAACTCGGTCGGATGGCATGGCAAAATCTTACCGGGTATGGGAAGCGAGCGAGAGTAGAAAACGCCATAGGCAATTATAAATCAACAAACGGGTCAACGCTGAGATTGCGCAATTTTGCCAATCAGAAGACTGAAGTTAAGATTGGATGCGGTGTCCGTAATCGCATGCTGCAGACACCACGCCCGAAATCCGTCCGCGTGAAAGTTGAAACCACATAATACAGCGTCAAGGACCGGAATCCGCCCCCTAATTCGCTTCATGCACCAACGCCGTTGTAAGGCATGGTGCAAGCCTATCGCCGATCCATGGACAATCATTTCAATTGGATTGCGAGATTCGGCGCATCGATTCTAGCCAATGAGTGTTGGTCAGATGTGACTTCCCCATGGGCCGTGGTGGATGTCCCTCCCGTCAACACGATCAAAGCCATGTGCTCCGAAGAAATCGCGCTGTGCTTGAATGACATTGGCAGATCCCCGTGAGCGACGATAACTATCAAAATAACCAAGTGCAGATGCGAGCGCTGGCACAGGCAAGCCAGCTAGTACTGCCGTCGAAACAACGCGCCGCAATGCCCCATCTGTTTCATTAATGAGGGCTGCGAAAGCCGCTGTCACAATAAGATTGGCAGCGTCAGGTGCAGCTTCAAATGCACTCGCAATCTCATCAAGGAACTGAGAACGAATAATGCAACCTTCACGCCATATCTTGGCGATGGTAGGCATTGGCAGGTTCCAGTTGAATTCCCGCGAAGCTGCGGAAAGCGTTGCAAACCCCTGCGCATAAGCGCCAATCTTAGCCGCCAGAAGGGCGTTCTCGAGATCATCAATGAAAGTCGCCTTATCTGCGACTGACAGTGCAGGAACCGGTGGCAGTCCGAGAATGTTTTCAGCAGCGATGCGCTCTTCTTTCAGCGAAGAGATACAACGCGCAGCAACAGCGGCTTCTATGCTGATTGCCGCAACGCCCATATTCTGCGCTTCGATCACAGACCACTTCCCGGTGCCTTTTTGCCCTGCTTTGTCAAGGATCATATCGACAACTGGGTTTCCGCTGACGGGATCACTTGTAGCAAGAACCTTCTGGGTAATTTCGATCAGATACGAGTTTAAGCGCCCTTTATTCCATTTCCCGAAAACCTCTCCAATTTCGGCAGCAGACATGCCCAGACCATCGCGCAATACACCATAGATTTCAGCGATCATCTGCATGTCGGCATATTCAATGCCATTGTGGATTGTTTTTACAAAATGGCCCGCACCATTTTCGCCAAGCCACGCAACACAAGGTTCATCGTTAAATTTCGCGCCAATCGATTTCAGAACGGACTGGACGCGATTGTACGAATCTTCCGTGCCACCCACCATGATCGAAGGTCCATGCCGCGCGCCTTCTTCACCACCGGAAACACCCATGCCAATGAACGTCAGGCCGCTATCTTTGAGGCTTTCAAAACGACGCATGGTGTCGCGGAAATTTGCATTCCCTGCATCGATCATGATATCGCCATCTGCAAGATAACCGGAAAGCGCGTCCATCTGCTGATCAACGGCTTCACCCGCTTTGATCATGATGATGATTGGGCGTGGCGGACGAACGGCGGCTATAAATTCTTCAATGGTTTCACAAGGGATGATCTTGCTCTGAAGCTCGCCCGCATCCTCATAAAACTTGCGTGTCGCTTCAACGGTACGATTAAACACAGCGATGCGGTTGCCTTTCTCGGCAATATTCAGCGCCAGATTAGACCCCATAACGCCGAGGCCGATCAGACCTATTTCAGCTTGCGACATCGAAATTCTCCATTTTTAATTTTTGTCCCGAAGAGCGCCTACGGATGATTACGCCAGAGCTTTTCTGTATCCCTGCATCAGAAACTGAGATGAGCTTTCATGGATCGAGTAGGTGCAATCATAGTGACGGATAATCAATCTGATTGTACCCTTTACGGAGCTTACAGCATGATTGTGTTCACATATAAGGACGCCAATATTCAACAAATTGCGATAAAACCTCCAATTTGTGCTTTCGCACTGGATACCCTTCCAGGGAATATATTAGTGGACCTTATAAAATATACTCACTACTTTAGCATATTGAGCAATTCATCACGTGCATGTTCACAGTGCTGAAGCGCAATATCGCGAGCTGTCTTGACATCTCGCCGCCGGATCGCGTCATAAATGATGCGGTGTTCCTCAATGATTGTGGCGGTTCGCGTCCCCCCATATCCGTATCGAATACGCATAGCCTCGATGAGCAGGCGGCCCCGCCCTAGTACACGCAGGGCTTCGGAGTTTTTCGCAATACCGTTGATGAAACTATGAAGTTCGAGATTTGCGCGGAGCATCGCAGGCGGATCCTGCAGCTTGGCTTTCTCCTCGAAGTTAATGACGAGCCGCTCCATGGTAACCAGGCCAGCTTCGTCGATCATCGTTGCGCATTTTGCGGTGAGCATAACCTCCATCGCGCCTCGAACATCAAGCATTGAAGTAATATACTCGGCGTCGATTGTCCGGATCTCGGCTCCGCGTCTGGGATGGACGGCGATTATTCCCTCCGACTCCAGTTCTTGCAGAGCTGTGCGGACAGGCATGTGGCTAACTCCGCACATCACGGCGATCTCATCGATCTTCAACCGCTGTCCGGGAACCAGTTCTCCTTCCAAGATACGTCGACGTAGATCTGCTGCTACCTGCATGGATGTCGTCGCGCCTATGCGGAGTGTAGAGGAACGCTGGATCGGGTCGGCCATTGCCAATAACTCACCTGAGGTTGGAGTAAATGCTAAGTTATACTCGATTTCAAATCAATATTAGGATGTAGGCGAGAGCAGAGGTCGGTTTGCAAAGAACGCTGCAAGGTTGTCGAGAAGTAGTTGACCCATGGCAATGCGGGTGTAGTTTGAGCCGCTACCGATGTGTGGTTGGAGCACTACTGTATCCAGTTCCAAAAGCCGTTCGGGGATGTTCGGTTCATCGGCGAAGACATCCAGTCCTGCGCCTGCCAGTCGCCTTGTAACCAACGCATCTACAAGATAGGGCTCGTCAATGACCGATCCGCGAGAGACGTTGATCAGAACACCGGTGGGACCGAGTGCGTCTATGACTGCACGAGATACAAGACCTGCCGTGGCACTGCCTCCGGGAACGGCGACGACGAGTATCTTCGCCCAGTGCGCAAGTTTAACAAGATCACCAAAATATTGAAAATCCACTGTTTCCTGCTTCTGGCGACCATAATAGCCTACCGGCATCCTAAACGCTGTTGCACGCCGGGCAATGGCTTTGCCTATGCCGCCTAAGCCGATTATTCCAATACGTTCACCCCAGACTTTCTCGGTCAGTGTGGGCTTCGTATGTCGCCATTCGCCGGATCTGACGAAACGATCGTGAACGAGTGTTTTCCGGATCGTGGTGAGGATAAGAGCCATGGCTAGATCTGCGACGCATTCCGAGACGACGCCAGGCGTGTTGGTAACAGTGATGCCTTGTGCCTTCGCAGCCTTTGCATCAATCCCGTCGAACCCCGCGCCAGATGAAGCGATTAACTTCAAATTTGGCAAGCTGCGCATGATGTCTTCGCCGAGCAGGTAGTCGCCTCGAGTTGCGATCGCACAGAGGGCGGGCGCGATCCTGGACAAAAGTTTCGACTTGTCGGGCACCAGGTCATATCTATGGACGATATAGGTCGTTTCCAGTTCGCTCATCGTTTCGGGGAGAAGCGGTCCCATCTGCAAAATTTGCTGTTTCATCTTCGTCCGTCCAGAAAACTGCTTGAAGCACATTGATATTTGATCAAATATCTTTTAGCAATGTTTTTGTTCGGCTAAGACATCGTTGTTGTCGTGACGCCGTCAAGGGATCCTGGAGGAGGACGCCATGAATTTTCTGAAACCAGCAACGGCAGCTTTAATTGGCATAATGGCATTGGCCGGTAATGTTGTCGCCGCCGAGACATACCCATCAAAATCGATAAAGATGGTTGTGCCTTTTCCACCCGGCGGTACTTCGGACTTCGTTGGGCGCGTAGTTGCAGAGCAACTGGGTAGGGAACTCGGGCAATCAATCATTGTTGAGAACCTTCCGGGCGCCGCCGGCGTGATCGGTACTGTCAACATTGCCCAGGCGGAGGCGGATGGCTACTCGTTGCTTCTGACGTCATCTGACGTCACCATCGTGCCGAGCGTCCAGAAGAAGCCAGCCTTCGACCCTGTAAAAGATTTCGCACCGGTTTCCCTGTTGCTGCGTTACTCTCACTACCTTGTAGCCAATTCAAAATTACCTGCAAAGACTATCGCTGACGTGATTGCCCTCGCCAAAGCAGAGCCCGAAACAATTTACTATGCATCGGGCGGTATTGGCGGGAGCAACCACATGGCCGGCGAGCGATTCCAGCATTTCGCAGGTGTGAAGCTTACTCATGTTCCTTACAACGGCAATGGTCCTGCGATCACCGATCTCGTTGCTGATCGCGTGCAATTGCTGTGGACTTCTTTGGCGCCAGTACGTGGCTTCGTTGATAGCGGGCAGTTGAAGCTCATCGGCATTACCAGCAGCAAGCGGTCCCCAAGCACTCCTGATGTGCCGACTTTTGATGAGAGTGGCCTGCCGGGTTACCAACTCAACAACTGGTACGGCGTCTTGGCACCAAAGGGAACGCCTGACGAAATCGTAATGAAGCTGAATGCAACATTTACGAAAGTGATGGCAAATCCAGTGGTGCAGGCGAAACTTGCTTCGATTGGCGCTGAGCCCGCATCCGATACGCCTGCAGAATTTGGTCAATTGATAGCCGAAGAACTGAAGAACTGGCGCAAGGTCGCCGAAGATGCCGGCGTCGCAACACCGTAACGGAAACGCGGGTCTTTGCGACAGGCACGTCAAAATCAAACACAGGATATCCCGATATGCGTATAAACACGACGCGGCAGCGTGCGACTGCCGGTGACACAATGATCGGCACGATGTGCAACCTTGCTAGCCCGCTTGGCGCGGAAACCCTGGGCCAGTGTGGTTATGACTTCATCGTGGTCGATCTGCAGCACGGTGAAAATAGTCTTGATGGTGTCCAGGTGATGCTGCAAGCACTTAGTATCTCGTCGACAACTCCTATTGTCCGCGTTACTGCCAACAGCTCGATCCAGATCCAGCGCGTGCTCGATCTCGGGGCCTATGGTGTCATCGTCCCCTTCATCAATAACAGACAGGAGGCTGAAGCTATCGTTCAAAACGCATTCTATCCTCCGCTTGGTAGCCGTAGCTGGGGGCCGACGCGCGCCACAATGTATGCTGGAAACGATTACTTCTCCGGCTCGTCTCAGGAACTTCTCACCCTGCCGATGTTGGAATCGGCAGAGGGCTTGGCCAATGTTCAGGAAATTTTGGAAGTCGACGGTATTTCCGGTTGTTTTGTTGGGCCGAGCGATCTCAATATTTCGCTTGGCCACTCACCAGACAGTGCTTTAGCCCCAGAGACCGAGGACGGAATTGCTGCGATCCTCGAAATCACAAATCAACTTGGAAAGATTGCCGGTATTCACGCGGTGAGTATCGAAGATGCGAAACAACGCCGTGATCAGGGGTTCAAGCTGATCACGGTGGCTGCAGATACCAGACTTATCCGTCTGGGCGCGCAGCAGACTCTCGGTGCACTGAAAGCTTGAAACGCGGCATGTCACGCGCGACCGTCGCATTCCGGCGCTCACGCTTTAAACCAGGAGGACCCATGAAACTGCGGATCCACAATCGGCGTGATTTCTGGTCGGGCATTATGTTCACGGGCTTCGGCGCAACCTTCGCCGCATTGGCGCGCGAGTATGACTTGGGCACGTTGAGGCAAATGGGGCCTGGCTGGTTTCCTTTTGCGCTTGGCGTCACTTTGGCAGTGCTGGGCATTTTGATCGTTGTAGGTGCTTCGCGTCGCCGCGTCGCCGGGGTCGCCGTTGATGACGCGATTGAGCCGGTCGGCTGGCGGGAACTTCTGCTGGTGCTTCTGTCGATTGCGTTCTTCGCGCTGCTTCTCCCTTATCTCGGGGTTATCGTCGCGATTGTGCTGATGGTTATAACGTCTGCGCTGGCGGGGCATGAAAAAAGACCGTTGGAAGTCGTGGTGGTCGCTATCGCTCTCAGCTTTGCCTGCTACCTGATCTTCATTTATGGCCTTGGCGTACCGCTTCCCGTCTGGCCCATCTTTCTGGGAGGTTAAGATGGATATATTTGGCAACATAGCGCTCGGTCTTTCGACAGCGTTACAGCTTCAAAACCTTGCATATTGTTTTCTCGGCGTGCTGCTTGGCACTGCCATCGGTGTTCTGCCGGGTCTCGGGCCTTTGGCTACCATCGCCATGCTATTGCCAATTACCTTTCAGATGGCCAGTCCGGACGCGGCGTTGATCATGTTAGCCGGAATTTATTACGGCGCTCAATATGGTGGATCGACGACCGCCATTCTCGTCAATTTGCCTGGTGAGACATCGTCTGTCGTCACCGCGCTGGATGGCTACCAGTTGGCTCGCCAGGGAAAGCCCGGGGTTGCATTATCAATTGCCGCCCTGAGTTCGTTCCTGGCTGGTACGGTCGCAACTGTCGTCATCGCCGTAGCCGCTGTGCCGATGGCAAGTCTCGCATTCGAATTTGGTCCCGCCGAATATTTCTCCCTGATGGTTCTTGGTCTCATCGCAGCCGTCGTGCTGGCACACGGTTCTATTCTCAAGGCACTTGCGATGGTTGTCCTCGGTTTGCTGATCGGAATGGTGGGAACAGATGTCAACTCCGGCGTCGCCCGGTTCTCGTTCGACATGCCGCAACTGACAGACGGGCTGGAGATTGCTGCAATCGCAATCGGCATCTTCGGCTTTGCTGAGATCATTACAAATCTGGAGCAGCGTGAAAATCGAAGCAAGGTCAACATGCGGATCGGAAGACTGATGCCGAGCTGGGAAGAATTGAAGCACTCCTTTCTACCGGCACTGCGTGGAACGGCATTCGGCTCGGTGCTAGGGGTGCTGCCTGGTGGTGGTGCGACACTTTCCTCCTTTAGCTCCTACGCTCTTGAAAAGAAGCTCTCCGACAAGCCGGAAACTTTTGGCAAAGGCGCGCTTGCTGGAGTTGCTGGTCCAGAGGCCGCCAACAATGCTGGTGCTCAGACGTCCTTCATTCCCATGCTTACATTGGGCTTGCCGTCCAATCCGGTGATGGCGTTGATGATTTCAGCGCTTATGATCCACAATATCCAGCCTGGACCTCAGGTGATGACCAGCAACCCTACGCTGTTCTGGGGGTTGATCGCATCGATGTGGGTCGGCAACTTAATGCTGGTCGTACTGAACCTGCCGTTGGTGGGCCTGTGGGTCCGAATGCTGTCGATTCCTTATCGCATACTTGTGCCGGCCATTCTCATGTTCTGCGTGATCGGTGCTTACTCCATGAGCAACAGCGTATTCGATATCTGGATGACCATTCCCTTCGCTGCCCTCGGCTACCTATGGCGCAAGCTCGAATGTGAACCGGCGCCGCTGCTTCTTGGCATCGTGCTCGGACCGCTCATGGAAGAATATCTGCGCCGCGCGATGATCCTGTCACGAGGCGACTGGACGATCTTCGTGCGTGAACCACTATCGTGTGTGCTTCTGGCGGCGACTGCCATCATGCTGGTTCTTGTCGCCATTCCGGCAATTCGGAAAACGCGGCAGGAGGCGTTTGCAGAAAGCGCGGATTGACACTCGGCTCGGGTAAAAACCTCCTGATCTTCAGAGAACTATTTTGCGGGTGAGCAATGGACAAACTCTTCAATGTGAATGGTCGCATCGTGCTGATCACGGGATCGAGCGGCGGTATAGGCCTTGCGCTAGCGCAAGGCCTCGCCGAGCGGGGCGCAAAAGTCGTCCTGAATGGAAGGCGGACAGATGTCGTGCAGGACGAATGCGCACGCCTTCGCGAAATGGGATTGGATGCCGAAGGAGCGGCATTCGATGTAACCAATCCCAAGGCTGTCTTCGAGGCAGTGGAGCGAATCGAGCGGGACATCGGCGCGATTGATATTCTTTTCAACAATGCCGGTGTCCAACATCGGCAACCGCTGGAAGACTTCGATCATGAACGTTGGGAAGAACTCTTTAAGACCAATGTTACCAGTGTTTTCTATGTCAGCCAGGCGGTGGCATGTCACATGATAAACCGTGGGCGAGGACGGATTATCAATATTGCTTCCGTACAGAGTGAGTTGGCTAGGCCAGGAATAGCGCCATATACGGCTACCAAAGGTGCGATCCGTAACCTGACGCGCGGTATGTGCACCGATTGGGCGCGCCACGGGCTGCAAATCAATGCAATTGCGCCAGGCTATTTTCGGACGCCGCTCAATGCGGCGTTGGTAGCAGACGCCGATTTTTCGGGTTGGCTTACTAAACGTACCCCTGCAGGGCGCTGGGGCGATGTCAATGAACTGGTCGGCGCTGCAGTATTCCTGGCCAGTGATGCAGCCTCGTTCGTCAACGGGCAGACGATTTTCGTCGACGGTGGCATAACGGCAAGTCTGTGATGGATTGAGTTCCCCCAGGACCTGGAGCATTTTCTGTTTTGATTGAATCATTGGAAATGCCATATCTATTTGTTTTTACGCGCACCTTTTTCTGAAAACACTTCACCCTTTTCGGAATGCGCTCCAGACTGTCAATCTAAATCTCAAAGTCGCCAACAAATCTACCGGGTTACAAGAACGTGTTGCCCTATGACCTCTTGTATTTCTGCCCATCCAACAGGCGTCTTCTTGAGCCCATCGGAAACATTCCACCTGCCGAAGCAGAAGAACGATATGACGCCATGCTGGACGCGCCAGCCATGGCCGCATAACTTAAGCCAAACGGTCTGCGGTAAATTCGAGGCGGTTCACTAGGGTTACAAGTGTTAATGCACGAATGCGTTCGAACTTACGCAAAATCCTTATTCCAAAGGGCAGCTAATAAGCGGGCGATCGTAAATATCGTATTGCCCTCTGATCGAGAATTGACATTTTTACGTAAATTACGTAATTTGCGTGAACAGTAGGAGATACACAATGCCAGAATTTAGAGCTGTGCCCGCAAGCGATTTTTCTCGCAATTTTGGTCGTTACCAAGATGAGGCGATCAAAGCCGGCATCATTAGCGTGACGAGCCATGGACGGATAGTTGGCGCTTATCTTTCCGCTACTGAACTTGAACATTTTGAGCGCCTTAAACTCAGAGAACGTCAGGTCCTCAAGACTGGCGAACTCGACGACGAAACACTTGCAGCTATCGAGGCGGCTGAGTACGGCGCTACACGGTGAGTATTCCTCTCCCAAAACCAGGTCTCGTCATTCGTTATAGTTTCCTTTGGAGTTCTGAGCATGAAGCTGGTGCACTCGAAGGAAAAAAGGACAGGCCTTGCGCCATTGTGGTTGCAGTCCCTCAGGGCGACAGTGGGCAGATTCGAACCATCGTTGCACCGATCACTCACTCCGTGCTTGTCGACCCGAGCATGTCGCTTGAAATTCCAGTCAACGTTTGCAAAACCTTAGGCTTGGATAGTGCGCGGCATTGGATTCGCTTTGATGAACTCAACCGTTTCACATGGCCAGGCTATGACCTTCGACCAAAGCCTGATGGAACTTTCTACTACGGTATGTTGCCCCGTGGGCTTTTTGAAGACCTGAGAAATGGGATTGTCGAAGCGCAGAAGGCTCGACGTACTCAATTCGGATCACGAGACGAGTAGATCCACGAAGGACTTAAACAGGCAGTTAGATATTTGATTCTATAATTTAAGTTGCACCTCGAATCAATGAAATCAATAGGTTAAGGCGACGCACCACTGTGACAGGTACAGAAGAGCGGTCAATAGTTCATTCTGATCGCGGTGCACACTATCGCTGGCCGGGTTGGCTATCGAGGATTAGTGATGCGAAGCTGGTCCGCTCAATGTCCCGCAAGGCGTGTTCGCCAGATAACGCTGCATGTGAAGGCTTCTTCGGCAGGCTGAAAACAGAACTCCTTTATCCGCGTGATTGGAAGAACACCACGCTCGAGCAGTTTATCAAAGAAGTCGATGGCTACATTCGGTGGTACAACGAGAAGCGGATCAAGATATCACTTGGTGCACAAAGCCCAATCGAATATCGAAACAGTCTTGGCATTGTGACGTAAGACCAGTCCAAGTTTTTATCCGCACCCCCAATCGTAGAGACAAGCAACGATTCATGGCGCTTTAAAAACCGCTCTCAAAGCTAAAGCCGAAAGAGCTGATCACCCGCACTTGGCCTACCCTTTGCAACCCCGGCCAGCGTCGGGCAGGCCAGGTGCTAATCCGTAATCAGGGGGTCAATATTGGATAAGTAAAAGGGGTGAATATTCCGTTCCGATTGACATTGAGATGGGAAAGCGATGGTTTTTGTACGTCGGGGCTTGCTCATTCATAGACATCAAATACTGCAATCACCTTGACGAATAATCAATGTGACAGCACCGCAGCGGACCCTATACCAGCCATCCGTCTCATTCATCCCGATCGGGGAACAGTCCTGGCATCCACCGCCCTGCATACCTGGCGGGAAACGCTAGTTTGAGTGGAGCGCGCGTTGATGCGGAGGACAGAGCGCCCACTTCGAGAAGCGCGGACGTAACCCGTCGTGCGGTGCGGTCACTGGTGCCAAGAACCACCTCGACCTCTCCGCGCTCGATCTGTCCCTGATAGAGGACGGCCTTCAATATGGCATCAGCTTTCTGAGGCAGGGCTCCGGCACGGATTTCTTCTTCAGCCCAAATCAGTATGCGGTCACGTAACCGATCCGGACGCATGAGGTTTTCCATAAACTCCACCTGGTCGATGCAGGTACGCAGAAAGAAACCCGTGAAGGAGGCAAGCGCGGACTCGCTCAAGGTGCCGCGCCCGTCACGATCCCCCCGACGGGGACCGTCACAAGCGGCAAGGTGGTCCTTGTAAGCCGCCTCTTGCCGCGCCAGCCCGCGTGCCACCGACCAAAGACCGCGCGTGTCCAGCGTCTTGCGCAACATGGCGTAGGACATGAGACGGGCAACCCGTCCGTTTCCATCGAGGAAAGGATGCACCCAGAGAAGCCGATGGTGGGCACAGGCTGCGGCAAGGATCGGCTCGATCCTGCCAGGAAGGGTGTAAGCTTTGTGCATTCGTTCGAGAAATCGTGGCACCGCGCCAGGACTGATGGCGATGTGCCGTCCGATTTCCACATAGCGGGTGCGCAGCTCGCCAGGAACAACAGGAATCGTCTCGCCCGTCTTCGGGTTGAGAACAAAGAGAAGCTCTGGCGGCAACATCTCGCAGAAACGGCGATGCAATTCGATGATCGATGCGGGTGCTGTCGGCGGTTCCACCATGCCGCCTTCATCGATCCATTTCTGAACGGCGACATGCGCTTTGGCTTCGAGCTGAAGGCTCCGTTTCTTCGGATCTACGCTATAGTCGTTTCGCATCGCGCGTTCGATGTCGATCGGATGGGTGTCGTGTCCTTCAATAAGGTTACTGTAGTAGCAGTTCATCGCCCGCACGAGATCGGCAAGAGCCTCGGCAATGGAAGCAGGAAGGCCACTACGGAATGCGGCAGATTTTTCCGCAAGTTCAAGTACGAGATCATTTAAGCCCGCGCGCGCGGGAGAGCCTTCCGAAACCATGAGGGGTTCGAACAAGCCTATCGTCTCGCCATCGTCGGGGATTGGCATTTGTCCTGCTTTCTGTCCGCTTTTATGACCACTGCGGACATCACTAAAAACCAAATAATATCATACATTTGTGAAACTTCAAAGCTCGCTGAATTCCATGTGATTGGCCGGTTAAATGTCCGGCAGACAGGCTACGGAAGATCCTAAAGATTTTCATAAACAGCGCTGAAAACCTTGGTGTCTGAACCATAATGAGCCTCGGTGGCGTCGCCTTAACGGATCTTCGGGTGCTGTCACATTGATTATTCGTCAAGGTGATTGCAGTATTTGATGTCTATGAATGAGCAAGCCCCGACGTACAAAAACCATCGCTTTCCCATCTCAATCGTAGCGCGTGCAATCTGGCTGTATTTCCGCTTCAATCTTAGCCTGCGTGAAGTTGAAGAAATGATACTTGAACGGGGCGTTGAGGTTTCTTACGAAACGATCCGCTGATGGTGCCGGTCACATGGCTCTTTGCTCACCGCGCGATTGCGCCGCAAGACACCCTCGGCCAGTGACGTCTGGCATCTCGATGAAGTCGTTGTTAGCATCGGCGGCAAGAAGTGCTGGCTGTGGCGCGCAGTTGATCAAGATGGCTATGTGCTCGAGGAGATTGTTCAAACCCACCGCAACACCAAGGCAGCAAAGCGTTTGCTGGTTCGGCTTTTGAAGAAACAAGGTTGTGCACCCAAACGTATCATCACCGATAAGCTGCGATCCGGCGTTGGTACATAAATAACATTTCAGTTTCAGAAAACCTACAGTATTGGGTTGTAATGTTAGAGGCCTGTTTAGAATTTGGAACAAGCCAATGCCTTTCAAACACAATTGCGCTCATCGTCATCGGATACCTAAACAGAAGTTCAAGGTCACGAACTGGGCGGAGTATGAATCCGGCTTGCGTCAGCGTGGCAGTGTTACTTTCTGGATCAGTGAAGCAGCGATAGCCGGGTGGATTGCGCCACCGCGCAAAACGCGCGGCGGTCAACGTCGCTATTGTGATCTGGCGATTGAAACGACGCTGATATGTGGCAAAGTGTTTAACCAGCCTTTGCGTCAGACAGAAGGTTTGATGGCCTCGTTATTGACGCCGCTCAATGTTGAACTGCCAGTACCAGATCATACAACATTAAGCAGACGCTGCGCCGATCTCGAGATGTCCAGCTTAACCCGGTGTGCCAGGATAGATGGAACTGACGGGCCTCTTCATGTGATCGTCGATAGCACTGGTATGAAGATATACGGCGCAGGACAATGGCTTGAAGAAAAGCATGGCGCTAAGTCTGCCCGCAAATGGCGCAAGCTGCACTTTGCTATTGATGCAGATAGCAATCAAGTCATTGCAGAAACACTGACAGATCAGAATACAATTGACCTCAGCCAGGGACCTGATTTGCTGGGAATGATTGATCACCCGATCGCTAGTTTCATGGCCGATGGTGCGTATGACAGCGATAAAACCTATCAAGCCTTACGCAGCCATAGTCCTGGTGTGAGCATTATCATTCCACCACGAATGCGAAACTTACAAGCAGCCCTATACGGCCCACCAGATCAATGTGATTGGCATAGCCGTATAATTGGTCAACTCGGTCGGATGGCATGGCAAAATCTTACCGGGTATGGGAAGCGAGCGAGAGTAGAAAACGCCATAGGCAATTATAAATCAACAAACGGGTCAACGCTGAGATTGCGCAATTTTGCCAATCAGAAGACTGAAGTTAAGATTGGATGCGGTGTCCGTAATCGCATGCTGCAGACACCACGCCCGAAATCCGTCCGCGTGAAAGTTGAAACCACATAATACAGCGTCAAAGACCGGAATCCGCCCCTAATTCGCTTCATGCACCAACGCCTCAGGGAGCAGACCACAATCGTGTCTCCGGCGAGTAATTTCTTGAATGGCAATCTGAAGTCGCGGCAGGGGTGCATCTGCTTGCGATAAGATGCAAATGGTAATGACTCAATGGTCTATATGAGCCTCATCTAAGATATTTGACATTACCGATATCATAAACATGTAGATTGGTTTCTCTATATCGGATAATTAATATATAAAGCAAGATATCCGATATATAGAGTGGGCGAAGATGGCACAAAATTTTCTTGTTCTCACGGCAGATGATGCTTTGCCGGTATTGCGTGGGCTCGCATCGGCCGCACGACTGGAAATATTGAAAATTTTACATAATCAAGGGCCTTTAAATGTTAACGAACTTGCGGACCGCTTAGGGCAACCGCAGTCCAGTGTATCGGCCAACATTTCGATGCTTGAAGAAGTTGGCTTGATCCACACTGAAACGCGTAAGGCACGTAAAGGTAGTCAAAAGATCTGCAAGGTTTTGCATGAAGAAGTCATGCTGGTCTTTAATGCCGAGGCGGATAAGCCAGGCAATGACTGGATCGAAGTTGAAATGCCGGTCGGGCTTTATACTGGTTTTGACGTCACGGCACCGTGCGGAATGTGTTCTGATGAAAAAATCATTGGATACCTTGATAATCCAGACACGTTTCTCAACCCAGAGCGCATGAAAGCAGGACTGGTTTGGTTCACGCGAGGCTATATTGACTATCAGTTTCCCAACAATGCACGCATTGATGGTAAAAGCATCACCGAACTGGAACTCGTACTGGAGCTCTCATCAGAAGTTCCAGGTACATCCGAAGAATGGCCATCAGATATTGATGTTTTTCTCAATGGAGTAAAGCTTGCAACTTGGACCTCGCCGGGAGATTTCGGCGATCAGCGTGGAAAATATACGCCAGATTGGTGGAAGCTGCATGGTAGCCAGTATGGTGTCTTAAAATCATGGCGCGTGACCACTGCGGGTACGTTTATCGATGGTACACGTATGTCCGATGTCACAATCAATGATCTTGGCTTGAAAGATCATCGTTCGATAAGGATTCGTATCGGAGTTTCCGATACGGCTAAGAATCCAGGCGGTGTAAATATTTTTGGCCGGGAATTTGGTAATTATAATCAAGGTATTAAGCTTCGAGTTCGCACCTGATTTAGAAAAGGCTCTTGACGCAACTTCCTCTTCATAAGAATATCTATAAAGGAGATATATATCAGAAAAGCTGATATTGTGGAGGAAGACTTACAATGCGTGCAGATGTTACCGCAAATCGCGGTTTCAAAGTCGCGGACATCGATCCGCGTCTATATGGTTCTTTCATTGAGCATCTCGGACGAGCCATTTATACGGGTATTTATGAACCGGACCATAAGACAGCAAATGCACATGGCTTCAGAGAAGATGTTCTTGACCTAGTTCGAGAACTGGACGTTCCAGTCGTTCGTTATCCCGGTGGTAATTTTGTATCTGCATATAATTGGGAAGATGGTATCGGTCCGAAAGAGGACCGCCCCGTACGCCTCGATCTTGCATGGCATACATCTGAGAGCAATGCAGTTGGTATTCACGAATTCGCAGATTGGGCAAAAGCAGCAGGCACTGAGATGATGCTGGCTGTGAACCTTGGTTCACGCGGCCTTGATGCAGCACGCAATTTTCTGGAATACGTTAATCATCCCGGTGGAACTTACTGGTCAGACTTACGTCAAAAGAACGGACAAAGCGAACCCTGGAACGTAAAGCTTTGGTGTCTCGGCAATGAAATGGACGGACCATGGCAGATAGGCCAAAAGACCGCAGATGAATATGGCCGAATAGCATTTGAAACTGCCAAAGCGATGCGTGCTTTCGATAAATCAATCGAATTGGTTGTATGTGGATCATCATCGCCCAAAATGGCCACGTATCCAGAGTGGGAGGCGACTGTTCTTGATTATACATATGATGTTGTCGACTATATCAGCCTGCATATGTATTTCGAAAATCATGCGGGAAATACTGCCGAATATCTCGCCCAGAATGCGCGTCTGGAACAATATATAGATACTATCGCGGGCGTTATAACCTTCACAAAGGCGAAAAAACGCTCCAAGAAAAATGTCTATATCAGCTTTGATGAGTGGAACGTTTGGTATCACTCTCGCGAAGCGGATCGTATGGTTCTCGAAGGCAGAGATGGTTGGCCCCATGCCCCAGAACTGCTGGAAGACATCTATAATTTTGAAGATGTACTGCAGGTGGGTTGCATCATCAACAGCTTCATTCGGCGTTCTGACGTCGTGCGGATTGGCTGTCTGGCACAATTGGTCAATGTGATTGCGCCTATCATGACCGTTCCCGGTGGGCCTGCGTGGAAGCAAACCATTTTCTATCCGTTTCTCTTCGCATCAAAATATGGACGCGGTACAGCCTTACGTCTGAACGTAGAATGCCCGACGTACAAGTCAGAATACTGCGATAATGTGCCATACCTTGACGTTTCTGCGGTAGAGAATGACACAGGCATCACTCTATTTGTCGTCAATCGCCATGAAAATGAAGCTATCGATTTCAATATCGCACTTGATGGCTATCAGGATCTCCAAGTGATTGAAGATAAGGTCATCATTCATCCTGACCTGCGAGCAGTAAACGGTCTGCAAGGCGAGATTGTAGGGCCGCAGAATGGTGAAGGTACGGTTGCTGTTGATGGTCGCGTAAAGTCGCGTATTTCGCCGCTGAGCTACCGGATGATCCGTCTGGAGGCGAAGCATGTCGGCAGCGATTGAAATACGTAATGTCACCAAGAATTTCGGTAATCTAACGGTTCTCGACGACATCTCATTGAACGTGAATGCAGGCGAGTTTGTTGCATTTCTTGGGCCGTCGGGTTGCGGAAAATCAACATTGCTTCGCATGATTGCCGGCTTGGAAACATTGTCGTCTGGCGAGATCCGTCTCGGTGGCAATCGGATTGATGAACTTAAGCCCGGCGCGCGAGGAGTTGCCATGGTTTTTCAGTCATATGCGCTCTATCCGCATATGACTGTCCGGCAGAACTTGTCATTTGGTCTTGAAAACATCAACACGTCAAAAAGCGAGATTGAACGGCGTGTAAACAGTGCCGCTCAAATCCTTGAAATTGCGTCTTATCTGGACAGAAAGCCCCAACAGCTTTCAGGCGGGCAGCGTCAGCGTGTTGCTATCGGTCGCGCGATTGTTAAAGAGCCCAAAGCATTTTTGTTTGATGAACCGCTTTCCAATCTTGATGCTGCGCTGCGTGGCCGTACACGCCTCGAATTAGCAAGCTTGCATCAGCGGCTGGGCGCGACAATGGTCTTCGTTACACATGATCAAGTGGAAGCAATGACCCTTGCTGACCGTATTGTTGTTATGAATGCATGCAAAATTGAGCAAATTGGCACGCCAACTGAGATCTATCAAAGACCGGCCACGCGTTTCGTGGCGGGGTTCGTTGGGACGCCCGCGATGAGCTTCCTGCGCGTTTTGTCAGTACAGGCAAACAGTGACAGAACGAGCATAGACGTTAGTGGTATTGGGGCCCTTCGTCTTCCAATGCGTGAAGATGGTTTAGAAATTGAAACGATGGGTGTTCGTCCTGAAGACGTGAAGGTTGTTAACCCGGAGGAAGTTGGCTGTGTAAAGGCGAAAGTCGAAATTGTTGAACGCCTTGGTGAACGAACCCTGCTTTATACACGTCTGAACGATGGATCACAGTTGACCGCACAGGCTGATGGTCGAACTTTGATCAAAGCAAAAGACGAAATTTATCTGAAGCCAGATTTGAATTTTGTGCATCTGTTTGCTCAAGATGGAAGGGCCATACCGACTAAGGTTGGTACAGCATGAAAGAGCGCCATAGTAATACTCTTTTTGTTGTGCCATTCATGTTGATGTTTGTCAGCATGCTTGTCATTCCCCTGTTTTGGGGTATGTGGCTTTCATTGCTAAAGGTAGATTTGTTTGCCCCCGGACAGTTTGTTGGGTTTCGGAATTATGAACGTCTCTTTAATGATCGGGTCTTCCTTCAGGCATTACGCAATACCGTCGTTTTCGTAGTTTTCTCGGTTCCAACACTTGTTGTTATCGGATTAGGGCTTGCGCTGGCACTCAACAGGCCGGGTCGTTTATCGTCAGTACTGAGGGGAACTTTTTTCGCATCATCGGTACTGTCTGTCACTATTGTGACGCTTATCTGGCGCATTGTTTTCATTCCGAATGAAGGTCTGATGGCGATGATCTTCTCTAAACTCGGATTGGAGCCGATAGGGTTTCTATCAACATCGGGATGGTCACTATTTTCTGTTGGTGTTGCAACAGTATGGTGGTGCATCGGATTGCCAATGATGTTGTTTCTCGCGGCTTTGCAACAAATCCCGCGCGACATTTACGAAGCGGCGGCATTGGATAATACATCGCATCGTCGCGTTCTGACGCATATAACGCTTCCCCAAATTATGCGAACGCTGATCCTCGTAACGATTATTCAAATCGTGATGCAATTTCAGCTATTTGGTCAGGCTTTGCTAATGACCAATGGCGGGCCATCGGGTTCATCACGTCCGATCGTTATGTACATCTACGAAACTGGTTTTGTCCGCTGGGAAATCGGCAGAGCTGCTGCTGCGTCAGAAGTCTTGTTCATGATCATTCTGCTCGCAGCGATGGCGCAATATTTTGTAACCCGACGCAAGGAGGGTCGATCATGATTACATCCAACAAGAGTAACGATCGGATTATTCTGATTGGTATAACAGTGCTCGCGATCATCATGCTAGCGCCTTTTTTGTGGGTCGTTGGTCTATCGTTTAAGGCAAATGCGGAACTTGCCTTGGGATCTGAAGCCGTGTTCAGCTTCCCCTATACCTTGCGTAACTACGCTGACATCGGCCAATCCAGCATGGTGTTCCGCTGGCTAGGAAACAGTTTCATCGTAGCGGTTGGGATGACTGTCGGTGTTCTGGCCCTCTCATCATTGGCTGGCTATGCTTTTGCCCGACTGGAGTTTCCGTTTCGAAAAGTTTTGTTTGTCATCGTATTGTTCGGATTGGCAGTGCCAGAACAAGCAGTGATCATTGCCCGCCATCAGATGTTCACATGGATTGGTTGGCATAATACTTATCAAGCCTTGATCTTGCCGGGCCTGTCAGCTCCTTTCGGGGTCTTCCTGATGACCCAGTTTTTTAAGGCTATTCCACCCGAAATTGATGAGGCAGCGCTTCTTGATCACGCGTCACGCTTTAAAATATTCTGGCGCGTTCTATTGCCACTCACATTACCGGCACAGGCAACACTTGGTATTTTTACATTCCTTCATGCATGGAATGATTACTGGTGGCCTTTGATTTCTGCGACAAACAAAGAGATGTACACGCTTACAGTGGGGATTGCTTCGAGTCAGACCAACTTTGCGCAGAGTGAAGGTCTCGGCTTTCTGACGGCTCAGGCTGTCTTTGCCAGCCTACCAGTGATCATCGTCTATGTTCTGTTTCAAAAACACATTGTCACCGCCGTGTCAGGTGGAGCTGTCAAATAACAGGTGATGGATCGGAGGAGCGATCTTTCACACGAAGTAAAAAAGGGAGAGAGAAATGAAACGAATTTTACTTGGAAGTGTATTTGGCTTTTATAGCCTGATGTCGGTTGCGCAGGCCGAAGTTACGATCAATCTGCAACGATTCTTCGGTGCTTGCGAAGCTGAATATGGCAAGAGTACGGATGTTTCAAAAGCCGTCGGCGAATGCGGCATCATAACCACTCTGGTTAATAAGTTTCAGCAAGATAACCCTGATATAAAAGTGAATGTCACGACAGTCGAGTGGCCTGGTTATGATCAGCTTAATGCGCAGCTGGCGTCTCGGTCTGCTCCCGACGTGGTGAGCATGCATTATTCAATCATACCTGATTATCAGTCGCGTGGGCTCATAGAGCCGATCGATGAACTATTGACCAGTTCAGGGGTTGATTTGACGACTTTTACTGAGGTGGCCAAAAGCGGCGTGACAAAAGAAGAGGCCGTTTATGGTCTGCCTTTTGACACTTGGACAATGTTGCTTCATGTCAACATGAACCTTATGAAGGAAGCGGGTCTGGTAAACCCGGATGGCACTCCAATTCTGCCCAAGACTGTCGATGAATTGTTCGTGCAAGGCGCTCAGTTTAAGGAGAAAACTGGAAAGCCTTACTTTGTGCAAATCACGGCTAACGAAAGCGCAGCCTACGCAAGGCTGTTCTACACGTGGTTGCAGCAACAGAATTCAGATTTCTTCGCCAATCCTTCAGAGGTAAAGCTAAACACGCCAGCGGGTGTTGCAGCGCTTTCGCTGATGAAGAGGATTTATACTGAAGGCCTGAGTACTAAGGATATGGATTATGCCGCCTCGGTGGCCGCCTTTAGTCAGGGTGCGGGTGGTATTGCGGTAAATGGCACGTGGCTCATTGGAACATTCGATGAGCAAGCTAAAAAGGCGGGCAATTCTCTGTCCGGTGGCTATCGCGTCTATCCGGTATCTCAGCTCTTTCCTGAGAAAGATGCGACTTATGCCGATGGACATGCATGGGTGCTTCCGAAAAAGGATAGATCGGATGAGCAAAGTGCGGCAATAGGCAAGCTGTTTAAGTTTTTAGCTGACAATGAAACTGAGTGGGCCCGCACTGGGCATTTGCCTGCAATCCAGTCCATAGTCGATTCAGAAACATTCGCAGCGATGCCACACCGCTCTGATATCGAGAAAATTGCAACTACAGGCCAGACGTTGCCACCACAAGTTCAAAGACAGTTTGCTATCCAGGACATTTTAGCAGAAGAACTAAATGCGGCAATCGTAGGAAATAAGCCTATAGAAGAAGCCCTTGCGGAATCAGAAAACAGAATTAACGACCTTCTGGCAGACCTATAATATTAAGAAGTCCCCAAGTGAACTAAAAGAGGGTTTCCCTTGGGGACTGATTGATTGTTTTTTGGAGTTTCGCTGATTTTTGTGTTGCTGTAGGATCAACACGAAATGAAAAGATATTTTAAATAAGCTGAAACTCAACAGAGATCTTTCTGGCTGTTGACCGGGATCGTCCTCGCTAACCATTTGTGCTCTCCTAACCTGAGTTTAAGCCACCATGAGGCTTACTTTAGTTACAGGTGGCTGGGGCGAGAATTCACCATGGCGTGAGCGAGTTGCTGCAACGAAACCGTTCCCACAAGCCTTGAGCGGTCATCCAAAACCGCTAGCTGCGAACGCTGCGTTGACGTTAATATTCTGACAGCTTCTTCAATAGTCGTTCGACAATTGATCGATGGGCCCTCTTGAGCAACGATGTTGGCATCTTGTGTCATTACAGCGTCCACATGGATGACGCGGCCGCGATTGACTTCCTTGACGAAGTTGGCGACGTATTCATCAGCCGGGCGCAAGACGATCTCCTGACTGGTTCCCTGCTGAATAACTTCACCATCGCGCAGTATCGCTATCTGGTCGCCGAGCCGTAATGCTTCGTCCAAATCATGTGTGATAAAGACAATTGTCTTTTTGATCTCTTTCTGAATATCGAGCAGAACAGATTGCATATCCGTACGGATAAGTGGATCGAGCGCGGAATAAGCTTCATCCATCAAAAGTACTGGAGCATCGTTGGAAAGGGCGCGGGCAAGACCTACCCGCTGCTGCATTCCACCTGATAGCTGATTGGGAAATTTTTTCTCAAAGCCTTTCAGTCCTACGCGCTCCAGCCAGCGCATGGCCGTGTTGACAGCCTTTCCACGCTCAACTCCCTGCACTTCCAATCCATAGATTGTATTGTCCAGCACATTGCGATGGGGAAGAAGTGCGAATTTCTGAAACACCATCGCCGTTTGATGACGCCGGAAATCGCGCAATTCGGCCTGGTTCATCTTCATGACATCGGCACCGCCCACAATGACCTCTCCAGCAGTTGGATCGATCAGGCGGTTAACGTGGCGGATAAGGGTAGATTTCCCCGATCCCGACAGTCCCATGATGACTTGGATGCGGCCGGGGGGAATTTCGATGTTGATGTCTTTCAAGCCAAGTATGTGTCCAAATTTTTCGTTCAGTTCTGTTTTGGACAGGCCGCTCCGTACCGCATCGACATGGGCAGCGGGATTTGGACCGAAAATCTTGTAAAGGTGGCGGATTTGAATGCCGCCGAACGTAGGCTCAGCCATGGGCCGCCTCCTGATGTTTCTGGAGACGCTTGCCATAGGCCTGACTAACCCGGTCGAAGATAATCGCGATGCCGACAATTGCCAGTCCGTTAAAGACACCCAGTGTAAAATACTGATTGGCAATGGCCTTTAGAACGGGTTGCCCCAGCCCTTGCACGCCAATCATCGAAGCGACCACGACCATGGCAAGGGCCATCATGATTGTCTGATTGATACCAGCCATGATTGTGGGCAAAGCGAGCGGGAGTTGCACTTTGAAAAGCTTTTGTGAATTCGATGAACCGAATGCGTCCGCCGCTTCGAGGACATCGCGATCAACAAGACGAATACCCAGGTCGGTCAGGCGGATGATCGGAGGGATCGCATAAATGACGACGGCAATGAGACCGGGGACTTTTCCGATGCCGAGCAGCATGACGACCGGTATGAGATACACAAAACTTGGCATTGTCTGCATAACGTCGAGAATAGGATTTACAATTCTTTGAATGCCGTCAGAACGCGACATGAGAATACCCAGCGGAATTCCTATGGCGATTGAAAGGATAGTGCAGACGAGGATCATGGAGATAGTCCGCATCGTATCATCCCACATATCGAAATAGCCAATTGCCAGGAGAATGATGAGACTGGTCAGAGCAACCTTGAGGCTTCGGCTTGCGAACCACGCGATCCCCACAATCAACAGGATGATGATCGGCCAGGGAGTCTGGGTCATGAAGCGGTCGGTACCGATGAGAAAATGCTGAAGCGGCGAGAAAATTGTCTCTATGATATCGCCATAGGTACGCGTGAAGCCACGAAAGCCATCGTCGATCGCCTTCTTCAAGGCACGAAGTGCGTCGTCGTTCATATGTGGAAACTTATAAAACCAATCCATCCGCTTCCCCTTATTTTTTTGTCGGTTGGTTTTGATCGTCGGCATCAGCGGTACACGGCCGTGTACCGCTGAACCTATTCGTCAGAGAGAAGCTTTGACTTTTTCGGCGACTTCCGGCGAAACCCACTTTGTCCAGTCCTCAGTATTTTCCTTGAGGAAATGCTTTGCGCCGTCTTCTCCGGATGCCTGATTTTCACTCATCCACGCCATGAGTTTATTGACGGTCGCATTGCTCCAGGACCGCTTCTCAAGATAGGCCATGGCTTCCGGGCCAATTTTGTCGGAAGAATTTTTCGCGACGAGTGTCACGACTTTATCGATGGGCCAGGCGTTTGGCTTCGGATCGGGACAGTCGGCCACGGTGTTGCATCGTTGCCATTCCATAGCGTCGTGATCGACGCCGGCCTCCAGCTTCACCATTTCGTATTTTCCGAGCAGCGCAGTCGGTGCCCAATAATAGGTGATGAAATCCTGCTTGCGTTCGTACGCCTTGGCAATAGCACCGTCGAGTCCAGCAGCAGATCCCGTATCCACCAATACAAACTTCGCTGCTTCGCCGTTAAACGCCTTGTAGAACTGTGAAGTCACAACGGTACCGCCCCAGCCCTGCGGTCCATTGAAGATAGCTCCCCTGGACGTGTCTTCCGAACCGGGGAAAAGTTCCGGGTGCTTTAGTGCATCAGGAATGGTCTTGATATCAGGATGGGCCTCGGCCGTATACTTGGGAATCCACCATCCTTGCACACCACCGTCCGGTAGCGGAGAGCCGATCTGGATTATCTTGCCTTCATCGGTGCCCTTTTTTACGACGTCCGGAAGAAGATCGATCCAGGCCTCGGGCGCGATATCGGGTTGCCCTTTCTCAGCCATAGACGTGATGGTTGGAACCGTATCGCCGACAGTGATTTCGACACTGCACCCAAATCCTTCGTTCAGGATGATTTTGTCCAGATTTGAAAGGACTTCGGCGCTCTGCCAGTTCATGCTCGCAATAGTCAAGGAACCGCAATCGGCAGCATGACCAATCGAACTGATCCCAAGGGTACCAAAGAAAAGACATGTAGATGCTAGAAGTTTCTTCATTATTGTTCCCTCTGTCGCAACGCGTTTGTTGGATGACGGGGCGTTGCGCTTACCCGCTGTGTGAATCTCAGACAGTTTCCCCCATACTCATCGACTTCATGAAGGCTGCCGACAGTCCTTTAGCGATGGCCAGATCAAATTCGGCCGCACGCATGGCATCGAGTGCAGCTGTCGTCGTCCCTCTATAGTTGAGAAAAGTGTTGACGATCTCCTGCGGTGGTTGGGGGGTGGCTTCCAACAGCCGTCCCGTGCCGACAAGCAATGTGGTGACAGCGCGAAGGGCAATCCTCGGCGGAATTCCAAAGGCGACCGCCTCGTCAAACATCGTGGATGCAAGCAGGGCGGGAAATGCTGGTCCAGAGCCGGACAGGCCCGCAAAATAATCGATCTCACTTTCTTGAGCCAACTCGTCTTCCAGACCGAAGGCCACAAAAATCGACGCTGCAAGCTGTTTGTCTGCTTGGGTCGACTTTTCTGAACCGATCCACGGCGTATAGGATTTTCCTACCGCCGCTGCCGCGTTCGGCATTGCCTTGATGACGCGGTCTGACGAATGATGGGACATAAGTTTCTGGAGGCTCACTCCTGCCATGACGGAAATGACCAGTTTTCCGGACATATCAATTTTTAGTCCGCGCCAGTCTTCTGGCCGGACAGAAAGAATGACAACGTCTGAAAAATCCACGAGATGTTGATTATCTGTGGTCCAGTTTCCCTGTGTATATTCTGCTGGTGCTTTGTTACGAAAGGACAGTGTTAGCCGTGCAGCGTCAGTTATTCCCGCAGTTATGATGGCGCTTGATATGGCTTTGCCAAGCCAGCCTGCGCCACCAATAATGCCAATTTTAACCGGCTGCCGCATCTAAACTCCTAACCCGGTTTAAAACCGTGGCGCGAAAAAAAACGATCAAGTTCCCGTTGTTCGGGCTTTTGGCTCGTATAGATCTGAATGTATTCAGGGATACGTCGCATTCTTGTCGCGGCATCTTCCTGGGCCTGCATAGAAATGTAACCGATCTGAACCAGATATGTTGTTCTGGCCCGCACATCGGCGCTTATTTCAGGCATTCCGAAGCGCATGAACATCCGTTTTAGCGCTTCCATGCGAAGCTGATCCGCTTCCTGTATCTCATTCAATAATTCGGGAGACTGCAGCGCCCAACTGCGAACAGCAAATTCAAACTTAGAGTCGAACAGCTCTTTGTTGAGCCAGCAATCGAACACATTCAGCATAGCTTCTGCAACTGACTCGGCATAGGCCTCCGACTGCTTGACGATGCCGCCAGTATTCTTGTCTCTCCATTTGGCGATCAATGCGCTGAGTAACTCTTCGCGGTCCTTGAAGAACCAATAGAAACTGGTGCGCGAGAGATTGAGTTTTTTCGCCAGCGGCAGAATTTTGACGGAGTCGACACCGGCTTCCACCAGCGATTGATAAGCTGCTTCCAGCCATCCTTCGGTCGATCCACGCCAGCCACTGTCGTGTAAAAGTTCATCCATAGCCATTTCCTATCAAGCCTGTCGCGATGCTGCAAGTAAAATGTACATTTATGTCAAATAGACGCACTACTATGTTTTCGTGATTGACACTTATGTACATTTCGACTTAGCGTTCTGGAAAACTCAATAAATGGGAACCGGTGGGATGTCGAACGATCCTCTTCTGCAGCCGTATAAACTCAAGCATTTGACGCTACGTAATCGGATTATCGTGACATCTCACGAGCCGGCTTATCCCGAAGACGGAATGCCCAAGGAACGCTACCGCGCCTATACAATAGAGCGGGCGAAAGGTGGGGTCGCTCTCACCATGACTGCGGGTTCGGCAGCCGTATCGCGGGATAGTCCGCCTGTGTTCAACAATCTTCTCGCCTACAAAGACGAGATCGTTCCCTGGATCAGGGAAATGACCGATGCCGTGCACGAAGAAGGTGCGGCGATCATGATCCAGCTCACTCATCTGGGTCGACGTACCCGCTGGGACAAGGCTGACTGGCTGCCGGTCGTTGCCCCCTCACACCATCGAGAACCGGCACATCGCGCTTTCCCCAAAAAACTCGAGGACTGGGACATCGAGCGCATCATTACTGATTTCGCGGATGCCGCAGAACGCATGAAGGCCGGCGGCATGGATGGTGTCGAACTGGAGGCCTATGGTCATCTCATCGACCAGTTTAACTCGCCGCTTACCAACGATCTCGACGGTCCCTACGGCGGTTCGCTTGAAAACCGCATGCGGTTTTGTTTCGGCGTCTTTCGAGCGATACGCAAGCGCGTTGGTGACGACTTCATTCTCGGCGTTCGTTATACCGCCGACGAAACCCTGGCCGGGGGAACCGACAAGGCTGAGGGAATGGAAATTTCGCGTCGCCTCAGGGACAGCGGCCTAATCGATTATCTCAACATTATTCGTGGCCATATCGATACCGATGCTGGTCTCACCGATGTGATCCCAATTCAAGGTATGGCCAGCGCGCCTCATCTCGATTTTGCTGGTGAGATACGCGCGGCAACCGATTTTCCGACCTTCCACGCAGCCAAGATTCAAGATGTTGCTACGGCGCGTCATGCCATTGCATCAGGCAAGGTTGACATGATCGGCATGACCCGGGCCCATATGACCGATCCGCATATCGTGCGCAAGATAATGGAAAAACGCGAGGACGATATCCGTCCATGCGTCGGTGCCAATTATTGCCTTGACCGCATTTATCAGGGCGGTGCCGCCTATTGTATCCACAACGCCGCCACGGGTCGCGAACTGACCATGCCACATGTCGTCGACAGGGCAACGGAACGCCGAAAGGTCGTGATTGTTGGTGCGGGACCAGCCGGTCTGGAAGCGGCACG
This sequence comes from Brucella pituitosa, assembly GCF_965577835.1. Lineage (NCBI taxonomy): Bacteria > Pseudomonadati > Pseudomonadota > Alphaproteobacteria > Hyphomicrobiales > Brucellaceae > Brucella > Brucella pituitosa. The sequence continues at coordinate 514,465 of NZ_OZ264094.1, forward strand.
CGTCGCCGCCGAGCGTGGTCACGAAGTCATTGTCCTTGAAGCTTCCGCACATCCCGGTGGCCAGGTCCGCCTGACCGCTCAAAGCGAACGTCGACGCGAGATGATCTCCATCATTGACTGGCGTATGGCTCAATGCGAGAAACACGGCGTCATCTTTCATTTCAACAAATGGGCCGATGCTGAAACCGTTCAGGCGCTCGCGCCCGATGTAGTGATAATCGCCACGGGCGGCCTGCCACATACCGAAGTGCTGGCCAAGGGCAACGAACTCGTCGTCTCGGCATGGGATATCATCGCCGCAGATGTAAAACCGGGTTCCAATGTCCTGGTCTATGACGATGCAGGCGACCATTCAGGCCTGCAGGCTGCGGAAATCATCGCACAGTCAGGTGCCAAGGTTGAAATCATGACACCTGATCGGGCGTTTGCGCCAGAGGTCATGGCCATGAACCTCGTTCCCTATATGCGGTCGCTGCAAAAGCTCGATGTAACGTTCACCGTGACCTTCCGTCTGGAGTCGGTCGAAAAGACCGGCAACCAGCTAGTCTCGCAAATTGGCAGCGACTATGGGGGTGTTGTCAAGCAACGTATTGTCGATCAGGTCGTCGTCAACCACGGTACCATTCCATTGGACGAACTCTATTTCGAACTCAAACCGCTATCGTCCAATGGCGGCGAAACGTCCTATAAACAATTGCTGGCTGGTCAACCGCAATCAGTCGTTCGCAATCCGAACGGAACATTCCAGCTCTTCAGGATCGGTGACGCTGTCGCAGCCCGTAACACTCATGCCGCGATTTATGACGGTCTGCGGCTAGCAAAGGATATATGATCCGGAGATAATTCCCGATTTGAAGTTCATAGAGGTTCGCATGACAGTTCGTGATGAAGCATTGCAGGCCTTTCTTGATGCGACAGAGGCTGCTTTCGGTCAATTCGCCAGTCATGGTGAATCCAGACGTTCAATCGGCCAGATATTCGATGCACTCAAAACGCCAGGGGAACAGCGCGTGGGCGAGGGGAAGCAGTTACCTGTTTGCCAACATCTCGATGCCGCCTTGGCAGTCGATGTCAAGGATCCCTTGCTCCGCCGTCTGATCGCAACCTTTCAAACAATAGCGCCGCGCCTGGACTGGCGGCGGCGTGTTGATCCCGACGGCTCAGCTAGCGCCAATTATGCGGACGGACATGGCAATGCTATGGTAGTCGGTGCTGGAGGAATTGAACAGCGTGATGATCTGTGGATTGGCGCGACGCTGCTTGCCCCCAATGTCCGCTATCCAGATCACAACCATGCTCCTGAAGAGGTTTATCTCGTTTGCTCCGATGGCGAATTCAGTCAGGCGGACGGTGATTGGTTCTCACCGGGCATCGGTGGTTCGTTCTATAATGTCCCTGGTATCAAGCACGCCGTACGCTCGCTCGATATGCCACTCTTCGCTTTCTGGGCACTTCTGGTGAAGTGTCCAGTCGACGAATAACTGAAACATGACATCATGGGAGGAAGACATGAGCACGAGACTTCTACATCCTGCCATCCAGGATGGACTGCAAAAAGGTAGCAATCAGTTTGCCGGCGGGACGCTTGCCTGCAAATGTTCCGAACGCACAGTCAAGGTGAAGGTCGCAGCCCCGATCGCCCATAACCACGCTTGTGGCTGCACGAAATGCTGGAAGCCGGAAGGTGCAACCTTCTCCGTCGTCGCCGTCGCGCCGACGGAGAAGGTCAGCGTTATTGAAAATGGCGACAAGCTTGCCGTCGTCGATGCTGGCGCCTTGATCCAACGCCATGCCTGCAAGGAGTGCGGTGTGCACATGTACGGTCCCGTTGAACGTGAACATGCATTCCAGGGACTATCCTTCATCCATCCAGAACGGTTCGAAAACGCAGACTGGCCCGGGCCGGAATTCGCAGCCTTCGTATCCTCGGTCATTGAAGGCGGCGTCGATCCTGATGAAATGGCGGGTATACGGGCCCGGCTGAAAGAGGTTGGGCTTGAACCCTATGACTGCCTCTCGCCGGCGTTGATGGATTATCTGGCGACCTGGACCGCAAAAAAGAACGGCGTCCCGCACTGATTATCGGACGCTTGTCCCATCTGCCATATTGCTCGAAATTCTCTGCTTGTTCCTGAGAAACCCACGAGCGCCACTTAAACGATTGCTTCGGATGCGAAACGAGCATCCGAAGTTCCTGGCGCTTTGCTTAAAGAGGAATATTTGAATGGCGCCTGACGACCATATGACCGGACAAAGTGCAGCGGTCTTCAAAGACGAGCGAAAACTCACTTATCTCAATCCAGAAGGTGCGGATCGACCACTAATCAGCCCGATACCCATCGAAACGCTCGATAGGGCAAGACATTATCGCCTCGACCGCCTTCGCCTCAAAATGCGCCAGACGGATTGTGGAGCACTGCTTCTCTACGATCCGGTCAATATTCGTTATGCGCTGGATTCGTCCGATATGAGCATATGGACAATGCACAATCCCTCACGCTATGCGCTCATTTTGGCTGAAGGACCTGCCATCATGTTCGAATTCGAAGGCGCTGAACATGTCAATGACGGACTGCCCGGGGTCGATGAGGTCCGTACAGCCAAATCCTTTCTGTTCTTCACAGCCGGCAATCTGGTTGAACAGCGCCTGAAATCCTGGGCTGATGAGATCGCCGGTATCATCAAGCAACATGGCGCTAACGACCGTGTTGCTGTGGATCGCTTGGAACCGGGACCGGTGTATGAATTGCAGGCACGCGGCTTTGTCTTGCTGGATGGTCAGGAACTGGCCGAGCGGGCCCGTTCAATAAAAAGTGCGGAAGAAATCGAACTGATGCGCTGGACCATTCGCGTATGTGAGGCAGGTATGGCGCGCATGTACGAGGTTTCAGAACCGGGGCGGACAGAGCGCGAAATCTGGGCCGAGCTTCATTTCGAAAATGCACGAAGCGGTGGCGAATGGCTCGAAACCAAACTGCTGACAGCGGGCCTACGGACAAATCCATGGTATCAGGAATGCTCCGATTATGTCATTAAACAAGGCGAGATGATCGCCTTTGATACAGATATGATAGGTCCTTACGGCTATTGCGCCGACCTGTCGCGCTCATGGACCTGCGGCCATGTCGCGATGAGTGCAAAGCAAAAGAAGCTCTACGCCGCTGCCCGGGACCAGATCGATCATAATATTTCAATCATTCGTCCTGGTGTGAGCTTCGTTGAGTTCAATGAGAAAAGCTGGCGCATACCTGAGAAATACCTCCCGTACCGTTATTCGCTGGCAGTCCATGGGACCGGGATGGCTGACGAATGGCCAGGTATCATGCTGCACCCGGACTTCGATAATGATTTCAGCGGGATGATTGAGGAAAATATGGTACTTAACGTCGAAAGCCTGATTGCCGAAAAAGGTTCCGAAAGCATCAAGCTGGAAACCCAGATGCTGGTCACGAAAAATGGTGTCGAGCGGCTCGATACTTTTCCGTGGGAAAGGATTTAGGCATAAAGGTTTCAGACATTTCCTACGAGCCATTCGGCAAAAATGCGCGCCTTCGTTGAGGCGCGTGGATGAATTTTCAGATAGAATGGCATTGGCGAAGCGATGCAATCGGGCACGAGTTGTATGAACCTTCCCTCATCCAACAGGCTCTTGACCAATCCATCCCACCCTAGAACTGCGCCAAGATCGTCTTGTGCAGTCTGGAGGGCAATCATGTAATTGTTGACGTAGAAATTACGACCCTTCGGAGTGGACTGGCCAAGCGACGAAAACCAGTCTGACCATTTCGTCCAGTTGGTTTCTTCGCCGCTGGAATGTATTAGCGGCGCAGAAATCAGATCCTTAATAGTCGAAATACCATGTTCCGCAGCGAAGCGCGGCGTTCCAAGTGCTACGATGCGGTCGCGAAAGAGGCTGCAGCATTCGCTGCCTTCGTCGGGGATGCCATAATGAATGCTAAGGTCACAGCGGCTGGTGTCGGACGCAATGTCGCTGACAATCTGCGCAATCGTAACTGTGGGGTGGTTTTTCCAGAACGCTGAAATCTTTGGTGTCAGCCATAATGAACTCACAGCCGTCGTGGAGCGCACGGTAACGTCCACAGTTTCCGGTATCTCCCTCAACTGGCTGACCGTTTCGGAGATGGATTCAAAGCCTCGTTGCAGGGCCACGAATAAAAATGCGCCTTTTTCCGTCAGCTCCACACCCTTGTTTTGCCGGATGAACAGGACGCATCCAAGGTCCGCTTCAAGCGCCTTTATCTGGTGACTGATTGCCGCAGGTGTCACATTCAGTTCCTGCGCGGCTTTCTTGAAACTGAGATTGCGTGCCGCAGCCTCAAAACAGATGAGTGCGGTTATGGAGGAAAGGTCATAAGGTCTGGCCACAGAAACCTCATCCGCAATCTTGAAGCCAGCAAAGTGGCGGGGAAACCTTGAGATTACTTAAACTAATCCATGTTGAAAAAAAGTGCTATTGTCAAAATGTGAGACGAGCCTGACAGTTTTTAGACTGGTTCAAAACAAATGGTAGGAACTCGTCATCATGAACGCTCAAGTCTCGGTACCAGAATTGCTGGCCCGTCGAAAGCCTGGCCATGCTCTGGAGCAACCATTCTATACATCGCCTGACATCTATCAGATGGATCTGGAGCAGATTTTCTACAAGGAATGGCTCTATGCGATTCCGGCTTGCCAATTGGCGAAACCCGGCAGTTATGTGACCATGCGCGTTGGTGCTTATGATGTGATTATCGTCAAGGGACGCGATAATGAAATCCGCGCCTTCCACAATTCCTGCCGTCATAGGGGTTCCATCATCTGCAAGGCACGCGAAGGTCAGGTCGCGAAACTTGTGTGCCCCTATCACCAATGGACCTATGAACTCGATGGCAAGCTTCTGTGGGCCAATGATATGGGACCCGACTTCGACCCGTCTACTCATGGCCTGAAATCAGTGCAGCTGCGTAATTTTGTCGGGTTGATCTACATCTGCCTGTCCACGACACCACCCTCCTTCGAACCTTTTGCGGAAATGGCGCGCCCCTATCTTGAAGTACACGACCTTGAGAATGCCAAGGTTGCGTATAGCTCCACCATTGTGGAGAACGGCAACTGGAAGCTGGTCTGGGAAAACAATCGCGAATGCTATCATTGCAGCAGTAATCATCCTGCGCTCTGCCGGTCCTTCCCGCTGGATCCTGAAGTGGCTGGCGTCTCGCCGGACGGCTCGGTGTCGCCTAGCCTTCAGGCGCATTTCGATCGTTGCGAGGCAGTCGGGGCACCCGCACAGTTCCGCCTGTCGGATGATGGACAATACCGTGTTACGCGCATTCCGCTGCAGGACAAGGCCGTCAGTTACACAATGGACGGCAGGGCAGGCGTCACCAAACCGCTTGGTCGCGTTGCCATACCGGATGCGGGTTCGCTTCTCATGTTTCATTATCCTACGACATGGAACCATTTCCTGCCGGATCATTCACTGACTTTCCGCGTCACGCCAATTAGCCCAACGGAAACAGAAGTGACGACCACATGGCTTGTCCACAAGGATGCCGTTGAGGGCGTCGATTACGATCTCAAGCGGTTGACGGAAGTGTGGGTCGCCACCAATGATGAGGACCGGGAGGTGGTTGAGACCAATCAACGCGGGATATTCTCCCCGGCTTATACGCCGGGACCATATTCGCCCAATCAGGAAAGCGGCGTGGTCCAGTTCGTGGACTGGTATGCGCAATGGCTCGAGCGTTCGCTGACACGGTTTCAGATGGCTGCGGAGTGAGTTCATGTATGTGGTGAAGAGGCCGAAGCTTGCATTCTGGAGGGATGCGGAGGAGCTTGAATGCGTTTCCTGCCTGCCTGAAGCGCCTAATGTTATGACTTTCTGCTTCCAGTAGCCGTCTGGAGCGCTGTTTAGTTTCGATCCTGGGCAGTTCCTGACATGGGAGCTGCCTGTTCCCGGTGGACCGGTTTATCGTACCTATACAATCTCGTCATCGCCGTCCCGACCGACGTCGCTGACCATGACAGTTAAGGCGCAGCCGGATTCCGTTGGTACTCGCTGGATGTTCGACCACATGCGGCCAGGCATGCGGCTGCGGGTCATTGGCCCTGGCGGAAAGTTCTCCATCGCGCATCACCCAGCCGACAAATATCTCTTCATATCGATGGGATCGGGTATCACGCCAATGATGGCTATGCCCACCTATCCTACGATTCAGGCCGCGACATGGCCGTGGTGTTCGTCAATTGCGCGCGCCGCTCATCAGATATTATTTTCCGCGAGCGACTGGAGCATATGGCCTCACGCGTCAACGGGATAGATCTCCAATGGATCGTAGAGGACAGTGATCGCTATAGTCCATGGACCGGCTACAACGGTTTCTTCAACCAATTGATGCTGGGCTTGATGGCCCAGGATTACCTGGAGCGGGAAGCGTTCTGTTGCGGCCCGGAGCCCTTCATGCAAGCGGTGCGCGAAGCGTTGATCGGGCTTGGCTATGATATGGATTGCTATCATCAGGAAAGCTTCCACGCACCATTGTCGGAAACCGAACTGGTGCCCGAAGATGTAACGCCCGAACAGGAAAACAGTGCCGAAATCTGCTTTGCACTGTCCGGCGTTACGACGACTTGCTCGGAAGCGGACAGCATTCTTGTTGCTGCCCGCGCAGCGGGTTTGATGTTCCCCTCCGGCTGCACCATGGGAATCTGTGGGACCTGCTAGATCCAGAAGCTCGGAGGACACGTCCATATGGTGCACAACGGCGGCATCACCGATGATGACATAGACGATGGCTACATTCTCGCCTGCTGCTCGCACCCTATCGACCGTGTAAAAGCGGGGGTATAGCGGTGTGAACTATGGATAGAGTTCGGAAAAAATTGGTACACAAATCGGGAAAAATTTCCGGTGTTTCCATCAAAACAGCTGGTACTTTAACAGATTTCAGTCGCATCCAAAGGCGGTATCATGGCGCCAGACGCGCAACAGCCGGTGATGATCGTTTTCTATCTGGCTCCGACTTTTTCCTTATTTGATTTTTCTCTTGCCGTTGAGACGTTACGACTGGCAAATCAGGTGCTTGGTTACGCGGATCATCGTTGGCGTATTGCATCGGAAACCGGTGTCCCAGTGAGATCGAGTTGCGGTGTGCCAGTTACATCAACCAGTTCAATGGCCGACGAACAACGATATCTCTTCAACGAGCTGTGCCCTGGGATGGTCTGTATCTGTAGCAACAATGTTGCTGTCGGTTGTGACATTAAGCTTTCAAAGCCATGGTTGCTTTCATGCAGTAATAAAGAAGTTGCAATTGGAGGCTTTGGGTGCAGTTGGATATGCTTGATGGCAAAACCTGCGCGGTACATTGGAATCACGTGGAGGGTTTTGTTCAGCAATTTATAAATGTTGCTGTGGATCCCGGAATCTATCGAGCTAATGAGAACATCTGGACCTGTGCCGGGGGATCAGCAACGATCGGCATGATGCTGCATCGAGTGAATCAATATTTTGGGGGGCAGATAGTGAGCGACGTCTGCGATCTCGCTATCAACATAAATGCGCGTTGCGGCAATGAACCCTAAGAGTTCACTTAGTAGGCGCCGGCTTCAATCCGCCGCCGCGCTCTCAAAACCTCGCATGAGTTGCCTTCCTTGCAGGTTAAGGGACGTTGCTGATCAATGATCAGATTAGGTTTAGTCACTACTCGGCAATTTCGATTGTTGAAAGATTGGATTCGCTAGTCGCCTAGGTAAGCGTCAAATAATTCCCGCAAGGGCGGTAGCAGCCAACATTATACCAACGGTTGCTGTCTCGCAGGGCCAGAATGTGAAGGTGGGTTATGTGCCGCTTTCTATCGAAGCCATGAAGATGGAAACTGCTCTGCGTGCTGAACGCGACGGCTCGATTGCCGAAGTGCTTGTGCGCCCAGGCGAACAGATCGATGCAAAGGATTTGCTGATTGTATATGGAGAATAATCCTCTTCGATAAAGGCTCATCTGATCGAACTTGCAATGTGCGCCAGTCATAAGTGCGGGGCAGGTTCTTGACTGGCAATCAGGCCGTTGTACTGACAGCCAGTGATGGCCGCTTCTATCGTCTTTCGGCTGGAGCGGACGGTCTGCTTCTGGACCCCTTCCAGTCGTTAGAATTTGAGGATTATGAGGTCTTGGTTCTTGTGTGACGTGTGGGCCTCGGCAAATCTGCATGACTAAATCTAGTGTCTTTAATCTGGCACGAAACCTGCTTGTTTTAACGTAAACAAATTAGGGTGTCTTTCGTGTCATATCCGGTCCTTCTGCCTATTTTACTCAGTATCTCGTTTGGTTTGACCTGGCACATGTTCGCCTCGATCTTCTTTTTGCCGCCTCGTTATGAAAACGCGGATCTTCTGCTGGTGATGTTTGCCAGCCCGATTTGCATTGCAGCAATGGCGCTGTCTGTTTCAGACTTTGGTTTGTTCTATAGCGGATTCGTTTTAATAGCGGGCTGGCTGCTCTCCATATTAATCAGGCAGGTGATCTTTCCCGCGATACTGATTGCTTTGTCTGGAGGGGCATTGATGGCCTATCTCCAATTTGGCGAGCACATCATATGAGAAAGTTGAATTGTTCCTTGGTTTGCAAATTATTGTTATTGTTATCGAAATGGATTATCCGAAGTGTTCTTGTTCGATATCAGATAAACAATATGGCATTGATTTAGCTTGGATATCTGACCGGAAAGATCTTCTATTCGATAGCGCCTGGCTTCGCGTCGTCCGAATTCCAATATTGCCGGAACGATGTCCTTGCCGAAATAGATTATGTCTGCGGCTTGCAGTGCACGAATGGTTTTGAGTGTCATCAGTTCGGGATCTACCGGATCGACGGTAAAGACTTTCACACTCCCTGTATCTGATACCTTCTGCGAAGCAACAGTGAGAAGATCGGTTTCCGAGTTTCTCGTACACGGTCCCGAGAAGGCTTTGTCAGCAAATGTATCCCAAAAATGGCGACGCGCCGTTGCCGTCGTCAGCATGGAACCGATACGGGTGCGCAGGTTTTGGGCAAGCAGTGCCCAGTCTTTCAGCGAAGCTGGCAAAAGCGCTTCGATCTTACGGCGGATGGCTTGCGCCAGAACAGGTGCTCCGCCATCCGTCGAGATAGCCACGATAACCGGCGAGCGATTGACGATCGACCCGAACTGAAATTGGCAATATTGCGGTTTGTCGATGACATTGACGGGAACGCTGGCTCGGTTGCAGGCAGCAAGGAAGGCAGCGGCTTCGCCTTCGTCGTGGCAATCGGCAATTGCCATAGCTGCACCTGGCAAATCGGCATCTTGCAATGGCCTCAAAATCAGCGATATGCGCGCTTGCGTATGGACCACCGGACGGACAGCCAATGCGCGCATCATGTCGTCGGGCGCATCGGCATAGACCTCGACACGCGCCCCGCAGGCGGCCAGCAATTCTGCTTTCCATGCGGCGGCATCGGAACCGCCAGAGATAATGCAGCGCCTTCCCTCCAGCGCCCAAAACACCGGAAGTTTTGCCAGGGGCTCGATGCGGTTAAAGGCTTTACTCTGCTGCAGCTGCGAGACGCCCATTGATGATCTCCCTGATTTCAGCGCGGCACGAGCCGCAATTGGTCCCGGCGTTGAGTTGCTTGCCGATGGCCTCGACACTATGGCAACCGGAGTGAATGGCAGCGGCAATCTGATTGATGCCTACATCGAAGCACGAGCAAACTGTTGCGCCGGGATCCGGCTTGTCCATACTGGGGCGGCCTGCAACGATTGCGACACGCTTGCGCAAATCGTCATGGGCGACAGTCAATTGCTGGATGGCCCAGTTGCGAGCGACGGCAACCGGTTGTGGCGCGATGAACAGCGCTGCATGCAACCGCGAGCCGTTAAAGAAAGCGAGCCGCGTCTCGCCGGTTGCGTTATCCATATAACCGATGGGGTCAATCTCTGCTGGAATACTGAAATGCGCATGGCACCACTCCGCCCAATCGTGAATTGCCTTAAGAGAAGCCAGCTCTAACCGCCAGCCTCCCTCTGCACGCGCCAGTGCCCAGTAATCGCAATCGACACCTGACGGCTTTGCAAGCGAAACGGCAAAACCGTAGCAGACAGCGTGGAAGGGCCTTAAAGTGACGGCCACATTTTTAGAGGCAGGCTGACCTGAGACCGGATCGACTACGGGGGCGACCAGAGCATCTATACGGGCGCAGGCAGAAGACTGATCGTTCCAGTGCATCGGGCCAAAGACACTACCTCGCGCCTGACGCTCAGTCGCAAGTGCGCGCACGATAGCTTTCCCATGTGGGCTTTCGATTTCCACCAGCCCGGCGCCGGTGATGCCAAGTTTTGTGGCGTCGCGCGGATGAAGCTCGGCAAATGGTTCGGCAATATGGGCTGAAAGCCGTGCACTTTTGCCAGTTCGCGTCATGGTATGCCACTGATCGCGGATGCGGCCCGTATTGAGTGTGAACGGGAACGTGCTGCTTGTACGATCAGTATCCGGGAGTGCCGTGACGACAAAGCGCGCGCGCCGGTCGGAATGAAAATAGCCTCCCTTTGCAAAGAAGCGCGCTGATGAGCCAATACTTCGTGAGGCCTGTGGCCACTGGAAAGGCGTCATGGCGTCATATTGTGATGGAGTACTGTTTTGGACTGCGCCAATATCGAAATCGCGGCTGCCATTGTTCTCAAAGGCCGATAGAGCGGCGTGTTCGATGAAAATGGCAGTTGGATTGTTATAGGCAAACTGCTTTTTATAGTTCATGCGACGCGCCACTTCGGCAAGCTGCCACCAGTCCGGCTTGGCCTTGCCCGGAGCTGCCAGAAATGCCCGTTGCCGGGAGATGCGTCGTTCGGAATTGGTAACGGTGCCGTCTTTCTCGCCCCAGCCAAGCGATGGCAACAGCACATGGGCGTGGCGCGTTGTGTCGGTGTCCTTAACGATGTCAGAGACAACAACAAAAGGACAGGCCGCTATCGCCGCTTGAACTGCATTAGCATCCGGCATGGATACAACCGGATTGGTGGCCATTATCCACAGTGCTTTGATGCGTCTGTCCGCCACCGCACGGAACATGTCGACGGCTTTCAGTCCGGGCTTTGTGGCAATGGTGGGCGAGGACCAGAAACGCTGTACGCGATCGCGGTCGTCGGCATTCTCGATAGCCATATGGGCTGCGAGCATATTCGCAAGGCCACCCACTTCACGACCGCCCATGGCATTAGGCTGTCCGGTTAGTGAGAAGGGTCCCATTCCAGGGCGCCCGATCCTGCCGGTCGCCAGATGACAATTGATGATGGCATTGACCTTGTCAGTTCCCGAGGACGACTGATTGACGCCCTGACTATAGCAGGTAACCGTATTTTCGGTGGTCTCAAACAGCTGGAAGAATTCTCCAAGTTGGGCTGAAGACAGGCCTGTGCTGTCCACCAGCATTTCCCTATCAATCGCTGTGGCTGCTTCGACGGCTACCCCCAGACCGGATGTATACGCATCCACATAGTTCATATTGAGTGCAGGACTCTTCACCAGATGGGCGAAAAGCCCCATGAAAAGCGCCACATCGCCATCCGGACGGATTGCCAGATGCAGATCGGCAATATCACAGGTCATCGTTCGACGTGGATCGATGACGACAATCTTCATCTGGGGTCGCGTCGCCTTTGCTGCGGCAAGCCTTTGATAAAGCACTGGATGGCACCAGGCGAGATTAGAGCCGGTCAGTACTACCAGATCAGCAAGTTCGATATCCTCATAGGTGCCGGGCACCGTATCGGCACCGAAAGCGCGGCGATGCCCTGCCACGGATGAGGACATGCAAAGGCGCGAATTCGTGTCTATGTTTGCTGACCCGATAAAGCCCTTCATCAGCTTGTTTGCGACGTAATAATCTTCGGTCAGAAGTTGGCCCGACACGTAGAAGGCTACAGAATCTGCCCCATGTTCAGCTATCGTTTCCGAAAATTTCCGGGCCACAAGATCGAGCGCCCGGTCCCAGTCCGCACGCTGGCCGTCTATTTCAGGAAAGAGTAGCCGACCATCGAGATCGATGGTCTCTGCAAGAGCCGAACCTTTCGAGCACAATCGTCCGAAATTCGCCGGGTGATCAGGGTCGCCTCTAACTGATATTGCGCCGGCTTCATCCACCTTGGCGATTACGCCGCAGCCGACGCCACAATAGGGGCAGGTGGTCTTTGTTTCGGTGATCGTCGCCATTTCGGACCTCATATCGAAACCGCAAGCCTGGCGCGTGCCTGTCTTACCAGCTGTTGTAGGAGAGGAACTTGCCGCTCATGCGGATTTCGATGCGTTCACCCTTCGGGTTCGCTACCTTGTCTACGCTCATCTCGAAATCGATGGCACTCATGATGCCGTTGCCGCTCTTTTCCTGAATAAGCTCCTTTAGCGTCGGGCCGTAGACCCCAACGATCTCGTAAAGGCGATAGATGCAAGGATCTGTTGGAACGGCGCGGTCCCATTCCTTGGTCGGATATTCCGCCAGCACTACACCTGCTTCCTGTGGTAAGCCGAGATTGATCGCCAGCTTGTCCGCCTTGTCGCGTGGCAGGGCATTCATGCCAAGACAGGCCGAGGTGACGAATACTTCGCTCATACCAATGCCTTCGGCAATTGAGGCCCAGGTCAGACCGGCGAGGCGTTTTTTCTCATAGATGAGATCGGTGACGTCACTTTTGCTCAGCATGTCATCTCCTCTTTTGGGTTGATTTCACCAGTGTCGGTTCGTCAGAAGGCCAGCGCGAGATAAACGGTGTCGCCTTCCTGCTTGACGGGAAACGTCCGCGTCACACCCTCGTCGGCGCCCTGCGCCTTGCCGGTCGCAAGATTGATGACCCAGTTATGCAGCGGGCAGGTCACGCAACCATCATGAACAATGCCCTGACTGAGCGGGCCGTTCTTGTGCGGGCAACGATCCTCGATTGCGAACAGGCGGTCATCGAAAGTGCGAAAGACGGCAATCGTTGTCGATCCGTTTTTCACACAGCGCGAACCCTGACGCGGAATGTCGTCGAGCGTTCCGATAGCAATCCAGTTCCTGACCATCTCGTTCATTCCGCAGCCTCCGCGTTTAACACAGCCATGGGGCTGAATTCGTGTTTGTCCTTGCCGGAAACGCGTTCGGACCACGGATCGACCTGTGCGAACTTCTGTGAAAAGACGAAGCGGTCGTAATAGATCTGGCGCTTGTCCGTATCTTCCATGACCTGGCGGCGGATTTCATCGAGACCGATGCGCTTGGCCCATTTATAAATCCGTTCCAGATAACGGGCCTGTTCGCGATACATCTGCGTCAGCGCCACAATATGCTCCAGCGCCTCGTCTTCGGTCTTGACCAGCCCAAGAACTTCCGTGCCCTTAATGTCGAGGCCGGCGGCACCGGCGAAGTGGATTTCGAAACCGGAATCCACGCAAATGATGCCGATATCCTTGCAGGTCGCTTCTGCGCAATTGCGTGGACAGCCGGAGACAGCCATCTTCAACTTGGCAGGGGTCCAGGAACCCCACATGAATTTCTCGATGCGAATACCAAGACCGGTAGAATCCTGCGTTCCGAACCGGCACCAGTCCGAGCCAACGCAGGTTTTCACCGTGCGCAATCCCTTCGCGTAGGCCTGACCGGAGATGAAGCCCGCCTTGCCAAGATCAGACCAGACCGCTGGTAACTGTTCTTTTGCTATTCCCAGAAGATCAATGCGTTGTCCGCCTGTAACCTTGACCATCGGAATAGCAAACTTGTCCACTACATCGGCGATGGCACGCAGTTCGCTGGAATTCGTCACGCCGCCCCACATTCGAGGCACAACGGAATAGGTGCCGTCTTTCTGGATATTGGCGTGTACGCGCTCATTGATGAAACGCGACTGGTAGTCGTCGGCATATTCGTCTGGCCAGTCGCAGACGAGGTAATAGTTAAGCGCCGGACGGCATTTGGCGCAGCCGCATGATGTTTTCCATTCCAGCTCCTGCATGACGGCGGGAATGGTCTTGAGCTTTTTTGCCTTGATGAGCCTGCGTACATCGTCATGACCCAGATCGGTGCAGCCGCACATGGGCTGCACCGATCTGGGATTGTAGCTGTCGCCAAGCGTCAGCGCCATGAGTTGCTCGACCAGCCCCGTGCATGAACCGCAGGACGCGGACGCCTTTGTGTGAGCCCGCACCTCATCGAGCGAGGTCAGGCCCTTTTCGTCCATTGTTGAGACGATTTTACCCTTACAGATGCCGTTGCAGCCGCAGATTTCCGTATCATCCGGCAAGGCTGCAACGGCCACCATAGGGTCCAGTGGGGTTCCTCCCTGATAGGCCTGTCCGAAGATCAGCGTATCGCGCATCTCCGAAATGTCGGTTGCCTTCTTCTTCAAGTCGTTGAACCAGGCGCCGTCAGTCGTTTCACCATAGAGAACCGTACCGATGATCCGGTTTTCCTTGATCACGAGCCGCTTGTAGATGCCTGCCATTGCATCGCGCAGCACGATCTCTTCGCGGTCCGGACCATCGGCGAAATCGCCCAACGAGAAGAGATCGATGCCGGTGACCTTCAGCTTGGTCGGGGTGTCGGAATGGGTAAAGGACGATGTGTTGTCGCCTGCTAGATGTGAGGCTGCCACACGTGCCATTTCGTAAAGCGGAGCAACAAGACCGTAGACCATGCCACCCACTTCCGCACATTCGCCCAGCGACAGAATATTGGCATCGGATGTCCGCATCCCCGCATCCACGACGACGCCGCGATTGACGTCCAGACCGGCCTCTCTCGCCAGGCCGACATTGGGGCGAATACCAACCGCCATCACAACAAGTGTGGCTGGGATGACGGTGCCGTCGTCAAGCTCGACGCCTTCGACCTTGCCTTTGCCGATAACGGCCTTGGTGTTAGCCTTGCAGATGACTTTGATGCCGCGCTGCTCGACTGCACGCTGCAACAGATAGCCGGCCGCAGGGTCAAGCTGGCGTTCCATGAGCGTCGGCATGACATGCAGCACCGTTACATCCATGCCGCGCTGGGCGAGGCCTGCTGCCGCTTCCAGCCCGAGCAACCCGCCGCCAATGACGATGGCTTTTTCACGTAATTGCGCGGCGACCAGCATTGCATCAACATCGTCCAGATCGCGATAGCTGATGACACCGGGCAGGTCTTTGCCTGGCACAGGAATGATGAAAGGCACTGAACCAGTGGCAATTACCAGCTTGTCATAGCTTTCCGTAACACCATGATCCGATGTCACGGTCTTGGCGTCGCGGTCGATGGCGACGACCTTGTGGCCCTTATAGAGTGTGATGCCGTGCTTGATGTACCAGCCATCGCCATGGATGACGATTTGCTCATAGGTTTTCTCACCGGACAGAACCGGCGAGAGCATGATGCGGTCGTAGTTGACACGCGGCTCGGCGTTGAAAATGGTAACGTCATACTGGTCCGGTGCCTGCTCGAGCAAATGCTCCAGCATGCGGCCCGGCGCCATGCCATTGCCGATGATAACGAGTTTCTCAGTCATAGGATTACTCCGCAGCTTCCACGAAGCGATGGCGCTCGTAGAGGAACTTCAAAACAGCCTCGCGGCATTTCAGATAGGTGCGGTCAGAGGCCAGCTCGATGCGGTTGCGCGGGCGTGTGATAGCGACATCCAGCACCTCGCCTATCTTCGCCGCCGGACCATTGGTCATCATCACGATACGGTCGGAGAGCAGGACCGCTTCATCCACATCATGGGTGATCATCACCATCGTGTTGCCAAGCCGGGTGTGGATTTCCATGATCGCATCCTGAAGATGGGCGCGGGTCAGCGCATCCAGTGCGCCAAAAGGCTCGTCGAGCAGCAGTATTTTCGGTTCCATAGCCAATGCACGCGCGATGCCAACGCGCTGCTTCATGCCGCCGGAAATTTCCGACGGGCGCTTGTCTTTTGCATGCGCCATCTGGACGAGGTCGAGATTGGTCATGACCCAATCATGTCGTTCAGCTCTGGTTTTGCTGGACCGGAAAACCTTCGTCACCGCAAGATTGACGTTCTCGTAAACCGACAGCCAGGGTAGCAGCGAATGGTTCTGAAACACCACAGCCCGTTCAGGTCCCGGGGCGTTGACTTCCTTGTTTTCGAGCAGGACCGCACCGGACGAGACTGGCGTCAGCCCGGCAATCAGGTTCAAAAGTGTGGATTTTCCGCAGCCGGAGTGACCGATGATGGAAACGAACTCGCCCTTGGAGATCGAAAGATTGATGTCTTTGAGGACTTCCGAGCGGTCGAAATATTTGTCGATATGGTCGAGCTTGAGATAGGCGTTCATATCTCTTCTCCTCAGCTTAGGGAAGCACTGCGGGTGACAAGTCGACCGACGGCTGCCACAAGCTTGTCGAGCGCGAAGCCGACAAGGCCAATATAGGCGAGCGCGACGATGATGTCGGACAGACGTGAGGAGTTCCACGCGTCCCAGATGAAGAACCCGATACCGACACCGCCGGTCAGCATTTCGGCAGCTACGATGGCAAGCCAGGAAAGGCCAACGCCGATCCGGAGGCCGGTAAAGATATAGGGTGCTGTCGATGGCAACATAATCTTGAAGAAGAACTCAAACTGGTTGAGGCGTAGCACTTTGGCGACGTTGCGATAATCCTGCGGAATATTACGTACGCCGACCGCGGTGTTGATGATGATCGGCCAGATTGAAGTGATGAAGATAACGAAAATCGCTGACGGATTGGCATTCTGGAAGGCGGCAAGCGATAGGGGCAACCAAGCCAGCGGTGGCACAGTACGCAGTACCTGAAAAATCGGATCAAGGCCACGCATCGCCCACACTGACTGGCCGATGACCGCGCCAATCACGACACCGGCAATAGCCGCGAGGCCAAAGCCGTAGGCGACACGTTCCAGCGAGACGAGCACACGCCAGCCAAGCCCGATATCCTGTGATCCATAATTGAAGAAGGGATAGGCGATCAGATCATAACTATCCTCCCAGACTTTGAACGGCGCAGGCAAAGACGCGTCAGGGGTAGCACAAAGGAGTTGCCAGATACCCAGCAGTACGGCCAGCACCACTAAAGGCGGTGCGATGTTACCCACGGTACCGCGCGCCAGCGCACTTATATCGAGGCCCGATTTGGGCTGGTTGGCAAGCCGGGCGACATTCCCGGCAGGCTTTGTCGCCTTTGGCGTTAGCTGTGTAACGATGGTTTGATCTTTCAGTACGGCGGACATGCAACGCTCCTGTTCGAAGGGGAGGGTGACGCGCTGGTTGCGCGTCCCAGGTTGGCTCAGGACGCAACCTTGATCGCGAGACTGTCGAGATAGGCCGAAGGATTTTCGGGATCGAAGACCTTGCCGTCGAAGAAGGTTTCCTCACCGCGTGACGTCGACGCTGGAATATCTGCTGCCGCGACACCGAGATCCTTTGCAGCCTCGCGCCAGATGTCTTCCCGATTGACCTGATCGACCAGCGCTTTGATGTCTGTGTCAGGCGTAAATTTGCCCCAGCGGATATTTTCGGCGATGAACCAGGTGTCGTGGCTTTTGAAGGGATAGGACGCACCGTTCGTCCAGAATTTCATTTGCAGATCGGTGCCCTGTACGACACGGCCATTGCCGTAATTAATGTCGCCCTTGAGCCGGCCCAGCACGTCCTTTGGAGGCACATTGAACCATTGGCGCTTGCCAAGTATCTCTGCCATTTCTGCCTTGTTGTCCATGCTATCGCACCATTGCTGGGCTTCCATTACAGCCATGAGTAGGGCTTTTGCGGCATTCGGATTTTTCTCAATCCAGTCGGCACGCATGCCGAGCGCCTTTTCCGGATGATGTTTCCAGATTTCACCCGTCGTCGCTGCCGTGAAGCCGACCCCCTGGTTGACGAGCTGTTCGTTCCACGGTTCGCCGACGCAGAACAGGTCCATATTCCCGATCTTCATATTGGCGACCATTTGCGGTGGTGGGACAACGATGGTGGAAACGTCCTTGTCGGGATCAATGCCGCCAGCAGCGAGCCAGTAGCGGATCCACAGATCGTGCGTGCCACCGGGGAAAGTCATCGCAGCTTTAATTTCTTTGCCGTCTGCTTTCTTCTCTTCGAAGGCGGCCTTCAACCTGGATGAATCCAGCTGGACGCCAGTATCGACATATTCCTTGGCAACCGAAATAGCCTGACTGTCGTAATTCAGTCGTGCCAGAAGGGCCATTGGCACAGGCTGGTTGTTCTGCGTTACCTTTCCGGTATGGATGAGATAGGGAAGCGGCGAAAGGATGTGCGCGCCATCGATGCCATTAGACGCGCCCCCCAGCACGAGATTGTCACGTGTTGCACCCCAGGACGCCTGCTTGGCGACTTCGACATCCGGCAGGCCGTGCTTTTCAAACAGGCCTTTTTCCCTGGCAACAATCAACGGCGCGGCATCGGTTAGCGCGATGAAGCCGAGCTTGGCGCCGCTGACTTCGGGTCCGCTGTTGGCTGCAAAGGCACCGCCGGGAAATGTCGAGCGAATTGCGGTGAAAAGAGCTGCGGTGGCACTGGTCTTCAAAATGCTGCGCCGGGTGATGCCGGTTCTGGTTTCTGCTTTGTTATGCGGTGTCATCGGCTGGCTTCCCCTATGCTGGCTTGAATTAGGTTCGCTTGAAACTGGGCACAAAAAAACGCCGCCTGGAGATAGCATCCTCGAACGAAAGGTTCGGGCTGCAATTCCTTGCGACGTCGGTGTCGTGACAGGAGCGATATCTGGCTCGCTTGTTGCATCAGTCGCCGTTGACCGGTGCATAATATTTACAAGCAAGAAGCGTGCCAGAATTCCAGAAAATTTGCAAGTGATTGAAAATACAAAATTAAAAAGAATGAAAAAATAGCCAGAAGCTTATTCGCGCTCCCAAAGTGTGGCTGTATTTTAGGCGCTTTTGTCGGGTTGTGCCGTCTGGGTGCAATCAAATTGGGCATTGGCAGCTCAATCTTCCAACGCGCTCGGGCCCGTAGAGGTCTCGCGACGCACATCAAATCCTTGCACGTAAGTCTCTATGTCCGACGGGTCGAAGGTCCGGCCATCCATGAAGCGATCTCTGGCACTGATGCCTTCAACGGCGTTCCCTTCGAAGGGCGGATGCGAAATGCCAAGGGCCGTACAATAGAGATCTGGTCGGTAGGATTGAGCCGCTTTTTGCTGCGCCGATTGCGATGCCTCTATCTGCCCCCAACGTACCATTTGGCTATAGATCCACATCGCATCATTGGGGCGGGGGCAATTGGCAAAACCGGCATGGAAGGCGAAGTAATGTTCGATAACGCGGTGATTGCCTTGTTTGTCGAGATTAAACGTTCCTGCGAGCACGTTGCGGACGATCTGCTTCGATACGCCAAGATAACGATTGTCCGCGAGAACCTCGGCCAGCGCGTCGTGATTTTCAGTGCCATCGCACCAGCGTGCCGCCTTGTCGAGAGCAACAATGAGGCGAGATACGGTTTCGGGATGAGTTTCGGCCCATTCCGGACGCATGCCAATGACCTTTTCGGGTGCAGACGGCCAGATGTCCTGCTTGGCGGCAACAATCCGCCCGGTGCCGCGTTCTGAGGCTACCATGTTCCAGGGTGCGCCGACGCAAAAACCATCGATTGCGCCGGTCGCCAATGCGTCCGACGTTAGCGGTGGGGGTACAATGACAAGCTTTACATCATTGTCGGGGTCGATGCCGCCCGCTGCCAGCCAGTAGCGAAATTCATAGTTGTGTGACGAAAAAGGGTAGGTGATGGCGAGTTTCAATAAAGGTTCGCCGCGCGATTGCATGTCACGTATTACGGAAGCGAGCGCCCTGGCATTTTCCAGCGCGGTTGCCGTTTCTGCCAGACCGGCGGTTACGTGCATTCTTTCGTAAATCCGCGCAGAAAGAGTGATCGCATTGCCGCCCTTTCCAAGAGAAAACGGCGTTATCGTTGGCGATGGGTTGGATCCGAGTCCCAACATGGAGGCTACGGGCATCGGCGACAGCATATGCGCGATATCGAACTGTCGAAAAGCCAGTCGATCGCGGACGTTGGCCCAGGAGACATCCTTGACGAGGTCGAGGCTCAGGCCTTCAACTCTTGCGAAGCCAAATTCGGCGGCCGCGATCAGCACGGCCGCGTCGACAAGAGGAATAAAGCCGGCGCGCAATGTCTTGATTTCTTTGCCCGCAATGCTGGCGGGCTTGGTAAGGCTGCTACCCGCTTCAGCAAATCTGTTTGACATGCTCATCTGCCCATACTCCCGGAATGGTTTCCCCAGGGTTCAAACCCACCGTCATTTCATCAGTAGTCCGGCTGCGGTCACGATGCTTTGGGCAATATCCGACATTTTCTTTTTCTCGTTCATGGCAGTCTGCCGCAGTAGGGAAAAAGCGTCTTCCTCAGAAAGACCCCGCATCTTCATGAGAATGCCCTTGGCGCGCTCAACGACTTTCCTTTCCTCCAGTGCCGATTTGGCATCCGCCAGTTCGCGCTGCAGACGACTGAAGGCATTGAAGCGACTGACCGCCATATCAAGGATGGGCTTTACCCGCTCCTTCTTCAGTCCGTCCACGATATAGGCGGAGACGCCTGCCTCAACTGCTGCTTCAATAGAAGCGGTGTCGGATCGGTCAACAAACATGGCGATTGGACGGCTGATTGTACGCGTTAGCTGGAACAGGTGCTCCATCATGTCACGATTGGGGTTTTCGATGTCGATGACAATCACATCCGGATTAAGCGTTTCAATCATTCGCGCTATGCCGAGCATTTCATTGATCACCACGACTTTGCCATGCCCGGCCTCGCGCAATCCTTCCTCGATAATCGAGGAGCGAATGGCGTTCTCGTCGATAATGAGAATGGTTAGGTCAGCCTGGTTCATGTCGCATTGATGCCGCAGAGCTCTTGCGTTGGCAATAGTTTTATGTCTATTTCTTAATCAATATTGATGTTGATTATTTTTTAATCAAAAATGATTGAATTCATTGCAAATGTGCTAAAAGTGCAGCGATCAAGGCTCGAATTCTATTCGACCGCTTTTTGGGGAGGGTGGATAGAATTGCGTGGGTCCAACCGAAAGGTAAAATTCTTGACTGGTAATATTGAATAAGGATGACGGTGCGAGGCTGAATGCTTTCATTCCGTGAAAAAGCGACTTGCATCCGTGGCGTGTCAGCACAGTGTAAAGTTGAGGCAAGCTCTGGATGCAGCTATCCAGCCATCGTTGTTCAGTGATAAAACTGGCGCATTGACTCCTCTTAAAAATTGGCTATAAGCGTAAATGCAGACTGAAGATTTAAGACCATCTGCAAGGTTGGTCTTATTATGTCTGGAATCCGGATAAGTCCTCTTGCAGATGTCTTAGCGACGTTGGGAGGACGCGGGAATGCACGGAAGCAAAATTGCCCTAAGGGGCGTGCCGGATATTATTTCCTACATTGATGCGAATGATGGTATTCGAGGCCGCGCCGGTATTATTTGGTGGCTGGCGCTCGGTGGCCTGTTTTTGGATGCCTTCGCCAATTCGGCGCTGAGCGCGGGGCTTGGGCCAATGACCCGCGACCTGGGGTTGGATGCAGCGCAGGTTGCGCTGATGACATCCTTCGCTTCGTGGGTGTCGATTGCGTTCAATCCAATCGGTGGTTGGATCGCCGACCGCTGGGGCCGTATGCGCCCGCTGATCTTCGCAAAGCTTCTGGCGCTTATCGGAGCGGTGCTGGTGATGACGGCCCATTCCTACGAAGTCATTCTCATGGGGCGTTTCTTCGTGGGCGCTGCCTACGGTATCGATTTCGCCATTGCAATGGCCGTGCTTGCCGAATTCACACCGGCGCGCCTGCGCAGCCGCCTCAATACCTGGCAGGGCATCTGGTACACCGCCGTTTGTACAAACGTGCTTCTGGCCATGCTGTTCTACAGCTGGGACGTGGGTGACTCGATCTGGCGCTATTCTGTTGCCGCAACGGGCGTGTTCGCCTTCGCCATCATGGTTCTTCAGGCGGTATTCATGGTTGAAAGCCCGATCTGGCTTGCCCGCAAGGAGCAGCTGGAGGATGCTGCCCGTGCGATGACCCGCATTTATCACCGCGATTTTGTTGCCGCCATGCCTGAAGACCGTTTGCCGGTTCTCAATCAGGCCCGTCGCGGCATCGCCAATGTTGCGCTGATTTTCCGTGGCATTTATTTACCGCGCACCATTCTTGCCGCAACCGTCCAGATCGGACAGTCGATCCAGTATTTTGCTGTGGGCTGGTACTTGCCGCTCATCAGTGCGGCGCTGTTCGGCAAGGACTTCCTCTACGCCATGCTGGGCACGCTGGTGTTCAACGTGTTTGGCATTATCGGCGGCTTCTCTTCACCCGTTATCGGACGCGTACTTGGCTTGCGCAAGGCTTCCGCCATCGGCTTCGGTGCAGTCTTTGTCATGCTGCTGATCATGGGTCTGTTCCATGACACTATGCCGACCTGGCTCGCGGTGATCGTGCCGTCGCTGTTCATCCTGTTCCATTCCGGCGGTCCCGGTGCGAACGGCAAGAGCCTGTCGTCACTCTCGTTCCGAAGCGAACTGCGTGCAGGCGCCAACGGTGTCATCGGTGCGCTCGGCGCCATGGGCGCGGCGCTCGGCTTGCTGGTGTTTCCAATCTTCCGGGAGACCTACGGTCTCGGCACGACATTCCTGATCCTGTCGGTCGTTCCACTGATTGCCTGCATCATCTGCTCGATCATTCAGTGGGATCCCACACGCACCAAGATCAGCCCGGATGACGAGCCGAATGCGCCGCAGTTCGAAGGCGACAGGTAATAACGGAGGATAATGTGAACGGACGCAGACAGGCCATTCTGGCCATTGATGAAGGAACGTCCGGAACCAGGGCCGCGCTTGTCGCGGCCGACGGTTCGGTCTCCGCCATCAATTACACGACGCTTACCGTATCTTCGCCGCGTCATAACGTGGTGGAACAGGACGCCGATGTTCTTTTGCAAAGGACCATCGAAGTGTGTGGCAAGACGATTGCCGCAGCACGAGACGCGGGCGTGGAGATCGCCGCAATGGCAATTGCCACGCAACGCGCAACCGGTGTTCTGTGGGATACGGAAACCGGCCGGGCGCTGGTTCCAGCCATGGTCTGGCAGGATTCGCGCTATGCCGAAGAACTGAAGCCACTCGGTGCCATATGGGACGCGAAACTCGTGTCACTTGCCGGGCGTCCGGTTGGCGGACGGGCGATCTATCTGTGGGCGGCGCGCCATATGCAGGAAACGCCTGCTGTACGCGAGGCGTGGAAAGCGAAAAGACTTGCCTTTGGCACGGTCGACAGCTGGCTGCTGTGGAACCTGTCTGACGAACGCAAAGCCGTCACGACGCCGACGAATGCTACCTCTGCGGGGGCCTATATTCTCGGTGAGCATCGCTATTTCACCGATTGGGTGGAGGCGCAGGATTTTCCGCTGGAACTTTTGCCCGAACTGAAACAGGACGCGGACGATTTCGGTTATACGCGGCAGGATATTCTGGGTATCCGTGTGCCGATCAAGGCGTCTTGCGGCGACCAGCTCGGCGGTCTTGTCGGTCTTGGCTGTCACGATGCGGGACAAGCCATGTGTGTGCATGGTACGGGCAGCTTTGTCGATCTTGTGATCGGAAAGCAGACTCCGAAAAATCCTGGCCTCTATGAAGCAACCTTCACCATGACGGCCTGGCGGAGCGAGAACCTCTCGCATTTCGCAGTTGAGACCTATGCCGCCACAACAGGATCCGCGCTCAACTGGCTCTGCAGTGAAATGCGCTGGTTCGAGAATGCAAAAGAGATCAGTGAACTGGCTGCCACCGTGTCGTCGTCGGATGGCCTGTTCTTCATGCCGACCCTCACGGGAATGCGTCAGCCGAATATTGTTCCCGATGGCCGCGCATCGCTGACCGGTCTTTCGATGGCGCATAGCCGGGCGCATCTTGCCCATGCCATTCTTGAAGGCATTGCGCATTCGGTCGTTTCCTGTGCGGAGGCGAGCTCTGAAGTGGCGGGCGTTTCGGTTCGGGAAGTGGTGGCAGGCGGGGGGCTTTCGTCCAGCAATACACTGCTTCAGCTGCAGGCTGATCTCAGCGGGGTTCCTGTGCGGCGCATGGCAGATCAGGATCGCGCGAGCCTGCGGGGCACCGCGTTTCTGGCAGGCAGCGACGGGTTGCTCTGGAGCGACCTTGCGGAAGCGCGTGCCACACTGCCCGAAGGCAGTCTTTTCATCCCCAAGACCAGCGAAGCGGAAAGACAGGACCGTAGAGCGCGATGGCACTCCCTCACGGATGAGGAAGTCGCACGCGTTCGATCCGGTCATTATCATTAAACAGGAGTTGAAATGCTGAATCTGCGCTCCCGGCGTGCGGACAAGGATCGCGCCCGGATGATCCGCACCGAGCCGCTGCGGCTGATCCGGTCGGAACAGGAAGACCGTCTTGCTACCGAAACCTACGATATTCTGATTGTCGGTGGCGGCGTAACCGGTGCTTACTGCGCCTTCGATGCCAGTTTGCGCGGCTTTCGTGTTGCGCTGGTCGAGAAGGATGATTTTGCATCCGGTACGTCATCAAAATCGTCGAAGATGGTGCATGGCGGTTTGCGTTATATCGAACAAGGCAATCTTGGGTTGGTGCGCCATTCGCTGCTGGAGCGCCAGCGCCTGCGCCGCAATGCTGGCCATCTGGTACAGCGCCTGCCTTTCCTGTTTCCAATTCTGGAGCGGGATGGTGTGTTCGATGCGCGCTTCGCCAAGGCGTTTGAAGGACTGCTCTGGACATATGATCTGGCTGGCGGCTGGCGCGAAGGTATTCTGCACCAGAAGCTGACCGCTGCCGAAGTGCTGGCCCACTGCCCGACCTTCAAGGACGAGTATCTGCGCGGCGGCCTCATGTATTTCGACGCTCGCGTCGACGATGCTCGCCTGACGCTGGCATTGGCCCGTTCTGCCGGCTTTCATGGGGCGACGGTCCTCAATCACTCGAAGGTAGCCGAGATTACCCGTAGTTCGGGTCGGGTCGATGGCGCTATCGTTCATACCGTCGAAGGCAAGGAAATCCGGGTACGTGCCAAGACCGTCATCATGGCGACGGGCGTATGGCTGCGGGACTGGATGGGGCTCGGCAAGGATGGCGAAAAACCGTTGCATGTGCGCCCGGCCAAAGGCGTTCACGTGGCAATCCCATGGTTGAAAATCCGCAACGACTGCACGGTGACGGTGCCTGTACCAGGGCGCAGCCGGCGCGCGACCATCACGCGCTGGGGCAACGTTTCCTATCTTGGCACGACCGACGAGGATTATCAGGGCGATCTCGATGACGTGCATTGCACACGTCGCGAGCTTGATTTTCTGATCGAGGGCGCCTGCAGCGCGCTCAATATCGACCTGACGCCGGACGATGTCGTCGGCAGCATTGCCGGGTGCCGCCCACTGGTAGCCGCTTCGTCAGGCGGCAGTACCATGGATGTCAAACGCGATCATTCCGTGCATGTTGCACCTGACGGCCTCGTCACGATTGTGGGCGGCAAGCTGACGACTTCGCGCCATATGGCCGAACAGACAGTGGATGCTGCTGCAAAAGTTCTCGGTGATCGCCGCCGCTGCACCACGAAGAAGGCATTTCTGCTGGGTGCAGCCGGATATGACGCGCAGGCAATCGTTGCCTCCGGCGGCATGGAGGCGCATCTGGGTGAACGTTACGGCACTGAATCGCGCTTTGTCAGTGATCTGATGACCGCTCGTCCCGAACTCGCCGAACCGCTGATTGACGGACTGCCTTACACCGCCGGTGAAGTCGTCTATGCCGCGCGGCACGAACTTGCCCGGACAATTGATGATGTGCTGTCGCGCCGTATGCGTGCCCGCCTGATGGCGCGTGATGCTTCCGCCCGTGCCGCCGCAAAGGTGGGAGCTTTGCTGGGTGAGGAGCTTGATCTCCCCCAAACTGAAATCGACCGTCAGGTCGCAGCCTATGTGGCTGCGACCGAAAAAGAAAAATCCATTCTCATAGGAGCGAACTGAACATGATCAGCAAGGAAGCCATCAAGCGCGGTTATAATCGCGGAAATTATGTCGTCGGTGCTCCGACACAGCCGCACTATGCTGGCAGTATTAATGAAATCGGCACAAAAGCCGATCTGGCTCAGAACGCCGTTTCGGTGGACGCAGCTCTCGTTGAGAAGCTGCGGGGCGTTGCAGATGAAGTTCTGACCGCACGCGAAGATTTCGTCGTGAACACACGCGACTGGTGGGCGCGCACGATGGTCGCTGAAACCGGCGGAAAGCCAGCAACAGTTGACGGCGTGTTTGTTCGCGTTTCGACGGTGGAACAGGTTCAGGCAGTCATGCGGCTCGCGCATGAAGCCAAGGTCCCTGTCACGGTCTCTGCGGGACGTTCCAACGTGACCGGTGCGGCCCTGCCGCTGCGTGGCGGCATCGTGCTCGATGTCTGCAATCTCAACCGTTTCGTCAGCTTCGACGCGGACAGCCAGATCGTTGAAGTTGAAGCTGGCATGTTCGGCGATATTTTTGAGGAAATGATCCAGCGCGATTTCGGCATGACGATGGGGCATTGGCCGTCTTCGTACGGCATCAGCACCGTGGGTGGCTGGATCGCCTGCCGCGGTGCGGGTCAGCTTTCCACGCGCTACGGCAAGATCGAGGACATGGTCTACGGCATGGAAGTCGTGCTGGCCGATGGTTCGCTGGTGACGGTTGGAAACTACGCTCGCGCAGCAATAGGTCCAGATCTACAGCAAATCTTTATCGGTTCGGAAGGTACGCTCGGCATCATCGTGAAGGCGCGCTTCAAACTACATCGCCTGCCGGACTACGCCCGCGCTATCGCCTACGGGTTCAAGAGCTTTGCCATTGGTCTGGAAGCCTGCCGTCGGATCATGCAGGGCGGTGCCAATCCGGCAGCACTTCGTCTTTACGACGAGCTTGAAAGCGGTGTGCAGTTCGGCTTGCCGGAAAGCAACGTGCTGTTGATCGCCGACGAAGGCGCGCAGGAAATGGTCGATGCCGTGATGGCGATCAGCGAGAAGGTATGCGCCGAACTCGGTGACAAGCTTGATGGTGATGCGATCTTCGAGAAGTGGCTCGATACACGTTACCTGACCGGCAAGAGCGCCGAGGGCTTCAAACGCAGCCCGGGCTTTGTCGCCGATACGCTGGAAATGACCGGATGCTGGCGTGACCTGCCTGCGATCTACGATGAAGTCGTGGCCGCCATCAATGCCGTGCCGGGTACACTGGCTGGATCGGCGCACCAGTCGCATGCCTATGTCGACGGCGCCTGCCTTTATTTCTCGCTACGTGGTGATGTGGACGTGGAAAAGCGCGCAGAATGGTATCGTGCTGCATGGGATGCTGCCAATGCTGTTCTAATCAAGTATGGTGCAGCCTTGAGCCACCATCATGGTGTCGGACTGCTCCGTGCGCCTTACATGAAGGACGCTCTGGGATCGGCATTTCCGCTACTGGAAACAGTGAAGAAGGCGCTCGATCCAGACAATCTGCTTAACCCCGGCAAGCTCGGACTTTCGCTCGACATGCCAAGAGACGGAAAATAATGGAATGACGTTGGACAGAACGATCGGTGAGCGGCTTTTGCGGGCGCCAGCCATGGCCACGCTCTACGGCGTGGACAATCTTCAGGCATTTCTGGACAGCAATGCGGAAGTCGGCATCGTTGCCAACATTGCCCTGCGCCACGTGGCTGAAGTGCTGAATGCGTTGAAGAAAAGCAACAAGCTGATCGTTCTGAACATCGACAGTTGCGAAGGACTGTCGCAGGATAAGGGAGCTATTGAGTTCCTTGCCGAGATAGGCATTTCGGTTCTGCTGTCGACCCGCGTTCCGACAATTCAGAAGGCCGCGCAATGCGGCCTCCTGACCATGCAGAAGGTCTTTGTGACCGATCGTTCCACATGGCCCCGCAGCCTGAAGGCAATATCGCAGAGCGCACCTAATCTGGTGCAGATCATGCCGTCGCCAATGCTGGGTTACCTGTCTGCGGAGGACAAGCGCCGCCTACCACCTATCGTGGCTTCTGGTTTTATTTGCAATGAGGTCGATGTTGCTACCGCAATGAAACAGGGTGCCATCGCCGTTTCTTCAAGCAATAAGTCGCTTTGGGATTACAAGCGATAGCCCGTGCTTGAAGGGTGTTCTCAACATTCGCATCCTACACGCAGATCGGGAATTCTGGCGTGACGACCAAGGAAAATCGCACGGCATCTTGCACGTTCAATACTAGGCATGTGTCACCAGACTATAGGGCACCACTGTGAGGCTGAAGATGTCTGCGGCATGGTCAGGCGCGTCTATGCCGGCAAGCTTTCCTTCTGCGCCGGCGATCGCCATCTCTACGAGCACATGTATACCGGTAAGGTCTTCCCGACCTGCCACAGCGTGGCCGACACCGTCATGGGCTATGACCAGCTCTTCAGGCTTGTGGGCGATCGCAGCCACATCGTCCCGGGTCATGACCCCGAAGTCATGCATCGTTATCCTGCCTATACCTCGCTATCGGCCGACATTGCAGTCAAGCTCGATGTGGATGAAGTCGTCGCCTCGTGAAATGCTCAGATTGGGATGGCAGGCCGGGATTAATCAAAATTGTATTACTGGTTCTGCCATTCGACATGTATTGGCGAAAAAGCTGGAGAAAATGAAATGATCGTAGAGCTTCGCGTCTATCATTGTGCACCCACGAGGCTTCCCGCCTTGCTTGAGCGCTTCCGTTCAACAACGCTGTCTTTTTTCGACAAGTACGGCATCGAACAAATAGGATTCTGGACCACACTGGTGGGTGAGAGCAACCATGCGCTTACCTACCTTTTGAAATGGGATGACATGGCGCATCGCGAGCGCGTCTGGAATGCTTTCCAGGCCGACCTCGAGTGGATTGCTGCGCGTAACGCCACAGAGGCTGAAAAGCCAATCGTCGTTCGCGTCGAGAATAGCTTCCTCGCCCCGACCGATTTCTCGGGGCTTCGTTGAGCGGTTGAACAGCATAGCAAGAAGAGGCGGAAGCGCTGAATCTCGACTGAAAGTCAATTTGTTGGATCGGAGATCATTCAAAACACGAGGCCAGTTACTGGTGGTCGAACTTCCGCAAAGTCAGACGGACGAAGAAGAGGCTGGCCATGGGGCTGGCGTCGTGCGGCTCTTTCCAATTGAAAACGGTCGAGACACCGATTTGGAAGAGAAACTCACCATGTGTTTGACGCTGCGCTGTTCAACGCAACATATCGGCAAGTGCGAGACGCATCGAGTGGCTCGAGATTCCAAAAATTCCACCGTAGGGTAGATCAAGGTCCAGAATAACGAACACCACGCTTATTACCGAAGCTATAGCGATTGCGACGATGCAGAAGGATAGGGAGTTTCGAGGCGCCTGCAAGCCGAAACTCAGAAACATCATCGTTAGCCAGAACATCAATACGCCAGCAAATGGTTCTGAGAGCGAGCCTTGGGTATCTTCGATAACGGTCCAGCGCGCTGCAGTGACATTGGCAAAAATATCCTTGCATCGCGTGGCTAGGGCTTGATGTAGCGGATCCTGTGGTTGCAAAGCTGCCAACGCAATGCCGATCCCGTTCATTACACCAGTGAGCACAGGAGCCTCCCCGACGAGCGGAAACTGCGATGTGTCGGGATAGTTCACTTCTGTTGGACGTGGTTCCTCGGGCCAGGTGCTGGCGATGACTGCGGCTGTGTAACCGTGCAGTTGTTGTCGTTGTTCCGACAGTTCAGGGCCGAAATCCCTCATGCAGCCGTCCAATTGCGTGAGATTTGCGGCATAATGATTACGGTCATGAGAGGATGTGTTATAGGAAGTCAGCTCCGAAGCCAGTAGCAGGCTCAGGACCAATGCAACGAAGGTTACCAGAAGTGCGGTCACGATCCGCAGAAAGTCCACGGATTCACTGCTACGATGTGGAGCGGGAAGTCGAGTCCGTAAAAATGCACCTGCTGCCGCACTGACAACCAAGATTATCAGCAAAAATAGCGTCCAGACTATTTCCCGATTCATAACAGCCATCCGTTGATCATGAACAATCTAGCTGGTGTATTTTTGCTCCGGTGAATTTAGCCGCTATTTTTCGCACGGACAGCTTTGGTCGTCAAAACTATTCAGCATAAACAGTAACTTTTAAGCCCAATGATTATTAAATCTGTCGCAGGAACCAGATGATCGGCTAGCGGCTCCATTCGGGTGGTTAGAATCCCAGACTCTCCGATCGGCAATTGGAACATCGACAATAAGCTTGAACAGACGGCTCAGATCCCTTCAAGGCTAGCGGTCTACGTTCCAGCGACAGGTGCGTTTCTTGATTGGCAATCTGACGACCTGACTCGCCGGTCGCTTTTCTGACATGATCGCAGCCGTTTCGCGTGCCGATGTAGTGGACGTCTCAGGAGACGATTGCCCAGCACGAACGAAAAGCTTGACAGAATGTGTAAAAGCCTGTTGGATGCTCGAAACGCGGGGGCAACGTTGCACGTATACGCGTAGAAAAATAATCTAAGGGAACTTGGTGGCAATGAAGCCCGCAACACATCGTGTTGGCGGGATTTTTGTCGTTTGTGAGGTGGAATGGGTGAGCTGACCTGCAAGATCGGCATATTGATTTCAACAACTGGCGCTTATGCAGCAGTTGGACGTGCGATCTTGAACGGAACCTTGCTGGCATGTGCGCAGATAAATGCCGACAATGATCTGAGAGTTACTCTGGAGCCGGTGCATTACAACCCCGGTGGTGATCTGGAAGAATACTCGGTCGCGACCAAAAAGATGATCGACGCCGGTTATCGTCATGTCGTGGGGTGCTATACGTCATCCAGCCGCAAGGAAGTTATTCCACTTTTTGAAAAGTATGATGCGCAGCTATGGCATCCATCCCACTATGAAGGCTTTGAAAGCTCTCCAAACGTAATCTATACGGGTGCCTCGCCGAACCATCATATGTCACCATTGATGGACTACCTCCTAACCCGATATGGTCGCAAAGCCTTTTGTGTTGGCTCCAACTATATTTGGGGTTGGGAAAGCATCCGTGTCCTGCGTGAATATATCCATGTGCGCAAGGGGCGTGTTCTGGCTGAGCGTTATCTCGGTGTTGGCGAGACGGACTTTCGGAAGATCATCGAAACCATCTTTGAAGAGCGGCCGGATTTCATATTCAATGCTTTGATCGGCGACTCTTCATACGCCTTTTTCGAGCAGTTTCGACAGGCATGTGAGGCACGCGGTATCAATCAGACTGAACGCTTCCCAATAGCGAGTTGCAATCTTTCTGAACCCGATCTTACCGAAATAATGCCCGAGTGCAGAAATGGACATATCAGCTCGTCCGTCTATTTCTCGACCCTTACCAATCCTGAAAACTGTTGTTTTGTGACTGAATATAATCAGGCTTTTCCTGACGGGCCGCCTCCTGCCGCAGAAGGTGAAGCCGCCTATATCGCCACCATCATGCTCGGAAAGGCTATTGCTGCGGCTAATTCCATCGATCCCATACTGGTTAGAAACGCTGTTGCCGGAATGCAGTTACAGGCACCGCAGGGACTGGTCACAATAGACCCCGAAACATATCATGCCTATCTGACGCCGCGGATTGGACTATCGACCCGGGATGCGGAATTTGAAGTGCTGATCGAGGCGCCAGGGCCTGTGCGACCCGACCCCTATCTCGTATCCGCAGATAGCCTTGCTATAACCTCAATTGGTCAGGCTAATTTGAGGGTTGTACAATGAGCAGCCGCTTCATACAGAATTTCAAAAACCGCCGTGGGATCATTGTTTCGCGTGATTTCAGAGCAATTGGCGCTTTAGATTCGACCCTCCCAAAACTGGGTCTGAGTGCGTCCTATGTACCGCTCAAAGCGGACAGTGCAGAACTGTTGGAATCTGATCTCAATGCCGGTCGTGACGTGTTGTTTGTGGATGGCGATCTCGATAACCCACTTTCGCTTCCTGTCAGTCCGGTCAGCGGGTTGGCATGTGTTCCGATTATCGGCCTGGTTGGTGTCGAAGCTCCAAGTCGCTTGAAAGGGCTTGTGCAGTCAGGTGCGACGGCCTTTCTGCGCAAACCCGTTTATGGATCAATCGTCTATTCCGCAATTGTTCTTGGCATCAACTCTTACCAGCAGCGACAGCAGATGGAGACCACAATTGCTCTCCATGAAATGCGCCGCCAGCAGCGCCGTAGTCTGATCAAGGCAATTGTCGAGATTATGCGTCGTCACAATGTCTGTGATGACGAGGCCTACAACCTTCTTCGCAAGGAAAGCATGAAATCGCGAATGAATGTTGAAACATACGCAGAATACTTCATCAGCGAACTGGTGAAGGTGGACGACCGCGAAACAGAAACCACTCAAAGGTCAACGATCGCGAACTAACCTCCGAGGAGAATAAAAAATGTCTATTGTCAAGAAAACCGCAGCTTTTGCGGTAACGGGAACACTTGCGCTTTTTTCTGGTGCAGCACTTGCTCAGGAGCCGATTAAGATTGGTGTTCTGGAAGATCAATCTGGCGAATTTGTCGTGCCTGTTATCGGCAAGGTCCATGCAATTCAGCTCGCGACCGAAGAAATCAATGCCAAAGGTGGTATTGCAGGGCGCCCGATTGAGCTGGTCATCTATGACACCCAGTCGGACAATACGCGCTTTCAGGAATTTACACGACGCGCGCTGCAACGCGATAAGGTTGATGTGATTTTCGCTGGCTTTTCATCGGCTTCCCGCGAGGCCTACCGGCCGATCGTGCGCCAGTTTGACGGCTTCGCCTTTTATAACAATCAGTATGAAGGCGGTGTCTGTGATGCCAATATGGTGATTACGGGTGCTGTGCCGGAACAGCAGTTCTCGACCCTCATTCCATGGATGATGGAAACCTATGGCAAGAAGGTTTACACCATCGCCGCAGATTACAATTTCGGCCAGATTTCCGCTGAATGGGTACGCAATATCGTCAAGGAGAATGGTGGCGAGATGGTGGGTGAGGAATTCATCCCGCTCGGTGTGTCGCAATTCTCGCAGACCATTCAGAATATCCAGACGGCTAAGCCCGATGTGGTTGTGACTTTGCTGGTTGGAACCGCGCAGGCCTCCTATTATGAACAGGCTGCATCTGCCAATCTGAAATTGCCTATGGCTTCATCGGTTAATGTCGGACAGGGTTATGAGCACAAGCGTTTTACGCCGCCTAGCCTTGCCAATATGCATGTGACGACAAACTATATCGAGGAAGTTGATACGCCTGCGAGCAAGGACTTCATC
Organism: Brucella pituitosa; assembly: GCF_965577835.1. NCBI lineage: Bacteria > Pseudomonadati > Pseudomonadota > Alphaproteobacteria > Hyphomicrobiales > Brucellaceae > Brucella > Brucella pituitosa. The sequence continues at coordinate 547,760 of NZ_OZ264094.1, forward strand.
GAACGCTTTCACGCCAAGTTTCCGAATGAACCTTATATCAATCAGGAAGCGGCCAACTCCTATATTGCAGTCAACCTCTATAAGCAGATGGTTGAGCGTGCCGGTGGTTCAACCAAGCGGGATGATTTGCGCAAGATAATCGCCGAAGGTGATGTTTGCTTTGATGGCCCGTCTGGAAAAACCTGCCTTGATCCCAAGAGCCAGCATATGTCGCACACCATCTATCTGGCCAAAGTGGGCGATGACCACAGCGTTTCTTTCCCAAAAGTCTGGAACGATGTGAAGCCTTACTGGCTGGGTGAGGCAGGTTGCGACCTGACGAAAAGCAATGCGGGCGAACAGTACACACCATCTAATCCACCTTCGAAGCAGTAAGGGTCTGATCCGGCACGCACCTGGTGCGTGCCGGTAGACCAGATGTCTCCCGATTAAGGATTATTATGATGGAGCTATTGGGTTCTCTTTTCGCTGCCTTTTATCAGTTTGGCGATGCTTTCGCGTTTCTCGTTCTCTCGGCGTGCGGACTGGCAATTATTTTCGGCATGATGGGGGTCATCAATCTCGCGCATGGAGAGTTCATCATGTGCGGTGCCTATGTGACCGTAATGACCACAAAGGCCGGGTTGCCATTGCCATTGGCGATAATCACGGGTGCTTTAGTGGCCAGTCTCATCGGTATGCTGCTTGAGCGGCTTGTAATTCGCCATCTCTACGGACGCCCGCTTGATACGATCGTGGCGACATGGGGCATCAGTCTGATTGCGACACAGGGAACGCTCATTCTTCTGGGGTCAACGATGCAGGGTATTGGTACGCCATTGGGCTCATTCACTCTGGGTGCTCTGTCCTTCTCAATTTACCGCATGGTCCTGATGCTGGCTGCTCTGGCGATCCTCGCAGGTCTCTACCTTGTCTTTAACAAGACCCGCTTCGGCATCCTTGCCCGCGCGACTATTCAGGTCCCCGACATGGCCAAAACGCTTGGTGTGAACACGAACTATATTTATGCGCTCACGTTCGGTCTGGGCGCTGGTCTGGCAGGGCTCGCCGGCGGGCTTTATGCCCCCACCATGACCCTGGTGCCGACAATGGGCTCAAGCTTCATCGTGGAGTCATTCGTAACCGTTGTTGTCGGTGGCGCTGATGTCTTTCTGGGTACGGCACCGGCCGCGGCCATTCTCGCGGTCGTCAAGGCAAGTCTTACGTCCATGTATGGCCAGTTGTTCGGACAGATTGGGCTGCTCGTAGCTGTAATCATCGTTATTCGTGTGCTGCCAAATGGCCTTTCAGGGCTTTTCATCAAAGGAAAAGGTTAATGGCACTCAAGCTATTCGGGCATCTTGAAGGCCCGCAAACCAAGGGGAAAGGCCCCGTTTTCTGGAGTGGCTTCTTAGCCGTTGTCCTGCTCGCGATCATTTATCCAATGTTTTCTGACGGATACACAATTGGAAACAACGTCTATTTCCTGATCTGGACATTCATGGCCATGGGGCTCAGTCTCATCTGGGGCTATGGTGGTGCCTTGTCGTTTGGCCAAACAGCATTCTTCGGCGTTGCGGGTTACGCTTATGGCGTTCTGACGATCAATATCGGTGATGCTTTCGGATTTACCCTCGTGGCGCTGGTGCTGGCAATTCTTCTTGCTGGTCTGTTTGCTGCGGTCATTGGCTATTTTCTGTTCTATGGGCGGATAACGGGTGTGTTTCTGGGCATCGTCACCCTTTCGGTAACGCTGGTTCTGGAACGCTTCATGGCGCAGACCGCAGGCCCGGAATGGGCGATCGGAAAAGCCCGCCTTAACGGTTTCAACGGCATGAGCGGTATGCCGCCAATTACTATTCCGTGGTTTGGTGGCGATATTGCTCTATATCCCGATATTGGACTCTATTATGTCGTTCTTGGCCTCGTCTTGATCGTCTATCTGGGGTTGCGGATTCTGTTGAACTCGCCATTTGGCAATGTTCTCGTTGCCATTCGCGAAAACCCACAAAGAGCTGAAATGCTGGGCTATGATGTTCGCCTCTATCAGTGGGGGGGCTTTATCATAGGTTCAATGCTGGCTGGTCTTTCGGGCGTTCTTTATACGGCGTGGGGTCAATATATTACGCCATCAAGCATGAGCATTACGGCCGCCGCACTTCCGATTGTCTGGGTTGCAGTTGGTGGGCGCAGCGACATCACAGCGACGCTGATTGGAACAATTCTGGTGCTCGCAGGATTTCAGGCACTTACAATTTATGGCGCTCAATACGCACTGATTGTCATGGGTGCTCTGCTTGTGTTCACAGTGCTCCTTGCGCCGCAAGGTATTGTGCTGGGGCTGGCTAATCTGGTCGGGCGTGTTCTGTTCTTCAAACAGAAGAGGTCAGCGTCATGAATATTCTTGAAACACGCAACCTGCATAAGCGCTTTGGTGGTCTGCATGTAACCAATGATGTCAACCTTCAACTCAGGAAGGGGGAGATTCATTGTTTGATTGGCCCCAATGGAGCGGGGAAAAGTACCCTTTTCCGACTCATTCTCGGCGAATATCTGCCGAGCGAAGGAGATGTTCTTTATAAAGGCGAGACAATTACGCGACTGAAATCGTTTGATCGGATCGACCGCGGTATCAGTGTGAAGTTCCAGGTGCCGGGGATATTCAAGGAGCTGAGTGTTTACCAGAACCTCGAAATAGCCGTTCAACGAAAGCATCGCGGTTCAGAACTCAAACGCGAAATCGAACGTCTTTTAAGTTTCCTGAAGCTTGAGGATTCCACCACAAAACTTGCCGGTAATCTCAGCCATGGCCAGAAGCAGTGGTTGGAGATCGGTATGGCGATCAGTCTTGAACCGGAACTGCTGCTGCTCGATGAGCCCACGGCAGGCATGACCCCGGACGAAACATTTGCCACCGGTGAAATGGTTCAACAATTGAATGCGCAGGGAGTGACCGTGCTGGCCGTTGAGCATGACATGGCATTCGTTCGGCAAATCGCACAACAGGTTACAGTTCTGCATTTTGGTAAAATCTTTGCGCAAGGCTCGATCGAGGAAATCGTCAAGGATGACCGGGTCGCCGCAATTTATCTGGGGCAGGCCGATGCATAAGGAAATTCTACTTCAAACACGCGGTTTGTGGGCTGGATATGGTGGCAAGCCCGTGCTGCAGGGCGTCGATATCGATGTGTACAAGGGCGAAATCGTAGCCGTCATCGGTCGGAACGGCGTTGGTAAGTCGACACTTATGAAATCGCTTATCGGGCTTTTGCCAGCTGACAGGGGATCCATAAGTTTCAATGAGCAGGAGCTTACGCATTTGCCTCCGCATAAGCGGGCACGCCATGGTATCGGCTATGTTCCGCAGGGTCGGGATGTATTCCCCCGGATGACGGTTGAAGAAAATCTGGCTGTTGGTGAATCCATTACACCGGGTGCCAGTAAAGAGCTTTACGACGATATCTATGCCCGGTTTCCAATTCTCGCAGAAAGACGGCATCAACGTGCCGGCACAATGTCGGGCGGACAGCAGCAACAATTGGCAATTGGTCGTGTTTTGATAGGACGCCCATCTCTTATTCTTCTCGACGAGCCGTCGGAAGGAATTCAGCCAAACATCGTGATGGACATCGCCAAGCTATCAGTCGAACTCAACCAGAAAACTGGAGTGTCTATCATTCTCGTTGAGCAGAATATCGATATGATCCGCGCCATGGCCCAGCGCTGCTACGTCATGGACAAGGGACGTATCGTTGCAACTCTCACAGCCGAGATGTTGGAAGATCGCGACACGGTGCGCAGATATCTGGCGGTGTGACGATGCCAGTCTCGCATTTCTCTGTTTGACTACCCCAATATTCGTTTGTTCCGGGCAGGGAGCAGCTCGGAAACTCGCACCATTCCAAAATTATTAAAGGAGACTTCTATGTCCTGGTTTGATGAATCGATCATGGTCCGCAAAGGCGTTGCAAAAGGTATCGCTGGAAAAAGCCATCACATCAGTGAGGAAGTGCAGGGCAAATATCAGTATGTCTATGGTTCCTATGTTGAGCCTGTTCTGCATGTAGAGCCAGGCGCGGTCATTTCTGCCGAGACGCACGACGCATTTGAAGGAAAAATCCGGAAGGAAACTGACAAGCCTTCAGAGATTTTGAATTTTCCATTTCTGAACCCACAGAATGGACCAATCTATGTCGAGGGTGCCGAGAAAGGCGACACTCTGGCGGTATATATTAAAGAAATCCGTCCGCGCGGTGAGCAACCGTCGGGCACCACTGTCATCATGCCCGAATTTGGCGGTCTCGTGCCGACAGCAGATACTGCGATGCTGAATCCAACATTGCCGGAAGTGGTCAAGAAGTTGCACATCGATGCTGAAAAAGGCGTCAAGTGGAACGATCGTATCACACTGCCATATGAACCTTTCATCGGTACAATTGGCACTGCACCGGAAATCGAAGCTATCAGTGCTCTCGTCCCGGATTATTATGGTGGCAATATGGATTTGCCTGATGTTGCACCGGGCGCAGTCATTTACCTCCCCGTGCAAACCAAGGGTGCCTATCTGTTTCTTGGTGATTGCCATGCCGCACAAGGTGATGGCGAACTTTGCGGTGTGGCCGTTGAACATCCAACAGTGACGACCATTCAGGTTGATTTGATCAAGAACTGGACTATTCGTACGCCGCGTCTGGAGAATGAAAAATTCTATATGACGGTTGGTTCTTCCCGCCCGATGGAAGACGCGGCTCGGCAGGCTTACAGGGAGTTAATCCGCTGGATGGCGGCCGATTTCGGTTTCGATGAAATAGATGCCTATATGCTTTTAACACAGGCAGGACGTGTCCGGCTTGGTAATATGGTAGATCCAAAATACACACTTGGAGCTTCCATTTTGAAGTCGATATCCGGTATTGCAAAATAGCATCACGCTACGGTGTGGCGCGCAGTATAAGGCGCCACCACAATTCTCCGAATACAAGCAATATTTTGGTGGTCTCATAGGGAGTCTTCTAAACAGTATGACGCCAAAATTAGAGCCGCGTGTCTTTCTGGAGTCCTTGTTCGATGCAGCGGTTGCTGCTGCTGATCCTGAACTGGTGATCCGCGCCAATCTGCCTGCCAAGCCCAAGGGCCGGACGATTGTGATCGGTGCGGGTAAGGGCTCGGCGCAGATGGCGGCGGCTTTCGAGCGGGCATGGGCCGAGCGGCATGAGGGTGAGGACGCACCAATCGAAGGTATTGTCGTCACGCGCTATGGCTATGGTGCGCCTTGCAAAACCATCGAGATCATAGAGGCATCGCACCCGGTGCCTGATGATGCCGGGCTTGCAGCCTCAAAACGACTGTTCGATGCGGTGTCCAACCTGACGCAAGACGACCTCGTGGTGGCGCTTGTCTCTGGTGGAGGGTCTGCCTTGTTGCCATCGCCGCCCGAAGGCCTGACACTGGACGACGAGATTGCGGTCAACAAAGCGCTGCTGGCATCCGGTGCGCCGATTTCGGCTATGAATGCCGTGCGAAAACATCTTTCGACCATTAAGGGCGGGAGGCTGGCAGCGCACGCACATCCGGCCAAAGTCTTCTCGCTGGTGGTTTCGGATATTCCCGGTGACAATCCTGCCTTTGTCGCATCCGGCCCCACTGTGCCTGATGCAACATCTCGCGATGAAGCGCTCAAAATCATCGACCGCTATAAGCTTGAACTGCCGGATGCAGTGCTTGCGCATATCAAAAGCGAGAAGGCTCATGCGCCGAAGCCTGACGACACGATCTTTGCCGATAATGAAGTGCGGGTGATTGCGTCAGCAGCCGTCTCACTGGAGGCCGCAGTCAAGGAAGCCGAGCGCCATGGCGTCGAGGCGGTGATCTTGTCTGATTCAATGGAGGGTGAGGCGCGCGAAGTCGCGCATGTTCATGCAGCAATCGCGCGTGAAGTGGCGGATCGTGATCGCCCGTTCAAAAAACCGATTGTGCTGCTTTCCGGTGGTGAAACCACCGTGACCATCCGTGCCAAAGGCGGTAAGGGTGGCCGCAACAGCGAGTTTCTGCTGTCCTTTGCGCTTGATATTGATGGCTATGCGAATATTCATGCGCTGGCAGCAGATACCGATGGCATTGACGGTTCGGAAGATAATGCCGGAGCTTTTGCCGACGGCACAACGGTTTCACGGCTGCAAAAGGCTGGCGAAGATGGTGCGACCCGGCTTAATGCCAATGATGCATGGACGGCATTTGACGCAATCGATGATCTGTTCATGCCCGGTCCTACCGGAACAAATGTCAACGATTTCAGGGCAGTTCTGATTATGAAATAACACGCCCGATCGCTGGGAAAGCCGTTTCTGGCCGGCAAACTTTCCAATCCCAGCATCACGATTCCTGACTCCCAATCGAAATCAGAGGCCTTACAACCAATGTGCCCTGGTTACATTATAGAGTAAGCGGGACAGATTCGATGGCAGTTGTCGTTTTCCGTTTAAGACTGCAATCGCAGTCGTTAACGGAAAAAATCCACTCGATAACCTGCGTGTCTGCCTGGCACTATCGAAGCTGCAGTCCAACCAGTGCGATGCTCGCCCAGCCAGCCGTTAGCGTCAAGATAATCAGGCTTCAGCTTACACCAATACTTTCTGCATCGGCCTTAGCTGTTTGTGAAATTTTACCGGAAATTTCAGCCTCAAATCGAAGCTACCATATGGCCAACAGGGCAAATCTGGTTGTGCAATCTTAAACGGAAGACGATAGAGTTGCTGCCAAATAGCGATTTTTTCTTGCGCTAACCATCAGGGTCCATCCGCAGTCATTCTTCTCGAGATAATTTCGCAGTGAATGTCCCACTAAAGGTCGAATTGCTGTGTTCAGTTTTTTGGACGTTAGTACACGGCGGAAACCTTTATGAGCAATCGGCGTAACGGATCGGAGTTCGCAAATTGAAAATTTTTCTTCGACTAGTTTCTTGAGTTCATGACGGTCAACCCACCGTCTGACCTGTCCTTTTCCTGGTGGGGGGAGGTTGCAATAGTTTTCCAGTACGTGGCGGTTCTGGGTCGCCAGAAATAGCAAACCGTCTTCTTTCAGAAGCTCGGATATTCTGCATAAGAATAGTTGCTGATTTTCTACATGGGCGAGGACTTCCAAGGTTACGACGAGGTCGAAAGAATTTTTTTCAAATGGGAGATTGAAAAAGTCTCCTGCTGTAAACTGTACATGGGGCCATTTCTTTTGGGATCTTTGAAGAACGTTGACCGAAAGGTCTGTGCCGTGAACTTTGCCAAAAGGCGATAGTTCGTTGCAGAACCAACCCGACCCGCAGCCCACTTCCAATATATTCAGGTCTTTTCGCTTGAGTTCACGAAGCCAACCCAACACGACTTCTGCTTGGCGGTTCGATATTTCCGGACGCTCACGCTCGCGGGTGCGAGCGTTCCAATCGTCCCAAAATTGTTGTTGCTGTTCTATATTTGCCATTCTGCAATTTTGCTGGATGCATGAAAAAACACCAATCTGGCAAAAGGACTAGTTACCTACTGCTTTTGTTGCCTCAAGGAGATACCAGCACATACCGACTGATGAACTAAGCAAGAGCAGCGGGATCATTTTCGTCCTAAGTACGAGTGCCGTGATGAGGTTCGCAATAGTCAATGCAAGCGCTGGCATATTCAGCCTCTGCCAAACTGGTATCCAGATATTGATCAAACCCAACTGATGTCTGCCGACTTCCTGAAACAGGACATGCATAGCGAAACAGATAGCAAGGTTCATTATCACACCGACGACGGATGCCGATCAGGGCAAAGCCCGCTGGATGATTATTGAAGAAAATTTTGGTGCAGACCGGCTGATCGAGTTCCTTGAAGTACTCATCAAAGATGCGGATCGCAAGATCTTTCTCATCCTCGACAATCTACGGGCGCATCACTCGAAGTTGCTGAAAGCATGACTTGAGACGCACAAGGACCAGATCGAAATCTTCTATCTGCCGAGCTATTCGCCGGAATTGAACCCCGATGAGCGCCTCAATGCGGATCTCAAACACGCCATCGGCTCGACTGTCTCCGTAAGGACCAAAGCCAAACTCAAGGCTGCAACGGAAAGCCACATGATCAAGCTCGCCGCCAATCCCGACAGGGTCAAAGCCTTCTTCAACGATCCCCGCTGCAAATATGCGGCGTAGAAATATCGAGGTGCCGGATCAATAATCCTCGACTTGTCGCGCGGTAGCGTGCCGTCGACCGAGCGGTCGGGGAGGCTCTCTGACAACAATGGGCTTCAAAGCTTCCGGCGCACGTTCCATATACCCCGTGCCTCGGCTCGTAAATACGTCGCGATCCTAAGCCGGCAGTAGGCCAGCCGCGCGGTAACTATCGATCAACGCATCAAACACCGCGATATCCGAACGGCTTCTGGCCATAAGCTGCGCACCGGCGACGGCCGCGAATATGGCGCGAGACCGCGCTTCGCTTTCCTCCGAACTCATTGCTGTCGCGGCGGATAGAACCCTGCTCAGCCAAGCCACGTTGACATCGGTAAAGGCCAGGACCTCTTTTTTCACCGTTTCCGGCAGGTCGTCATATTCGGCAGCCATGAAACTGCAAAGGCAGATGCGATTCTCATTCTCCAAAGCCTTACGAAAAGTATTTGGGTATTCGCGCAGCCAACAGATCGGGTCCGTGGATCCGGCCAATAGTGCCTCCAGAACGGCTGCTGAGTCCTCCCAATAGCGCTTCGCCACCGCAGTGCCGAGGTCCGCCTTGCTTGGGAAGTGGTAGTGGATGCTTGCGGCTTTGATGCCCACTTCGTCCGCGAGCTCGCGGAAATTTAAGCCGTTGTAGCCATGCGCCTGTGCTGTCCGTCTGGCGGCCGCAAGGATGGCCTCCCGAGAGCTTGAACTCATTTCTCTACCTCACCGTTTTTACAAACCTACCAAGTGACAGATAGGTCTTGACCGAGGAAATTTAAAGTTCTAATTTTGTCTACCATGTGGCAGGTAGAAAAGGGAAAGCATGATGAAGATTTACGATTGGCATACTGGCCCTTATCCGGCCCGCGTCCGTATCGCCTTGGCCGAGAAAAACCTGCAATCGCAAGTTTGGTTCGAGTCGGTCGATCTCTGGAAAGGCGAACATAAGAAGCCCGAATTTCTCGCCAAGAACTACTCAGGCACGCTGCCGGTCCTGGAACTGGAAGACGGAACGTTCATTGCCGAATGCACAGCCATTACCGAATACCTCGACGCGCTTGATGGCGCTCCGACGCTCACCGGCAGGACGCCGCGCGAGAAGGGCGTGATCCACATGATGAGCAAGCGCGCCGAGTTGGAGCTGCTCGACGCCATCAGTGTCTATTTTCACCACGCCACACCAGGGCTCGGGCCCGACGTCGAGGTCTATCAGAACGCCGAGTGGGGGTTTCGTCAGCGCGATAAAGCCATAAGAGGCATGCACTACTTCGATGGCGTTCTGAAAAAGCAGCCGTTCGTCGCCGGTGAAGCCTTCTCAATGGCCGACATCACGGTCATCGGCGGCTTGATCTTTGCGAAGCTCGTGGAACTGCCTGTTCCTGCAGAGTACGAGGCTCTTCAGGCTTGGCACGAAAGGATGCAGGAGCGTCCCAGCGTGCAAAACTGGGTGACGATGTCAGAGACGGCCGAGGCGTCCACCTGAACTCATTTTTTCAGGCCAGGCGATCACCGCACTCAGGACAGTTCCGTCCCATCATTGCTAAGGAGTCACAATGGGTATCGCAATCCGCTTAACGCAGACCGGTGGCGCGGATGTTTTCAAGGTGTCGAGTCCGTCGCCGAGGCGCAACCCGGTCAGGGGGAGGTATGGATCGAACAGGAGGCCATCGGCGTCAACTACCTCGACGTGACCCAACGCAACGGTTCCGTTCCCATCGCACTGCCAAGCGGTCTGGGTCTAGAAGCGGCCGGCCGTGTGGCCGCTATTGGACCGGACGTCGTCAATGTCGCGGTCGGAGATCGCGTCGTCTATATTCTCGAACCGATCGGCGGCTACGCCAGCGGACGACTTTATCCGGTTGAGCGTCTCGTCCGCCTGCCCGATCTCCTAAGCGTCGACGATGCTGCGGCGATCCTATTCAAGGGCGTTACCGCCCATTATTTGTTGCACAGCACCTATGCCGACGGTCGCCTCGATATCAGATGGAAGGGACATTCATTGTCCCATAGTGTGTTCGACAAAGACCAACGCATGACGCAGGCAACCATTGTAGATAACAAACGGCTTGGTGAGGTTCTCACCTATATCAAGGAAAGGCAGGACCAGAAGCCCGTGCCGCCGGTAAAGACCAACAGCGAGAAACATGGCTATAAACCGACCGGTCGGAAGCCTGGAAAACGCACGGATTACATAAACGATCCTGATGTCATTGCGCGGCGTGAAAAGGCACTATTGCAGCAGCAAGCTGCGCAGTGATGCGCCGGTCACATGGTTTCAACGTTAAAATCGAAGAGGCGTCACACCCGCCCTGATCTGATCTTGCACGTTGATCAGCCGCTCAGATCAGGGCTGATCAGCACCTGCCGATAAACACGCAAGTGACAATTCTACTTTGCGCTGCAGCGGACGTTTCTACTTGGCTTCCACATGTTTAAAATCAAATGGTTAGCGGGACGTAGCTCATCGTCCGTCCTCATTGTTGTGAGATAAGCGGATCTATTTTAGTTAGCCGATGCCCAGTTTCTGACTGGAAATCTGAAGCCGCAACCACCAGGAACTGTCGGGGTTGAAGCATCACTGTTCTTGACTCCTAATCTGAATAATAGCACCAGAAGCCTAAAGCTGATCAGGCAGTGCCACCAGATTTGCCCCGGTTACCTATGCTGCTTGAAATTTCGGTCAGACCAGACATAAACGCCCTGTTGAACCAGGAATGTGGTGGCGTGTGCCCGTCGGTTTGAATTCTCATGTTGGCGCGTGGAATGATCTCCGAAAAGATTACCACGCCGCGCGGTGCGCGAATTGACGGCGTCAGTTTATGAACAGATAATCGCACCGTCACGGCAAGACCGGCCAGGGGAGGGGAATTATCGGCGACGCGTGGGGCAGTAGGCTCCTTGGCTGGAACTCGAGCGGCCTTTGCCGGAACCGGGAAACCCTACCGTCATCGTTGGCTTGTCATTCGATCGGGAGACCGCCCAATGCAATGCCACCCGGTACGCCCATCGCCTGGCCAGGGTCGACGCGGTGTCAATTTCCGCGCAGCAAAGCTAATGTGACAACGTGCATTGCCAAGGGAGGAACGCCAATGCCCAGATTCCTGGCTGTTTATACGATCAATCCGGAAGACCTCGCAGCCTTTCGACGCCTGTCAAAAGCAGAACAGGACGCGGTCGATGCCAAGGGAATAGCCCAATGGATGGCATGGGAAGAGCGCAATGGTGCAATCATCCTTGATCGCGGCGGCATGGTGGGGAAAACAACGCGTGTAACGAAGCAGGGCATAGCGGAAGCCAAAAATCCGTTTTGCGGCTATCTGGTGGTGGAAGCTAAAACTGCGGACGCTGCGGCCAAGCTGTTTCAAGATCATCCGCATATCACGGTGTTTCCAGGCGATGGCATCGATATCATGCCCTTTGTGACGTGATTTACTGCGTCCATCCTCGGCTGCTTAGCCACATTGCCTGCTGCTGAACTTGGGCCGAACAAGCGGGGCGTTCGGTCACGGTATCGCTTTATGTTAGGCTGGCTAATTCAAATGACATTTTCATTTGCGGAGAAGACGAATGTCACAGCACAAGATTTACACGTTTTTGCTGACCGCGGACCTTGCAGCTGCCGAAACCTGGTATACGAAACTGTTCGGGCGCGGACCGGATAACAGACCAATGGGCACACTTGTTCAGTGGGAGTTGTTCAATCAGGCCGGAGTAGGAATTTCGACGGATGATGAAATCGCCAGGCGAGGAGCAATTTTTCTGATTGTCGACGATGTTGCTGCCGAAAGGGAAAGGTTGCGGGGCGTGGGTATCGTCCTGAGTGAGGACATCCCGGGTGATTACTCAACGCTGGCACAGGTGCGTGACCCCGACGGTAATCTGATCACCCTCGCGACGCCGCCGTCATCGAATTATCCGTCAGCATAAATTCGATCAGTGGCTGCTGGGTTGAAAACGGTCATGCTGCGTCAGGCGGAAAAAAGCGGATGCTTTACCGTTCCATGCCCCGCGTGAACTCACGTACTTCCCGTAAAATCCAGTGTCGGAACGCACGCACCTTGGGATGGTCCTGATTGCCGATCCTGTAAATCAGGTCGTAGCCCCATGCGACTTCAAGCTTTGCTTCCGGGAAGAGTGATATCAAGCGACCGGCAGCAAGGTCCTCCGCGACAAGTACACTACGACCGAGCGCAACACCCATTCCCCGGACGGCCGCATCGATGGACATGCTGCCATGGCTATATCCCGGGCCGCGCCCGCCAGGGTACGGCAGTCCCATCATTGCAAACCAGCTCTCCCATGTCGTGTTCATGCCGATTTCGTGGATGAGCTGACATCTGGTCAGTTCTTCCATGAGAGCGAGCCCGCCCATCTTGTCGCGATAATCGGGGGAACACACCGGCGAGACCGTTTCGTTCATGATCCGCTCAGATGCGGCGAATGCGTAATCCCCATCTCCATAGCGCAACGCTACATCGACGTGACTTGTCACGAAATCGACGGGTGCATCGGTCACTTCCAGATGGATATCAAGGTCCGGTGAGGATGCGATCAGGCGGTGAAGGCGCTGCGTCAACCACTTGCTGGCAAAGGAAACGCTACAATTCACGATAAGCCGCGATGTGTCGCTTCGTCGCCGTAACTCCTCCGCCTCACGCGCCAGTTCCGACAAGAGCCGCGTCACGGTGCTGAAAAAGGCCTGACCCGCATCAGTCAATTCGATCCTGCGGGTCAGGCGGCGAAACAGTGGCACGCCCAGATAATCCTCCAATGCCTTGATCTGACGGCTCACGGCGCCGTGGGTCAGGTGGAGCTCCTGCGCTGCCAGCGTCATGCTCAGCCGTCGACCTGTTGCCTCGAAGGCCTGGAGTGTTTGAAGCGGGGGAAGACGGTCGGTAGACATATGCGTGAACTTTTCTCACACATTCTGTGAGAACAAATGGTTTGTCTCTGGGGATAATCTCCAACTACATATGACACAGTCGCAAGCCAATGCCAATCCGCGAGGCTCCAGGAAGTGTCTCAGAACTCATTTGACCTCACCGTCACGCCGCAACCGCTCACCTCGATTGGCTCCCTATCGATGAAGAACCTTGCAGCCATGCTCCTGTTGGCGCTGATGTGGGGACTTTCGATCCCGATCACCAAGCTTGGACTTGGCAGTGTCCCGCCCATGACCTTGACGGCGCTCCGCTTCATGGTGGCTGTGCCGCTCATGATGTTCCTGGCTCGACGCGAACTTCGGGTTCCTGCAACAGCAGTTCTTCCCATTATCGGTCTCGGCGTCATGGGCATCACGCTCGGCAACGTTGCACAGTCCTTCGGTGGACAAGGCACGTCGGCCTCAGTTGCGACCATCCTCTCGGCAACCATTCCGCTGTTCATCGTCATTTTGGCGGCTATTCGCTTCAAGCAGGCGGTCACGCCACTGCAATGGTGCGGTCTGCTTGCCGCCTTCGTTGGAATTGCCCTTGTCGCAATCGGCAGCGGGCCGGGTGTCGACGACATGTCGAGAACCACTATCTCCGGCGTTGTTCTGATCCTGATCTCCGCGGCCGGTATTGCGATCTACTATATCTGGAGCGCTGAACTGACACAGAAGTATGGTCTGATGCCTGTCGCGGCCTGGAACATGCTGGTCGGGCTTATGACTGTATTGCCGCTTGCTGGCTGGGAAATGTCCGGGCAACCGTTCAATATCACAAATGAGCTCCTGGCAGTTATCATCTACCTCGGCGTCGTGGTCACCGTGATTGGCCTGATCCTGTGGCTCTATTTGCTGAAGACGATCCCCGCGCGCATCGCCGCAAGCGTACAATATCTGCAACCAGTGTTCGGCATCAGTGCCAGCGCCTTTCTGTTTGGTGATAGACTCGGGCTTTTGTTCGCGGTGGGCGTCGCCCTCGTTCTGGCCGGGCTTGCCCTTGCTGCGTCTGGAAAACGGGCACGCCTTTGAACGGTCGGACCGCTTTGCGCCCTCATTCCGGTCATTCGAACAGTCGGTACCGAATACCAATAGCAGACACTTACCGGCGCATTTTCAGGCCGCGACATCCATATACTATTTTTAGCGATGTCAGACTTTTGCAGGCCTCGATGCACTCGAACCTGCTGACGCATCTGAACGGCTAGGACGGGAATTACTCGGGGTCGTACTTCAGCGATTGGCGCGGTAGTCAAACGCGGCTGAGGATAAATCATTGCAGAGGTCGGCGTTCGTCGGTATCGGCGATTAAGAAATGCCTTTTGCTACCTCGCAAGCAACCTCCTCGTTCATGCTAGGCCGATGAACAGGGGCGTAAAATCCAGCGTGGTCTGCAACCGATATCGAGACGTTTCTAAATGCTGCTTGTGCCGGCAAGGCGCTTTTGATCACGTCTCCCGCAAGCTCTTTAGACTTGGGCGCCCATAGATTTGCATGCAGACGCATAGGGAGATGAGGGATTGGCGTGGGATCCCAACTTGCGCGTTCGTGAACCACCATACCATCCACCGACCAAGTTATCCGATCTGGCCTCCAGTCGATCGAATAGAGATGGAAATCGAGTGTGCTATCAAACCCAAGATCGACATAGCAGGGAGTGCCGCGATACCCAAAGCTGAAAGAAGACCCTTCCTCCCCTGGGTTGAAGTAAACATTCACGAGCATTCGCCTAGGATCTCCACCGAGCAACTCGATATCGATTTCCTGCCGCGGACCACTGCGATGCAGGAAAAAGCCAGTGATGAGACCTGTACCAGCGGCAGCTTTTATCTCAGCCTCGAATCGTCCGTGGCCGAAGTGACGTGTCGATGCAAGCGCGCCAGAACGATATGGCCGGCTGCCACTTGCATCCCCTTTAAATCGAATGACCGAACCTGTGCTGCCGTAGCTGACTGCTTCATGAACGAACGATGCCAAATTGCCGGGGAAGGTCTCAGCGACGCTTACGAACCAAGGCGACGCAGCCTCCAAGTCAGCATCAGCAGAAGGTGTAAGGTTAGTTTTAACTAGAGTTCGCTCCGGCGCCCTCGGCCAATCAGGTCGTGGGGGAAGAACCCAAGGTGAGTCATCCATCAGGCCCGGTCGCCCTACAGGTGGCAACACTTGCGAAGATGATGTCTCGGGCCGCCCAGCTCTAAACATCCGGAAGCTGGTTGGTGCCCCCATCGGAAAGTCCTCTGCGGGAACGGCGATTTGAAGAAAGGAGCACAGTGTTTCCCATGTCGCTTTGGCTGCAAGCACCAAAGTGCGGGCTGCAGGCAAAGCGGCCGCGTCAATATCATGCGACTGCGCAGCAAGTTCCTCTATTATAAAACTGCACCTACCTCGCTGAAACAAAGCCGCAAGCGCGGCTCTGGTCAATCGTGCGTTGATCAGAGCATCAAACGAAGCCAATTGGTCTGAAAGCTCGCTGGCGTCGATGGCGCCGTCGTTTGGATCGATCACGCGAACACGCAAGCCCAGCATTGATAACGCCATAGCCAGTGACTCGCATTCACCGTCCGCTACCCATACAAGGACAGGGCTATTTCCGTTGCGGCCACGAAACACTGTGGCTGCTGTAGCATCCACGATGCCGGCACGCGCGAGAAAAGGCAGCATCGAATAAGAATTGTCGGAGCCCTCTTGCCTTTGCAGGATTGCCGGCGAATTTAGAGCGAGGGCACCGAGCTCCTCGAAGCGATAGTTGATCCACATGTCTACGGGGCCAACGACCGGCATGGTCCGTAGAAGTGCCGCAGCTCCTTCTCGCGACAGAACGTACCCCGATAGGAACCAAAGTCCGCGTACTGGCCTGAAAAGGTGTTCATCAACCTCCTCCCGCTGCGCAGAATTTCCTGCATCGGAATAAGACAGGTATAGTAAAGTCGGCCCACCCTTTGTAACACATCGATCAATAGCAGCACGCCAGCCATTGCTGATTGCAGCGGATGCACCTAGGCGAAACCAGACGTCGTCCTCAAGAACCATTGCGTATTGTTGGTCTCCCTCAGCTATGCGCTTCCACACCTCAATGTGAGAACGGGCAACGGCAATTTCCTGCCGTGTCATGCGTACAGGCTCGTCGACGTCAAAGGTGGCGGCCAGCCTAGCGTCGGGTTGCACGAAGAGCTGATCTGCGATGCGATAGTTCGGATCGACATCCGCTGTCGCAGCCACCGCGCGCCCATCCCTGGCGTCGACGGCAGCGAGACGTATTACTAGGTCGGTGAGCACACGACCGTCAGCAGCACGGAAACGAGCAAGTTCACGCATGACACGGCGCCAGCGGTTTGGCTGCCGGTCCAGGTTGATGACGTATATACCCGCAATCTGGTCAGCTTTGTTTCCGAAGGCGGAAATGCGGCGGCCTGGAATGGCTGTTGCCAGAGCACGGAATATTCGAAAAGCCAATCCACCGATTGCGCCCGAGGCATCATGAAGGTTCATATCATCTACCTCAGAAGCCTGAACCATCGACGTTGCGCCAATTGCGGGCGTCTGACCGATAGGAGAGATCCCATCTCATTTCAGCAATGCTGTCCCAGTCGAAAAGAAGGTCGAAATCAATTTCTTTCCCTTTTGCAATCAACTCGCAGGCATGTGAGGCCAACACTGCGGTGATGTTTCCGGGGCCTGTGGTTTCTTGAATTTGAGGAAGATGGTCGTCCCCTAGAAGTCGCGCGGTTGATCTTGCCAAGGCTTTCGCGAGTATTGGATGCCCAGCGGGTGCGGCGATCGGGTCATTATTTACATAAAAGATTTGCTGATCTGACGAGCGTCCCGCTGTCAGGAAATCCAGTACAGGTACCATCCTGGATGTCAATGTATCGTAGCAAAGCGGCTGTAGCTTCAGCCGTCCGTTGCCGAAAATGCGCTTCCAGCCGTCACCGAGGAGGATGTCGTCGGCATCTACGTAAAGCCCACCTTCGATGAGCAAGTAACACATTCGAAAAAAGTCGCTCTGCATCGCTGGATGTCGGCATCGAGCGAAAGCTTCCACCTCCTTGTTGGTGAACTTATCCGCGATATAGTCGAGCGCAGATTGCTTATCGAACAAGAGAAGCGAGAAGCCTTCGTCTAACAACGGGCTCCAACTGTCGAGGCACACCTTAACATCCTGAGGGATTTCAGTATGGTCATCCCAGTATCGGACTAGGTTTTTGGCAATCACGGTGACGGATGGCAAAGTCCTTGATGTGGCTTCCCCAAGCTGTCTCAGCATTACTTCCCTCACCAGGATGGACCTGAGCCGATGGTCCTCTTCAAAACCAATCGAGTAAACTTCAAACAAGCTCATCTCTCCCTCTGGAACTGGGCGTCATAAGGTATCATGCATTATTGGTCCCGGGCCGCGTTTGCGGCTGATCGGAGAAACGCTTGGTAGGTGGTTGAGGCCTTCAGCAGATAGGTCTTCCCCTCGAGAACGAAACCGTCAAGATTATGATGGGTAACGTAAGTATCGAGATCGGATAGGTTATTTATAAATCCTTTGCCGTGGAAGTTCAGCGACGTGTTACATAGGACTCCGTACCCGGTGCTTGCCTTAAACGCGGTCAAAAGATCGTAGATCGCGCTGTTGCTGCTGCGCGTCACGGTTTGGAGGCGGGCAGTGCCGTTGACGTGTGTCACGGCAGCAAGTGCATCCGTTGTTGCGCGGTAGGTGAATAGCATGTGCGGGCTGTGGTGATCGCAGCCGAACCATCTGTGGGCATCCTCCTGCAAGCACAACGGCGCAATCGGACGGTATTGCTCGCGGTTCTTGATTTCATTCAACCGAACTCTCGTGCGCTCCTTGAATGGGGCAGCGAGGATTGATCGGTTGCCCAATGCCCGCGGGCCAATCTCATAATTCCCGTTTGCCCATGCCAAAATTAGGTCGTTTGCCAACAGGCTGGCGATCTCCGAACTGTCAAAATCTCTGATGTCGTACTGACTTTTATCAATCTGCCCCCGGTGATCGAAAGGCAGACCAGAATAGACAGTCCACTCGATTGTAGGACTACCCGTGAAGTGAAGCTGAGCGTCGATCGCGGTCCCGATAGCAGAACCCGAGTCGTTCGCTACAGGAGTAACGAAGACGTTTGAGAAGAACCCAGTTTTTTGCCATTGTGAATTCCAGTCGCAATTGAGGCCGCAGCCTCCGGCGATAATCAGCGGTCGTCCACTCTTCATCTTTTCAACGGCAAAGCGATAAAACCTATCGAAGATCGCGTCGCTGTAAATTCCTGCGAAATTTCGAAACTCGGGATCACTCAGACCGACGTTTAGATGTGGGGCATTTTCCAAGCCATCATAGTCGCTAAGCTTCCGTGACGGGCCGTCGAGCAGGAAGCTCAAAAGTTTGCGCTCGGCGTCGGATGGCTCATCTCTTGTCGAAAAAGAGGCGAGGGCCAT
This sequence comes from Brucella pituitosa, assembly GCF_965577835.1. Lineage (NCBI taxonomy): Bacteria > Pseudomonadati > Pseudomonadota > Alphaproteobacteria > Hyphomicrobiales > Brucellaceae > Brucella > Brucella pituitosa. The sequence goes on from NZ_OZ264094.1 coordinate 566,281, forward strand.
CAGCTTCCCTGCATCTGATAACCGCGGATATGGCTCATCCTTGGAGAAGGTTGGATCCGCCAAGCCATAGAGCAGGCCATACCGATTGCCTGGCTGATCCATCACCTCCCCTACGAGGGTCACGTTGAAATCGGGATCAACCTCATAGAATGCGCCGATCCCACCTTCCCAGACCAACACGTAAACAGTGTTCTCAGGCACAAAACCGGACATGCCCAGAGCACAAAGCACATGTGAGCGTTCATGCGTGGAGGAAAAGTAGTGTGTCCGTCCCTGAAAAAAACGTCCGCGTTGGACGATAGACAGTTCTCGTTCAACACCCCGGTATCCTGAGTTATGTAGGGAACCAAAAAGGTATTCGTGGTGATCGCTTGGCCACCAACCGCCCCGGCAGATGACGTCTGGCATTTCCCCGATCTGGCCAAGGGCATCAAGGATGTGCGGGACTGAGAGACTGGAATTTCGGTAATGTGAGTCTTTTTCCGCCTCGATCGAAAATACGAGTTTCGCGTCTCTGATATAGGCGATGGCACCATCGTGGCCTGGATTGTATGCAAGTATTTTCAAGAAGCCCCCCCGAACTGATTCCTACTTAAGTAGGATTTGTCCAAAAGATTAGGTGAGGCTCCCTTCCCCATCAAGTTGATTTTTTAAGATATTGTCGTTGTCTGACTTTCGATAACATCGAACAGACACGCTATTGCGCAATTCATTCAAGTCTAGAGCGAGGCGTGGCCAAAAAGGGTTAGAGGATGACGCAGATCGCGGCAGTCATGCAGTTTTTGAATACAAACACCGGCGCAATTACCGGCTTGGCGACTGTTGCGCTGCTTTTGGTGACCGGTTGGTACGCATGGACCGCTCGTGCACTTCTAAAGGAAGCGCAGCAAACCAGGCTGATAGCAGCAGAACCAAGGGTAGTCGCCTATCTACGTGTTCACGACGTCCACAGCAACATCGTCCAGCTTTGCATCGCCAATTTGTCTTCAACTGCGGCAACCGGCGTTTCGGCTTCTGTCGATAGGGTGACAGACTGGCCGTCTAAGTTCGACTTTGGCGACATCAGAATGCTGGGCGACTTGAGTTTTCTCATGCCCCACGAAGTTCTGCGGTTTGACCTCGGACAAGGTCCTGAGCTGTTTCGCGAAGGTGAACCCGCGGTGTTCAAGGCTGCCATAAAGTACGAAAGCCTTGATCGCCGTGCCTTCACCTTTGAGAATACGCTCAAGATTGAGAGTGTTGCAGGCTTCGGTAACTGGCGTGTCTATGGGATAGATGACGTCGCTCGGCGCCTCGATGAAATTTCGAAGTCGCTGTCAGGGATTGCAAGTGGCCGCAGGCTCAAGGTGGACACATTCACCACTGCTGATCGCCAACAGGAAGATAGGGCTTATCGAGGGAGCCGCCACCCAAGAAAAGACTAGGGTCAGAACACTTTGCAGAAGGTACCGCCATGAGTAAGCTTCTGCTGTTATTGCTCACACCTTCATGTCTAAAAGCAATCGCCTTCGCTGCAGTGTTCTTCTTCTGGATCAATCAGTCTTGAACCAGGCAATGGCGGGCCTTGGTCAGGTTGTCGCTATCCCACCGGTGGCCCCGATTGCCGCCCTTCCGCTCACGGTCCCGCAAATTCTCGTGCTGATGCGTTCTCCTGAAGGTCAATAGTGGCCAAAGGAGAAGTCAAATGGGTACTGCACAATATGATCCTGCCGCACTGGATAGGCCAGCCTGGAACGCTGGCCGAAAGGTTGGCGTGAAGAAGCCGCTGAAACAGTGCCAGATTTGGGCGATTCGCTTCTTCCTCGATAGCGTGGGGCGCATGAGAGACCGAGCCTTGTTCGATCTCGCGATCGACAGCAAGCTACGAGGCTGCGATCTGGTCAAGATCAAGATCGGAACCCTCGTCATGGGACAGGAAATCCGAACACGTTCCATGATCATCCAGCAAAAAACTGGCCGCCCCGTGGAATTCGAGATCACACCTGACGTCAGGGCGAGTTTGCTTGCTTGGCTCGAACGGAGAGGAGTAACGGTGGATGACTATGCTTGTCCCAGTCGAGTCGATCACAGCGATCATCTGAGCACTCGTCAGTATGCCAGGATGGTCGATGAGTGGCTCACCGCAATCGGGCTGCGACGCGAAGACTACGGCACTCACTCGCTTCGGCGCACAAAGGCCGCGATAATCTACAAGGCGACGGGCAATCTTCGAGCAATCCAAATCTTGTTTGGACACACTAAGATCGAGAACACGGTTAGGTATCTCGGTGTGGACATTGAGGACGCGCTGGAATTGGCAGAGCATACAGATATTTAACAAAAGCGGCCCCGCATCGAGCGGGGCCGTGCATCTTAGAATAAGGGGATATGCGTCTTTTTTCGGACAGGTCGGCAGGACAGGTTGCATTAGAAAAGCGGGCATAAAACGAGGGCAGATCCCAATGTCAGGCCGTCGCATTTCTCGATGTGCTGAAAAATGCTCGGTAGCCTCGATAGACTGAGACCTGTCTCACTCGCGTTTCAAATGCTCCCATTCACCAATCAATGATCTGTATCTTTCACGAAACACTGTCTCTTCATCGCCCAGCAACGGTGTGGCTCGTGGGGAAAAGAAGGTCTTTCGAAGTGGGTCAATGATGCGCATGTCATCTGGATCGAGGTTTGTCAGCGCATGTTGCATCACCCACAGCCCCAATCGTCCGCCCTCTTCAGAGAGGGCGGGTTCTTCGCTAAAGTAGGCATATACGACACGGGTGTATTCGCTTCTCACCATTGCGTGCAGGGCGTCCCGTATTCGGATTGTGCCACCTGACTCTTCGATTCGTAGGTTGCCGTGCACGCTTTGGGGGATGATCTCAACCAGTTCATTTGACCAACGCAATTTTGCGCTGAGAAGTTCCAGAACGCCGTCTTTCAGCAACGGGTATAGTCGCTTGAGCCGTTTGTTCGACTCTATGCGGGCATCGGTTAGTTGTGCAAGATCACCGTTGTCCGAGATATGCTTCTTCACATCTGACCAGAAAGCCCCATGGAAATCTCCACCTTGGCTTCGGTTGCCGCCTGCCTCTTTCTTGCGGTCAAGACGGATATCCTCTTTTAAAATAGAACGCCGTAACGGAGGTGGCGCATAAAATAATTGCAGTGCTTTTCGAAGAGGAATATCTAGAACAGACATGCGACCCCACGTTTCTCAGATTAAATCATAATATCACTTCAATATTTCTGTAGATGCAAGAGGGCGAGCTCGTATCTTCAGCCCCATAATCTGGTTGACAGACAGAGAAGCTATTCAGGGACGTATTCTTGCAAAATTTGGCTGTTCACTTAACGCCCCTCATCTTGGCCATCTAGATGCGTCAACGCTAATCTCGAAAGCCGCCACTCGTTCATTCGATGGTAACTAAACGAGGGGATATATATTGCTTAGCTGAACCCCGCTCCGGCTGTTTCCATCAAGTTCGATGACACGAAGTGGGCGCACTTGCCCTTCCGGCGTTTCGACCAAGCCGATGTTCGCGAATTTCTCGATAAGATGACGCGCCAAGGCTCGGCTGGAAGTGGTGATCACCATGTTGACCGACTGGCTTTCTTCAATCACCGTGGTGCGAAGAATATCGAGCAGGCCGACCCGGTTAAGATCATCAAGGTGCGCCACCGGCTCGTCTAGGAAAAATGTTCCGCCGAGACTTCGCGCTCGCGCCAGAAAAAGTGCGAGAGCCAGGTCCTGTCGCTGCCCTTGGCTGAAGTCCTTGCCCGGGTCCAATTGCGCGTCGCCGGCATGTGCCAACCAATGAAGGAACTCGCTCTCCTCGCCGAGATTGATGCGGTCATATACCCGGTTGGCGTGCATGCGAGCGAACAGCGGGTTCACGACCTTGGCAAGATCCTGGACCTGCCGCTTGCTGATTGTTGTATAAGTATCCTGGAACAATGCCTGCGCCCGCGTTGCGGCGGCAATACGCGCGGTCATCCGCACAAGCTGGTCCTGCGCCGGTTTAATGGCGGCGCGAAGCTCGTCCAACTGCAAACGGCGCGCTTCAGTTGTCCAGGCCGCCCGTGCACCTTGGATATGCGCGTCGGCCCGGGTCAGCTTGTCCTGCTCATCCGCCAACTTTGTCTTGAGCTGTAAAAATGCCGCCTCGCTCCACGGCTGTTCCGGTGCGGCGACGTCCCACAGGGCCTGGATTTCGGCCAGCTCGCTTCCCTTCGCCGCTAGCTGCTCGCGACAGTCGCGCAAGCTCTGCTGGATTCCCGCATATTCCGCGCGCAACCGATCCCGCCGCATTGCGGCATCCTCGCTGGTGCGGGCCAATCCCGCCAATTGAAGCTGCAATACATGATCGCGTGCGCCAACCTGAGCGGAGACGCGTTCGACTAGGTCGGATAGCGGTGCTTGGTCCAGAACCAACTGCGCCGCGTCCGTAGGGAGCATGGTGCGAAGGAGCGCAATCTCTTCGTCAAGGGCGGCAAGCGCGTCGGCAATGTCGAGGCGAACGCGCTGCAGACCCAACTCGCTGGCAGAAACCGACGCCGGCAGTCCAGCATTCTGCAGCGAAAATGCATGGCGTTTCGCAGCATCCGCAAGCGTTGCCCGCTCGCGGTCCAGCGCGGCGAGCCTCGCATTTGCAGTGTGCGCGTTCTTTATCTTCTCGGACGCTATTCGGGCCGATTCTGTAGCGGCCTGCGCAACCGCTTCGGCCTGACTTGCAAGCTCGGGGATAGTCGCAAGTGCCGCTGAGATCGCAGCGCGCAACGCGTCGGCTGTCAACCAGTCGTGCGCGCATACCGGACAACTGCTTGCCTGATGGCCATGGTCATGTGCGAGCACTTCGCGTGCCGCCGATTGGAGCCTGGATAGGGGCGCAGCCGCGGCGTCGCGCTGTCGGTTCGCAGCTGCCGCGCGGCGTTCCGCATCGGCCGCCTCGGCCCGAAAACTAGCTAGCGCCGCCTCGGAGACGGTGGCGACGCTGGCAGCCTCACGCTCGACGTCGAGCAGCCGTAGCCGTTCGGCTTCTCGTTTAGCCTGTTCTAATCCGCCAGAAAGTTCAGTCAACACTGCGCGGCGCTCGGCACGCGCATTGGTGGTCCACCCTGTCTCGGGCAAACCGGCGCGCAGACCGCCAAGCGTCACGGGGACATGATCAAACATCAACGCGTGGTGTATGATCGAAAGCATCGCGGCACTCCGCCGCGCTAGGCGATCACCGGCAGCCGCGAGCGCCCGGCTCGCCGCGGTGACACTCTGGCGTTCGGATTCAATCGCGGCGACCTTGGCGGCAGCTGCCTGGCCGTTTTTGCCCATCTCGGCAAGCTCGGCATCGAGCTTCAGTTCTGTTGCTCGTGCTGCGGCAACTGCTTGCTCCAGCGCGACGCGGCTGCTGCGGCGAACATCGACCGCGCCCAGGGCGATGCGGCGGCGCTCGTTCTCATGCCAGCCGCGTCGTTGCAGAGCTGTGAGCGCCTCCAGCCGGTCGGGGAACGGTGCATCGGAAGGGGGAATATCTGTTGAAGACGGTACGAGCAGAATCTCAGCTTGTGCGGCCTCACCGATCGCTGACGCCGCCGTCGTGGTCGGCGACGCATTGCGGTCGAGTTCCTTCTCAATCGCATCCGCCTCAGCCGAACGTTGCTGGATTAGCTGAACGCGGGCGCGCAACCGCGATGAAAGGTCCGTCGCATACTTCCCGAACTGCCGTTCGGCATCGAGCAAGTGCCGAATCCCCAATAGGTCAGCAAACACCTGTGTGCGCCGCTCGATGGTCTCGTCGTCCGTGTCGACCAGAGCCGCCAGCGCCTCCGCGCTCAAAAACCGGGTGCCCTTTAGCCATCGCTGGCGTAAGTTGATTGCGGTCAGGTGGTGTGCCTCATTGGCAGCGGCGGCCGGCGCCAGCAGCGCAAGCAGATCGTTTGGCCGCTGCGGCACCTCAGTTCCATCTATGTCGAACGCGGCCGGGGATTGGCTGCCCACAGCGTTGCGCGAAAGTCGATAGGCTTTTCCGCCGACCCGGAGATTGGCTGCGACGCGCGGCTTGTGCTCCGGCCCCGCGAACTTTGAGCGCAACACCTCGGCGTCGAAATCCCTCTTGTCCCTCAACCGGTCGACCTGACCCGTCAGCAGCCACTCTGCCGCTTCACACATCGTCGTCTTACCAGTCCCGTTGGGTGCGAACACCAGCGTCAATGGTGCGCGCAGATCGAACTCAAGCACTTTGCCGATTCCTCGGAATGCACCCACAGTGAGCGACGAAAGGCGGACGCCGCGGGTCATAGCGTTTCGTCCTGAAGCAGTGTGGCCGACATACCTAGCGCGGCGAGGTCGTCCCACACCGCCTGGGCTTCACTGTCAATCTTGGGCCACACCAGCTCACCGCCACCCGACGGCATCGTGTCGGGTAAGCCCACGACAGTCACGTCAGCCACTCGCAGCCACGTGCCCGCGTTCTCTTCAATATCAGCTTCGCCCGCCGGCCATATAAGGTGCTTGCGGCAAACCTGCGAAGATAGTTCGAGGCGCCGAGCGTCCTCGCTGGCATCTGCTGTCGGTGCGGACGGTAAAGCAAGCACAAGATACCCGTCGATCGGCCCACGCGACTGCGCCTCGCCGCGTACGAGTATCTCGTCGAACCAGCCTTGGCCTTCACGGGCGGCTGCAGTAACCCCCGTAGCATCGCTCGAACCACACGGCCAAAGGACAAGTCGGGCATAGCGAGAGGTCCATAATGTTGTACCTGCAGGGACCGCGTACTCGCCCGCTGCGACAGGCAATCCAGCCTGCTGCAGACCTACCTTCGCGCAAAGCTCGTCGAGCTGCGCCACCGCGAGGTTGAGACTACCGTCGGCATGCTGTATTTCCGTCATTCTGTAACATCCTTGGCAAAGCATGCATTTATTTGCCCGAGTAACGTCGCGACGCGCTCGGTATCGGCGTCCTCTTCGAAATCAGCATATACATCTGCGACGTTAGCGAGACTGAGGCCGGCGACTCTCCGAAGGCTTTGCGCCGTAGTAAAGTCGTCTTGTCGTGAGGCTAGCGATCCACCTACGGCCAGCTCGGTGCCCGACGAAGGTGCGGTGCTGATATCGTCGCGACGGTCCTGCGGGATTTCGCCCCCATCCAAGTCTCCATTAGGTCCAGCGCCCAGCACAATTAGATCCGGATGTTCGCCACCGGGGAGCATGCGCCACGCGGCAAGGTCACGCCGCATCGCTAGCCGCGACTTGTGGGGCGACCGCCATACCAGCAGATGTTTCTCATTCGCTAGTCGAAGTTGACCCGTCAGCTTGGGGTTCGCCTGCCAAGAGATTCCGTCGATCGATTTCAGCGTGGCCACGGCGTGGATGCCCGTTTTGAGAGCGGCGCTCGTCTCCGCAACATGGAGCCCGTCAGGATCCTGCGGCCGTCCGGGATCAACTCCATTTAACGTTGCGTGGAGCAGCGCCGCCGGCGTGGGCTCTGCCCCTGCATGGAGCTGCTCGACAACAAGGTTAAGCCCAAGCTGAAGGCGCGGCGCTGCTGTGGCAACAGGAGGATAGCGGCGCAGGAAACGCGCAAATTCACCCGCCTCATGCGACCGTGCTGGAACAGTAAGTGCGGCGAGCCCGGCATTGCCGATCGGGCAGCTCATATTGCCGCGCCATGCGAACTTGCCCTTGACTGGAGTGAACGGTCCCCACGTAACGTATCCACTGGTTACGCAGGGTTCTGTGACTCGGACCACCCCCCCTGTGATACCCATGTCGTTAAGAGCACGCACTGCCGGCAGATTGCATTGGCCCTTGGGTAGTGCATCGAAAGGAACGTAAAGGCCGCTCAAACTGCGCCACTTGTCATAAGCTTCATCGGCCTTCGGCGCATCCGCAGCGATGTTGCACAAGGCGACGGCCCCTGGCCGTCCGGCGAGAACTGTGTTGAGCAGTGAGTTCACTGCGGCCACCCAGTTGACGTTGTATCCCCACTGTAGCAGCGATCCAACCACCAATGCGGGTCGATCAGCGGCAGTCGTGCCGAGCGCCTGCTGGATCCGCGCTTGCGGCGAACCCGCATTCTGTGCCGCCGGTTGCAGCAGATCAGCACAGATCAGCGGAAATATATCGCTGTCGGCGAATGCAAGATGGATAATGGCACGGCCTTCCTGAAGATCGGGCAGGTTCACCGCTTCGACCGACTGCTCCAGCACATTCTTGAGATATGCAATGCAGTGCGTGGTTTCGCCTGGCGTATGAAGCCAACACCATCCGCCATTGACCCGCTGGATATCGCTGATCGCGCCGTCAGCTTGGCGCCAGCCAAGGTGCCGTTGCGTGGCTTCACCCACACCTAATACCTGCCAGTCAAGTACCGACTGACCTATTGTCGCGCCAAAACCGGCCAAAAGGATGATCGGGCGGGTCGCCGCACGAACCAGTGCGTCGATCTCAGTCCAATCCGTCGAGCCAAATGCATATTCGGGCGCGACGACCAATACTGGATCCGCACCTGGGATCATGCGCTGCAACGCTGGCACAGCATGATCAGGCCCCCCCACCAGCAGATCGCGCAATGTGCCGATCGCCAGCGGCCGGGAGTGATCGCCATTGACTGCAGCGACAGACGGCGGCAACTGCAACAGGCATATGCCAAGACGGTTACCCGTCAGCAGTGACGCGGCGACTTCCACTCGTGTGACACGTTCAGTATAATGGAAAGTAACGTTTGGCACGTTGCGGGTTTCACTCACTTCTTCTTTTCGGTACTACCTTAATGGGTTAAAAAATGTACGTCATGCGAAATTTGAAGCCGAGTTCTCATGATCAGCAACAACTACAGAATTGCCCACCGATCAGCGTCACGTCATGGCTGCCTGATCATGAGCTTTAAGGTAGCAAGACTTACAAGATAGAACACATGCAGTTGGATCGGTCGCCGAATGGCGGGTTTTCACTTATGCTTAACGGTAAGGTGACGGTCCGCTCCCGGCCCCATTGCGGTCGTTCCGTCTATGCTAAGCCGACGTCCCATATTGAGGAGTTTCCATGCTTTAGCTTTATTCAATGGCGGGTCGTCGAGTCACACCCCCTCAAGATGGTTATCGATTTGGGCTCGGCAGCTGACAATGAAAACTCAACGGTAGTTTCCGCACCACATGAGTGGGAAGTGGTCAGAAGCCACATAGGACGAAGATTTTTCTGGACCGAGAGCTGAGATCAATTACCCTCTGCAGCCTAAATTTCGCTGACGTTTTCTGCCTTGGACTTTCCGGTTTTGCGGTCTTGTCCGATATCGTAGCTGACTTTTTGCCCGTCCTGAAGCGCGCCGCCAAAAGTCACAGCTGAGATATGAACAAACACATCGGGCCCACCATTTTCAGGGGTAATGAAGCCGAAGCCTTTTTCGTTGTTGAAGAATTTCACAGTTCCGGTAGCCATCGTTTCCTCATGTATCGTTGTTGCTGGTCTACCTCTATCTTTCTTAACATGTTGCCGCAATCGGAAATACAAATCGCACGATCAGCTGCGGTAAATAGCTAAGAACGTTCAGACATGAAAGTGGCGTATCAGGTCGGTTAGCGAGCAGCGGGCGTTTTCTTGATCCCAAGTCAGACGTTTGAGCGTCGGGAAACCGCCTCCTTAATTTTCATCCAAAAGACGTTCCGCAACCAATTCGTCGGTGACGATTATATTCGGATTGAGAAGTTTCATTGCTGCTTTAAATACTGAAATCTTTTGCCATCCACCGGATGCGAGTACCACTTTGCGTGCTGATCGAAGAGTTTCGGGATGGACAGCGATGACCCGATCGTTGACCTGATGCTCCACAATTTCGCCATCGGCATCAATAAAGCGACAAAGAACGTCACCGATTGCACCAGCACGCTCTAATGATGCAATTTCGTCTTTCTCGAGAAGCCCATATTTTACAAATGTAGAAGAGGGTGACAAGTCTCCGACGCTGATGATTGCGAGGTCCAGTTGTTCAGAACGCCTGAAGACTTCCTTTATTCCAGGATGTGTCATCAAAGCATCCCTTGTTTGCGCATCAGGTGCGAAAACCGGTGCAGCCATCAAAAGACATTCAGCTGAAAGGCGATCACCAAGCCGCCAGGCAAATTCAGATGGATTAAACGCGCTCACCTTAGTCAGCCCACCCAAAAGGGATACGACAGATACCCCTACAGAATCCTGTTGTGGAATGGAGTCCAAAGTAGAGCTGAGCGTTTTGCCCCAACCAAGACCGATCGTAATATTTCGATCAAGGCGGTCGGCAATGTATTCGCCCAAAATGGCACCAATGACTTCCGAAGTTTGTTCACTTTGCTGGGGCGAGGGGATAACGATGGCTCTTTCAAGGCCGTGACGCTCTTCAATGGCTCGCTCAAGTTCGATACACCGACTTTGTTTCGCGGTTACACGAATTTGAACAATGCCATCCTGACGAGCTGTCGCCAGCATCCTCAAAACTCTCGTACGGTTCAGCCCCAACTCCTGAGCCACCTGATCCTGGGTCATCCCCTCTTTATAATAAAGCCAGGCCGCGCGAACACGCAGGTCATCCTGAAAGTCACTCACTCGTTTGGACCTCTGCTTGCGATCATTTGTTTCGTTTTAATGCCTGACTGGACATGAGAACGCAAACAATTCATGATCGGCTGCTAGATGGAGACTTTGTCTGACTATCTACCCTCGGCGTCGAAACAGATCGACCATAATGGCCACGAGTACAACGCCGCCAACAATCACTCTTTGCCAGAAACCGGAAACGTTGAGGAGAACTGTGCCGTTAGCCAGAACAGTGAGCAATAGCGCTCCAAGGATTGTGCCGACAATTGAGCCCTGACCACCGCGTAGGCTGGTCCCCCCTAAAATGGCGGCGGTTATCGCTCCCATTAGCCAGCCTTCACCGACGGAAGGCTGTCCGGCGTCCATCCGGCTTGCAAATAAAATTCCCGCAAGAGCCGCGAACATGCCGGCCATACCAAAGACGAGGAATTCAACAAATCTTGTCTTAATGCCTACCAGTATAGCCGCTTCACGGTTGCCGCCGACGGCATAGATGTTGCGTCCAAATTTTGTCTGCGTGAGCATCCAAACAAGGGCTATGCCAGCTACTATAAAGATGATCACAGGAATAGGGACCGAAAGGATCTCACCCTTGCCAAACAACTGAAACGTCTCGCCTAATGGGCGTATCGGATAGCCTTTTGTGATTACCAGTGTGAGACCGGCAAAAATTTCCCAGGTTGCCAGCGTTACAATGAAGGGATTAAGCCGAAGGAAGGCAACAAAAAAACCGTTGATCAACCCAAGCCCCAGACCGAACAGCATAGTCAAAGGTATAATTGCGTAAGGGTGGATACCCAGAGTTGTGAGTAGAAGGGAACCAATAATAGCTGAAAGGCCGGCTGCAGCACCTACTGACAGATCAATGCCACCAACGAGCAGAACAAGCGTCTGACCAAGTGCGACCAGACCGACGAACGCTGCCTGACGCGCCACTACCGACATGTTGTAGGTTGTCAGAAAATTATCCGTCATAAAAGCAAGGACACCCATCAGGACAATTAAGGCAACCAGAACACCACTAGCTTCCCATTGCCAGAAGCGCGTAATCAGTGTTGTGGTGGTTTTGGAACGAATACCGTCCGAGATTGTATCGTGCGTCATCACATAGTCCTTAGCTCATTGCGAGTTGGAGCAACGATTCCTGCGAAACTTCGTCTGCGCGAGGCGTTCCTTTGACTTTGCCTTCGTGCATCACCATTATTCGGTCGGAAACAGTCATTACCTCTTCCAGTTCAGACGAGATGAATATGATCGACAGGCCTTCCCGCTCTGTAAATCGGCGCAGTTCAGCCTGTATTTCGAACTTGGCGTTCACATCTATTCCGCGTGTCGGTTCATCCATTATGAGAATTTTGGCGTTCTTCATCAGCCATCGGCCAATAATGACTTTCTGCTGATTTCCACCAGATAGGCTGGTGATGAGATCTTTTGGGGAACCGATCTTGATACGAAGGCGAGCTATAAACGCATCGACCTCTTCCATCAGGGCGCCATTGCTGATGGTTGCCAGACTGCGGAAGCGGTCGATTGACGGCAAAGCCATGTTTTCAGCAATGCTCAGAAGCGGGAAGATGCCTTCCTGTTTACGCTCTTCCGGCAGATACACCAGGCCACTGCGGATCATGGTTAAGGGAGTGGCGTTTTTTGTATCCTGTCCAAATACGCGGATATCGCCAGAGTCTGGCCGCGTCAGGCCAAATATGCATTTTGCCAGCTCAGTTCGACCTGATCCGATCAGACCGGAAACGCCCAATATCTCACCTTGATGCAGCTTGAAGCTGACATTTGTGAACTCGCCGGCTCGAGATAGGCCTTCTACTTCCAAAGCCGTTGTGGTTTCAGGCGGCGATCTGCGGACTGGGTGGACAAAATTTGCTACCGCTCTCCCCGCCATCATGCGCACCATATCGTCTTTTGTTGCTGTTGCGGGATCCAGTTCTCCAACGTAGCCGCCATCTCTCAAACCGGATATCCGGTCTGAGAGCTCAAGAATTTCGTCAAGACGATGAGAGATATAAAATATTGATCCACCTTGCCTGCGAAAGGCTTTTACATACTTGAATAATTTCTCTGTCTCGCGCCAGGTGAGCGCTGCCGTAGGTTCATCCAGGATCAGGATTTCTGCCGAGGTGGCAGCAGCACGGGCAATCTGTACCAGTTGCTGATGGGCTTTGCTGATATCAGAGACCTTCATGTCCGGGTCTATGTCGTCGTCGACTGAATGAAGATGGTAACTGGCGAGCCGCCGGGTTTTAGACCAGTCAATGCCTACACCAGATGGTCGTTTGCTATGCATTCCAAGCATAATATTTTCTGCAACGCTCAGATTAGGCACAAGATTGATTTCTTGTGGAGCTATCGTTATCCCAACAGACTGAGCCTGGCTTGGAGCGAGGAAGGATACTTTCTGATTGTTGCGCCAGATTGTTCCTGAACTTGGTTTTACCTTGCCTGAAAAGATGTTCATCAAAGTGCTTTTACCAGCACCATTCTCACCGATAATTGCGTGTATTTCGCTCTGTTTGATCCCGATCGAAACGTTTTGCAAAGCTTGAACAACGCCGTAGTTCTTGGAGAGATTACGCGCTTCGAATACGTAGTCAGACATAATGAACATCCCCATGTAAGGCGCGGACGCGTGCATGCGCGCCCGCAATCGGCCTCACTACTTGCAATCGTCTCTCGTGATGAAGCGTGAACCTGTGTCATGTGCCATCGGATATGTGTGGTTCTGATTCATTGCCACAAGATAGCGAACTGACCAGTAACCCATATCCCACTGACGCTGTGCCTTGAGCGCGGTTATCGTTCCATCGCAAACAGCATCCACGGCTTCAGGCAGGTCATCCATACCCACGATCGCGACTTTGCCCTGTTTGCCAGCATTCTTGATGGCACGCGCTGCGCCAATGGGATTGGACGCATTGGAGCCAAAGACCGCGGCGAGATCCGGATGGGCCTGAAGTGCATTTTCAGTTAGCGAAACTGCTTCTTCCAGAATGTCATTATCTGGCTGTTCGAACACGATTTGCATGTCCGGATACTGTTCGAGTGCTTTCTTGAAGCCTTTGATGCGCTGGACGTGGTCGGTGGCAGTTAGGCTTCCCGCCAAGATGCCTACTTTCCCTTTTCCGTTCAGGTGCTTTGCCAGAAACTCACCGAGATCGTGGCCGTCTTGTTCACTGTCTTTTGGACCGACGAACGGAAACTGGTCATCGCAAAAGGAATTAAATGTAATGACATTGACGCCAGCACTTTTTGCTTCGTTTAACATCTGCGTGTTTGTAGCCTGATCGAGGCATGCCACAGCGATGCCGTCTGGGCGACGACCTATATTGGTTTCTATGCGCTGATTTTGATCTGTTACATCCGCTTGTGGCGGCTGATCCCAGATCACATTTACTCTGATGCCTTGTTTTGCGAGTTCTTCAGCCGCAAATTTTGAGCCATCCGCGACCACATCGTACCAAGGGTGGATCACCTTCGGTATGAAGATGAAAGTCAACTCCTTGTCGATAGGCTTGATCAGATCCGCCTGGTTCTGGGCCAGGGCGGTGCTCGCCAGACCTGTTAATACAAGTGACGTCAGTATCGTCATGTTAAGGAAAGACATGGTTGCTTCCTCAGCTCCCTAATTTGTCATTGATATTCGGGCATGTTGTTTATCAGGTGTGATCACACTGCCCAGCGTGCCACGGCTTTGCGTTCTGCGCGTATAGGGGTGTTATTCATGAAGTCCCAAGTGCCTTCGAATGATCGTATTCCTGCCTGTGAGCCAAGACCGGTTGCCACCAGAGCTGCGGCAGATTGCGCAAAGCGCACCGCAGTTTCCGGATCGAAGCCCTTGAGCAGTGCGGTTGCAAAGCCCGCATCGAAAGCATCTCCGCAACCGCATGTGCATATGACGTCGACTTCAAAGGCGGGGATTAGAAACTTCGTTCCGTCGGAGTGATGATAATATGCACCGACACCACCAAGCGTGAGCACGCAGCATCCGACTCCTTTATCCAGAAAGAAGTGTGCAATGTCTTCAATGTCACGTAAGCCAGACAGTCCTTCGGCCTCCTCAATGGAGGGGATAAAATAATCGACGTAAGGCATTAGTGGTTCGACAAGTGGAAGGAACTCGGGCGTACCAGCCAGTAAATCGTGGGTTGTGATGCAGCCGCGTGCTTTTGCTTGTTTAAGCAACGCGACGCTCCTCGGGCCGTCCATGTTGTTCATGAGACCAGTGCCGCCCAGATGAACGACGCGTGAGTCGATAACCTGATCGAGCATCGCATCGTCGATGATGAAATCGGCCGTAGCTCCTTTCATGTGCATCGCCGGACGTGCGCCGTCTGAGCGAGTTGTCACAATTGTCGTAGAAGTGCGGGAATGCTCTAAAACTTGCATTGTGCTGGTGTCGACGCCGTGGCTCTCCAGTTGCTGGATAACCCATTTCCCCATGTGATCGGGACCAACTGCACCCACTGCAAGCGTTTTCAGACCCAGTTTTGCGGCGTCGATTGCGCAGCTTCCCGCAGTACCTGAAACTGCGAGCGTTATTTCTTCGACAAATGAAACACCGCCTCCCGAGGGCAGCCGGTCGATAGGATAACCAAGGCAATCAAACGTATAAAAGCCCACGGAAGCATAATCGTAGCGCATAAATCCTCCCAGATAGCGTCTGCGCACATTCATCCTGTGTGAACATTCATTGTGCACCACAAAATGAACATGTCAACATCACAAATTACGATTGTTCATAAGATATTGTGCTTTAAAGCGACTTGAAGTCGGGATAGCACCAAAAAGCACGTCTAAAGCAGTTTCAAAAAGAGCTTGCAAAACGAATAAAAATATAACTTAAAAGATAAATGTTCAAATAGGGGAGGCGCTCTCGTATGAAAGCTGCATTATTACGAGCACCAAACGAAATCGCGTGCGAAATCGTACCAGAACCGGAATTGGCTCGTGGCGACCTACTGGTAAAGGTCAAAGCAGCAACTGTCTGCGGGACGGATGTGCGCATATTCCGGGGTAAAAAAACCACAGGTATCCGTTACCCGTCGATTCTCGGGCACGAGTTTGCCGGTGAAATTGTAGATACAGGCGGCAATACCACTTTTATGTGCGGCGAAGCCGTCGGCGTTTGTCCCGCAATTCCATGCGGGCATTGTGCCAATTGTAAACGCGGATTTGAGAATATCTGCAGTAATCTCATTGCGATCGGGTACGAAATTGACGGAGCATTCGCAGAATATATCCGTATTCCGGCGCGTGCCGTTGAAAGCGAAAATGTATTTCGTCTCCCGCAAAATATTAGCTGGGAGAAGGCTTCTCTCGTTGAGCCATTTTCTTGCGTAATGAACGGGCAGGAGAAAATAGAGGTCAGTGTCGGTGATTTTATAGTGATCCTGGGAGCCGGGCCTATTGGGTTGATGCATATCAAACTTGCCCGTTACGCTGGGGCATATCGGATAATGGTAAGTGAGCCCAATCCTGCTCGTCGTGTTGCTGCGCTCTCCGCAGGTGCAGATTATGCTGTAGACCCGACGTCAGAAGATTTGCCTGAGAGGGTGAAGCATGAAACCAAAGGGCAGGGCGCGGACAAAGTCATCGTGGCTATTGGAGTGCCGAAGCTTGCAAATGACGCTCTGCAACTCGTGCGCAAACGCGGTTTTGTAAGCCTTTTCGCCGGTTTTTCTGCTTCGGAAACAGCAACGCTCGATGTCAACGCCATCCATTATGGCGAAATACAGGTCACGGGATCATTTGGCCTGACCCGTCTCCAGTTTGAGCGCTCTTTGAACATGATCGCTCAAGGTCACATTGAGCTGGATTCTCTCCTTACGCATCGGTTTGGATTGGACCAAATTGATGAGGCGCTGAAAACTGCTGAAAATGGTAGCGCGATCAAAGTTGTCGTTGCCCATGAATAAGCAAACGCCGGTTTATGCGGACAACGCCGTTGATGAACGGCTGTCGTCGATTGGGGGCAGCTATTCAGTCGTCATAATAGGTGGCGGTATAAATGGATGCGGTCTCTTTCGGGATCTTTGCGAGCAGGATGTGGACTGCCTGCTCATTGATAAAAATGATTTCTGTTCAGGTGCGAGTGCTGCGCCATCGCGCCTTATCCATGGTGGGATCAAATACCTCGAAACTGGAGAGTTTCGTCTGGTTAGGCAATCCGCTCAAGAGCGGAACCTTCTCCTCAGGAATGCCCCCCACTACGTGAAACCGCTGGAGACGATATTGCCGATTTATTCGCGGTTCGGCGGGATCGTGTCGTCAATCAAACGATTTTTTGGGATGAAATCGCGTTTAGTGGACAGAGGATCAATTATTATTTCGATTGGGTTGCGTCTTTATGATTTTTTTGGAGAAAAATTTCAGTCCCTGCCCAAACATGTAATGCTTTCAAAGAAAGCTGCCGTGTCGAAATTCCCTAAGATCACGAACCGAATTAAAGCAATTGGCATATATTATGAGGCTAGGGTCACGCATGCTGAACGACTGGGGGTCGAACTTCTGATCGACGGCCTTAAAGCTAATCCGAAAAGCAAGGTTTTGAATTATGTCCAGGTTGTTGGATCTGGTTCGGAAGGGATCACTTTCAGAAGTAAACTCGCCACTGGCGAAAAGACTGTCCAAACCGCGGTTATCGTAAATGCAGGTGGTGCATGGATCGATAACGTTAACCTGTCTCTCGGCATCACCACCACACTTATGAGCGGAAACAAAGGTTCGCATCTCATCATTGAGAACCAGGCGCTTTATGATGCCTTGCAGGGGCGAATGGTCTATTTTGGGTCTGCCGATGGGCGAGTCAATCTTGTGTACCCTTTCCTGGGAAATGTCATTGTCGGATCGACCGATATTCCTGAAATGGATATTGATGGCGCTGTATGCAGCGAAGAGGAACTCAACTATATGATTGGGGCGACACAGGAGGTCTTTCCAACCATCCCAATCAGTCCTGATCAGGTCAGGATGGCTTATTGTGGTGTACGTCCTTTGCCAGCAAGCAATCAAACTGATCCGGGAAATATTAGTCGGGATCATTCAATCGCAATCAATGCAATTCCAGGAACTCGGCTACAGGTCCTTTCGCTGATCGGGGGGAAATGGACGACATTTCGCGGATTTGCGGAAGAAGCAGCGAATCTTATTCTGTCGCACCTTGATAGGGTGAGAATTCGTAGTACCGCCAATCTCTCTATCGGTGGTGGTGCAAATTACCCTTTGACAGAGATTGATCGCAGCCATCTGTTAGATGCCTTGTCGGAAAAGCACGAACTATCCCGAGACCGTGCAGATATTCTTCTTGAACGATATGGGACCAGAGCCCTCGACTATATATCGATTTTGCAGGCACCAGAGACCGTCGTAAGGAGTTGTCCTTTTTACAGTATCGAGGAGCTGCGATGGATTGCGGCTTTCGAACAGGTGAGCCGACTTACAGATATTTTGTTTCGGCGTACCGATATCGCCCTTGCCGGTCGATTAACGGACGCCGTCATTCAAGAGATTGCGTCTGTCTTGGCAGGTGTGATGGGATGGAACGAAGATATAGTGCGCGGGGAGATCGCTCACGCGAGAAGCGAAGCCATCCGCAACAGAATTGAATTGAAACCAGTCAACTAAAATCTAGCAAGGGGATGCGGACGAAAACTTGGACTATCAAGGAGGTAGTTCATGTATTCCTACGAAGACCGGATGCGAGCTGTTGCGCTTTACATCAAGCTGGGCAAGCGCGCGAAAGCGGCTATTTGCCAGTTGGGCTACCCAAGCAAGAATGCGCTGAAGCGCTGGTGCCGGGAATATAAGCACCTTCTTGATCTGCGTTTAGGATTTGCGCCACGAGCCCCTAAGTTCACACAGGCGCAGAAGGAAGCGGGTGTTGTGGCCGCTCACAGAGCATTCATGCCATCTCTTTCGGGCACAACCAAGAATCGCACGAAAGATGCTAGTCTGCAAGGAATTCACTGTCTTTGGTTGATAAGGGCTGCGTACGATTTCGCAATGCTCTTGTTCCAGCTCCCTTTGCTGCCTTAGCATTTCGACGCGGCTGAACCAGAATGTCGAGCACGTTGCCATGCGTATCAATCGCGCGCCAAAGCCAATGCTTTGTCCCGCGGATTGAGATGCCGACGTCAACGACTTGCCACTTGTCACAAGGAGCAGGTCGATCCCGGCGGACACAATTTGTAAAATGCCGTCCGAAACGGTTGGCCCAAAGCCTGCTTGTTTTTCGACTGACAACGACACCACGTTCGGCGAGCAGATCTTCGACATCTGCAGTGCTCAAGGCAAATCAATGATAAGCCCAAACCGCATATGCGATAATTTCACGAGCGAAGCGAAAGCCTTTAAGGCGTGGCATACTAGATGGAATAATCATTCAACTCAATTCGGCTGCAATCTGCAAACAACTTGCTTGCCGCCTCACTGCTGCAGTGCAACGGGCTGACCACCCAGGCGCATCTACTGGACTTCAACTCTAAATCGGAGAGACACCGATCAAGTTGCCCCAGTTACCTGCTGAACCTTGCCCTAGAGTTAAAGTTACAGTGCCAGAGATTCTCATAATTGCCGTTGCACTGTCGCTTTTTTATGAACCAAAGTGAACCCGTCCTTTGAACGTGCCATGCGCAGTATCACAACAGTTTTGAGCCCGATTGGTTCGTCTAGCCGAGCTGTGCCTCAATAACGTGGAAATAGCTGCCACAACATCCGATTATTGACGCACGTCGAACGGTGCGATGACCTGACGAAGAAAGTCGATGAGTTTGCTTGCAGCCAGAGATCTTGGGTGATTTTTGGGCGTAAGAAGCCAGAGATCAATCGTTGTTTCTGGAACGATACGTCGTCTAATCAACATATCGGGGGCGAAATCCAAACCGACAAACGAGGGGACGATTGAAACACCCACACCACTGGCTACAAAACAGCAGGCAGTTTCGGAAAGCGGGACTTCGATGCGGTTTTTCTTTTGAACGCCTTTGATCTGGAAAGCGCGGTCAATCGTCATCAGGGAACAGTCGTCGCGAGCCAGAGAGATGAAAGGGTCGCTGCTCAAGTCTTCAAGATCGACCACGGCTTTGTCTGCCAGGGGATGACCCGCAGGCAATATACAAATCATTTCAAAACGTATGAGGCGCTCCGCTTCAACATTGGGGTTTTCGAAGGGCAGTACACTCAGACCGATATCGACTTGCTGTGCCGCGACAAGATCGATAATGCGCGGGGAGGGCAGACTGCGCATGGTAAAATGGATATCGGGCTGATCGGCAAGCAAAGGTGCCAGGGATTGGGCCAGAAACCGGGTGGTCAAGGCAGGCGGAGCGACAAGGGTTATCTCACCCCACTCCTGATTGCGCACAGCATCGGCCAGTCGCGCAACACGCGCCGTGCCTGAAAACATCTTGGCGACCTCAGTGGCAAGCATACGTGCTTCAAGTGTCGGTGTAAGACGTCCGTTTGTTCGGACAAACAGCTGGAAGCCGCATGCATCAGAGAAACTGCGTAGCAGCTTGCTGACGGCTGGCTGCGATATTCGCATACGTTCCGCAGCGTGTGTCACCGATCCGGTTTCGATTGTGTTGTGGAATGCTTCCAGCTGGCGGATGTTCATATAGATACTCTCATCAGGAATCGACAATATGAGTTTTGGTTATAATGATAGGATAATTTGATATTTGACAATTATGTCCCGGCTCGCTTTTCTCCTTGAAAACAAGACGGACTGATCGCTGACGCGATTTGTTCCAAAAAGGGGAATGAGCATGACATTGATCCGTAGTTCGGCCTTGGCCGCCACACTGGGTTCGGCCCTTGTGGCTTTGACGCTTTCGACAACAGCCCATGCTGGCATCTTGTCGGTCTGCGTCGAAGGTTCGCCAGAGATATTCAATCCACAACTGAGCAGCAACGGCACCACGTCCAATGTTCTCGGTAATATTTACGACAATCTGGTATCCGTGAAGGCGACCAGCTCCGATATTGAGCCGTCGCTGGCCGAAAGCTGGGCAGTTTCGGATGACGGACGGTCCTATACATTTAAACTTCGCAAAGGAGTGAAGTGGCAATCCAATGCCGGATTTACGCCTAGCCGGGATTTCAACGCTGATGATGTGGTCTTCACATTTGATCGGATGATGAAGGCGGACAATCCTTATGCGAAGATAAATGGCGGCAACTATGTCACGTTCAACACCAAGCTTGCCGATATTCTGCAATCGGTGAAAAAGATTGATGATGACACCGTCACTTTTACGTTGAAGGAGCCGCTGGCCCCTTTCATCGGAATTATGGCGCACCAATCACTGGCTATCACTTCAGCGGAATACGCGGATACTTTGTTAAAAGCCGGAACGCCTCAAGCGTTTGATATGGAGCCCGTTGGGACCGGCCCTTTTGCCCTGCAAGCCTATCAGCAGGATGCTATCGTACGGCTTATACCGTTCAAAGAGACATGGGGTGCAGCTATCGGTGACAAGAGCCGCACGCCAATGGTCGATGCGCTTAACATGGCAATCAGTACGGATGCATCAGTTCGGCTGCAGCGTGCTTTGGCGGGTGAATGTCAGATAGCACTCTACCCCAATCTCGCTGATCGCGAGATGATCGAGAAAAGTGACACACTTGATCTCAAACAAACCCCGGTGGCGTCGACCGGGTTCATTGATTTCAATTTTCGCGATGAAAAATTTCAGGATAAGCGCGTGCGAACAGCTCTCGCTGAAGCGATCAACGTGCCAGCGCTTGTCGATGCAGTCTATAGCGGCATGGGTGTAGCTACAGGAGCGCTCATCCCTCCTGTCTTGTGGGGGCACGCCAAGGACTTGCCGCCACACGAATATAATCCAGAAAAGGCTAGGGAACTTCTGAAGGAAGCAGGCTATTCAGATGGATTTTCGACGCAGGTATGGGCTGTTCCTGTTTACCGACCCTACATGCCAAATGGCCGTCGCGCCGCAGAAATGATCCAAGCAGACTGGGCAAAGATTGGCGTTAAGGCTGAAATCGTGACCTATGAATGGGGAGAGTATGTTCAGCGCGCCCGGGCAGGCGAAGCCCCGGTTGCAATGTTTGGCGGCATCTATGACTTCCCGGACCCAAGCCAGATTCCCAATAATTATTTCATCTGCGATTCCGAAGGCAAGCCAAGCCCATCCAATGTGGGTGCTTGGTGTGACAAGGAATTTATCAGCCTAATGAATGAAGCCGGACGTGTTAGCGACAAGGAGAAACGCATCGAACTTTACGAGAAGGCGCAGAAACGTTTCCATGAGGAAGCGCCTGCGGTAATTCTCGGCGGAGCCGATACGCTGACAACGGTCAGTAAGAATGTGAAGGGCTTTGAGCCCGCCATCTTCGGTACGAGCCGGTTTTCCGGCGTGACGGTTGATTAGATTTAAATTTTGGCGGCTCCCGGACAGTTCTGTCGGGAATCGCTTGAAATTGCGCATTTGCACGGGAGCGAATATGAAAGTTCTGATTATCGGTGCAGGTATACTAGGTGCCAGCACTGCCTACCATCTCGCCCGGAAGGGTATCAACGTTGAAATTGTTGATGCCAAGCATGAAGGTAAAGCCACGCTTGCAGGGGCAGGCATCGTGTGCCCATGGGCAACCAAGCTCGAGGACGGCCCTTTTTACGACATGTATGCCGCCGGTGCTGCCTATTATGCAACATTGGTGGACGCGCTTAAATCCTTTGGCGAAACTGACCTGGGCTACGGGAAGGTTGGCGCACTGGTCGTTGCGGAAGACAGGCAGGAATATGACGCTGCAGCTCAACGCATTGCTCATCGTGTTGCAAATGTTCCTGAAGCGGGTGTGGTCGAGCATTTAAGCTCAGCAGCAGCCCGCGCGAAATTTCCACCCTTGCGGCAGGGGATGGAAGCAATATTCATTCCTGGTGCTGCGCGTGTGGATGCCCGGTTGTTGGCGGCAGCCATGTTGCGCGCTGCCGTCTCTCTTGGCGCTAAAGTTGGTCAGGACCGCGTTACGCTTTCATTGAGGGAAGGAAAGCCGGTCTGTATTGCTAGCGACGGCACTTTGCGTGAGGCCGATGAAATCGTTGTGACGGCAGGGGCATGGGCGCCACAGATTCTAGCCTCGCTTGGCCTTAGCCATCCAGTCGAGCCTCAGAAAGGGCAGATCATTCACCTCCGTCTGCCAGGTGTTCAGACTTCGAACTGGCCGGTGCTTCTGCCGATGGGGAGCCATTATTTGCTGGCTTTCGACGATTCCCGCGTGGTTATTGGCGCAACGCGTGAGGACAATGCTGGTTTTGACTACCGTGTGACGGCAGGTGGTGAAGCGGAAGTGCTTAATGCCGGGCTCGCGGTGGCGCCCGGACTTGCTAACGCAACGCATATCGAGACGCGGATCGGCTTCCGTCCGGCATCCGGAAACGCGAAGCCCATTCTGGGCCGCGTTCCGGGTATTGCCGGACTGACCCTGGGAAATGGACTTGGTGCCGCAGGTCTCACCATCGGACCGTTTGCGGGCAAGTTGCTGGCGGATTTTCTGACTGATGCACCACTTGGCATTGATTTTGGAGTTTATGCGCCAGCGTAACATCCTCACTATCCAATAAATGAACCTAAAAGAGAGGTATAGTCATGGTAACTCGTTACCGGAAGCATCGCATCATGCATGCGGCAGTTGAACATAACGGCTTGATCTTTGTGGGCGGTCATGCGGCAACCGACATTTCGCTCGGTATGAAAGAACAGACACAACAGATATGCGCCAAGCTGGACGGGGTCCTGGCGGAGTGTGGTTCCGATAAAACGCAGCTTGTTTCTGCTCGCATCTATCTGAGTGACATGGCAAAAAAGGAAGAAATGAACGAAGCCTGGCTTGAATGGCTCGACGGGGATGATCTACCCTCCCGCGCTACCATAGGAGTGGCTGATCTTGGCGATCCGAAGCGGTTGATTGAAGTTGTGGTCGTTGCAGCAAGAAACTAAAATCAGTGATAAATCCGCCGATGATTTCGGCGGATTTTTATCTTGGGGGTGCGGACGAAAACTTGGACTATCAAGGAGGTAGTTCATGTCTTCCTACGAAGACCGGATGCGAGCAGTTGCGCTGTATATAAAGCTGGGCAAGCGTGCGAAGGCCACTATTCGCCAGTTGGGCTATCCAAGCAAGAATGCGCTGAAGGGCTGGTGCCGGGAATATGAGCATCGGTCTCAATTCATTGCTGGTTGGCGATCAATGTTGGTAAGAATTTTCCTTCATTCACGCGATTATAAAACGTTAGCATCGCGTATTTCCCTTCAAAATATATATTTTTTATAGACTATTTCTGCGGTGGCTAGGCGCTAAAAACCTCAGCCTTTCTCCGCACATCGATGCTCACACTCAAGAGGCGGCACATGCAAGCATTGCTTGAAAGAGAGACGGATGCCCCCGTCAGGCTTGATATCGAGGCTCATGCTGAAAACGTTGAGCCGTCGGTCCATATCGGAATGACGCGCTTGCCGCTCCGCCGGAAAGCAACTGTTGGCCGCACATTTCTGATAGGCGGCGGCAATGCGACCCGGCTCCTTTCTCCAATACTTCTATTGCTCGTCTGGCAGATCGCCGTCGGGGCGGGGTTGATCGATCGCGATATCCTGGATTCACCCGTCGCCGTTGTCCGCGCGCTTTGGGAGCTGACGGAATCAGGGGTCCTGCAGGAAAGCCTGATCGCGTCAGCGCAACGCTCGGCCTCCGGTTTCCTGATCGGTGCTTCCGCCGGCCTGGCTCTCGGTCTTGTGGCAGGCCTCTCGAATGTCGGCGAAAAGGCATTCGACGCGTTGATGCAAATGTTGCGCATGGTGCCGTTTCTGGCACTCATACCGCTCTTCATCGTCTGGTTCGGGGTTGGTGAGCAGCCGAAGATCACGTTGATCGCGGTGGCTTGCACGTTCCCGGTCTACATGAATACCTTCGCAGGCGTTCGCAATATCGATGCAAAAGTCGTCGAGGCCGCGCGGGTCTTCGGTCTGAACCGCATAGCGATCGCCACCCAGATCGTGTTGCCGTTGGCAATGCCGACGATCTTGATCGGCATACGGTGGGCCATGGGGTCGTCGCTTTTGGCGCTCGTTGCCGCCGAACAGATCAATGCCCGATCTGGCATCGGTTATCTGGCGCTCAATCCACGGGCGGCGCTTCGCACCGATATCGTTCTCGCCATCATCGTTCTTTACGCCTTTTTCGGCCTCTTCGTCGATGTGACGATCCGCACTATCCAGAGGATCGCTCTGCCCTGGCACAAGACAATCGTCGGAAGGGCCGCAGAGTGAGCATGCCCGCAATGGAAACAGCCGTCACCTCGGCTCCCGCGAACGACATTTCCGTCGATATCCGCGGGGGGTGGAAGTCCTTTGGTGAAAAACCGGTACTGAAGGATATTTCCCTGACGATCAGGCGTGGAGAACTCGTGGCGCTTCTCGGAAAGTCGGGTTCCGGCAAGACGACAATTCTGCGCATTCTGCTTGGTCTCGATCAGTTCGATGACGGCGAAGCCTGGGTCGCCGAACCGCGTTCGGTGGTTTTTCAGGAGCCGCGGCTCGTTCCCTCGCAGCGGGTCTGGCGCAATACGCTGCTCGGTGTGGCAAGGACGCGTACGGCGTATTCCCGCGCATTGGACGCATTGCGTGAAGTCGGCCTTCAGAGCCATGCGGAGGCCTGGCCTGGTACGCTGTCGGGAGGTGAGGCACAGCGCGTGGCTTTGGCGCGTGCCCTCATCCGTGAACCGCGTCTGCTGCTGCTCGACGAACCCTTCGCCGCCCTTGATGCTCTCACACGCCTGAAGATGCAGGATCTCGTTCGGGACCTGTTCGTTCGTCACAGGCCGGGCGTGTTTCTCGTGACCCATGATGTCGATGAGGCACTGCGTCTTGCCGACAGGGTCGTCGTACTCAAGGACGGCCGTTTTTCGATCGATATCAAGTTACCAAGCAACCGCAATCCGCTCTCGGCCGACATCGCCGGGATACGGCAGAGCCTTTTCGCGGAACTGGGCGTCAACGCATTTCGCTCCACCAATCTTTCTGATTTAGCTGACAGGGAAAAACCATGAAACCTGATTTCTCGCACCGGCTTGTCTCGATCGGACGCCATTTTGCAACATTGCTGGTTGCCGGCGCCGCATTCTGTGCCGCGCCTTCGTTCGCCTCGGCTCAGGAGCCGGACCTCTCGGGTGTTACGCTCAATGTCGGCATCTTCCAGGAGGTCCAGTTCCTTCAGATAGATCTGACCAACGATTTCAAGAACACACCTTACAAGATCGAATGGGTACGCCTGAACGGCGCGGGTGGCACGATGCAGGCGCTCGGCGCCGGTGCGATCGACCTCAGCTGGGGATTGAGCGATGTCTCGCTACCTAATGCCTCGGCGCTCGACAAGGTGCCCTGGACGAGTACCAACGCGCCATTGAAACACATCGCCCTGTTGAAGCCGCTCGACAACGCCGCCTATCCCTCGCATGTGATTGTCGCCAATGCCAAGACGGGGATCAAGGATCTCAAGGAGGTCAAAGGCCACACCTTCGCTTATCAGGAAGGCGGGAACAGTGCTGCGACCGCGCTTCTCGGCCTGCAGAAGGTTGGGCTGACCGCGAAGGATGTTGAAATCACCCGCATTCCGGCCGATTCTATCCCGGCCTCCGTCATTTCCGGTGCGGTCGATGTCGCAACTGTACAATGGGGGCAGATCCAGGAGGCGCTCGACAAGGGTACCGTGAAATGGCTTGCCTCCGCAGATGAGGTTGGCTTCCCTGGCTATACGTCGATCACGGCACGTACCAAGTCGATCGAGGATGCCAAGAAGGGGGCTGCGATCCGGGACTTCCTGAAGCGTGCGACTGCCTATTCTTTGTGGCGTCGCAATCACCTGGACGCCATTGCGCAGACCTATGTGAAGGCTCAGCAACTGAACCCCGAGCAGGCCAAGAAGGCTGCCGCAGGCGCCGCGACCGTCGTCCTTCCGCTCTCTGCGGATGGCGAGGCTGTAAAGGTGGAGGCGGAGCTGATCGACAGGCTCTACAAGGCTGGGTTTCTTTCGCGGGAAGTCGATTATGCGCCGCTCGTTGACGCCCGTTACACGGACGTGATCAAGGCGGGTGAAACCGCCGCGGCCAAATAATCTCTCCTTTTTTGAGAATTCGCGAACCGGCTACTGGAAACGCTTCAGCCGGTTCGGGACTGCATATGCCCATCATATTCTAAGGATACGGGAATGTCTGAACCCCATTTTCACTGGTTTCTGCCCACGACCTACGACAGCCGCGATGTCATGCCGTCGGGAAGCAATTACCGCGCGCCGGACATAGGTTATCTCGCCGATGTTGCGCGTGCTGCTGAACGAAACGGGTTCGAGTCGCTCCTGGCGCCGACCGGTCATCAGTGCGAGGATGCCTGGCTGGTGACGGCGGCGCTGACAACATTGACCGACCGCATAAAATTCCTGATCGCGTTTCGGCCAGGCAACTTGCTTCCGACGCTTGCAGCGCAGATGGCAGCAAGCTTTCAGAAATTGTCGAACAACCGGCTGGCGATCAATATTGTCACCGGCGGCAATGACACTGATCAGCGTGCCTATGGCGACTTCCTAGACAAAGACAGCCGTTATGCGCGAACCAACGAGTTTCTCCAGGTTTTGAAACTGTGTTGGGACGGCAAAGGTAAGTCCTACGACGGCGCGTTCTACAAGTTCGAGAACGGTGGAAACGATACGCCGCTCGAACATAGACCGAAGATATTCTTTGGCGGAGCCTCCCACGCCGCGCAGGCCGTCGCCGCTCGCCATGTCGACGTGCAACTGATGTTCGGCGAACCACCTGCCATGGCGGGTGAGCGGATCGGAGCGATGCGCGAGCGCGCCCGTGCGGCGGGTCGCGAGATCGAGTTCGGCATCCGCATCCACGTCGTAACCCGCGATACGGAAGATGCGGCCTGGCGCGAAGCAGAGCGGTTGCTTTACAACATGGACTTCGATTTCGTCCGCAAGCAGCAGGGTCGTATCGAGAAATCTCAGGCCGTCGGCCAGCAACGCATCATCGACGCCAAGAAGAATCTCAAGATCGATATCGACGCGATGGAAAGCGGCCGTTTCGATGTGCGCTCGCTTCAGCTTCATCCGAATATCTGGGCGGGGACGGGTTTGCTGCGTGGTGGCGGCGGATCAACGGCCCTTGTCGGCAGCCATGCCCAGATCGCGGAACGCATTCGGGAATACCAGTCCGTCGGCATCGACCACTTCATCCTGTCCGGCTATCCGAAAATCGAGGAAAGCTATTGGTTCGGGGAGAATGTCATGCCTTTGTTCAGGTCCAGGGAAGTCAACCGCCCCCTGGCTTCGGTTGCGGGACAGTCGATATGACATCATCCAGTTTCCCACTCTATGCGGTATCCATCACCCCTTTCGATGCAAGTGGGTGGATCGATGAAGAGGGCTTGCATGGCCATTTGCGTCGTCTCGCCGGTGCAGGCTGCATTCCCTATCTTGCGGGCAGCGGCTCGGGAGAGGCGAACGGGCTTTCCTCGGATGAGAGGCGGCAGGTGTTTGCGATCGCGCGGGACGCGCTCGGCGCAGAAATACCGCTGCGATATGCAGCTTTCGAGCCGCGCACGAGCGGCGAGCTTATTCAGGCAGTTCGGAGCGTGGCCGATTTTGGCCTCGACGCGGTGCGATTGACAGTGCCGGATCTGGGGCATGGCCATATGCCGACCGCCGCAGAGGCCGAGGGCTTCCTTCGCGAGACGCTTTCGGCGCTTGACGTGTCGGTCACGCTGGCTGTCGGCAAAGAAGGGCTGCGCTCGACGCCTTCCACAGGTTTAGTAAAAGCGCTGATCGCAGAAAATCCACATATTGTCTCCATCGAGATCGGCACTGCGGATCCATCCGTTTTTATTGCTTACCGGGATGTGGCTGGCAACCTGCCGGTGCTAGTGCCGACCGCCGGCCCTCTTCTTTCGGTTTTGGCGCTTGGCGCCACCGGCACTTACGGTCCGCTGCTCAACCTGCTTCCTCACACGCATCGACACCTTTTTGCGGCCTGCCAGGCCGGCGATTTCGCCAAAGTGAAGCAAGCTTTCAGGACGATCGTCGCCGTGCAGGCATTGCTGCACCCTTATGGCACCGTGATCCCGATCAAGGCTGCGTTGTCGGCCTTTGGCTTGCCGGCAGGCAGGCCGCGGGCGCCGCGCCTTACACTTGGCGCCGAGGAGACGGCGGTGATCGTCAACGGTCTCATCGCACTCGGCGTTCCCGATGCAGAAGGCTGGAATAGTGGTATCCTTGGAGAGCCGGCATGAATGAAATGCTTTTGGCAGTGAAACCGAAGACCCACGTGCCGGTCTTCGATGCTGCTTCGCCCGAGTTTGCAGCGATAGTCGCTGATCTGAGGGCGCAATCCGCCAGACGGGATGCTGAGCGGATCGACCCGAAGCCTGTTTTCAAGGCCCTTGCCGCAATCGGTTTCGGAGCGGCTCGTCTTCCGAAGAACCGTGGCGGCGGGGGTATTTCGATCGCTGAACTTTTCGAACTCGTGCATGAACTTGCGCGTGCCGATTCGAATGTAGCACACGCCTTTCGCAACCATTTCGGCTGGGTCGAAGGAATCATCAAGCCGGATCTCATCGACGGAAATGCGGAATGGTTCGAACTGGTACTGTCCGGCAATCTGTTCAGCGGTTCGTTCCATGAGAACAGCGATCAGCCAGCGGGCACAGCATCGTTCAAGACCTCGCTGAAGGCGGTACCGGGCGGATATCTTCTCAATGGTGACAAGGCCTATAGCACCGGCAATTTGTTTGCAGACTGGTTGGTGGTTTCTGTCGCCGACGACGAAGGACAAGCCGTTAGCGTGACTATTCCGGCAGATCGGGAAGGCATCAGCCATCTCGATGACTGGGACGGCATCGGCCAGCGCCTGAGCGGATCCGGCACGACGCGCTATACCGACGTGTTCATCCAACCCCGGGAAGTGAATCGCGCTGCGAGAGCCATCCGGACCCGGCCATATGGCAGCGCTTTCAACCAGCTCTGGCTGACGACTGTCGTCGCTGGTATTCTTCAGGCAGCGGTAGAGGATACGGCGGATTTCGTGCGGCAGCGAAAGAGAAACTACTATCACGGCCTGGCCGACCTGCCGCGCGACGATCCAGGTGTGCAGCAGAGTTTCGGAGAGCTTGCCGCAAACGCATTTGTCGCGACGGCAGCAGTCAAGGAAGCGGCGCGTGTGCTCGATCGTGCCTGGAACTCAGGTGGTGGCGTGGATATCGACGAGGCCGTCGCAATGCAGGCATCGCTGGCCGCTCTTCAGTCAAAGGTGGTGATCGACGCGGTGGCGCAGCAGACGAGCTCCGCATTGCTGGATGTCGGTGGCGCGACTGCTGCAACGGCTCGTTCGCAACTTGATCGGCATTGGCGCAACATTCGGACGCTCATTTCTCACAATCCGAGGTTCTATAAAGCGCGTTATCTTGGTAACTATCTGCTGAACGGGACATTGCTTCCGAACAGTTCATACTTTTGAGAAGAGAGCCTGCGAATGAAGCCTCAGGGTAAGATCCAATCGCAGATCGTTTACGATCGAATCCGGAGCGATGTGATAAGGGCGGTCATATATCCTGGTGCGCGCGTCAAGATCAGCGATTACGTCGAACTCCTTGATGTTCGCCTTGGTGCGGTCCGGGAGGCTCTAAGCAAGCTGACGTCAGATGGCTGGGTTATCTCTGAGCCTCAGCGTGGATTTCGGGCAGCTCCTGTCACAAGCAAAGAGTTGCTGGATCTGACGAGGTCCCGTGTTGAGATCGAAACTTTTTGCATCAGAAGTGCTATTGTTGAAGGGAACATACAATGGGAAGCAAATATCCTCGCCTGTTTGCACGCTCTCGAGCGCACGCCCGAATTCAAACGTGATGACAACAGCACATTATCGGAAGAGTGGGCGTCAGCCCATGCAAGGTTTCATCACGCACTTGTCTGCGGGTGTGACAATGCCGTTATGCTTGAGATTAGAGCACAGCTATATGAGCGAACTGAGCGTTATCGGCGGCTTTCCGCACCATTAAAGCCGAGCCGTGGAAACGGCCTTTCAGAGCATCGACAACTCGCAAAGGCTATCATTGCTCGCGATACACTGGTTGCCGAACAACGAATGCGGGAGCATCTAAACCAAACTGCGGAAATTCTTCTTGAGTCGTTTTCTTCGCTGGCAGCAGAAACTTATAGGTCTCCCGTTAAACTATCAGAAGGTGTGTTCAATCAGATTTAGACGCGCCGCGGGTGGCGTCGTCTAAACGGATCTTCGACATATTGAGTGCGCTTAGGCGGAATTTTCAGGCGGTGCCGGACAATGCGATATCACGCCATATCGCGGCGGCTTGGGAGCGGAGTTGACGGTGGTCGGCGGCAGTGAGATTTTTGCGATGGAGAAGAAAGAGATTGGCGATCTGGCCGTGGGTTGAAACGAAACGCTGGCATGGGAGAAGCTACCTCAAGTGCATCATTCCTTCGACAAGGTCACCTCGAAGCTCATTTTTTGCAATTCATTTTTTTCTACCCATTTGGCACTGTGGTTCGCCGGTTTTGGGTCGGAACCAACAATCTTGACTGGCACTCAGATGGATCGATCCGCACTTGTTACGATCAAGATTACCCACGTGCTCATCTACGGAACTGAAAGCGCTGCGCCTGCTCTGACTTATCAAGCTTGGGGGGCCTGCTTGTTTCGTTGTCGCAATACTTAGTTGGATCGACGAAGTCCATTTATTTGGATATTCACGATCTCTTTGGCTAAAGCAATTTTGTCGCTCTCAGTTTCAGCGCTTCTCGGTTGATACCAGATGGACAACCAGTTGATTGCGCCGAGTACGGCTTTGGCAGCTATCGACACATCAACCTCCCGAATGCTGCCGTCATCGATCCCGTCACGAATAATCTGCTTAAACAAATCTTCGAACCGGCGTCGGATGGAAATAAGGTCGTTGAGTGTGCGGCGCTGATCTGGCGTGGTTGCCGCCAGCTTGTGCATATGGACGCCCTGTACCACCACGGCTTCGAAAGCGACGTTGGTCATCATGGCGAGCGCATGCGCCATGAGCATTTCTTCAAGTCGGTGCAGGCCTGAGCCGTTCATGGTCATGACCGGTTCGACAGCCTTGAACAGTCGATCCATACCTTCTCGATGCACGTCGAAGAACAAATCCGTCTTCGATGAGTAGTAGTGATAAATGCGCCCTTTCGTAGAACCCATCCTGCGCGCCACATCATCA
Organism: Brucella pituitosa; assembly: GCF_965577835.1. Lineage (NCBI taxonomy): Bacteria > Pseudomonadati > Pseudomonadota > Alphaproteobacteria > Hyphomicrobiales > Brucellaceae > Brucella > Brucella pituitosa. The sequence continues at coordinate 598,095 of NZ_OZ264094.1, forward strand.
ATGCTTGTTGTGGAGAAGCCTTGCTCCATGAAGCACTGAGCGGCTGTTTCCAGTATTACGACATTCCCAGTACTGTCCGTTCGGTTATTTCGGCGGCTCTCAACCATCTGCTACTCCGATTTATGCATAGATAAGCGGCAACCGATCCTAGCAAATTTCGATGGTAGAATGCCACTAGACAAAGACATGTTCAAGTGCATACTACTGAGTATGTTGTTGATTAGTGCGGCCGCTGTCCATTTTTCGGCGCTTGGAGGATATAATTTTGGAAATAAACCCTAATTCTGCTGCGTATGTACCTCATGCTGGCACGGAGAGCCAGGCGCTGTATTCGGATTGGATTAAGATCGATCAACAGTTGGTGGATCGGTTCGCCGATGTCATCGATGATCATCAGTTCATTCACACGGACCCGGCGCGAGCAGCAAGCGAAAGTATCTTCGGCAGTACTATAGCACATGGCTTTCTTGTCCTTGGCTTGCTGACCAAACTCAGCCGCGAAGTATTGCCGGTAACTGGCGCAGGTGCGGTCGAAATCAATTATGGTTTCGACAAGGTCCGTTTTCTCGCGCCGGTGAAGGTGGGTTCTTCCATCCGCGGTGCGTTCCGTTCGAAATCGGTGCAGGCGAAGGGAAACGGCCAGCTCCAGACCCTTGCCGCGACTATTGAAATCAAAGACGAAACCAAGCCTGCGCTCGCCGCTGACTGGCTTATTCTGACCGTAGGTTGAGGATCATATTATGACCATTTCTTTTGAAAATCGCGTTGCAATCGTAACAGGCGCAGGCGGGGGACTTGGACGCGCTTATGCGCTTGAACTGGCAGCACGCGGCGCGAAGGTTGTCGTCAATGATTTCGGCGGCAGCCGGGATGGAGCAGGCGGCGCGTCTGAAGCAGCGGAAAAGGTGGTCGCAGAAATTCGCGCCAAGGGCGGCGTGGCTATCGCCGATGCGGGTAACGTCACGAAATTCGACGACATGCAGGCGCTGGCCAAGCGCACATTTGAAGAATTCGGCCGCATCGATATTCTCATCAACAATGCTGGTATCTTGCGCGATAAGAGCTTCGCCAAGATGGAAATGGCCGATTTTCGCGCTGTGGTCGACGTCCATCTCATTGGCTCGGCCAATGCCAGTCGTGCTGTGTGGGACGTCATGAAAGGCCAGAACTATGGCCGCATCTTGATGACAACTTCCACGTCGGGCGTTTACGGCAATTTCGGTCAATCCAACTACGGTGCCGCCAAGGCGGGACTCGTCGGCCTGATGAATGTGCTGCATTTTGAGGGCGACAAATACGACATTCACGTTAATGCGATAGCGCCGACGGCGGCAACACGCATGACCGGTGATGTTCTGGACGAGGAAATGCTGGTGCGCCTCGCACCCGAAAACGTCGTTCCTGCTGCACTCTTCCTCGTAAGCGAGCAAGCGCCAAGCCGTACTGTTCTTTTGACCGGTGCAGGTACGGTTGCTCGCATGGCGATTGTGGAAAGCGAAGGCGTTTATCTGCCGAAGGGCGAGCGAACACCTGAAGCCGTTGCCGCTGCTTTCACAAAGATCGATGACATGTGCAATTTCATCGAGACCGACGCCGGGTTGGCGCATGTGGATCGCATCATCGCAACGTCGCGCGCTAATGAGGTTATCGAATGACGGCCTCCAAAGCCCGCCCGAAGGCTGAACCACGGTCAGCCTATCGGGAGTTCTACGAGATGCAGACGCGCTGGAGCGATATGGACATTTATGGCCACGTCAACAATGTCGTCTATATGCAATATTGCGATGCAGCATTGAACCGGTCGCTTATTGCGTCTGGCGCTCTGGAGTTGAATGGTTCCACCCCCATTGGTATCGTTGCACGCAATTCAACGAATTATTTTTCCGAGATTTCCTACCCTGACAATGTCGTCGTTGGGGTTCGTGTCGAGCATGTCGGCAATACCAGTCTGCTGTGGGGGTTTGGTATCTTCAAGGATGGCGAAGAGCTGACCGCTGCAATAAGTGAATATGTGCATGTCTATGTAGACCGAGACACGCGACGGCCTGTTCCGCTTACTCCGGAACTGAGAGAACTAGCCGAAAGGCTTTACGTTCCAGCGCCAGTGGAGGAGCTCTGATGAGAGAAGCTGTAATCGTATCAACTGCGCGCACGCCGATTGGCAAAGCCTATCGCGGAGCCTTCAACGACACGACTGCGCCAGCGCTGGCGGGCCACGCGATTGCCGCTGCGGTCAAGCGGGCTGGCATCGATGGCGCGGAAGTAGAGGACGTCGTCCTCGGTGCTGCGCTTCAGCAAGGCACGACCCACATGAATATCGCCCGCACGTCCTTGTTGCGGGCTGGCCTTCCAGTTTCAGTTCCGGGCCAGTCGATGGATCGTCAATGCGCATCGGGGCTGATGGCTATCGCAACAGCCGCCAAACAGATCACCGGCGATGGTATGACGATTGCCATTGGCGGTGGCGTGGAGCAGATATCGCTGGTGCAGAACGATCATATGAATGTCTATCGCTGGCGCGATCCCTGGCTAAACGAGCATCTGCCCGCCACCTATATGAGCATGATTGAGACGGCCGAGATCGTTTCGGCGCGTTATGGCGTCTCGCGTGAGGCGCAGGACGAATATGGGCTTCAATCGCAGCAGCGCACGGCAGCCGCTCAGGCAGCGGGCCGGTTGAACGCCGAGATTGTACCGCTTCAATCCACTATGCTGATCAAGGACAAGGTCACAGGCGAGATATCTTCGAAAAGCGTCGAGCTGGCCATGGATGAAGGCAATCGTCCCGAAACTACACTGGATGGCTTGCGCGGATTGAAGCCTGTTTTTGCTGGTGGCCAGACTGTAGCTCGGGGTAGCTTTATTACCGCTGGTAACGCCTCACAGTTGTCGGACGGGGCTTCCGCTTCCGTGCTGATGGAAGCGAAGGAAGCGGAAAAGCGGGGCCTTTCTCCGCTCGGTATTTATCGCGGGATGGCGGTTGCCGGTTGTGAGCCTGACGAGATGGGCATTGGTCCGGTTTATGCCGTGCCAAAACTGCTCAAACAGCATGGCTTGACGGTCGATGATATCGATCTGTGGGAGTTGAATGAGGCCTTCGCAGCGCAGGTGCTTTATTGCCGCGACAAGCTCGGCATCGATAATGACAAGCTCAATGTCAATGGCGGTGCTATTTCGATAGGCCATCCCTATGGAATGTCGGGCGCGCGAATGACCGGGCACGCCCTCATCGAAGGCAAGCGGCGCAATGGACGTTATGTGGTGGTGACTATGTGCGTTGGCGGCGGCATGGGCGCGGCAGGCTTGTTCGAGATTTGCTGATAGACACGAAAAAGGCCGGTTTAACCGGCCTTTTTTATGACACCAACAGCGGTGATATCAATATGCGGCGCTGTAAATCGCCAGAGCATCCGCCTCGGTTACCTTGCGAGGATTGTTGACCAGAAGGCGGGTCTGTTTCATGGCGTCGCGCGCAAGGAGAGGCAGATCGCCTTCCGCAATATTCACCTCGCGTAATGTTTGTGGCACGCCAAGCTCGCGGCTGAGATCTGCCAGTTTTTCGACAAAGGCTTCAGCGCGTTTTTCTGCCGATATGCCGGCAAGTTCGGGGAAAACATCCGCTGCGATTTCCGCGTAGATATGGCTTGCTTCCGGCAGGTTGAAGCGCAGCACATGCGTGAGCACGAGTGCATTGGACAAGCCGTGCGGCACATGGAAATGCCCGCCAATCGGGTAGGCGAGCGCATGAACCGCAGCCACCGGAGAATTGGCAAAAGCCTGACCGGCAAGCAATGAGCCAAGCAGCATGGCAGCCCGTGCATCACGGTTCTGGCCTTCAAAGACTGCAGTGCGGATATTGGAGCCGAGCAGTTGCAGGGCGTTGCGCGCCAATGAGCGCGACAGGGGATTGTTGTTGGCAGACGCTGACGCATAGGCCTCAATGGCGTGCACCATCGCATCGATGCCGGTCGCGGCGGTTACCGCTGCTGGCAGACCTACGGTCAAATCCGCATCAAGCACTGCCATGTCCGGCAGCAGAAGCGGAGAAACGACGCCCTTCTTTTCCGATGCTCCCGTGGTGATAATCGATATCGGTGTGACTTCCGACCCTGTTCCCGCTGTTGTCGGCACCAGAACGAGCGGCAGGCGCGGGCCACGCGCAATGTTGACGCCGTAAATGTCGTTGAGCGCTTCGCCGCTCTTTGCGATCAGGGCTGCAACCTTTGCAACATCCATCGAGGAGCCGCCGCCAATGGCGAGGACACCTGTCGCTTCATGCGCCAGGATGTGATCTTTCAGCGCGAGAACATTGCCCTCTGGCGGGTCAACCTGCACGTCGTCAAAGATCGAAACGGCAATGTCTGCTTGTTCCAGCGTATTTATTGCAGGGGCCAGAAGTCCGAGCTTGCGCAATCCCTTGTCGGTCACAATCACAACGCGCTTGCCCAACAGGTGCCCGGCAATATCGGCGATCTTCGCCAGACCACCGGTCTGTAGCACGATGGATGGCGTTGTATTGAAAACGAAATTTTCCATGTGTTCAGTTCTTTCGATTTATCGGTGTCGAGCTTCTACAAATCAACTTGCGCGCTTCACCTTCAGCTCGCGATCGATCGTGTTTCCGGTAACCCCTTCACTGCGCAAAATATGTTTCTGGATTTTACCGCTGGACGTCTTTGGAAGAGATCCCAAAATCCGCACATAGCGCGGCACCATAAAGCGGGGCAGACGACCTGCGAGAAAATCCAGTAGTTCCTCGGCAACAATTTCCTGTCCTTCCACGGGCGTCACGGCGATCAGGACTTCATCCTCGCTCAATTCACTTGGTACTGCGATAGCTGCGCATTCTTTGACGGTGTCGTGGAAAAGCACTTCGGCTTCCAAGGCGAAGGACGAGATATTTTCGCCGCGCCGCCGAATGACGTCTTTCAGACGATCAACGAAGAAATAAACGCCGTTTTCATCCTTGCGAAAACTGTCTCCGGTGTGAAACCAGCCATTGCGCATGGTTTCCGCGGTGGCTTTCGGATTGTTGTAATAGCCTTTCATCAAAGCCCAGGGGCGGTCAGAGCGAATGATCAGTTCGCCTGCCATGCCATCCGGCACTTCGATGTCGTTTTCGTCAACGACACGCAACTGATACCAAGGGCGCGGCTTTCCGGCGATTCCCTTTTGCGTGATGCCGGGTCCCGCAACAAGCGGGCTGGCGATTTCGGTCATGTTGTAGATGGTCCAGGCCTCCACACCAAATCTTTCGGCGAACAACGGACCATCCTCACCGAACGGGGTAATGAAGGCGCGGCGCAGCGGGTGGTTGCGATCATCCGGTGAAACGGGTTGTTTCAGAAGGAAACTCGCCATGACGCCGAGCAACAGGCAGTAGGTCGAGTTCGTTTCCTGCACCGCTTGCCAGAAATGCTGCGTTTTGAATTCGCGCATCATGCCAATCGACAGTCCGCGTGCCAACATCGCATAGACATAGAGCGTGGAGCCGCAATGGAAGATCGGCCCGCAGATCATGCAACGATCCGTTTCGTCGACGCAATCGAAGGCGTCTGGACCCATCGTATAAAGCTGCACATAAGAGGTCACGACGCCCTTGGCATTGCCAGTCGTACCAGAAGTGTACATGATCGCGAGCGTGTCCCACGGCTCAATCGGCGTGTCGAGAACAAGTTCGGTCTCGCTGACGGTTTCAACATCGATCAGAGGCAGGGTTTCAACGCCAGCGACTGCGCAGTCAACTGTGCCCTCGACCACCAGAACTTTACGCAGCTTGCCCGGAGCGATGTCTCGCAAACGTTCCACGAGGTCGACATGTGCGACCATGAGCGGCGCGTCCGCGTCGTCCAGAATATGTTCCAGCGGGCGTCCGAGGGCGGCGGTATTAATTGGCACATAGACTGCACCAATATAGTTGATAGCAAACCAGGTCGTGAGCAGGTCCGGGCCGTTGCCCATAAAGCAAAGGACATGATCGCCGCGTCTCACGCCATGGGATTGCAGTGTAGCCGCACGCTGGCGAACGCGGTCTCGGGTCGTCTTGTAGTTCCATTCTGTGGATGGCCAAAAATGCACGAAGGGTGCCGTGGGACGCTCCGCTGCATATTGATCGAGAAGATACCGTAATACGGAATGGTTACGGTTAAGCGCGCGCTGGTCTGGCGTCATATTCTGAATTCCTCCTACCCCGGCAGCAACTAGACCTTCAAAAGAGGGCAGTTGCAAACCCATTTGGAATATGCAACATACTCGGTAGTATGTCAAAGCGAAAACATCTGGGAGGATGGAAATGGCCATTGTGGACATCCAGCGCGAAGGCCCCCTCGCTGTCGTTATTTATGATCGCGGGGCGAAGGCCAATGCGCTGAATGATGAAGCTATCAATGCGCTGATTGCGGCCGCAGACGAACTTTCAGCGGATGTTGGGGTTCAGGTCGTTATCCTCAGCGGAACGCAGTCGCGTTTTTCCGGAGGTGTGGATCTGAAGGATGATTTGCTCTGGCGTCGCGAGGCGGATGTCGTCACCCGTCATAATGCGATGGCTCAGGGTGGGCGCATGTGCGAGCGATGGCGCAGTCTGCCACAGGTGACTATTGCCGCGGTGGAAGGTCCGGCAGTTGGCGGTGGCGGCATTCTGGCGCTTGCTGCTGATTTTCGTATTATGGCGGAAAGTGCTTTTTTTCAGTTCCCAGAAGTGCGTCTTGGCATGACGCTGGGTTGGGGTGGCCTGCCACTGCTGAGCGGACTTGTTGGGCCTTCAAAAACCAAACGACTGCTGTTTACCGGCGAGCGCGTTCCGGGTGAAAACGCGTTGTCCCTTGGTTTGTGCGATGAGATGGCACCGGATGGAGCCGCATTGTCTGCGGCGAAAACTTTGGCTGCAACGATCCTTGAGTGCCCGCCATTGGCGTTGCGTATGTCCAAGCAGGCAATCGATTCCAGATATCGCACCAATTGGGCGAGTGGCTATGAAGCGGATCAGTTTTTGTTGGCAAAAATAATTGGGGAGACGGTCAGCGAGGCAAGCTGATCGATAAAAGTGTGGAGGAGACACTCAAATGAAAGCATTCATAGCGACAGCTGCTCTGGCGGCAATGATCAGTGCAAGTCCGGCGTTTTCTGAGCCGGTGCGGCTTGGCGTTCTGACAGATATGTCGGGCATGAATTTTGATCTCGCAGGAGAGGGTTCAGTAGTCGCCGCGAAAATGGCGGTCGAAGATTTTGGCGGTAAGCTGAATGGTGAGACGATTGAAGTGATCGTCGGCGATCACCAGAATAAGCCAGATATTGGTTCGACGCTTGCTCGTCGCTGGATTGATGAGCAGAACGTCAAGGCCATAATCGATGTGCCGACGTCTTCCGTGGCGATGGCCGTGCAGGAAATCACCCGTGACAAGGATATTGCCTTTCTTGCTTCCACCGCCGGGTCATCTGACCTGACGGGTGAGGCCTGTTCGCCAACCACCGCGCAGTGGACATGGGACACCTATGCACTGGCAAATGGTACTGGTCGGGCTGTTACGCAGGAGGGCGGAAAAAAATGGTATTTTATTACCGTTGATTACACATTCGGCCATGCTCTTGAGCGTGACACAGCTGAGGCTGTCAAAGCAAGCGGCGGGGAAGTTGTAGGCTCTGTACGCCATCCGCGCGAAACGACCGATTTCTCTTCATTTCTGTTGCAGGCACAGGCATCGGGTGCCGACGTAATTGCGCTCGCAAACTCATCTGGCGACACAATGACTGCACTGAAGCAGGCCAATGAATACGGCATTACGCAAAGCGGCCAGCGTATTGCGGGTATGCTGTTGTTCCTTTCTGATATTCACAGTGTCGGTCTGGAAACGGCTCAGGGGCTTACACTGACGACCGGATTTTACTGGGATTATGATGACCAGACCCGCGAATGGTCAAAGCGCTTTGGCGAGCGTATGGGCGGTAAGATGCCGACCATGGTTCATGCCGGTGTCTATTCTTCCGTTATGAACTTCCTCAAAGCTTCAGAGGCTGCGAAGTCAACGGGCGGTAAAGCTGTTCTCGATCAGATGCGCGACATGGACATCAATGATTTTTTCGCCCGCAATGCAAAACTGCGTGCAGATGGTCGCATGGTGCATGACATGTATCTGGTGCAGGTCAAGACACCCGAAGAGTCCACAGGTCCATGGGACTATTACAAGGTCCTCAAAACGATTCCAGGCGATGAAGCGTTCCGTCCGCTTGATAAAGGCGGCTGCCCTCTGGTCACGCAGTAAGGGTGTAATTTAATGGCGAATAACACTCAAACCGTTACGGCCCTGCGTGAAGCAGGGCCAGATGTGGCGCAAACAAGCACGCAGACGGTTCTGTCGGCACGTGGGCTCGGCAAATCATTTGGCGGCTTTCATGCAGTAAAGAATGTCGATCTTGATGTGGATCATGCGCGGGTTCATGCGCTGATTGGCCCCAATGGCGCAGGCAAGACGACCGTCTTCAACCTGCTTACAAAATTTCTCCAGCCGACAAGCGGCGAGATCACACTGCTTGGTGAGAACATCACCAAAACTGATCCGGCCAAGGTTGCACGCATGGGGCTGGTGCGCTCATTTCAGATTTCGGCCACCTTCCCCCATCTGACGGTGCTGGAAAATGTGAAAGTCGCCCTGCAACGCCCCAGCGGTCTTGCAACGCAGTTCTGGCGTTCGTTGTCCGCACTCGATCAGCTTGACGCAAAAGCGATTGAGCTTCTGGAGCGCGTCGGTCTGGCTGATGCCCGTCATGCTCTGGCGGCTGATCTGTCTTATGGCCGCAAGCGTGCGCTCGAAATTGCCACCACACTGGCACTCGACCCAAAAGTGCTGCTGCTTGATGAGCCGATGGCCGGTATGGGGCACGAAGACGTGCACATCATTGCAGCCCTCATCACCGATGTGGCCAGGGATCGTGCGGTGCTGATGGTCGAACACAATCTCAAAGTGGTGGCCGATATCGCCCATCACGTCACGGTGCTGCAACGCGGCGAGATTCTCGCGTCGGGCAATTATGCCATCGTCTCCAAAGACGAGCGCGTGCGCACCGCTTATATGGGAACCGAACATGAATAGAGGCCAACCCTTGCTATCCGTGCGCGGGCTCAATGCCTGGTATGGCGAAAGCCATGCCCTGCACGGCGTCGACCTCGACATCTGGCCCGGCGAGACAATCACGCTGATTGGCCGCAATGGCGTCGGCAAGACCACAACTCTGCGCGCCATTATGGGTATCATTCGCAAGCGAACGGGTACGATCACGCTTGATGGTAAAGACCTTTTGCGCGTGCCGCTACATCGCATTGCCCGGACAGGGCTTGGCTTTGTGCCAGAAGAGCGCGGTATCTTCGCGACGCTCAATGTGCATGAAAATCTGCTGCTTCCACCGGTTGTTGCCAAAGGTGGCGGGGCAATGTCGCTCGATGAGATTTACGAACTCTTCCCCAATCTCTACGAGCGCCGCAACAGTCCCGGCACCAAGCTGTCGGGCGGCGAACAGCAGATGCTGGCGATTGCGCGGATCTTGCGTACTGGCGTTAAAGTTCTGTTGCTTGATGAGCCAACGGAGGGCCTAGCGCCCGTTGTCATCCAGCGTATCGGTGATGTGCTGGTAGAGCTGAAAAAACGCGGCATGACCGTGCTTCTTGTCGAACAGAATTTCCGCTTTGCCGCCAAGATCGCTGATCGCTTCTATCTGATGGATCATGGCGTGGTAACGGAAAACTTCCCAACAACTGAACTGCCTGCCCGCATGGCAGAGCTGAATGAAGCATTGGGGGTCTGAAACAATGACAATGATTTTCGGCATCCCTTTGCAGGCGCTTCTCGGGCAATTGCTCGTCGGCCTGATCAACGGTTCTTTCTATGCCATGTTGAGCCTTGGCCTTGCCATTATCTTCGGCCTTCTGCGCATCATCAACTTTGCCCATGGTGCACAATATATGCTCGGCGCTTTTGTCGGCTATCTGTTGTTGAGCACGCTCGGCATCGGCTATTGGCCAGCCCTTATTCTCGCTCCGCTGATCGTGGGCCTCGGCGGCGCGATCATCGAACGCGTAGCGCTTTCGAGGCTCTATAATCTCGACCCGCTCTATGGCCTGCTCTTCACCTTTGGCTTAGCACTCGTGATCGAAGGCACGTTCCGCTATTATTATGGCGCTGCCGGTCAGCCTTATGCCGTCCCGCCATCGCTTGCAGGTGGCAGCAATCTCGGTTTCATGTTCCTGCCCAACTATCGCGCCTGGGTGGTCGTCGCCTCACTCATCGTCTGCATCGGCACATGGTTGCTGATCGAAAAGACCAAGCTTGGCGCTTACTTGCGTGCTGCCACTGAAAACCCGACCCTTGTGAAAGCCTTCGGCATCAATGTGCCGCTGCTCCTCACCTTCACCTATGCTCTGGGCGCAGCTCTTGCAGGTTTTGCCGGCATTCTGGCAGCTCCCATCTATCAGGTCAGCCCGTTGATGGGGTCCAACATCATCATCGTGGTCTTTGCCGTGGTGGTCGTCGGCGGCATGGGGTCAATCTTAGGCGCCATCATCACCGGCTATGTGCTGGGGCTGGCCGAAGGTCTGACCAAGGTCTTCTACCCGGAAGCTTCCAGCATCGTCATCTTCGTTATCATGGCTATCGTCCTTCTGGTGCGACCCGCCGGACTGTTCGGGAAGGAGGCCTGATATGGCTGATACCGCTCTTAAAGCAACGACAGTGCCGCACGAAGCTAAGGCACCTGCTCTCAACAGCCTTTCTGCTGTCATCCTGGTCATCGCCGTTATCGGATTAATCGCAGCGCCCTTCATGGTCTACCCGATTTTCCTGATGAAGATGCTGTGCTTTGCGCTGTTTGCATCGGCCTTCAACCTGCTGCTCGGCTATACCGGCATTCTGTCGTTTGGCCATGCAGCCTTCTTTGGCGGTGCGGCCTATGTGACGGCCCATGCCGTCAAGGTATGGGGCGTGACGCCTGAGATTGGCATCCTGCTTGGCATGTTAACCGCCGCAGCACTCGGTCTTGTGATCGGCTATCTCGCCATTCGTCGTCAGGGCATTTATTCAACGATGATCACTCTGGCGCTGGCACAGATGTTCTTCTTCTTCTGCCTGCAAGCAGCCTTCACCCATGGCGAGGACGGATTGCAGGGCGTGCCGCGCGGCTATCTCTTCGGCATCATCGATCTCAACCAGCCGATGAATATGTATTATTTTGTGCTGGCAGTGTTTGTAGTCGGGGTCTTTGCGATCTGGCGCATCATCAACTCGCCCTTCGGCATGATCCTCAAATCCGTGCGTGAAAATGAAAGCCGTGCAGTATCATTGGGCTATTCCGTCAATCACTACAAGCTCGCAGCTTTTGTGATGTCGGCAGCGCTTGCGGGTCTTGCAGGCGGTATGAAGGCGCTCGTCTTCCAGTTTGCGACGCTGACCGATGTGGGCTGGCAGATGTCGGGCGAAGTGATCCTCATGACTCTGCTCGGCGGCATCGGGACACTGATCGGCCCGATCGTCGGTGCAGCCTTTGTGGTGGCTCTGCAGAACTACCTTGCAACCTCAGACTTCCCCGTGACAATTGTCACCGGCGTCATCTTCATGGCCTGCGTTCTGCTCTTCCGTAAAGGCATCGTAGGCGAGTTCTATGCATGGTTTAACCGGAGGAAATGAGAATGGGCGGGGCTTTGTCTATCTATCACACAACTGTCTCACCAAGCTGGATCGACTATAATGGCCACATGGGGGATTATGCCTATGGCATTGTCTTCTCCGACGCTGCAACAGCGTATATGGGGCGGATCGGGATCACCGCCACCTATCGCGAGGCGAACAATGCCACGCTTTACACACTCGATAGCCGCATCGGGTACTTGAAAGAGTGCCATGTCGGTGAAGCGTTGAGTGTGGAACTAACTGTTCTGGATGCTGATCACAAATGTATGCATGTGTTCATGAGATTGCTCAATGCAGATGGAGAGACAATGGCGCTCTGTGAACAGCTCCTTATACACATAAGCCGACAGGGACAACATCCACGGGCTGCACACATGCCGCAAGAGGTAAGAGATTGTGTATTGGCGGATCTCCATAGCTCGACGTCTGTTGAGAGACCGGAATGGATTTACGGTCGTATTAGTCTCAAAAGAAAATAACGTTAGCTAACATATCATGGGACAAGACTATGGTGGCCGCACGGTTCATTTAAACACGGGGCGTCGATATAGCTTTTCCAGGCGAGCAACCTCTGAATCAACGATGCTGTTGCATTTTCTGACTGGCAATCACATCGGTCGACAACCGCTTTATCCTTTCATTCAGGCTATTCGAATGGCATTTCAACTTTCTATAAGCCGCCTCATCTTAGGCTGTCAGCCCGTGCCCTTTGCGTCTCCCCACCGATGATAGTGCTGCCCTTTATTTAACAGCGCTGACCTTAGCTCACCCACTATCTAAGCCAAGAGCTGATTGCTGAAATAAAACCGCCTTCGCATAATAGGGCATTTCCAGCTTCCAACCTTCGGTTATACCGCTTTGTCGAGTCTCATTAGTGGGTGAGATCGTGCGGACGCGCGGTGCTCAACAGCCTATTAGTTCCACCGTCGAAAAATTGCGCTTGCATTGATGCCGCCAAAACCAAAGCCGTTTGATATGGCGAATTCAGTGTTCAGCGATCGCGTATTCATCGCAACAAAATCGATGCCGTCGGCTTCATGATCGGGGTCGTTAAGGTTCAAGGTCGGTGGTGCGATCTGTTTCTGAAGCGCCAAAATCGTGAAGATGGCTTCCAGTCCGCCTGCAGCACCCAGCAAGTGTCCCGTCGCCGACTTAGTGCCGCTGACAGCAACTGAACGCTCGGAGCCAAACACACTCTTGATGGCCCTAATCTCTCCTAAATCCCCGACCGGCGTGGACGTCGCATGAGCGTTCAGATGACCAATCTCACGCGCAGAAACTCCGGCTTGCGCGATGGCAATTTCCATGGCTCGGCGCGCGCCGTTGCCGTCCTCTGGGCCGGAGGTGATATGATGCGCATCGGCTGTCGTGCCATATCCGACGATTTCGGCAAGCGGCGTGGCGCCGCGCGCAAGCGCATGGCTGAGCGATTCAATGACCAGTATGCCCGCTCCTTCTCCCATGACGAAACCGTCACGCGAGGCGTCGAAGGGCCGCGATGCTTGGTCCGGCGTTTCGTTAAAGCGGGTCGAAAGCGACCTCGCCGCAGCAAAGCCGCCCAGGCTCACATTGTTCATGCAGGCTTCAGTTCCACCGCACACCGCAATGTCTGCTTCGTTTGCCCGGATGAGCCGTGTAGCGTCGCCGATGGCCTGAACGCCGGCAGCGCATGCGGTAACCGGCGCACCGAGCGGGCCTTTGAATCCGTGGCGGATTGAGACCTGTCCTGCGGCGAGATTGACGAGGAATGATGGTATTGTGAAGGGTGAGAGACGGCGGGCGCCGCGTTGATCAACAGTGCGGACCGCTTCGGTAATTGCGGGAAAGCCACCAATACCAGACGCGATGATAGTTGCGGTTCGAAGCCTTTCTTCATTTGAAGTCGGCCGCCAGTTTGCCTGAGCGAGAGCTTCTTCAGCAGCCGCCAGTGCGAAAATGATGAATCGATCGACCTTGCGCTGATCCTTTGGCGCTAAGATGTTATTCGGATCGAAGCCTCCTATTGGGTCTTCGTCGATAGATGGGACCACACCGCCCACTTTCGCAGGTAGATCCCCTACGATATCGTCACCTAGTCGTCGAATACCACTTTGGCCCGCAAGCAGTCGTGACCATGATATGTCGACATTCGTTCCGAGGGGGCTGACCGCTCCCATACCTGTGACAACAACACGACGCATGTTTTTCACCTGTCTTCGCTTAAATAGTTAGCTTGATGTAGGCACTGCGACCGGCAAAACTGCTCAAGCAACATTATCGCTGTGCGCAATACGTCTGACTTCATCAGTTGCAGCGTCTAGGATGCTCTGCGACAAGGTCTTGTCCTCCATAATGCGGGATAAAGTGACCGCGCCCACCATGAGCGAGAGTATGGCCATAGCCTTGCTGCTGGGAGCAGTCCCCTTGGTATTGTCCGTCAATTCATCGAGCACTTCAAAATGAGCATTGATACCATCCTCAAACGGACGCCGCACTTCAGCACTTAGCCGTGCCGCATCCGATCCCAGTGCTACCAAAGGACAGCCTTCTGCCTTTTCTCTCCGGTGATCCGGAGAAAGATAGAAGGCCAAGATGGCTTCCAAGGGATCGGAACTGTCTGCGGCGGCATCTGACCATCGTCTTGTTGCGCTTTCAAGCGCGCGCCGTGACGCGAGTGCTATGAGGTCATCCTTTGACGCGAATTGCTTGTAGAAGCCTCCCTGGGTGAGGCCCGCCCCCTTCATTAGGTCCTTAAGACCGATCCCGTCGAAACCGTTTTCACGAAAAAGACGGCTTGCGACGTTGATGACCGTCTCGCGATTTTCTTCAGCCTGTGCCCGGCTCACTCTCATGTGGACCTCCTGATAGATTTCATTTGACATCTATAATAAAAATAGAGTTAGATCGCAATCTAAATCTTATGCATCGCCGGTCAAGAGAGAATTCAAATGAAACGCAAACAAGTTTGGGCCATTGCGGGTCTGACGGTGGTTACCGCCACCGCGGCGGCCGTTTTTGTAATTATGGAAGTACCAAAGCGGGAAGCCGCAGCGGCTGATCCAAGGACCGCGACGCCACTGGTGAGAGTTGCTAAGATCACAAAAACGGATGTCGCAGAACGGGCGTTCACCGGCACGGTCGCATCAAGGGTACAGAGTAATCTAGGCTTTCGGGTTCCTGGAAAAATTGTCGAACGGATGGTCGACACGGGGCAGCAGGTTAAAAAAAATCAGCCCTTGATGCGTATCGATGAAACGAACCTTCAACTCGCGCTCACAGCGAAACGCAACGCGGTATATGCAGCACGTTCTGTGCTAGTGCAGGCACAAGCGGATGAAAAGCGTTATGCTGCACTGGTCAGGAATGGATTGGCGGCGACGCCGCAGCGATACGAACAGGCGAAAACCACTCTTGATACTGCTGTTGCACAGCTTGCTGCGGCCGAAGCCGACGCCAAGGTTGCAGAAAATGAAGCGACCTATGCTGTCCTGATTGCCGATGCCGACGGAACAGTCGTCGATGCGCTTGGTGAACCCGGTCAGGTCGTATCAGCGGGCCAAACTGTTGTGCAGCTTGCTGAGGCAGGACCACGCGAAGCCGTTGTGTGGTTGCCGGAAACCATGCGCCCTGAGATAGGGTCGGAGGCAGATGCCAGCGTTTATGGCAGCGACAACCTTATTGGAAATGCCACATTAAGGCAGATATCTGACGCGGCTGATCCGCAAACCCGCACTTACGAGGCACGCTATGTTCTTCAAGCTGCGGCTGCATCTGCGCCGCTTGGTTCTACCGTGACAATCAAAGTTCGAGATGCTGACAAGAGCGCGCACGTGGCCTTGCCTGTGGGCGCGATCTTGGATGATGGCAGCAGAACTGGTGTATGGGTAATCAATGAGGTCAACTCCACTGTGAGCTTCGCCCCCGTCAATGTACAGCGTATTGGTGAGGAAACGGCCACTGTCACTGGAATTCGGATTGGTCAACAGGTTGTTGCACTTGGTGCGCATCTGCTGGCAGAAGGCACGTCTGTCCGCACTGACACAGAGCACAAGGTTGCAAACTGATGGGCCTCAATCTTTCCGCCATCGCGGTGCGTGAACGCGCAGTCACGCTGTTCTTCATTGTTCTTTTGGCCGCGGCGGGGGTCTATGCTTTCCTCCAGCTCGGACGCGCCGAAGACCCCTCATTCACCATCAAAACTCTGACAGTGACGTCTGTCTGGCCGGGCGCCACCGCGCGCGAAATGCAGGATCTTGTTGCTGAGCCGCTTGAGAAGCGAATGCAGGAACTCACCTGGTATGACCGCGTCGAAACAACGACGCGGCCAGGTTACGCATTCCTCACTGTTACGCTTAAGGACAATACGCCGGCGTCAGCGGTCGAAGAGGAATTTTATCAAGCACGCAAGAAGCTTGGCGATGAAGCCCGCAATCTGCCTGCGGGCGTCATGGGCCCCTTTGTCAATGATGAGTATTCCGATGTTAGCTTTGCTCTTTATGCATTGAAGGCGAAGGGTATGCCGATGCGCGACCTCGTGCGGCAAGCAGAGGTTCTGCGCCAGGATCTGCTGCATGTTGCGGGTGTTAAAAAGATCAACATTCTCGGCGAGCGCCCTGAGCAGATTTTCGTAGAATTTTCTTTTGCCAAGCTCGCAACGATGGGTATCTCGGCGCAGGATATCGCCGTAGCTTTGCAAAGACAAAATACAGTCACGCCAGCAGGTTCAATTGATACGCGCGGCCCTCAGGTGTTCCTCCGTTTTGACGGTGCCTACAACAGCGAACAAGCGATTGCCGACACGCCGATCGTGGCAGGTGGACGGACGCTGAAACTTTCCGATCTGGCGGATATACGGCGTGGCTATGAGGACCCGGCCACTTACATCATCCGGCACAATGGTGAACCGGTTGTGATGCTGGGCGTCGTCATGCAGCAGGGCTGGAATGGCCTTGAGCTTGGCAAGGCGCTTGAGGAACGCGCCGCCGCGATCGCGCAGACATTGCCGCTTGGCATGACATTAACAAAAGTCAGCGATCAGGCCGTCAACATCGATGAGGCCGTTGGCGAGTTCATGCTCAAATTCGCCATGGCTCTTGGCGTCGTGTTGTTCGTGAGTCTTGTCGCACTCGGCTGGCGCGTTGGCATTGTTATCGCGCTTGCCGTCCCCCTGACATTGGCCGTCGTCTTCCTCATCATGCTGGAAACCGGACGGTTCTTCGATCGCATCACGCTTGGAGCGTTGATCCTTGCGCTCGGTCTTCTCGTCGACGATGCGATCATCGCTATTGAGGTGATGGTCGTGAAGATGGAAGAGGGCATGGATCGCATAAAGGCGGCCGCCTATGCCTGGAGCCATACAGCAGCACCGATGCTGTCGGGCACACTTGTCACAATTATCGGGCTAATGCCTGTTGGCTTCGCAAAATCGACGGCTGGCGAATATGCCGGTAACATCTTCTGGGTGGTGGGTTTTGCGCTTATCGTATCGTGGATCGTGGCTGTCACCTTCACGCCCTATCTCGGTGTGAAGATGCTGCCTGACATCAAGCCTGTTGAGGGCGGACATCACACCATCTATGATACGCCGAACTACCGTCGTTTGCGCAGCCTTATCGAGTTTTCGGTTGGCCATAAGTTTGCAACGTGTGCTGTTGTCGGCGTGATGATGGCTGTTTCGGTCATTGGGATGGGCGGTGTGAAGCAGCAGTTTTTCCCCACGTCGGACCGGCCGGAAGTGCTCGTCGAAGTTAGGATGCCGGAAGGCACCAGCATTGAGACCACAACTGCGGCAGTCACGAAAGTCGAACAATGGCTACAAACCCAGCCGGAAGCAAATATTGTTACCAGCTATATTGGGCAGGGCGCGCCCCGGTTTTTCTTTGCAATGGCACCCGAATTGCCCGACCCTGCCTTTGCCAAGGTTGTCGTGCTGACACCTGATGCTCGTGCACGTGAAGAACTGAAGCATCGCCTTAGAACTGCCATATCCGACGGCCTCGTTCCTGAAGCCTCCGTGCGTGTGACCCAGCTCGTCTTCGGACCCTATACACCGTTCCCGGTCGAATTCCGTGTCATGGGGCCTGACGAGAATGAACTTTACAAGATTTCCGAGCAAGCTCTGGCGATCATGAAAAATGTGCCCGATGTCCGTCAGGCCAATCGTGATTGGGGCAACCGCACGCCCGTGCTGCGCTTCATCCCCAATCAGGAGCGTTTGAATCTTATCGGGCTTTCACCTTCGGAGGCGGCGCAGCAAATGCAAATGCTGCTCAGTGGTATTCCCATTACTCAGGTGCGCGACAATATCCGCAATGTGCCGGTCATTGCACGAAGTTCTGGCGAGAGCCGCCTTAATCCATCACGCATCGCCGACTTTTCGCTGATGAGCAGGAACGGACGTCAGGTTCCGCTTGATCAGATTGGTCATTCCGAGATTCGTTTCGAGGAACCGCTCCTCAAACGTCGCGATCGCACTCCGGTTATCACGGTCCGGTCGGATATCAACGAGGCGACGCAGCCCCCTGAAGTGTCGCAACAGGTCATGAAGGCACTGCAGCCACTGATCGCATCGCTTCCTGTCGGCTATCGTATCGAAATGGGCGGCAATATTGAGGAATCCCTCAAAGCCAATGTTGCTCTTGTTAAAGTCTTCCCGCTGATGATAGCAGCCATGCTGATCGTCATCATCCTTCAGGTTCGTAGCCTGTCGACGATGACGATGGTTATGCTGACAGCGCCGCTTGGTCTTGCCGGTGTGGTGCCAACCTTGTTGCTGTTCAATCAGCCTTTCGGTTTCAACGCGATCCTTGGTTTGATCGGGCTGGCGGGTATTCTGATGCGAAACACGTTGATCCTTACGGAACAGATCAAAGAGAACCAGGCGGCCGGACTTGACGACTATCACGCTGTGATTGAAGCAACCGTGCAGCGGACGCGACCTGTCATCCTGACGGCACTTGCTGCAATCCTGGCGTTCATCCCTTTAACTCATTCGGTGTTCTGGGGATCGATGGCATACACATTGATTGGCGGCACGGCAGCGGGGACGGTGATGATCTTGCTCTTCCTTCCTGCGCTGTACGCGTTGTGGTTCCGGATAACGCCGCCACAGAGGATCCGCATTACCCACTCATCAGGCGCGTTTGCCGGGCTTAAGCCGCATTAAGCGCCGACTTTCGAGCAACAGAGGAGCTGTTGTTGAGAAAACGACAAGCTCACATCACCAAACGTAGCAAGGAAGAACATGCAGCAGGATACAAGCGCCTTGTCGTACTACAGACTCTGCATCGCCGTGCAACGGATCAATCGCATAATCTCGCGACGGCTTGATGAAGTTTTGCGTCCGCCAGAATTGACCAGCCAGCAGATGATTGTGCTGGGCGTCATCGCGCAAGAAAAGAGTATCCGCCTAACCGCAATAGCCCACAGTATTGGAAAGGATCAGGCAACAGTAACGGCAAACCTCCGTCCCTTGATTGTGCGATCCCTAGTCCATACGACTGTGGATGAAGAAAACCGACGCGTTCGGGTAGCAGCTCTCACAGCTGAGGGTGAAGCGCTGCATAAGCGCGGGCGCCTAATGGTTGAGCCGTTTGACTCCGAGCTAATGTTGCAACTAGGTGAACCGGAAGTCACCAATAAACTACATAACACACTGGCTCTGTTCGGCGGCAGCGGTGGAATACTTAACGAATGATCCGCGACGAGGCGGAGCCATATGACTCAGTTTCTGGAAAAGCCGAGTTGCTGTAGTGGCGTATCAATCAAAAGTGCATCATGCGAACGAAGTGGTTCCACGGTTACTTATCCCGGATAGATTTTCTGACTGGTTATCTGGTATGGTAGTTTTAGCTTGTTCTGCGCTCTGCTCGGCACCATAAATCGTACGGATAGTCGGGCTCATGGCCTGACCATCTATGATGGCAATGGCCTTATTTTTGACGGCAGGATCTGTGTTGAAAACCATGGACACACGTTGGGATAGATATCCGTTCTTAGAGCGAGGCGAGCCCGCATCGAATATGGTCAGGCGGTGAAAACCCGCGTATGAGAGTATGATAACCATCGGTTTGGACGGGCATCTCCAGCATCGGTCACGCAGGCTTGCGCGGCGCGATAGAGGTCAGCGCAAAGAAGCTTGTTGAGCGCTTCTCCCGAACTAACGGCGATGAAGCAGGCATGCCAGCAATCCTGTATGGGCAAATGCCGGCAGATTTTGTCGTTCTTCGCACTTCCGGATGACCTGTCGATAGTTGTGCGCCAAAGAAGGACGAGCAGATGAGGGGAGGTGGGGCTGTGAAACCGAAACGAAAAGGTTCAAGCCATTTAAGTCGTCGATGAGAAGCACATTGCCTGTATGATTATCGAGTTCAATCGTTCTGGTCATTCATCGTTTAATCTGATCAGATGAATGAACCAGGACTAGTGTCTGCCGTGAATTAATAACCGATCCGTTCAATACCATCTGCGAAATCGATAATAATTGTGTAACAAGTCGAGCTAAGAATGTGAGCGAAATCCCTGATGGTTCAATTCTTCTTTATCATCCAAATCGCTGAGATGCCGTGATCTATTTAAAGCAGTGTTGTGACTGATCTTAATTAATTTTCAGACCTATTTGTAGAAGGCATTTGATTCCAAGTAACGTAGTGAGATCAAGCGCTTCCACATGAAGATGTAAACCATTTGCGGCGGAACGGAGAGTGGCGCGACCGTCGCCAAATTCGAGCCGTTTTTTATGCACTCCTCGATTTATGGCTATGATATGTTCGCTGTAAGACGAGCAGAATTTTTTGCTTGCCTCGTAAGGATCAACTAGTTGAATAAATGCATGGAATTCATATTTGTAACTCTGCATAACGTGGGTAGTCCCTAAATCAGCCGTTTCTTGTAAGCCACACGTTGGGCGTGCTATTTGCTGGTACCAGCACGGAGATCAGGGGCTTGCTAAAGGAAGCTATCTCTGACAGCGACAATCGCTTCGCAAAGCCCACGGATTTGTTGTTCTGTATGGGAGGCTGTCATGCATACCCGTAAGCCGGCCCGTCCACGTGCAACGGTTGGAAAGAAAATTGCTGATGCGTAGAATCCCTTCAGAAGAAGCTGACGGGCAGCAGCGATAGCCGCTATCTCGTCACCCAATACTATCGTACGAATGGGCAGCTTAATTCTGTCGGCTTCAGGTGTGTCCATCATAAGGTCGAAAAATGCTATCCGCTTTTGGAGAATATTCTGGCGATCACTTAACTCCGGTGTCTGATGGAGTTCAGCAGCAGCGATCGCGGCACCTATTGATGCGGTGTTGAGCGACGCGGAAAAGGCATGCGCGATTGCAAACCGACGGAACAAGACTTCTTGGAGGGCAGTTCCAAGCATTAGCATGCCACCTGATGCGCCAAATCCCTTGCCAAGTGAAGCAGCTATGATGGTACGCGGACCCAGATCAGGAATCTGGGATTTGGAGAAGCCTTCTCCACTTTTGCCGAAAAGAGAAATGCCATGAGCATCATCAATGTAAAGAAACAGACCGTATTGTTGCTGTAATCGTAACAGTTCTTGAATGGGTGCATTGCCGCCCATCGAATAAACTCCGTCACAAACATAGGCAACGCACGGGTTGTCTTTACAAATCTGTTCCAGGTGATGAATGTCATTATGAGCAATTGTTTCCACGCGGGTTTCTGCAGCAACAGTCGCTTTGTGGTAGGCCAATGTTGCATGAGCGAGACGATCAAAAACGACGACAGGTTTTATCCCGTCTGTGAGGTGCCCCGAAGCCAGTAACGGCAGGGCACTCATATTGGCAGCAAGAACAGTGGTATATGTAATGACTCTTGCATGAAACAAACACGAAAGCATGTCTTCGAGCGTGCCAAGCGCACTGAAGTTCAATCGGGTTCTTGCACATGACCAATGCAGCGTTTGTGCATCTTTAATACCACGCAGCGCACCTTCCACTATCATGGGATGGTTATCGAGACCAAGGTAAGAGCATCGAACGAAATCAACAATGGTGGTTTCGTCCTTTGGTAGTTTGACGGTTCGGCCGCTGTGAGGCTGAACATAGAGAGCCATGATACCTTCAAAATGTGCAGTCTCGAAACTCGGACCTGCCGAAGAAATCAATGAAGCCGTGTTGCGGAATTTTTGATCAGAACTGCTCCGGTTAGGCGTAGATATTCCTTCAACCATCTTCAACTCCCACAAAAAACAATGGCCGAGTTAAAGATGGAAGGCTTTGTTATTCAACGAAGCAGGGTGGAAATTTTTGAGAAGATAACGTAACGTTGTTTTGCATTCGGGCTCATTTGCAAAAAATGCGGCCAGCTAGTCCCATTCGATTGCATAGCCCGCTGATCGAACCGTTCGGATGATCGACTTATTGATGAGCTTTGTAAGCAACCGGCGCAAACGTCCCATATGAACATCGACAGTTCGTGATTGAACGAATTGGTTAGGCGGCCATGCGGCTCCAATAAGTTCGTTGCGAGAGAAAACACGGCCTGGTACGTCTAGGAGGCGTGACAGGAGTTTAAACTCGATGGAACCTAGTTGCACTGTTTTATCCTGATACTTGACTTCCCGCCTGGTTGTTTCAAGTGCTATTTCTCGGAATTCACGGTATTCAGACTGAGCCTCTGGCGATTGGCCCATATGCCATTTGTTGTCGATAAGAGTGTGCAGGTAGCTAAGAATACGTGCAGGCGATAGCGGACGTACGAAACATTCGTCAATTCCAGCTTTTAGCAGGTTAAGGCAGCTATCGTCATTGCCCGCTGGGATCATGGCGATCAGGGGAAGATAAGCGTTTGCTTTATCGTTCTTAATCACCTCACAAAGATCGCAAACCTCGGTCGATTGTTCTTCAGCATCGAACAAGATACTTAACGTGTGTGTTTCTTTAATTGTTGGCAACAAGCTTTGGGCGTCTACGAGTTTGCTTTTAAAGCCTTCTTGTCCGAGGATATGGTCAAACCATAAAAAATGATCTGGATTGCGTGACCAGAACAACACCGTAGGGTTCATTGCGACTCTCCGAGAAATTTTGGTTCTAGCTGGCAATTTTGTCGCAACAAAAGCTTTCAATCAATATAAAACTTTTGTAAAATGGCTTTTTTATAGGGATAAATTTATAAGAGTATTCTGGATCATGCTGAAATTATTCACGAAAAATGGTGCAACAAATATTTTGTTATGGCCGATCAGCCAAACATGTAGATCGGAGCTGTGATAGGGGTTATGATTTGCTTATGTCTTTGAAAAATTACGCGTCTCTTATGAAATCCAGCATCGATCATTTACCGCTCGGCAAACAGAATGAACTTCGCCGGATAGTTCAGATCCTGTTGGAAGAGCTTGATGATGCGTTAAAGCTTGGCTCGGCCGACTTCAAGAAACGTGGACGTATTTTAAAAATTATTCTCTTCGGATCATACGCGCGCGGCGACTGGGTTGATGAGCCGCACACATCCAAGGGATATCAATCTGATTATGATCTTTTGATCATTGTCAATGATCGACGGCTGACGGAATTTGCAACCTACTGGAATAAGGCTGATGACCGGTTAATCCACGCACCTGAGCTGAAAACGCCGGTTAAGTTCATCGTTCACTCACGCCGGGAAGTTAATAACGCGCTTAAGCAGGGGCAGTATTTCTTTGTCGATATCAGGCGTGACGGCATAGTTCTCTATGAACTTGACGACGAGCCACTAACTGAGCCCCAACCGATATCAGACCGAGAAGCGTATCAAATTGCAAAAGGCTATTTTGAAGATCGAGTGCCACATGCGCAGAAGTTTTCTAAAGGAGCTAAGTTCTATATTGCAGAAGGGGACTTCAAAGAAGCAGCATTTTTGCTTCATCAATCGATCGAGCAAGCCTATTCGGGATTGCTCCTTACGTTGACCAACTACACGCCGGCGTCACATAATGTGAAATTCCTGCGAAGCATAGCTGAGAGCCAGGCCCCTAGTCTCGCGAATATTTGGCCCCGTGATCAACAGCGTTACTCCGCATGGTTTAACGTGGTGAATGAAGCCTATGTCAAAGCGCGTTATTCCAAGCATTTTGAAATTGGTGAAGAAGCCTTGGATTGGCTATCTGGACGCACCCAAGAGTTGATCGACGAGATTGAGGCCATTTGTCAGCTACATCTCCTCAAGTTGAAACAGGAGCCAGCATTTTAATTCGCAACTTTGTTGGGTGTATTCATACGCCTTGCCTCCCGACTCTAATAAGAATTCCAGCTGATTGATATCTTTCCGTTTTTATTTTCAACCGTTCTTATCTCGCATATCTGCGAGTGAGATAAAATGCACACTTAAACGCCGAATAATTATTCGAACGGATTTCCCAGTTCGATATCAAGGGCTCAAAATGCTTCATATTCGCCGTTAGCAAAACGAGCTCATACGCTTTCGCGGTAGATGCAATAAGGACATCAGCAAAACCGGGATTCCTTCCTTTAGCGGTAGCAGTGGCTTCGACAACGCCAGCAACACGAGCAACGGCCGCATCTACAGGCAAAATCTTGTCAGCGAATTTTTCAATTAAGCTATCAAGCCAATTAGACAAAGCGGTCGCTTTTTTGCTTTTGTTGCCGCTGTCCAGTCGAAGTTTCACGGCGCCTTTCTGGATCTCTTGCACCGTAACAGCGGATAGAAAAAGCTTGTCAGTATTCTGTAAGAAAAAATCTGCGATTTCTGAGGAAAGAGCAGGGCGATCTGGAGCGAAGGCTGAGATGATCGACGCGTCGAGAAGGTAGCCCGTTATTTCTTATTTTGCATATGCTAGAACTCGAATTCACGTCCAGGTATTTAATTGTGATTAATGTCGAAATCGGTTGGAACAGACATCAGGAATTCTGCGAAATTTGGCTTTTGAGGAACGATATTTGCTGCCAAATCAAGTGGGATAATGACTGCTGCAGGTTTCCCGTATTTAGTGATAGTTATGTTCTCGCCATGTTCGGCCGCATCCACCAGTGCAGAAAACCCTGCTTTTTCTTCTCTGATATTCATACTTCTCATGAGATCACTCCTTCCTTGTGAATTGGTGACCACATGTGGTTACATTATGCACTTTTATAGTGAATTTCTGTGGTTGTGTTGATTAGTTATTTCGCCTTCGCAGCTGCTGCATTAATTCGCATAGGCGCTATGTGCATCGACGGCTGGTGGGTAATAATAGAGGCGGAGAAAAATTTTCAATAGATGTATGCGTTTTGAATGATATATTTGAGCGGCACTAAAGTTAATTATTTCCATAAGCAAATAATGCCGTTTTGGTATAAGCTTTTTAGACTGCCACATACGAATAAATTAAATCCTTTCTATTGCCGATTTTCATAAGTTGGGATAGTTTATCGGTAGGTTGAAACATTAGAAAATTTGCCAGGGGCGCCACGCGTTTTTGATTCTTAACAAGAGTTGCGTGACTCATTTGAGGCCTTAACGTCCGGCGAAAAATTTTAGGTAGAGTGCCGGGCGGAGGAGGTTCCGCTTGTCTCAACACGTCGTCTCAAATTTGCGCCATAACTCGCTG
This sequence comes from Brucella pituitosa, assembly GCF_965577835.1. NCBI lineage: Bacteria > Pseudomonadati > Pseudomonadota > Alphaproteobacteria > Hyphomicrobiales > Brucellaceae > Brucella > Brucella pituitosa. The sequence goes on from NZ_OZ264094.1 coordinate 623,291, forward strand.
AAATTCGGTGAAGATTATGGTGGTGAAACCAGGCTGAAAATGCGGCAGCATGCGGTCGCGATTTATGGACAGGATGCAGTAACTGCTGTCGCATATTGTGCTTTGGCAGCTTGGTGTGAGTGCCAGCAGGCAGAATATCAGTTCTGGTCCGATTTATTCAACGAAATGCAAACAGATACTTATCTGCATTAGCCATTATGGTTGGCATCAATGTCAATTGCATAACCACGACCTCTCACAGTCCGGATGATATCTGGCCCGTGAGAGGAGAGTGAGCGACGTAAATGTCCAATATGAATGTCGACCGTTCTTGGTTCCACCTCACACTCGCTTGGCCAGCCTGCAGAAATCAGTTCATCTCGTGTGTGGATGACGGTAGGTTGCATCATCAAAAACTGAAGCAGTCTGAACTGCAGAGAAGTCAATGAAACATCGTGGCCATTTCTTCTGACTTTGATTCTTGTAACATCTAGCTCTACATCTGCGTATGTCATCAATTTATGTTCAGTTGGCATCTCAACACTGAGCGGCATGTCACTGCGGATGTTGTGTATCAGCTGTATTATTGAAATCGGATCAAAGGGCGAAGCGATATTCAAGTCTACGATCTGGGGTGCCTCGAAGTGCGTTGAGTTTTCTTCAATGCCACTGGACAGCAACACAATGGCGATATCATCTGTTACGTCTTTGCATGACCGGCATAGCTGGGCCGTATTGGATAAAGGCAACGAACTATCGATGATTATGAGTTTAATTGTCCCACTTTGGCAGAGCTTAATCAGATCGCCGCTTTGTGTTGTGAGGCGTGCAATTACGCCTTCTTGCCCCAGTATGTGGCGCAGCAAGAGGTAGAGTTGAGCATCATTGGTATAAACTGCGGCACGCAAATTCATGCAGTTTCCTCCTAAACAGGCGCGAATTCTCCCCCATTCACGTCAAGAATTGCTCCATTGATAAAACCGGATTGTTCTGAAACAAGAAAGCCGACCGCGTTGGCAACATCGCTTACAGTTCCAAGGCGCCCAACCGGAATACGTGTGAGAGCGGCTTGATTGCGCGGACTGTCTATATCTCCAGCCATCTGGGTTACTATCCGGCCAGGGGCGACAACATTTATTGTTACTCCGAAACGAGAATATTGGCCTATAAGTGATCTAGCCAAGCCCGAGAGGCCAGCTTTTGAGGCAGCGTAAGCGCCGCCAGCAATGATCGGTATCGTTCGTCCAGCCACTGATCCGATAAAAATTATACGCCCGAAACAAGCTTGCTGCATGTAGGGGAGGGTCAATTGACAGCAGAGCATAGCTCCGGTGAGGTTCACTGCGATGACACTATCCCATTCATGCAGAGTGAGCTCGGTTAAAGGTAAGGCCGCACCTTGCGGACCTTTTGGCGAAATTCCTGCCGAACAAACAAGTATCTCTGGGTTTCCTAGAGAGCATACCGCCTCATCAAAGAAACGTCGGATTGACCCTTCTTCAAGCATGTCGACCGTACGACCCAGGAAGAATTTGGCTGAATGTCGTTGAGAGATTTGTTCACATGCGGCTTCAACATGTTCAGAGCTTTGTCCAAAGAAGGCTACGCGATGCCCCAGCTCGAGAAGATGTAGAACACTCGCAAATCCGATGCCCGAACTGCCGCCGCTCACGACGGCAGTCTTGGAGTTGAGCGAAAGCATTATGCTGCGTCGTCCATCGCTGCAAACAGCGACAAAGGAGGATGAGCCTCAGGTTCAGTTATGACCTCGATCAGTAATGGCTCACCGCCTTCAATGCCCCTTTTGAGGGCGACGGGAAGTTCAGCTGGATCGCTAATACGTACGGCAGCGCAGCCACAGGCGATGGCAATGGCAGCATGGTCAACAGATTTGAAGTGGCAGGCCGATGTATAAGAACCAAATTTCACAGTCTCTGCGTCACGTTGAAAGCCGAGAATACCGTTATTGAGGACGATAACGGTGACTGGAAGCTTCATACGGATCATTGTTTCGAGTTCGGCCCAGCTATGCGCAAAACCACCATCGCCAACAACGGCGACGATTGGTGTGCACGGTGCTGCTGCCTTTGCGCCTAACGCCAGGGGGAAACCCCATCCAAGACCCGCCAACCCGCGTGGCGTGATAAATCGTTGCCCAACATGTTGAGAGCGCAATTGACCGAGTACCCACATAGAGGAATAGCTTGCGTCGGCCACAACAATTGCCTCTGTCTTTTCGAGAAGGGGTTGGAGTTCAGACATCACCCGTTCCGGTCGAATAGGGGAGTGATCCGATTCTGCATAGACTCCACGCGCGTCTTCAAAGTCTTGCCAGAATGTAGCGATGCGCTTTTCGACGTCTGGACGCTTCGTACGTCGCAACGTGAGGTTTTGCGCGTTCAGTGCAGTATTTAACGCATCAAGAGTTGCGCGTGCGTCACCAACAAGGCGTAGAGATTCGTAATTACGGCCAATTTCGCCAGGATCAATATCGATATGTATCACCTTGGCATTCTGGGGAAGTTGCTTCCAGTTGTTCGTACCATTCTGATTGGTGCGTGTTCCGACCAAAAGAACAAGATCGGCATCATCCATTAAATGTTGACTGTAGCGCCCCAGTGAACGAGGGCCGGTGAGAGAGCCAAGAACGCCTGCGGAGAGAGGATGATGCTCATCTACGGCCCCCTTTCCCATATTCGTTGTGAACACAGGGAGAGACGCTGTTTCTTGGAGCCGCGCAAGCGCCTGTGATCCATCGCCACAGTGCACGCCGCCGCCAGCAACCACAACCGGATTTGCAGCAGTTGCGATCAGATGTGCCGCCAATTCAAGCGCTTCATATTCGGGTTGCGTGCGATCTAGTGGCCAATTGCCAAGATTGAATGATCGAGCATTTGGCATACTTGGCGCTTGTGAACGCAAAAGATCGGCCGGCAAAAGTAAAGCGACTGGCCCAGGACGTCCCGACGTTGCTGCGGTGAAGGCTGCGTCCAAATAGTCGTCAACACGTTCTGCAACACTTAGTCGTCGAACCCATTTGGTGCACGACTGAAACAAAGCAATCTGGTCGAAGTCCTGGAAAGCGTTCCGATCCGTTTGATCTCGTTCTACGTCCTGAACCAAAGCCACGAGCGGAATGCTCGCCTTCAGCGCTTCGGCAAAGGGAGGAACGAGAAGTGTCGCTGCAGGGCCGTTTTGAGCGGCAACCACCCCGACTTTCCCTGAAATGCGCGCATATCCATCCGCCATAGCCCCGCCCATATTTTCCTGGCGGTATGCAACTTGTTCAATTCCGATCGCTTCTGCGGCAAGAATAACGGCAGATGGCAAGCTCTGTGCAAATATTTTCTCGACACCGTGGCGCATCAAAGCGCGCGCAATGCGTTCGGCGACGGTTTCGCTCAGTATAGCGGATTTCATAAGTTAGCTCCTCAGTTCTTACGGCTTTGAGTTTTAAGGAAATCGTCGAAAACGCTTGCGATTTTACCGATGTCGTCATCGGTCATGGGTGTTGAGAGACAGGCTGCTGCTCCGAACGGCAAAATAATTCCATGCTGGAAGAAAAAACGCGACATGGCTTTCATTAAAGCGGCTTCCCGGACGTCCATGATTGCATCTTTGTAGGAGGAGGGAGCTGTTGACTTGGGGTGAATTCGAAGAAGTGATGCTGCATTTGTTATCGAAAAAGGGGCATCCCATTTCTCAACGCATTGGCGCAGGTGGCCACAGAGTTGCTCACCAAGTCGATCCAGGTAAGAAAATTGCTGTCTGGTCATCGCTTCCATTGCGATTTTGCCTGCAATCATGGAGACGGGGTTTGCAGAAAATGTGCCGCCTTGAGCCACGAGCGATGCTTTGCGCGTATCATCGAATACGGACATAACGTCAACCCGGCCCCCAATTGCGCCAATAGGGAACCCGCCACCTATGATTTTACCAGTCGTGATGAGATCTGGCGTCAGTCCATATCGTGCTGAAGCGCCGTCATAGGCCTGGCGGAGGTTAAGTACCTCGTCTGCAATAACCAGAATGCCATGTTTCTTGGCGTATACATTCAGTGCCTCGATGAACGAGGAGTCGGGCTTAAGTAGGCCGGCACGACTTGGCATCGGATCGATCAGTATCGCGCTCAACTTATGTGCGTGTGCATTGAGCGATCGTTCCAGATATTGAATATTGTTGAATTCCAGAAGGACGATATTTTCGCAGACACTTGTCGGACACCCGGAATAGGCAGGTTTGGCGAGAAGTGTCCCATCCGCTGAGACCGTGCCCGATTGACCAGCCTCCGCCCAATCATATGCACCGTGATACGAACCTTCAAACCGTGCAATAGCGGGCTTTCCGGTGAATGCCCGCGCTGCTTTAATCGCAAACATCACGGCTTCGGTGCCACTGTTAACGAACCGGATACGCTCGACAGCAGGTATTCTGTCAATCAACAATTCCGCCAAATTCAGTTCATGTTCGGTGGGATTGGCAAAACAAGTCCCGGATCGGAGAATCTGAGCGACTGCCTCTGTTACAGGTTCAAAGCAGTGCCCGTGTATTAATGTGGTGAAGTTGTTGTTTAGATCGAGATATTTATTGCCGTCGGCGTCAGTTAGGTACGCGCCGCGCCCATTGAGCGCGTATGCTGGGATAGGGTCGCGTTCAATCGTGGAGCGGCTAACGCCAGCTGGCAATAAGTTTTGCGCGCGCGAAAATAGTTGACGAGACCGCGCGCGAACGGGTTCACACCCATTCGCATGAGTTGTGTGCAATTGCATGAGTTCGGCTTTCTTCTGCGTGTGAAGCGTGGACATTTATCTCAGCTTCACTATTTTGTTGCAACAAAAATAACCGCAGTCAAGGCCCATGCAACAAATTATTGTATTTGGTTTGCTTCCATTTCACCCGCCGCTCGACGCAGACGGCGATAACCATCACGAATATCGCTTTCAAAAGCCGCCCGTAACGCAGCGCCATCCCGATCATTTAACGCTTCAAGCGCCATCTCATGATTTCGGACGCCGGATTTTTCTTCTGCGAACTCCGGATAAAGATTGTAAAGCGATGGTCCGATACGAAGCCACAGGCCCTCAATCATTGAAATAAGATGGGGCATGCCTGCCAGGCGATAGACGAGAAAGTGAAATTCCTTGTTATGCCAAAGAGCAGCGCTATAATCGTTTACCTCAAGAGCATTGTTTATAAGTGTCTGTATTTCAATAAGATTGCGGATCAGGGTGGGAGTGGCAATTGGAGCACCCAGTTCTGCGGCCAACCCCTCCAGCGCGATCCGGATGACTGTGATTTCTCTAAGATCATTGTTGGTTAGAATAGGTACAATCACGGTTTTCGGGCCAGCATAGACCAGCGCCCCGTCAGAGATCAGTCGATTGAGTGCATCGCGTGCCGGTGTTGAGCTGACATCCAGATCTTCGGCTACAGCCCGTACAGTCATTTTATAGCCGGGTCGGTATACGCCGCGGATAAGCCGTTCTTTCATTTCTTTATAGGCGGCATCGCCCAGGTTTGGGATGTGCTTTTCGCCTTCTCCCGCGTCCATCTCGTTTGACGTCATTTTTGATCCATGCGTGTTGACAGCCGCCAATTTTGATGCAACAAAAACTTATTGTGAAGTTTTCACAAAGCATTTGTCACATCAAACAGTTTTACCAGTGTGCCGCCTTTCTGTCACGCCGGCATGAACGACCGTCTTTGTCGCGAATAAAACGCCACACGATTTTGGTCGATAAGAACGTTGGTATCTGTGCTAACAGAGGAGGGCACAAGCTTGATTGGCCAGCAAATGAGCCTCACAGGAATTCAGAAACAATATGGGTCCGCATGGGCGGTTCAAGGTCTCGACCTTGAAGTATCAAAAGGAGAGTTTCTCTCGATAGTCGGACCTTCCGGCTCGGGCAAGACTTCATTGCTCAACATGATTGCCGGATTTGAGATGCCGAGTGCCGGGCAAATATTGATAGGTGGCGAGAGAGTGACGCATCTTCCGCCCAATAAGCGGCAAATCGGCATGGTGTTTCAGAAATACGCACTATTTCCGCATTTAACCGTTCGCCAGAATGTTTCATTTCCTTTGGAAATGCGTACTAAAATGTCTCGCTTGGAAAGAGAGCGCCGGGTCTGCGAGATGCTAGATTTGGTGGAACTGAGTGACTTTGGCGAGAGATTGCCCAGCCAGTTGTCTGGTGGTCAACAACAGCGTGTTGCGGTGGCGCGCGCCCTTGTTTTCAATCCGCCTGTCATTTTGATGGACGAGCCACTGGGAGCGCTTGATAAGAAGTTGCGGGAAAACATGCAGCTTGAAATCAAACGTATTCAGGAGCGGCTGGGAGCAACGGTCATTTATGTGACGCATGATCAGGAAGAGGCACTTACAATGTCTGATCGTGTAGCGGTTATGCAAAATGGTCAGCTGGAGCAAATAGATACCCCAGAGGGACTTTATCGAAATCCTGTCAGCAGCTTTGTCGCAGATTTCATTGGTACAATGAATTTCTTGCCTGCGGTTAAGATCGGAGAAAAAGTGGGCGTGGCTGTCCTCCGCATCGGAGAGCATACGGTAATCGACCTCCCCATCACCAGCCTCAATACTTCTCTTTCAAATCAAGACATCGATAGGAAGCTTACTCTGGCATTTCGACCCGAGCATGTTTCGTTGGAACAAGGCGGTAATGCGGCATCGTCAGCGATCCAGGGAGAGATTGAAGCTGATATTTTCATGGGATCGACGAACACATACGTCGTGAAGCTTAATGATTGTCCTGACGCGCAAATACGCGTTCAAAGTGCTGCCAATACGGCTTCAGCGTTCAAGCGCGGCGACCGCGTTTCACTGCGACTCAATAACCAGTCTGTCCATGCGTTCGCATCTCGCGAAAGGGACGCAGCATGACGGGTGTACAATCTAATTTGCAAGAAGAAGCGTTGTTTAACGAAGGCTCTTGGCTGACATCGCCCTCAGCGCGAACTTATTCAGGTGCCTCTTCCTGGCTCCTAACACTGCCGTTGATCGTTTGTCTAGCTGTAGGATTCATATATCCAATAGTCAGTTTGATAAGATTGAGCTTTTCGGAAGGTTTCCTTGCCACCTACGGGCGCATCTTTGCGGAACCATTATATCTGAGTGTTTTATTCTCAACGGTTACAGTTGCGTTGATCGTAACTGTTGCAGGGGTTCTGCTCGGATATCCTATTGCATTTGCCATGGCGCGTCTGAACAAACGATGGGCATTTGTGGTAACAGCTTGCGTTTTTATACCTTTGTGGACGTCAATATTAATCCGTTCGTATGCCTGGATTGTTCTTTTACAACGTAACGGTTTGGTCAACTCTTTACTTGAAACAACGGGAGTGACTGAGCAGCCGGTTAAGATGCTCTATACGCAAGGCGCAGTAATCCTTGCTATGACGCATGTCTTGCTTCCCTTCGTCATCCTGCCGATTTTCTCGGTCCTTCGCACCTTGCCTAAAGACTATATCCGAGCAGCAAGGAACCTTGGGGCAGGTGCGGTGGTAACATTTCTGCGAATTACTTTTCCGCTCAGCCTTCCGGGCGTGTTCGCCGGAGCAACGATCTGTTTCGTGTTGGCCTTGGGGTTCTATATCACGCCTGCTCTTGTCGGTGGCCCGGGCTCGATGTTGATGCCAACGTTAATCGGACAGCAAACGACCGTGGTTGTCGACTGGCCTTTTGCAGCCGCACTCTCAACCGTCCTTCTGGTCATGACATTGGTCTTCATAGCCCTACTCCGAAAAGCATTGTCCTTTCAAAAGGGGTTTAGCAATGTCCATTGATCAACCCTCCATTCGCTCTCTTCATGTCATCGGTAAAAGCTCGATAAGTACCGCATATAGCCGGGCTTTGGTGTTGTTCGCGAAAGTTTTAGGAGGATGTGTAATTGCGGCCATCCTATTTTTTCTGATCCTTCCGACGATATTGGTTGTCCCAATGTCTCTTAGTCAGACGGATTACATTAAATTTCCTCCTGACGGATTCACGTTACGATGGTACTACGCCTATTTTACTGACCCAGATTGGATGTCTGCCACCTGGTTTAGCTTTCGCATTGCCCTTATGACAACGATCACTGCGACAATCATCGGGACAATGGCAGCGCTTGCTATTGTGAGAGGTAATTTGCCGTGGAAAAATGGCATCCAAGCGCTTTCGATAGGTCCGTTGATTGTACCTCATGTTGTGTTGGGAGTTGCTTTGTTTCTGGTGTTTGCGCCTTTGCAACTGACTGGCAGTTTCACGGGGTTCCTCATTGCTCACACGGTCCTCGCTGTTCCCTATGTGTTAATTACAGTTATGGCCTCGTTGCAGCGCTTTGATCCAGAGCTTGAACTTGCGGCGCTTAATTGTGGTGCCAATCGCTTTCAAACATTTTTCAGAATTGTTCTGCCAAATATTATGCCTGGTATCGCATCTGGCGGGGTGTTCGCCTTTCTTGCTTCTTTTGATGAAGCGACAGTTGCTTTCTTCATTTCAGAGACCGGTGGAAAATCTATCGGACGAAAGATGTTTGAAGACATTGATTTTAACCTGACGCCCGTGATTGCTGCAGCCTCTACGTTCATGATTGTGATCGCACTCGTTCTTATGAGCATTGCTCATTTTATGACGCACAGCATTCGTTCAAAATAGACTTTCTGTCATAGGGGAATACTTACAATGATGATTGATAGATATTTGTCCGCAGCGTGCGGAGGTGTAATCATTGGCTTGGCTGTTGGAATAGCAACTGACAATGCGGCCGCCACCGAGCGTGTGGTAATCGCTTCCACAGGTGGGGCTTATGATAAGGCATTAAAAGAGGCTTGGTTCGATCCATTCACGAAAGAAACTGGGATTGAAGTCGTGACAGTGGTTGCCACTAATGCCGAAATGCGGGCCAAAGCTTCTGCTATGGTAAAAACGGGTAATGTATCTTGGGATCTTTACCTTGACGGCGAAATACAAGCAGCTTCTGAAGCCCATCAAGCATCCACTGAAGACTTGTCCGGCTTTTGCGAGCAATTCAAGGGCAAAGCTGGTCTCGTTGAGAACGCTTGTGAAAGAGGAGGCGCTTTACTTCAGTCAACTGCAACGCTTCTGGCATATCGATTAACTGAGGGGCCGCAACCACAAACTTGGGCAGATATGTGGGATGTTGAAAAATTTCCAGGTGGACGTTCTTTTCCGAACTTCGACGATCCCTGGCGCGTGTTAGCAGCAGCTTTGCTTGCAGATGGTGTCACAAAAGATGAGCTTTTCCCTCTGGACGTTGATCGAGCCTTTCGTAAACTCGACGAAATACGATCTGATGTAACGCTCTGGTGGAAGACGGGGGATCAAAGTGTGCAAGGTTTTAGAAATGAAGATTATGCACTGGGCCAGATTTGGCTTACTCGGGCAAAAGCTATGAAAAACGAAGGGTTGCCGATCAGTTGGTCTTACAAAGCCTCCTTTTTAGTCGGTGATCGCATAGCCCTTGTGAAAGGAGCTCCCAATCGTAAAAACGCGGAAAAGCTGATCGAATTTTGGCTGAATTCGGCACAAGCGCAAGCACAGGCTTGTGAAAAGCTATCCTGCACACCGCCAAGTACTGATGCGATTGCTCTAATGTCTGATGAAGTTCGGCAAACGATGCCCAGCGCCAGTGATCTTGAGGAAAACATTGTAATACCAGATGCGGATTGGATAAATAACAATTCGGCATCTTTACTACAACAGTGGAATACTTGGGTAAGGCAATAAAAATAGGGGCAGCCGTAGATAAGGCAACTTATCTACGGTGGTTTTATGGGGTTATAACGTTGTAAACTCAGCCTAAAAATCCAGTTGCGACTGCTGGAATTTTTCGTTTTAGAAATGACCGCTCGTTCAGCGGCCGATTTGCTAGATTTGCAGGCAAATACGGTTGTCCTCTTTTATCGAAAACTGCGTGAGCTGTTCGTCGAACAGGCCGCTGCTCACGAAGAACTGCTTGGCAGGTAATCCCCGACGCTCTTCACAGACCGCCGGGGATATGCAGACATCTCCAGTCGCGTTATCGGTGATGTTTACACGCGACCAGTCCTAACGATTGTTAGGCTGGATGAAAAGCCGGGAGCGCTTTTTTCGGCTGTTATCATGCAAGTCTGTTGAATGTGACAGGCCAATAGCTCACCGGAATAATTCCGGTGAGGAGAGAACTCATGCTTGCCAGGCGATTAGAGATTTCGATAAACTTATGAAAATCTTATAAGTTAAATGCTATTCGCCTGTGGATCGGATCTGATCAAATACGTGCCGCGAGAATTCAAACTGCCGCGCCGTTCCGCGTCCCATCGAGTTTTTCCCCAAAGTCTCCGTGAGAATGCCGCGCTGAACGAGCAGGTCCATGGTTTCAATTACCCCGCCGCGTGTCATTCCCGTGATTTTGATCACGGATGCGAGCGTTAGCGGCTCATGAGCCTGATGCATCATGTAGAGCACGTTCAGCATCCCGATCTGCTTGATGCGTGATTGCGGCGTCTCATCCTCGATTGGTTTTTCCAGGATTTCCCGTAGGCCAAAAAGGGCGAGCGCCTGATTTTGCCATCGTTCACTTAAATTGCTTGCCATTCTTTTAACTATCTATTATTTGCATAGTAAGACGTTGAGGCACACCGACTTCCGATAACGTGCCCAACAATAAATCGGAGGATGGGAGGCATGAACAGCTTTCTCTTTCGCAGTGCAGTGGCAAGTTTCGGGTTCGTTTCATCATATCTCAGTTTTGGTCAAAATGCTCATGCTGACGACTGGGGCTGCCAGGTTATCCTGTGCTTATCCAATCCCGGTGGGCCGATGCAATATGGAGAATGTCGCCCGCCGGTGCAAAAACTATGGCGTTGGCTGGCCAGAGGCAAGTCGTTTCCCACCTGTAGCGGCGTCGGGTTTCAAAGTTCGCGTCCGCACTACGATCCTCTTTATTGCAGCGACGGTTACCGCTTGACGGTTACTTATTCAGATAAGGCGCGTGAAGCATCCTGTGTTTCCACTTCCAGGCAGATCGTGAACAAAAGCCTGTGCAGGCATGATCGCGGTTGGCCAGCCAACAGCAATGAACATATCACGTCTGCGCAGTGGCAATCAGAAAACGGCCAGTTGCAATGTACGGGCTACCTGACAGCGCGCCCGCTTGTGCGGGAACAACCGAACTATATCGATGTCACGATTGACGGCGTTGGCAAGCAGCGGGTGTGGTTTTGATGATGCCGGTACCCTTTGTCGATCTTGCCCAGAGCTGCGCGCCGATGATTGCTTCGGAAACGCTGGCTGGCGTTGTCAGCCTCGAAAGCGGCTTTGCACCACTCAATATCCGTATCAACAGCGGTCCTCCGTTAAAAGAACAACCGGCATCGAAAGCCGAGGCGATAGAAATGGTCACGACACTTGCCGCCGACCATCAGGATATCCAGCTTGGTCTTGGCGGGATCAGTATCGATGAACTGAAGAAACTGAAACTTTCCGTTTCTGACGCGTTCGATCCATGCGCCAATCTCCAGGCCACCGCGACCCTGCTTGAGTGCTACTATCGGTTTGCCATCAGGATCGGTGACGACAAGGCGATGGCGGGACAAGTCATGCTGCAGTCGTTTTACGGTCGAGGCGATCCTTCCATCGGTGCAATGGTCAAATATGACAGCCAGGTCCGGCGCGAAACCCAACGATTGAAGCCAACGATAGCGAAACTGACCATTGTCGGTCACCAGGATGGTCGTGACAAGAAGCAAGTCACGGTCACGCCGAACAGTGTCACGGATGCCGTGGCCGAGAATTCCATTGAGGAGCGCGCCTCTGACGAAGCGTCACCTTTGTGGGATGTGTTCAGCAGTCGGCGACGGTCTTCGATCCTCGTTTTTTCAAACAAGCATGGAGCAGAATAAAATGACTATCGGTTCCCGAACCCGGTCGGTTGCAGCTTCCATCTTGATGGCAATCGCCATCGTTGCAACGCTTGCCGAACCAGCCTTCGCCCAGGCTGCCGGCATTGAATCGATCCTTCAAAACGTTGTCGATATGCTGACGGGCAATATTTTCAGGCTGATAGCGACGATAGCGGTGATCATAATCGCGATTAGATGGATGTTTGGCTACATGGATTTGCGTACCGCTGGCTACTGGATCGTCGGAATCGGCGTGATTGCCGGCTCCTCCGAACTGGTTAGCACGATTGTCGGAAGCTGATCCGATGATGATCTCTCCACCTATGCCTGAACGAGACACATTGTTTGTCGCCTGTACCCGGCCTGCAATGTTTGCAGGCGTCACGATGGAGGCGATGGGGATCAATGTCATTGCGACGACGATCTTCTACCTCGTGGCCGGTTCTGTCTCCTATGCGCTTGTTGGCACCGTGTTTCACTTCATCTTCCGCGCGCTCGTAAAGCATGACCACAATATGTTTCGCATCTTGCTTGCATGGGTAGAGACACGCGGGCGATCCCGAAACACGTCCCATTGGGGTGGCAGCTCGATCTCTCCGCTGAAACTGTCGCGTCGGTTTGATGAAAGGGATCTTGGTTTTGCCTAGCATTGCAACGTTGAAATCCCGGGAGCTTGGCCCGGAGACATTCATCCCCTATCTGCGCCACGTTGACGAGAATACAATTGCGCTGGAGTCACGGGCGCTGATGGTGATCATTGCACTCGACGGCGTTTCGTTCGAGACCGCAGATGTTCTGGATATCAACGCTCTGCACCGTGATCTCAATACGCTTCACAGGAACATTGCTGACGAGCGACTTGCGCTTTGGACGCATCTGATCCGTCGACGCGACAACAGCTATCCCGACGGAACCTTTAAAGCGCCGTTTTCAGCCCAACTCAACGAAAAATATCGCGAGCGCATGGTGCGTGAGGATCTGTTTTGCAATGATCTCTATCTCGCCATCGTCTGGTCGCCACCGCGCGATCCTGCAGAAAAAGCGGCAAAGCTGCTGTCTCGCCTCCGGCGTACACGACGGGCAGGTATCGAACTCGACGAGGAGGCAATAAAGCAGCTCCGCGACAAGGTCATCGACATTACGGCGGGCCTGAAGCGGTTCGAGCCGCGGGTCCTCTCGCTCTACGAACAGGATGATCTTATATTTTCTGAGCCGAGTGAAGTCTTGCACCAACTCGTCGGCGGACGATCGGAAGCGGTTCCGCTCACCGGGGGGCGTATTGCATCTGCGATCTATTCCGATCGCGTTATTGTCGGTCGTGAGACAATAGAAATCCGGCATGAGGCTGCGAGCCGTTTTGCGGGAATGCTAAGTTTCAAGGAATATCCCGCCGCCACAAGGCCTGGTATGCTGGATGGCGTTCTAACCAGCCCTTTTGAACTGATCCTGTCACAGTCCTTTTCCTTCGTCTCCAAGGCTGATGCCCGGACCATCTTGGGCCGCAAGCAAAACCAAATGCTGAGCAGCGGAGATAAGGCTGCTTCGCAGATCGAAGAACTCGATGACGCGATGGACGATCTGGAATCGAACCGGTTTGTTCTTGGTGAACATCATCTGTCCCTTGCAGTCTTCGCTCCAACCGTGAAAGACCTGACTGATCATCTTGCCAAGGCACGCGCCAGTCTGACCAATGGCGGTGCTGTCGTCGCGCGTGAGGATCTTGGCCTTGAAGCTGCCTGGTGGGCGCAGCTTCCAGGCAATTTCAGATATCGAGCCCGGTCCGGTGCAATTACCTCACGCAATTTTGCAGCGCTCTCGCCGTTCCATTCTTATCCGGTCGGTCAGAAAGACGGCAATGAATGGGGTGCTGCAGTAGCCCTTTTGAAAACCGCATCCGGCTCGCCGTATTACTTCAATTTCCATGACAGTGATCTTGGCAACACGTTCATTTGCGGCCCGTCTGGTGCCGGCAAGACGGTGCTTTTGAATTTCATGCTGTCGCAACTCGAAAAACATGATCCGCATGTCGTATTTTTTGACAAGGACCGTGGCGCAGAACTTTACGTGCGCGCCGCAGGCGGCGTCTATCATTCGCTCAGGAATGGGAAGCCCACCGGCTGTGCGCCGCTGAAGGCGCTCGAGCTGACACCGGAAAACAAGGTCTTCCTGGCGAACTGGGTTGGGAAGCTCGTCGGATCGGGGACACGGGAATTATCTGTCACCGAATTGCGCGATATCGCCGCTGCAATTGACGGACTTGCCGATTTGTCCGCTGAACAACGCACGATCGGTGCGCTTCGGACTTTTCTTGATAATACGAACCCTGAAGGCATCGCTGCCCGGTTGCGCCGATGGGAGAGGGGAGGCCCGCTTGGCTGGGTCTTCGACAATCCAGGCGAGAATATCGGTTTGGGGGAAATCGGTGTTGGCGGAAACATGGCCGGTTACGACATGACCGATTTTCTGGACAATGAGGAAATCCGTACACCCCTGATGGCCTATTTGTTCCATCGCGTCGAGCAGTTGATCGACGGTCGGCGTATCATCATCGTCATAGATGAATTCTGGAAAGCCTTGCAGGATGAGGATTTTCGGGATCTGGCGCAAAACAAGCTGAAGACGATCCGCAAGCAAAATGGCCTGATGCTGTTTGCAACGCAAAGCCCGCGTGACGCAATCAATTCGCCGATCGCCCACACCATCATCGAACAATGCCCCACGCAAATCTTTTTGCCAAATTCGCGGGGCAGCCATGCGGATTATGTCGATGGCTTTAAACTGACAGAGCGTGAATACGACCTGATTGCGCGCGAGCTTTCCGTCGAAAGCCGACGTTTTGTCCTGAAACAGGGGCACAAAAGCGTCGTGGCGGAGCTAAACCTCCATGGCTTTGACGACGAGCTCGCCATTCTTTCCGGACGCACAGCCAATGTCGAACTTGCAGATAGCATCCGCGCGGAAGTTGGCGACAGGCTGGATGATTGGCTTCCGGTTTTCCAGCAACGAAGGAGTGCAAGCTGATGGCGGTAAACAGACTTCAGGGACCAGCAGTTGCTTGTGTGATGCTCTTCTCACTTAGTGCAGCGGCTGCACAGGGAATTCCGGTCGTCGACCAGACCTCTATTCTAAAACAGATAGAGAGCATCACCCAGCTGAAATCCCAACTCGATGCGCTTCATCAGCAGATTGATCAGGCACAGCAACTTTATGGCTCGCTCAACAAGCTGACCGATATAGCGGATGTCGCCAATGTCCTGAACGATCCGGAGATACGAAAGGCACTGCCTTCAGATTTCGTTTCTATTGAAGGTCTGTTCAAAGGCAACGGATCAGGCAGCATCGGGCAATCCGCATCAAAATTTCTCGAAAGCAATTCGAGCTATCAAACGGGCGCTGATGATTTTTATGCGAAGGAGCTATCGCGTATCCAGAACAAGAATGCCGGTCAGATGAGCCTCGGTCAGCAGATCTATGATGCTGCAACGAAACGTATCGACGGTATTGACGAGTTGCGTGAGAAAATCTCATCGACAGGTGACGCCAAAGGTATCGCTGACCTGCAAGCCCGGCTTCAGGCGGAACAGGCTTTTCTCCAGACGGATGTCCTTCGGATGGAGGGGCTGCAAATGGTGCAGCGCGCGCAAACTGAGGTCGATGAACAGCGCAAGGCGGAAGACTGGCGCCAGCGCATGGACAGCATGAAGGCGGCGCTTAAATGAGGGCGCTTGTTACCATGACAGTTCTTGGCCTTCTTGCCGGTTGTTCCGACGATATTGGCTCGACCTATACCGTCGAAGAGCTCATCCGAGATGAAAGTTTGCTGAGCCGTATTCTCACCGAATGCCGTAACAATCCAGGCGATCTCAATGCCACGAGCAATTGTGTGAATGCGCAAGCTGCCGATGGCAGGCTGCGGCTCCGGAACATGCGCGAAGCGCTCAGGAACTGATGCCATGTATCAGGTATTCGACTTCATCGACAGTCAGTTCCAGCGACCATTGGAGACGTTCGTTTCCGATGGTACATCAAACATAGCCCAATGGGTGACGGGCCCACTCACGGCCGCAGTGACCCTCTATATCGTGCTTTATGGCTATCTGGTGCTGCGTGGTTCGATTAGTGATCCGATCGTCGAATTTGTCTTCCGGGCCATCAAGCTCGCGATCATCGTCATGCTGGTCAGAAATGCAGGTGAATACCAGACCTATGTCACGAACATCTTCTTCAATGTGCTGCCGCATGAAATCGCGCAGGCATTGAATTCCGGCGCATCGCCAAGCGCCAGCACCTTTGACAGCCTTCTCGACAAGGGGCAGGCATCGGCAACCGATATCTGGTCGCGCGCCGCCTGGCCGATCGATATCGTCACCGGCGTTGCCGGGATGATGGTGATTGCGGTGAGTTTCCTTGTCGCCGGCATCGGCTATGTGGTTTCACTATATGCGCGTCTTGCGCTTGCCATCGTGCTGGCGATTGGTCCGATCTTCATCGCACTTGCCATGTTCCAGGCGACCCGACGTTTTACCGAGGCCTGGATCGGACAACTTGCCAATTTCGTCATCCTGCAGGTCCTTGTTGTTGCGGTGGGTTCGCTGCTGATCTCATGCATCGATTCAACCTTCACGGCAATTGATGGCTATTCCGATGTCCTCATGCGCCCCATTGCACTTTGCGCCATCGGAATTGCCGCACTTTACGTCTTTTATCAGCTCCCCGGCATTGCATCGGCACTTGCTTCCGGTGGAGCGTCGCTTGCCTATGGCTACAGCACGGCGCGTGATGCGCATGAAGGCATGCTTGCCCGCGGCACCAGGAGTTCAGGGCGTCTTGTTATGCGCACCGCTCGTTTGGTCGGACGAACGATTGGCTCCAGAGAAACGGGGGCATGACGCAAGGCCGTTCCACATTTTTGGGTCGATAACGCTCTCATAAAATCAGAAAGGGTCCTCCCCAATGATCAGGCTTTCCCTGTTGCTTGCGATTGCGCTCATTTTGAGTGGCTGCGCCTCGCTGAGCTATCCCTTGCCGAAGTGTAACGGCTATTCCCGTCGTCCGCTCAATAGCTCGATGTGGCAATGGGAAGGCAACCAAAACCTGAAATCGCAGCAATCGAACGCGGGGTCGTCGGGTCCGGTCATGCCTTATATGGGGCAGTCGAAGGGAGCAGCTGCCTTCGACCACCTCGATATTGACGGCTCCTATGGTCCTTGCGCGGAGTGAAATCATGGTCTCAACAGATAATCTCAAGAGCTATTTTGAAAAGGCGCGCCGTTTCGACCAGGACCGGTTGATCCAGATTGAGCGATCGAACCGTATTGCCTGGTCGATCGCGATAGCCGCGTGTCTTGTTGCTGCCGTTTCGGTCTTTGCGATTGCCGGACTGACACCGCTCAAGACCGTAGAACCCTTTGTTGTCCGGGTCGATAATTCAACCGGTATTGTTGATGTGGTTTCCGCACTGACCTCGACGGCTGGCACCTATGATGAAGCGGTGACCAAATATTTTGCCGCAAAATATGTTCGCGCTCGCGAGGGTTATGTCTGGAGCGAGGCGCAAGAGAATTTCAGGACGATTGCACTTTTGTCAGTGCAGGCTGAGCAGGATCGTTTTGCGGGCCATTATCGCGGCAGCAATCCAGAATCTCCGCAGGTCACCTATGGTCGCGCGGCGACAGCGAAGATCAGTATTGCCTCCATATCGCTGATCAACCAGAACGTCGTGTCCGTTCGTTATATGCGCACCGTGACCCGCGGCGATGACGTTCGCATGACCCATTGGGTTGCGACACTCACTTTTTCCTACGCCAACGCGCCGATGTCTTCGACAGACCGGCTGGTCAATCCGCTTGGTTTCGTGGTCAGCGAATATCGCTCCGATCCGGAGGCAATCAATTGATACGAAAAATCCTCATTTTCACGGCGCTCACTGCCGCAACCATTTCCAGCGCGCATGCGCTCGATATTCCACGCGGGGGTCCACAAGATAGCCGCGTCCGCTTCGTCAATTACCAGCCCTATAACATCACGAAGATTGTTGGCTCGCTGCGTTCTTCCGTGCAGGTGGAATTTGCGGCCGACGAGGAGATCGCGCATGTAGCACTCGGAAACAGCGTGGCCTGGGAAGTTGCTCCTGCCGGCAATATCCTGTTTTTAAAGCCGCGTGAAAAGCAGCCGGTTACGAATATTTCCGTTGTGACGACAAGGCGTGATGGTTCGATCCGCAGCTATCAGATGGAACTGACCGTGCGGCAAGGACCTGTCGAAGCCGGGCAAAACACTTACTTCTATGTGAAATTCCGATATCCCGGCGATGAAGCAGAGGCCCGACGCCTACAGGCTCAATCTCGCGCCCGCGAAGCGCAGGCGAAGGCCGCCGCCGATGTTCTGGCGCTTCATGAGGCTTATGGTCCGCGCAACTGGCACTATTCAGCGCAAGGCGCTCAGGCGCTTGAACCGCAAAGTGTCTACGACAATGGCAAGATCACGACTTTTGTCTTTGTCGACAACCAGGAAATGCCCGCAATCTATATGGAAAATTCTGATGGTTCGGAAAGCCTGGTGCCGAAATCTGTCGATGGCAATCTGGTCATGGTTCACGCGATCAGCCGCAAGTTTATTCTGCGCCGGGGCAAGGATGTCATTTGCGTTTTCAACGAAGCTTATAACCGCGTTGGCATCAATCCCGATACCAGTACGACGTCGCCCTCGGTCGAGCGTGTCGTGAAAACTGATCCAGCGGTGCAATAGGGGAGGGATATAATCATGGCACAGGAAGAAGAAACCCCTATCCCCGGTGAGCGCGCCGAGACGACTGTCGGTCGGCGCATTGACAATAATCCGGTTCTCAAACGCAGCGCGGTCGCGCTCGCTGTCGTAGCGTTCGTAGGCTTTGCCATCTGGTCAACCTCGGGAAAAAAGGACAAGGACGACCGGAACCCGCCTGAGCGTGTTGTCATTCGCCAGACCAATGATTTTGAGCCGGTAAAGGAAACGGCGGAGCCGGTTGTGTCCGTTCCAGAGGCGAAGGTGGCACTTCCGACACCTGCGCTTCAACCTGTTGCGCCAGAAAAGGACGATTTACTTGATTCCGCGCGGCGCGCACCAGTCATTGCCTATAGCCGGGGACAAAATAGTGCGCAGTCACGTCAGGCTGCCAGTGATCAATCTGCATCGATGGATAGCAACTTTGTGCCTCTTGCCGGTAACATGCCGGGAGAAAGCCAGGCCAATAGTGATCAACAACGCTTCGATGGTCTCCTGCGACCGACGAAGCTTGAAGGCTCGCGTGCCGGTACGCTTGGCAATCGGGATTTCATCGTTGCGATGGGTTCTTCCATTCCTTGTGTGCTGGAAACGGCGCTGGCCTCTGATCAGCCAGGTTTTACGAGCTGTGTGATCAATCGCGATGTTCTTTCCGACAATGGCCGGGTTGTTTTGATGGAAAAGGGG
The DNA here is from genome assembly GCF_965577835.1 of Brucella pituitosa. Classification (NCBI taxonomy): domain Bacteria; kingdom Pseudomonadati; phylum Pseudomonadota; class Alphaproteobacteria; order Hyphomicrobiales; family Brucellaceae; genus Brucella; species Brucella pituitosa. The sequence continues at coordinate 642,623 of NZ_OZ264094.1, forward strand.
ACGCAGGTTGTTGGGGAGTATCGTGGCGGCCTTCAGCGCGGCCAAAAGAGGCTGTTCGTGCTGTGGAACAGGGCAAAAACACCCAAAGGCGTGATTGTCACGCTCGCCTCTCCCGCAACGGATGTGCTCGGTCGTGCCGGTGTTGACGGCCATGTCGATACGCATTGGTGGGAGAGGTTTGGAAGTGCGCTGCTTTTGTCCATCGTCGGCGATGCAACAAGCTATGCCAACAGCCGTTTGCAGGACAGTGATGTTGATGCGCAAAATACCGCGAGTGCTGGCCAGCAGGCAGCAGCAATTGCCGTTGAGCAGTCGATCAACATTCCCCCGACCTTGAACAAACATCAGGGAGAACTCGTCTCGATCTTCGTGGCGCGTGATCTTGATTTCTCCCGCGTCTACCGTCTGCGTGTAACCGAACCAGGGAACCGGATATTCGACAGGGCAGTGCAGGGTGACTTTATCCCGGATTCAAAGATCGTGACGAAGTAGGATTACTTGATGACGGATGGAACCGACGCTGCCGTCGTTCGCGAACTGTTATCGCCACTTGCGATTTTCCTTGCAGATAAATCGCTTTATGAGGTGATTATTAATCGGCCCGGTGAGATACTTACCGAAGGACCAAATGGCTGGCAGGTGTATGACACCCCGGAGCTGACGTTTGAAAAGCTGATGCGCCTTGCGCGAGCCATTGCAACTGTTTCCAACCAGTCCATTGATGAAAACCGCCCCATTCTTTCGGCAACACTGCCAGATGATGAGCGTATTCAGATCGTCATACCGCCAGCCACAACGAATGGAACGGTCAGCATAACGATCCGAAAACCGTCATCTGTGGATCTGTCGCTAACAGACCTTGAGGCAAAGGGGTTCTTTTGCGAAGCGAGGCGCACGGGCGTCACATCATCCAGGCAGGATATGAAGCTGTCTGAGCTATATCATGATGGCGCCTACATGCAGTTCCTGCGAGAGGCTGTCATTGCACGAAAGAACATCGTCATCTCAGGAGCAACGGGGTCCGCCAAAACCACGCTTTCCAAAGCCCTCATCAAGCACATTCCCCAAAATGAACGGGTGATCTCCATTGAGGACACGCCGGAACTGGTCATTTCTCAGCCCAATCATGTGCGTCTCTATTATTCCAAGGGTGCCCAGGGGCTTTCCGGCGCCGGGCCGCGCGAACTTCTGGAATCGTGCCTTCGCATGCGACCGGACCGCATTCTTTTGCAGGAGCTTCGCGACGGAACCGCCTTTTACTACATTCGAAACGTCAATTCCGGGCATCCCGGCTCAATAACCACTGTTCATGCCGGATCGGCGCAACTCGCTTTCGAGCAACTGGCAACACTGGTGAAGGAGTCGGAAGCAGGACGTGATCTTGAACGTTCTGATGTGCTTTCGTCGTTGCGAATTGCCATTGACATCATCGTCCAATGCAAGCGGATTGATGGTGCGTTTAGAGCAACAGAAATCTATTATCGGGATGCAGTTCGTGCTGACATTTGAATTTTGCTCGAATGAGGTTCCTGGGGCTGCGGTGGACACATTGAAGTCCGCTAGTTTTGCGTGTCCGGTGTCCTGGGACCAAGGACGGATGGTAAGGAAGTATTATATTCGGGCCATCCGACAAATTAAAGGATACTCCGTTCATCGTCCATGGTCTGAAGTCCGTTTTTCCGGCAAAGCCGGGCGCTATGCAGCGCGGTATGCCGACTGCATTTGCCGCGCCCGTGCTTCAGGAATCCCTGTATAGTGCCGGAAGCCTCATCAATGTGTGGCCCTATGCACGTGGCCAGGAAATGGGCCAATCGATCAAGCCGCTCTTCAAAACAGTCCCGGAAGCTGCTCAAAAGGACGAGCGCCTGTACGCTTATCTGGCGCTTACCGATGCCATTCGCCTCGGCAATCAACGCGAGGCCAGTGTGGCAACCAACCTGCTGACGGAGAGGTTGGGATGACAGTACAAAGCCATTTGAAGGAAATGTTGAAGGCCGTCGCTGTGGCGCTCGGTGATGAGCTTCGGGCGCGTCTTGTCTTTGTCGGCGGCTGTACGACCGCTCTCTACATTACCGATGCGATCATATTGGAGGGCGTCAGGATGACGGATGATGTCGACCTGATCGTGGACCTCGCCGGTTTTGCGGAATGGGCGGAACTGGTGGATCGGCTACGAGAGCGTGGTTTTGCGGAGGCGGCGGAAGACGATGTCATCTGCCGCATGAAACTTGGCGACCTCAAGGTCGACTTCATGCCGGACGATGCGGAGATCCTTGGCTTCACCAATCGCTGGTATGCCGAAGGAATCGAGACGGCGGTCCCGGCAATGCTGGACGAAGCGCTCGAGATCCGTCGCCTCACGCCTCCTCTCTTCGTCGCGACGAAGCTGGAGGCGTATCGCGGGCGTGGCGGAGGACATCCTCTTGCTCGTTGACGGCCGAGAGGAGCTCGTCAAGGAGATCACAGCGGCCGCTTCCGAGATCCGAATCTATAGCTCCGAGCAAATAACGGCGATGCTGGAAGATCCCAACTTCGAGCATTTCCTTCAAGGAAATGTCCGGGGACCTTCCGGCCGTGCTGACATCGTCTACGAGCGCCTCATCGCGATAAGCCAGCTGGATAGTCTCTGACAGGGCGTTCGCAATACAATGGCACTGTCAGCAGGGGACGCGATCGGTTGACAATCGCGGTCATACTGGTATCGGCATTCGCGGCGATACAATCCTGGCAATCGTTCTCGATGGATCAACAGCAGGATCGGCCAGCGGTCTGTTTGCGCGCGAGATTGCTCGTCACGTCGTCGACTGGTTTGTGACCGTGGACACCGAGATTACCGCCGAGACCGTGACGGAACAACTTCGCACGACCTATGCGTCCCTTGCCACGGGATTCAGGAAGACTCGGCAATCTATGTTCTGGTATATGCGCAGGCGTCACTGCCAACTTTAATATTGCACGCCGAGGATTGCCTTTTGGGCAGCCGCGACGGCGATGCCGATTTCATGGCTCTTACTGCTTCTTACGCTCGCGAATGCGCTCATGACTGTTCCGCACGATGTTCTCGCGAATCGAACGCTCAGTATGTTCTCGCGCGAAGTTTCCGTTCTCGGAGCTTCATTGCTCCCGATCTGACAATGATCGACGCGCGAGATGAGACGTTGTTGATCGCGACTGAGGGATTCTGGGTGGACATCGATCCGGCCGCGCAAAATGCATTTGTCGGAGAGCGATTTCCCTCGAATAGTGATGAGCGGGATGATCGCGGTGTCCTTTCAATTTCGGGACCAACAGCAGCGTCTTTGACCTCGGTCGGGGCATCTCCAGGCTGGATGCATTTATCTGCGATGAACGCGAGGGGCTGGAGACGCGCGGCGCAATAAATCAAGTCAGAAAGCCTGGATATGGCGCGGAAATCGCACGATGATTTGTGGCGTTGTGCCGGACCAGGCGGCGACCCCGAACCGGTAGAGCCTCGCTGCTTAATCGGATGCCCTTTGGAGATAGGAGGGATCATAAGTTTCTCGTCTTCTACTCGGCAGAAAATCAAGTGATTTTCAAGAACCTTTCGGCGAATAGCGTAGCCAATATTCCGGTGGACCTGAGGAAGGGCCGGTGGAGAGATCGTGATTGTCCGACAACACGGATTCATAGCGGGTCCGCAGTTCGCCGGAGACATGCTCGGCAGCACGCGTGCGGTTCGCATCAGCATCAGCAACTCCACGCATAATTGAAGCGTCGAGAGCGACAAAGCGAGTTTCACGATCCTGGATGAAGCGAACGCCTTCGCGCAAGACTTCGCTTTTCGAGCCATAGCGACCCGTATCCACGAGCTTTTGAATATAGTTCTCGAGCGCTTTTCCCAATTCGGCACGAATCATGACCAGGCACTCCTGTGATGGAAGACAGATGTTTAAATGGAGTCTTTATCAACTATTATCCATATGGCCGTTGGGAGAGAGCTGAATGCCTCCCTATCGGGGGAATTCTGGAATATCGCCTTTTTCCACACGCCAAACCCATGGGTTAATCTCTGGCCTAGCCTTGATCATGTCGTTAAGCGCGTCTTCATATTCGTCTCCGGCCCCTGCCCGCACAATGTACATCGCAACAGGCGCAGGTTTTTGCTCTGGTAGCATCACTGACACGATTGGTGCTTTTCGTGGCAGATTAAAGCGAAGCCCCTTCACACTTTTGCGTTTCAGCCGTCCGAGCTTTTCCAGGAGCCGCAGTTCATAGACGTCCTCAAATGGCAGCCAGTGCTCATTGGCGACCATCAGGGCGATTTCTTCAATGGCCGCAATTCCGGCACTGGAAATGCCGAAAGTTGCGATGACGATCAGATGAAACGCGTCGTTTGACCGCCACAGATCCAGTTCGGTTTTATAGCGGTTGGTCAACCGTCGCCATGCACTCTCATCGATCATCAGCGGGAAGGGCATATGGCGAATGGCGATCTTCTGCCCTTCTCGTGCGGGGGAAAACTCTTTTACTTCTGCAACGATCATCATCAGCTTGCGGGGGCCGGAACTTGTCGCCTGTGCATTTTTTAGAGATTCTGTGCGTCGAGCAGTAATTCCATCCTTGTCCTGTGCCTGAAACACTTCCGGTATATAGAGCATATCGCCGAGAGGGCCGCGTCGCGTGGTCATTTGCGATGCAGCATTGACCAGACTGTTGCGCACACGTCCCCAGCCACGTCGACCTGTCCAGGTTGACCGCCATTCCGTCAATTCGCCTGCCTCCCAGAGAAAATGAAGCATAGCCCGAAGCGTCAATTTATCAGGCTTGCTTCGAATGCTGGACTCTGCCGGTTCTGTTGACGCAACAGTTGCCGTCCGTGGCCCACGCTTGGTCAGGGAAAAGTCGAGCTTCAGATTTGTCCTGCCGCTGGCGTCGAGCTGGATCGCGTTTCCAATCAGGGGCCCAAGCCCGGAAAGCTCATAGGGCGGTTGATGGGACGGACAGGCTGGATCATGCTCGCGGCCGGTCAGCGGCATGCGCTTGATGAGATACTGATCATCGCCCCGAGCAATATACATTGGTATCGGGGTTGCCTTGCACATGCACATTGGACGCAGTCGCTTCTCATAGGCTTCGGGGAGAAAGGCGAGAAATTCGGGGGAAGATTCTGCAAATATCCGGTCGCCTATTGTGAAGCTTCGCACAACGTTTCTCCTCTTGTTTCGCTCAGTCTGACCGAGTGGCAGGTCTTTTACTATTTAAAATATGATCAGTAAAAGCAACCATCCTCATAAGAATCGGTTCCGGATAGGCGTGAAATGCCTCTCATAGCGCACCGGCTGCTGCCCAATTAAATTCTGGTGAATTTTAGGATCGAGAATTCCGAACGTTCATCTGAGACAGCGACAGCATGGCAGGAATCGCTTTCATTTCGCTCACTGGAATGCGTTTCGCAAATTCCCGAAACCCGTCAGTCTGCTTGCGGTCAGAGAGAGGTTAGAAGCGGCCGCCAGTGTCGCAAAAATCCATCAAATGCCGGGACCACACACCTAATTTTGCGGCGAACGGAGTAGGCAGAACTCTTCGCCCCGGAAGCGAAGTGCAACATAGCTGCATTGGTTCATATGATCGATCAGACAGGATTGCTCTGGTGCTGCCATTTCTTCCATCGTGCAGCGCTCTTGCGCACATACCTTACTATAAATCTGACCGGTGGGAACATACGCGACGAAAAGCGAGGTCTTCGGTCCCTTCGGGTTGAGGTTTTCATATGCGGCTGTTAACCTCTCGAAAGCCGCAACATCTTCCCCCACAGGGTCACGGTCGATCCCCATCTCGCCAACCTCGCCGACCATTTTCATGTAGCGCAGATGTTCTGATTGAGAACAAACTAGTCGATCAGCCTTCGCGGGGACAGAATACGCCAAGACAATGGCACTGAGGATAACCGCCAACTTCCGCATCATTTCACGTTCCGTCTGTGCTTGAGGGCCATATAAATTTTTTGGTTTTGCTGTCAATTTCCTGTCTTTCTTGGCGCATCGATCCCCAAAATCTGCGACAACTCCAGTCATCTTAGCGCCCGCTTCAAAGAAAGTCATTCATAACGATGAACGGCCGTAATGTAGCTCGAAACCTGACCAGGGAAGGCCTTTAAGCTGGCCGAAAATGGTGAGGCGGACAGGTATGGAGGGAGAGGGGGGGGAGACAAATTTCGTGGCGGTTTGTGGTGGTCGGAGAGAGGCTCCGGCCAGGCCGCCACGGAGAAATGACATGGCACAGGCCAATCAGAAAATATCGCTCAACACGGGACGGGAAATCCCCTTTAATAAACTGGTTCTCAGCCGGCAAAACGTCCGCAAGACCGAGGCGGGCGTCTCGATTGAAGAACTGGCGGACGACATTGCCAACCGCGGGCTTTTGACTAGCCTTAACGTGCGTGCGGAACTTGACGCTGATGGCAAAGAGACCGCATCTATCGCATTCCAGCAGGCGGACGCCGTTACCGCGCTCTGGAATTACTGGTCAGTCAGAAGAAGCTCTCGAAGACGGTAGGCATTCCCTGCATTGTCAGCAGTGGTGAAACTCTTGAGGTAGAAAACTCTCTTGCCGAAAACTTCACCCGCGTTGAGCTTCACCCGCTCGATGAGTTTCGGGCAATTCTGGATTTGCGCGAACAGGGACTGGATGAAGAAGAAATCGCCGCCCGCTTTCATATGTCTGTTGCAACGGTGAAACAGCGACTGCGGTTGGCGTCAGTTTCGTCTCGGCTTCTGGAACTTTATGCCAATGACGAAATGAAGGTTGGCCAGATCATGGCGTTTTCGATCACCAATGATCATGCGCGTCAGGAGCTAGCCGCTCCAGAGGGGCCAGCACGTCGATCGGCGGTTTGGGCGGCAGTGAGGGCGGCACGAAGGCGCGCACGATTTCTCCCGCAACAGGGGTCTCGACAAAGCGGCCTAGCCGGAAGATGAATGCTGATTTGGACATGCTTCCACTATGCGGGAGCGGCCTTATTTAAACAATTGGCTTTTGGCTTAAATAGGCGTTGAGCTAAAGTAAGTGCTCTTAAATAACGGTCGACAACATTATGGGCGCGTACACGCAAAAGGTTCGTAGCAGTATTCTTCCCGCCTTCAATGACGGAACCCCTGCCGATCGCATTCGCCCTTTGGCCCGTCGCAGAAACACGGTCTATCACGACAACCCATTGAGATTATCATCGCTATAGACGCTGATATGTCGGACTGTAGCGTAGAAACGGCGGTGATCGACGGTGCGTATGCTACTTGGTGACGTTACGGCCATCGGCGGTGATCGGCGGCAATATCGCGCTATAGAGGGCAATCGGCGGGATGGCGGGACATGCGGGATAGCGATGAGAACTATGTCTACTCCATAGCCCTCTACAGCCCTACTTAATGCAAGTTTTGGAAAAAGAGAGGCACATATCGCCGAGATATTGGCGTAGAGGTGGAAATACATTCAGATGCAGAGCGGCCGCTATGCGCTTCATGCACGAACCCGCTACGCGGGAGGGCGCATGTGGCAAGGTTTGACGTTTTAGTCTGAAGCACTGGGCAAATAGGGGTTATGGTTAGAACATGGAGTTCCTTTCAACAGGAGGAACTCGCAATGACCATATTTCACAATGATGTCCCTACCACACCACTTCGCCAGCGTATGCAGCAAGATATGGTGATGCGGGGCCTGGGATCCCATACACAGCATGATTACATTCGACATGTCCGTCGCTTTGCCGCTTTCCTCGGGCGACCTCCCGACACTGCGGATGCCGAGGATATCCGACGCTACCAACTGTACCAACATGATGATGGTGTGGGACCGGCCACAATCAACAGCACAGTTTCGGCGCTCCGCTTTCTGTTCACGGTGACGCTGAAGCGGCGGGATTTGGCGCGAATGCTGGTGATAACCCGCAATCCACGCAAACTACCCGATGTGCTGAGCATAGAGGAAGCTGCACAGTTGCTCGAGGCGGCACCAGGCATCAAATACAAGGCGGCACTCGCTGTCGCTTATGGTGCGGGCTTGCGTGTCTCCGAAGTCGCCCATCTCAAGGTCGATGATATCGATTCAACGCGCATGTTGATCCGGGTCGAGCAGGGCAAGGGACGCAAGGACCGCAATGCCATGCTTTCTCCGCAACTTCTGGAACTTTTGCGGCTATGGTGGCGCGAAGGCAAGCGGCGCGGCGTCATGCTGCCCCATGGCTGGCTGTTTCCGGGACGCAGCCGCACCGGTCCGATCTCGTCGCGACAATTGCATCGTGCGGTGCAGGAAGCCGCCGAGGTTGCCGGTATCCACAAGCGCGTCAGCCCGCATACATTACGCCACAGCTTTGCCACCCACCTTCTGGAGGACGGAACCGATATCCGGATCATTCAGGTTCTGCTCGGACACAGCAAGCTCGAGACAACCGCGCTTTACGCCAAGGTCTCCACCCGAACGATCCACGCGGTCGCGGGGCCTCTCGACCGGCTGATGGCGCTGATGGAAGGCAAGACACCCGACAGCTGAGCCGTGCGTGCCTCGATTGAGGTTGCCGATATTTTCCGTGCAGCAGGGCCTGCCTACCGTACCGCTCATGCCGGGCACCTTAGCCTCACCCAGCTCAAGGTCATGTCGGCGATCGAGAACTGCCGCACCGCAGCGCTCGGCGGCCACGTCGAAGCCTGTGAGGATTGCGGGTACTGGCGTATTGCCTACAACTCCTGTCGCAACCGGCACTGTCCGAAGTGTCAGGGCGCATCCGCGCGGACGTGGTTGGCCGAACGAGAGGCAGACTTGCTTCCAGTGGGCTACTTCCATGTTGTGTTCACGCTGCCAACCGAGATCGCCGATATTGCGTTCCAGAACAAGGCGCTCGTCTACGATTTGCTGTTCAAAGCAGCATCAGAGACGATGCTGACCATCGCGGCTGATCGCAAGCACCTCGGCGCGCGCATTGGCATCACCGCAGTCCTTCACACATGGGGTTCCGCGATAACGCATCATCCACATGTCCACATGGTCGTGCCTGGCGGGGGCATCGCCAGGGACGGAAGTCGATGGATAGCATCGCTCCCGGCCTTTCTGTTTCCCGTACGCGTGCTCGGCAAACTGTTTCGACGACTGTTCCTCACACGGCTGGTTGCCCTGCACGACGCCGGGCGGCTTGGCTTCTATGGATTGATGACACACCTCACCGAGCGGCGGGCATTCCTGCGCTACCTTTCTCCAGCCCGAAAGAAACGCTGGGTGGTCTATTCCAAGGCACCGTTTGCAGGGCCCGAGGCGGTGCTAGCCTATCTGTCGCGCTACACCCATCGGGTCGCAATCTCGAACAGCAGGCTGATCGCATTCGACCAGAGTGGTGTAACCTTCCGCTACAAGGACTACCGCCGCGACAGCTGCGACCGCCAGCAGATCATGACGATCACGGCTGACGAGTTCATTCGCCGCTTCCTGATCCATGTCCTGCCGCACGGCTTCCATCGTATCCGCCACTATGGGTTGCTCGCCAGTTCCGCCCGCAAGGCCAGCCTTGCACTTGCCCGTGAACTCCTCAACGTCGCCGCACCGCCCGATGACGATACGCCCGATACACCGGACGACTCCCGCACCCCATGTCCCTGCTGCGGTGGACGCATGATTGTCATCGAAGTGTTCGAATGCTGTAGAAAGCCACGCGGACCTCCGAATGCAGCGTCAACATACCGGGAGACCTCACCATGACCCGGTGTGACAGCATTCAGACATCAGCCGCAGGTGCCACACTTCCGGCAACGGAGCCGTGTGCGGATATGGTGACCATCGGTACCGATAAGACTACATTCACCGACGCGAAGCACACACAGCATCAGGATGAGAAACAACCAGGCAATCCGTTTGTTACTATCCAGGCGCTTTCCGGAAATGCCATCCCTATCACCAACGTCAGCCGAAAATCGAAATCCCCATAACCATTACAATCTGGCCCGCGGGTTCCTGCATGAGGGGCTTTCGTACGCCTGACGGCACCCGAAACCCTTCACCATCTCGGACGTAGAGGTAAATTTTGCCTCACCCGAAAGCAGACATCGCCAATGACAATGCTGGGCGCCGCGAATCTGCCATTTCTGGCCATCCGTAGTACATCCCAACACCGGAAGCTCAGCCGGCGCGCTTGAGCTACTGTTCAAATCGCGCTTCAATTCTAGCCGCAGTATCAAAGATTGCATCCGCATCATTCTTCGATCCTTGCGCCACTGCTATTTTGGTTCGATTGCGGCCAGCAAGTTTGGGGTTGTAAAGCAGCCGGTCGGCTTGTTCGTAGAGCTCTGCGAACTCCTCATCAGCCCGCGTATTTGTCATGCCCATGCTGGCAGTTACGGATCGCCCAAGGCCAGGAACGGGCATTGGCGACGATTGCAGCGATCGCCTGGCGCCGACGCTCCGCCTGAGCCTGGGCATCGTCTCCGCGCAAAAGCAGTACGAATTCCTCTCCGCCAAGACGGAACGCATGAACGTGCGGGTCCGCCTGGAGCGCTTTGGCCACGACTTTCAGCACGGCGTCACCGACAGTGTGGCCGTGAGTATCATTGATTGCTTTAAAGTTATCCAGGCCGAACACTGCAAGTGTGCGGTAGCCTTCGGCACGGAACTTCTCGAAATTCTGTTCGACTGCCCGCCGGTTGAATAATCCCGTCAGTGCGTCGCGTTCGGATAGGCGCTCAAGCACGTCGGCTTCCAAACGTGCGCTGTCTCGTTGGCGCTTGACTGTCATGAAGCGGTCTGCCACGCCGAGTGTGGTGGACAAGACTTCGCATGCATACCCGTTCTGCGTCCGGCTTTTCTTCCTTGGTCTTCCAGACCTTACGATTGAAGACATACTCACCCTTGTAGGTGGGGCTGGTGAGCAGCTTATGGAGTTGGCCGATGTCCCCGCCGTCGCCCGCCTCTTGTGAGGCGACGGACGGCTCCAGACGAAGCAGGCTCATTAAGTTTCGGGATGTCAGGTTTGAAAGAAAGCAATTTTATATCCTATGGGTTTATAAATAGGAAAAAATCCAAACTTGACCGTCGATTTATAAAATGTCTATAATATAAACCATGAGTAAAGAATTTTCAGGAAAGCTAAACCAACTCCAGCGTGAACTGCCTGAAGGGCTGGTCGTGGATTCAACATGGTTGAAGGCGCGGGGCTACTCTGCGCAGCTTTGCCGGAAGTATGTCACTAACGGCTGGCTGGAGCGTGTGGCCCACGGCGTTTATCGCAAGCCCGGCGGCAAACTCCTGTGGGAGCATGTCGTCATATCGCTGCAGACCCTGCTCATGAAACCCCTGCTGGTCGGCGGCGGCACGGCGCTATCCCTTCACGGCTTCACGCATTACCTGAGACGGGAAGAAAAAGAGGTCCATCTCTACGGTCCCGAGGAAGCGCCCACCTGGCTGCGCAAGCTGCCCCTGCAGGTGACGTTCGTCTCTCACAACAGTGGGGCGCTGTTCCACAATGAGCCGATACATTTCGGGCTGACAAGCCTGGGCTGGAATCTGAATAACGGTAGCCCCGTCAACGTCGCCAGTTACAATGGCAGCTCTTTCAAGATCATGACGTGGGGACAGTGGGACTGGCCGCTGACCCTATCGACTCCCGAGCGTGCCATCCTTGAAATGCTGGACGGACTACCTGCCCATGAGAGCTTCGATCAGGCCGACAAAATCATGGAAGGGCTAACAACCCTCAGTCCGCGCAAACTGCAAAAGCTGCTCCTTAACTGCAAGAGCATCAAGGTCAAACGCCTCTTCTTCTTCTTCGCCGACCGCCACAACCACGCGTGGCGCAAGAACCTCGACAAAGAGGCCATCAATTTAGGAACGGGCAAGCGCATGCTTGTGCCGGGCGGTCGTCTTGATCCCACCTATCTGATTACCGTGCCGGAGGAATTATATGCCGGTCAATGAGCGGTACAGGAAGCAGGTCGCCCTGCTGGTACAGGGCATCCCTGCTGTCGCAGAAGAGAAGGACTTCGCCCTCAAGGGCGGTACCGCCATCAACCTGTTCATCCGCGACATGCCGCGTCTGTCCGTCGATATCGACCTGACATTCCTGCCGGTCATGCCGCGCGATGAATCGCTGGCCGCCATCGAAGCGGCACTCCTGCGGATCAAAGAGAGGATCGAGGCCTCGATCAAGGGCGCGCGCGCTCACGAAAGCAGGCAGAGCGACGGCACTCTCACGCGGCTTGTCATTCAGGACAAGGACAAAACGCTGATCAAGATCGAAGTCACACCGGTTCTGCGCGGTTGCGTCTTCGCCCCAGAGACGCGGTCCGTGTCGGAAGCCGTTGAAGATGAGTTCGGCTTCGCGGAGATTCAGGTCGTATCGTTTGCGGATTTATATGCGGGGAAGATCATGGCTGCCCTCGACAGGCAGCATCCCCGCGACCTCTTCGATATCAGGGATTTGCTGACCAACGAGGGGATCAGCGGCGAACTGCGCCAGGCCTTTATCGTTTACCTGATCAGCCACGGCAGGCCTATCGGTGAAGTCATCGCCTCCGGCCAGAAGGATATTGCGGCAGAGTACGAGAAAAACTTCGCCGGGATGACCGAGGATTATGTGCCGCTCGCCGACCTTCTCCTTGCACGGGAACAGTTGGTTGAGATCTTGATCGGCGCCATGCCGGCCGCGCATCGGGAATTCCTGATCGGGTTCAAGAAGGGTGCGCCTGATTGGGACAAGCTAGGGCTGACCGGAGCGGCAGAATTGCCAGCCGTGAAGTTCAAGCAGTTCAACTTGGATAAGCTAAGCGATGACATAAGGGCCGGGCTGGCTCAACGACTGGCTACGGTATTGGGAATCAGCGATCACTAAACGCCGGAAAAAAACGCGCGGCGAAGAACGCGTAGGGAGCCGAGACACAAAAAGAATATGCCAGGGGGGGCACAATGCTTTTAAAGATCAATCGCGTTATAAATCTTGGGGTGTTCTCGGACTATGCCTGGGATGCCGGGTTGCCCGCATTCGAGCGTTTCAATATCGTGTTCGGCGAAAATGGGTCGGGAAAGACCACGCTTTCGAGGCTTTTCGACTGTCTAAAAACGGGCGGCCATGACGAGTATCCGGCACTCGAATTCAAGATTGAGTCTGAAACGGGCGATCTAGGACACGGTGCCGCCGCCGCCAGAAAGATCCGCGTTTTTAACGCCGACTACGTACAACTGAATATCGGCCACCTCGACGGCTATCTCAAGCCCATCCTCGTTATCGGCGAAGAGAACAAGGCTGCCGCCGATGCCCTGGCTGCGGACGAACTGGAACTCGCGATAGATCGTCGAGCGATGACGACCCATCAGCCGCGCAATATCGCCGAGAGGGACTTTGAGCTGTTTAAGTTCGAAAAGACGGCGACGTTCACGCAAAGTGATCTGCGAATAGCAATTCGACATCCAATTTCCACCATGGCTAACTACATGAATTCATTGGCATGTTGCAGTTTAAAATAGAATGTACCAGTTCCGACAATTTACCGACTGGCGACAATGTGTCGAAACAGCTTTGCCTATTGACAGCTCAATTATATCCATTATTCTGGATATATGGAAAAAGAAGAAGCAATAACCGCTTTCGCTGCTCTGGCCCAACCGACACGACTGGATACATTCCGTCTGTTGGTGCAACACGAACCTGCGGGTATTCCTGCCGGGGAACTGGCGCGCATGCTGGATGTGCCGCAGAATACGATGTCTGCGCATCTGGCGACATTATCTCGCGCCGGACTTGTGAAAGGTGAACGTCAGAGCCGTTCAATCATCTATCGCGCCGACCTCGACCGTTTTCGCGAACTGACCCTTTTCATGATCAAGGACTGTTGCGGCGGTAGTGCTGAACTCTGCGCACCTCTCATACAAAGCCTGACGCCCTGTTGCGAACCGAAAGCGACCACACAATAACACGAGACCGATGAATTCGGCCTTCCACCAAACGGACTGATACGATGACAACTAGGGTTTATAGCGTGCTCTGCTTGAGTTCGGACAACGTCGTGCGTTCAGTTTTGGGCGAGACAATCTGGAATGTAGAGAATAACTGATGTCCACATTCGAACGTTATCTGACGGTCTGGGTGGCTCTTTGCATTGTCGCTGGCGTAGCTCTGGGCCATTTCTTTCCGACAGCATTTCATGCCATCGGATCTGCTGAAGTCGCCAGGGTCAACATTCCAGTCGCTATTCTCATATGGCTCATGATCATCCCCATGTTGCTGAAGATCGATTTCAGCGCATTGAGACAGGTCACTGAGCACTGGCGTGGCATCGGCGTCACACTCTTTATCAATTGGGCCGTCAAACCATTCTCTATGGCACTTCTCGGTTGGCTATTTATCGGCTGGCTGTTTCGCCCTTATCTGCCTGCAGACCAGATCGATTCCTACATTGCCGGGCTGATTATTCTGGCGGCCGCCCCCTGCACGGCAATGGTGTTTGTCTGGTCCAACCTGACCAAGGGGGAGCCGCATTTCACGCTGTCCCAGGTCGCCCTGAACGATGCGATCATGATTGTGGCATTTGCCCCTATCGTGGGGCTACTGCTCGGACTGTCGGCAATTACCGTGCCATGGGACACACTGGTATTTTCGGTTGTCCTCTATATCGTCATTCCGGTGATTATCGCAAAAATCCTGCGCAGAAGCATTCTCGCCAGCGGCGGACAACAATCCTTCGATGCAATGCTGAAGACACTACAACCGCTGTCTCTGATTGCGCTTTTGGCGACACTTGTTCTGCTATTCGGGTTTCAAGGAGAGCAGATCATCGCACAGCCCATGATCATTGCGATGCTGGCCGTGCCGATCCTCATCCAGGTCTATTTCAACTCTGGCCTCGCCTATCTGTTGAATCGAATTTCAGGTGAGCAACATTGCGTTGCCGGACCCTCGGCTTTGATTGGTGCATCCAACTTCTTCGAACTGGCAGTAGCAGCCGCAATCAGCCTTTTCGGCTTCTCATCTGGCGCAGCACTTGCAACAGTTGTTGGCGTTCTTGTTGAAGTGCCTGTCATGCTCTCCGTTGTCTGGATCGTGAACCGTTCCAAGGGCTGGTACGAACGCGGTTCCAATCAAAAGCCCGTCACCGAAACAGGAAAACTCTGATGTCAGTTACGATCTATCACAATCCGAAATGCGGCACGTCTCGTAACACATTGGCGATGATCCGTGCCAGCGGCGAAGAGCCTGTTGTCATCGAATATGTGCAAAATCCGCCGCCGCGAGAACGACTGGTCGAACTGCTCACTGCAATGCAGATGACGCCTCGCCAACTCCTTCGCGAGAAAGGCACACCATATGCCGAATTGGGATTGTCCGATCTAAACTGGACCGATGACGAACTGGTCGACTTCATGATGGCGCATCCTATCCTGATTAATCGTCCAATCGTGGAAACGTCGCTTGGCACCAAACTGTGCCGTCCGTCAGAACTGGTTCTCGACATTCTGGAAAACCCGGTGTCGTCATTCACCAAAGAGGACGGAGAAGTCATCACCTATGAAAGAAAGTCGCGCTGACATGGACCTGCCGAACCTCGATCAGACTTCCTTCGCATTGCCTGATCTGGATGCATTACGCGCCGACTTTCCAAAGCATAAGCCTCGTATCCTTTTGCTCTATGGCTCACTTCGTGACCGTTCCTATAGTCGGTTTCTGACGCTGGAAGCGCAGCGCCTTCTCGATGCGATGGGGGCTGAAACGCGTATCTTTCATGCCAATGGTCTTCCTTTGCCAGACGACGGTTCAGCAGAGAATCCGAAGGTTCAGGAATTGCGTGAGGCAATGCTTTGGTCAGAAGGGCAAGTCTGGACCAGTCCAGAACGTCATGGAGCCATGAGCGCTGTCATGAAATCGCAGATCGACTGGATTCCATTGCCGGGTGGAGCAATTCGTCCGACGCAGGGCCGAACTCTGGCATTGATGCAGGTTTCAGGCGGATCGCAGAGCTTCAACGCTGTCAATCAGATGCGCATTCTTGGGCGCTGGATGCGAATGATCACCATTCCAAACCAGTCATCCGTCGCAAAGGCATGGCAGGAATTTGACGACGCTGGACGGATGAAACCTTCATCGTTCTATGATCGCGTGATCGATGTGATGGAAGAACTAATGAAGTTTACACTTCTGACGCGTGGCATCTCGGATCATCTCACAGACCGTTATAGCGAGCGCAAGGAAGAAGCTGCCAAACTCGAAAAGCGTGTTTCGTTGAAATCAATATGAGCGCTGAACGGCTTCCCATTGCGGCCATCGCCGGTCTCGGCCTGACCCAGAATATCGGTTACGGCACTTTATATTATTCCTTCAGCATTCTCGCGCCGTCCATGGCGCGGGACTTTTCCGTTTCCAACGAATGGATTTTCGGAGCGCTGTCAGTTGCCCTGTTAGCAGGGGGCTTTCTGGCTCCCTGGTTAGGCAAATGGATTGATCGTTACGGCGCAGGTCGCATGATGACGATAGGCTCGATACTGGCCGCCGTCTCTCTCATACTGTGTTCGCTTTCTCCCAACGCTTTGGCGTTTGCAGGCGCGCTGACGATCATCGAAATCGCCGCAAATCTCGTACAGTATGGAGCAGCCTTTGCATTGTTGGTGCAATTAGCCCCAAATGTTGCCCAGCGTAGCATTACCTATCTGACACTGATTGCAGGCTTTGCCTCGACAATTTTCTGGCCCATCACAACAACGCTTCAGCATTGGCTTACCTGGCAACAGACCTATTTGCTGTTCGCTTTCCTCCATTTGTTTCTGTGCGTGCCGGTACACCTTTTGCTCGCGCGTTCTATTGCAAAGAGTGGTCGGAAGCGATCAACGAATGGAACAGTCGCAACCGCCTCTTCAGGCGATCTTCCCGCCCATCAACGGCGCAAAGGTTTCGTACTGGTTCTTGTAGCATTCTCGTTGCAAGCCCTCGTTGCGGCGGCCATTCTGGTCCATATGGTGCCGATGTTGGGTGCACTCGGTCTTACAGGTTCTGCGGCTTTTATTGGCGCGATATTCGGACCTTCTCAGGTCGCGAGCCGCATGATCAACATGCTCGGTGGCAAAAACCTCGCTCCGATCAGTCTGTCAGTAATCTCTGCCTCATTGATGGGGTTAGCCCTCATTGTTCTGCTATTCGGTGCTCCATCCATTGTTGCAACGATGATGTTTGCCTGTCTTTTTGGCTTCGGAAACGGTCTCTTCAGTATTGTCTCCGGAACGTTGCCGCTGTCACTATTCGGCAGTGATGGCTACGGTGCCATGCAAGGCAAGATCATGTCAGCCAGACTAATCATTTCGGCCACTGCGCCATTCGCGATGGCTTCTGGTATCGCGAATTTTGGTGCGAGCTTGAGTCTCTATGTTTTGGCTCTCTCTGCCGCTTTCGGGGTCGCAATGCTGTTGAGATTGATGTCGCTGCGATAATGTCAACTCACAGTAAGCCGCAATTGGGAGCGGGATAACGGCAATAGAGCGCATTACAGACCGACAACTTTCGACCCCATGCACGAACCCGCTACGCGGGAGGGCGCATGTGGCAAGGTTTGACGTTTTAGTCTGAAGCACTGGGCAAATAGGGGTTATGGTTAGAACATGGAGTTCCTTTCAACAGGAGGAACTCGCAATGACCATATTTCACAATGATGTCCCTACCACACCACTTCGCCAGCGTATGCAGCAAGATATGGTGATGCGGGGCCTGGGATCCCATACACAGCATGATTACATTCGACATGTCCGTCGCTTTGCCGCTTTCCTCGGGCGACCTCCCGACACTGCGGATGCCGAGGATATCCGACGCTACCAACTGTACCAACATGATGATGGTGTGGGACCGGCCACAATCAACAGCACAGTTTCGGCGCTCCGCTTTCTGTTCACGGTGACGCTGAAGCGGCGGGATTTGGCGCGAATGCTGGTGATAACCCGCAATCCACGCAAACTACCCGATGTGCTGAGCATAGAGGAAGCTGCACAGTTGCTCGAGGCGGCACCAGGCATCAAATACAAGGCGGCACTCGCTGTCGCTTATGGTGCGGGCTTGCGTGTCTCCGAAGTCGCCCATCTCAAGGTCGATGATATCGATTCAACGCGCATGTTGATCCGGGTCGAGCAGGGCAAGGGACGCAAGGACCGCAATGCCATGCTTTCTCCGCAACTTCTGGAACTTTTGCGGCTATGGTGGCGCGAAGGCAAGCGGCGCGGCGTCATGCTGCCCCATGGCTGGCTGTTTCCGGGACGCAGCCGCACCGGTCCGATCTCGTCGCGACAATTGCATCGTGCGGTGCAGGAAGCCGCCGAGGTTGCCGGTATCCACAAGCGCGTCAGCCCGCATACATTACGCCACAGCTTTGCCACCCACCTTCTGGAGGACGGAACCGATATCCGGATCATTCAGGTTCTGCTCGGACACAGCAAGCTCGAGACAACCGCGCTTTACGCCAAGGTCTCCACCCGAACGATCCACGCGGTCGCGGGGCCTCTCGACCGGCTGATGGCGCTGATGGAAGGCAAGACACCCGACAGCTGAGCCGTGCGTGCCTCGATTGAGGTTGCCGATATTTTCCGTGCAGCAGGGCCTGCCTACCGTACCGCTCATGCCGGGCACCTTAGCCTCACCCAGCTCAAGGTCATGTCGGCGATCGAGAACTGCCGCACCGCAGCGCTCGGCGGCCACGTCGAAGCCTGTGAGGATTGCGGGTACTGGCGTATTGCCTACAACTCCTGTCGCAACCGGCACTGTCCGAAGTGTCAGGGCGCATCCGCGCGGACGTGGTTGGCCGAACGAGAGGCAGACTTGCTTCCAGTGGGCTACTTCCATGTTGTGTTCACGCTGCCAACCGAGATCGCCGATATTGCGTTCCAGAACAAGGCGCTCGTCTACGATTTGCTGTTCAAAGCAGCATCAGAGACGATGCTGACCATCGCGGCTGATCGCAAGCACCTCGGCGCGCGCATTGGCATCACCGCAGTCCTTCACACATGGGGTTCCGCGATAACGCATCATCCACATGTCCACATGGTCGTGCCTGGCGGGGGCATCGCCAGGGACGGAAGTCGATGGATAGCATCGCTCCCGGCCTTTCTGTTTCCCGTACGCGTGCTCGGCAAACTGTTTCGACGACTGTTCCTCACACGGCTGGTTGCCCTGCACGACGCCGGGCGGCTTGGCTTCTATGGATTGATGACACACCTCACCGAGCGGCGGGCATTCCTGCGCTACCTTTCTCCAGCCCGAAAGAAACGCTGGGTGGTCTATTCCAAGGCACCGTTTGCAGGGCCCGAGGCGGTGCTAGCCTATCTGTCGCGCTACACCCATCGGGTCGCAATCTCGAACAGCAGGCTGATCGCATTCGACCAGAGTGGTGTAACCTTCCGCTACAAGGACTACCGCCGCGACAGCTGCGACCGCCAGCAGATCATGACGATCACGGCTGACGAGTTCATTCGCCGCTTCCTGATCCATGTCCTGCCGCACGGCTTCCATCGTATCCGCCACTATGGGTTGCTCGCCAGTTCCGCCCGCAAGGCCAGCCTTGCACTTGCCCGTGAACTCCTCAACGTCGCCGCACCGCCCGATGACGATACGCCCGATACACCGGACGACTCCCGCACCCCATGTCCCTGCTGCGGTGGACGCATGATTGTCATCGAAGTGTTCGAATGCTGTAGAAAGCCACGCGGACCTCCGAATGCAGCGTCAACATACCGGGAGACCTCACCATGACCCGGTGTGACAGCATTCAGACATCAGCCGCAGGTGCCACACTTCCGGCAACGGAGCCGTGTGCGGATATGGTGACCATCGGTACCGATAAGACTACATTCACCGACGCGAAGCACACACAGCATCAGGATGAGAAACAACCAGGCAATCCGTTTGTTACTATCCAGGCGCTTTCCGGAAATGCCATCCCTATCACCAACGTCAGCCGAAAATCGAAATCCCCATAACCATTACAATCTGGCCCGCGGGTTCCTGCATGAGGGGCTTTCGTACGCCTGACGGCACCCGAAACCCTTCACCATTGTGGACGTTCGCGGGCTCGGCATACCTTTTTGAAATCGGCCATTGTTGTTGCTTGGCGAAGCTTGGCTGCTGATGGAGTGGGACTACCTAGCTCGGCGCTCGATGTAGATGCGATCTGTCCGCAAGACTGCGGATGGCGCGGTTCCGCCAAAAGTCGTCCTGTTCCAAATGCGTGATGCTCCCCGATCCCGCTGGAAAGCTTGCAAACCCGATTGCATCCATAGGTAGCTTCATCCACGCGCAGATAACCAGCGTCAGTGTAAAGCCGTGCGTGACGATGATCTGCGTTTCCTCTGGACGCGCCACAATCTTATCAACAGCTCGATAGATACGCTGTGCTGCCTGCCGTCGTGTTTCGGCACCGACTATGCCCACTTGATGGTCCATCCGGTTGTCGTCAGGTGCTGGTATGTAACGCTCGTCCAGCCAGGCCTGCGGTTTTCCTTCCGCTTCGCCGTAACTGATCTCACGCAGATCAGGTGAAACGATTACCGTTCCACCGAAGTGTCCGGTGATAGCGCCGGCAGTTTGTGATGCGCGCAATAAGTCGGAACTGAATACTTCAACTTTCCGATCTCCCACAATCTTGGCGAGCCGATCCCCCGTTGCGGCTGCATCTCGGAGGCCATCGGCAGTAAGGCTCGTGTCATACCAACCGCCGACCTTGCCTTCCAAATGATGACAAGATTGAGTGTGCGTTATCACAAAAATATTCTTCATCGGTAGGATGATCTCCGGGAAATTTCTGGCAGCTTTGGGTAGCTACCATCTCCAAAGCGGACTGTCAGGTGTCCACCCCTTCTCAGACATTTACTGAGGTGTAGGCAGACCGTCCGCTTTTGGGTGTGCCCGACAATCATTCCAATGACCGATAAAAGGCGCGTTGCCGATCGGCCGGTTGCGACCCATCAATGCCGGTCAAGAGCTGGCGCTGCGGCCCCGGAAGCTGTCGAGCGCAATGACGGATCGACACGCCGCTTGACGATCGACGTCAATTCGTCCGTATGTCGGGTTCCCCATTCGCAAAGCTGGACGAGGGCTTGTGCGAGGCTGCGGCCGAAGCTGGTGAGCGAATACTCGACCTTGGGCGGGATCTCGCCAAAGTCGAGACGGTCGATGATCCCGTCTGCCTGCAACTCCTTGAGCTGCTGGATCAACACCTTGTCGCTGACCTTCCCGACCGCGCGGCGCAGTTCGCCGTAGCGCAATGCGCCGTGCATGAGGTGATAGAGGATCAGCGGTTTCCACTTGCCGCCCATCACAAACAGGACCGCATCCAGACCGCAGGTGAAGGGACTTGTCATTACACGCGCTCCATCAAATTTTGGTACTTACCAAATGGTGCATACTAGAATAACAGGCAGTTTACCCCTAGTTCAACCTCTCCACAATAAAGGAGAATGAGGTTGTCATGGGCAAACTAGAAGGAAAGATCGCTGTCATCACCGGCGCAAATAGCGGTATCGGCCTCGCTGCTGCCAAGCGGTTCGTGGCCGAAGGCGCCCACGTCTATATCACGGGTCGTCGGCAGGAGGAGCTCGACAAAGCGGTCGCGGAGATCGGCTCCGACGTGACGGCGGTGCAGGGTGACGTGTCTCGGCTTGAGGATCTGGATCGTCTTTTCGGGACGGTGCGCACCCAACACGGGCGCATTGACGTGCTGTTCGCCAACGCGGGTGTGGGCGAGCTGGAGCCGCTGGGACAAATTACGGAAGCATCCTTTGATCGGACGTTCGGCGTGAACGTTAAGGGCGTTGTTTTCACCGTGCAGAAGGCCCTGCCGCTCATGGGCGACGGGGCGTCCATCATCCTCACCGGCTCGACCACCGGAACGATGGGAACGCCGGCCTTCAGCATCTACAGCGCAACGAAAGCAGCGATCCGCAATTTGGCGCGCAGCTGGGCGTTGGACCTAAAAGGCACGGGCGTTCGCGTGAACGTCCTGTCGCCTGGGGCCACCGCGACCCCTGGTCTGCACGGCGTTGCGGTGGCCGGCGGGGAAGACGCGATCTATGAGCAGCTGATCGCCCAGACCCCTTTGGGGCGGATCGCCGATCCCGACGACATCGCTGCAGTCGGTCTTTTCCTTGCATCAGACGATAGCGCCGTGATGACCGGAAGCGAGGTCTTCGCGGACGGCGGCATGGCTCAGGTCTGATCCGTTAGCAAAGCAGGTCGAAGCACGAACGGCGGCTATTTCGCATAGCGAGCCGTTCGCTGCCGGTCTGTTTTCCACCCCCTACTGGTCGTTGATGGCATTATAGTGGAACGACTGGTTTGAAACGCGTGAGAATACTACGCTAACGACTGAGATAAAGCGCTTAACAGTCCGGCAGCTTTCGACCTTGATGGTCGCCGTTCCCAAGGCTACGAGTTACAACCGAAGCCTGCCGTTCGTCTGGGAAGACCGACGGTACAGCTTGGACTGTGAGCAATTGGTCTGCACAAAGCTGCTTTCCCACCCACAAGATCATTTTTTGCGACCCGGTAACGATTTCTATAAACCAAGGTATGACATTGTATTTCTCTACCCACGGTGCCGCAGCGCATCCACAATGACTTTGAACGCCGGGAGGTTCTGGCGGCGGCTGGGATAATAGAGGAAATAGCCATCGAAAAACGGCGACCAGTCGTCGAGAACCTGGACCAGTTCGCCCGAAGCGATCTGCCGCTCCACAATGTTCTCCGGCACATAGGCGATGCCATAACCATTCAAAGCGGCGTCGATCATTGCGTAAGAGTTATTGAAGGTGAGCTGGCCACCGACACGAACCCGTAACTCCTCACCGTCTTTTGCAAACTCCCAACCATAGAGACCGCCTGCGGTCTCGTGGCGCATGTTGATGCAGATGTGCCGGACGAGATCCTTCGGGTGTGCTGGCACGCCATGCGCATCGAGATAATCCGGCGATGCTACCGCAACCAGCCGCCAGTCCGGTCCGATGCGGACCGCAATCATGTCCTTCTCGACGCTTTCGCCTAAGCGCACGCCAGCATCGAATCCTTCTTCGACGATATTGCGGAAGGTGCTGTCCAGCAGCAATTCGACACTGATGTCGGGATAGTCTTTAAGGACTGACTTCAGCTTCGGCCAGACGACACTTTCTAGCGCATGGTCGGACAGGGTTAGCTTTATCGAGCCCGACGGCTTGTCGCGAAACTCCATCAGCGCGCCGATCTCCTCCTCAATCTCTGCCATGCGCGGCGTGATCGTTCGAAGCAGGCGCTCGCCCGCAGCCGTCGTTGCCACATTGCGCGTCGTGCGGGTCAGAAGGCGGATGCCCATCCGCGCTTCGAGCTGCTTGATCGTATGACTGAGCGTCGATTGCGCTACGCCGATCCGTGCAGCTGCCTTTGTGAAGCTCCGCTCCTCGGCCACGATCCGAAACCAGGTCAGGTGGTTGAAATCGGTTTGCTCCATGTGTCCCACCTGCTGCATCCATGAAAACATTAATCGACCACGTCGATTGGTTCATGCGGATTTTAGCGGGTAATCGCTTTATCACAAAGCCGATAGTTACATGCGAGCAAAATTTCAGAAGAAAGTGGATAGTATGGATGCCCTCACAGCAGATGCAAGTAGCAGGGCCGTTGCCGCCTGGGGCGCCGTTCTTTCGATGGCACTCTGCGTGGCGATGCTGATCGCATCAGAGTTTATGCCAGTCAGCCTGTTAACGCCGATGGCCGAAGGGCTGCGCGCGACCGAAGGGCAAACCGGACAGGCGATCTCGATCAGCGGGCTGTTCGCCGTCATAGCCAGCATGCTTGTCACCACCGCCGCCGGAAAGCTGAACCGGAAGTCGGTGCTGATCGCGCTGACGGGTTTCATGCTGCTGTCGCTGGTTCTGGTCGCCACCGCGCCGAATTTCACAGTCCTGATGATCGGCCGTGCTTTGCTCGGCATCTGCATCGGCGGCTTCTGGGCGCTAGCCACCGCGGTCATCATGCGGCTGGTTCAGGCTGAGGACGTGCCGCGCGCGCTTGCGCTGATGTATGGCGGCCAAGCGATTGCAGCAGCCTTCGCGGCCCCCGTCGGCAGCTATCTCGGCGGCATGTTCGGCTGGCGCGAGGTCTTCTGGGCGCTGACGCCGATCGTCGCCGTCAACATCGTCTGGCATGTGATCGCGCTGCCGTCCCTGCCTGCCGGCGGGAAGCAGAACTTCGGTGCCATGTTCGGCCTGCTGAAGCGCCCATATTTCCTGCGCGGCCTCGTGGCCTGCATGCTGTCCTGGGGTTCGGCCTTCACCATGTTCACCTATCTGCGCCCGTTTCTGGAGCAGGTGACGGGCGTGGATGTGACCATGCTTTCGGTGCTCCTGCTGCTTCTGGGCTGTGCGGGTTTCATCGGCACATGGGCCGCGGGCCGGTTCATCAAGGGCAATGTCACCTCCCTCCTGAAGTTGCCGGCGCTGATCATGGGCGGTGCGACCGTCGGGCTTTTGCTGCTCGGCTTCTCGATCGCAGCCGCAGGTCTCTTCATGGCGATCTGGGGCGCGATGAACACCATGTTCTCCGTCATCTGGATGACCTGGATGTCGCAGAACGCGGACGACGCGCCTGAGGCTGCCGGCAGCCTGATGGTTGCGGCGATCCAGACCTCGATCCTGCTCGGCGCGGTGGTGGGCGGCTTCCTGCTGGATGGTATCTCCATCCAGGCCACCTTTATCGGCAGCGTGGTTCTGGCCGTTCTCGCGGTCATGCTGATCGGCAACGGCCAGCGCCTGTTGAAGCCGAAGGAGGCCTGACATGACGGTGGCTTCTCGAATTTCCCGGCGTTCGCTGCTGGCCACCGGTGCGGCAAGCCTCGCCATCCCCACACTGATTACCGCGCTGACGGGCAAGGCCGGGGCGCAGGAAGGAGCCGCCATGCGCCTCAGATTCACCTTCGCCGACCAGGTCTTCACGGCAACGCTGGAGAATACCGCGCCCGCCCGCGACCTGTTCTCGGTGCTGCCGCTCGACCTGAAGATCAGCGACTACGCGGACAACGAGAAGATCGCCTATCTGCCGCGCAAGCTGAGTGGAGACGGCAGCAGCCGCATCAGTAACGAGGCGGTCGGCGACCTTTGCTATTACGCGCCCTGGGGCAACCTCGTGATGTTCTACGCCCCTTATCGATGGTCGCGCGGCCTGATCCGCCTCGGTCGTCTGGATGGCGGCATTGAGCCCCTCATGGTGCGAGGCGAATTCCCGCTGCGCGTTGAGGCACTGTCCTGATCCTCAGTGCTGCGCACCCCACTGCCAATTTTGCCCTCATTGATCGAGGGCTTCCGATAAACAGCAAGGAGAATCTGACATGAATCAGCAAAGCACTCCCCGAAACGCAACCGAACAGGACGCACCCGACACGGGCCGCCGTGATCTCCTCAAACTTGCTGGCGTGGGTGTCGCGGCCCTCGGCGCAGCGTCGTTCCTCAGCACTCCAGAAGCAAAGGCTCAGACGATGTCACAGGACTGGGACAAGGTTTTCCCGAAAAGCGAAAAAGTCGACCACCTGAAAGTATCGTTCAAGAACCGCTACGGCATCACCTTGTCGGGCGATCTCTATCTGCCAAAGGAACGGGCGAACAGCCGTCTCCCCGCCATCGTCGTCAGCGGCCCGTTCGGCGCGGTGAAGGAGCAGTCTTCAGGTTTCTATGCGCAGACCATGGCCGAGCGCGGCTTCGCCACGCTGGCCTTCGATCCATCCTATACCGGCGAAAGCGGCGGTGAGCCGCGCAATGTTGCATCCCCCGACATCAACACCGAGGATTTCATGGCCGGCGTGGACTATCTCGGCCTGCACGATGCTGTCGACCGCGAGCGTATCGGCGTGATCGGCATCTGCGGCTGGGGCGGCATGGCGTTGAGCGCCGTCGCGGTCGACAAGCGCGTCAAAGCCGTGGTCGCCAGTACCATGTATGACATGACCCGCGTCATGTCGAAGGGCTACAACGACAGCGTGACTTTGGAGCAACTCGCCGAGACGCTGGAGCAGTTGAGCCGGCAGCGTTGGGCGGATGCCGAAGCCGGAACGTCGGCCTATCAGGCAGCATATAATGCCACTGTCGCGTCGGACTCGCCTCAGTTTATGATCGACTATCACGACTACTACAGCACGCCGCGCGGCTACCACAAGCGTGCGGTCAATTCTGGCAACGCCTGGACGCAGACCACGCCCCTGCCTTTCATGAACCTGCCGATCCTGACCTACATCGCCGAGATCTCGCCGCGGCCGATCCTGTTCATCCACGGTGAAAAGGCCCATTCGCGCTACTTCAGCGAAACCGCCTTCGCGGCGGCTGCGGAGCCGAAGGAACTGATGATCATCCCGGGCGCCAGCCATGTCGATCTCTACGACAAGGTCGACCTGATCCCGTTCGACAAGCTGACCAGTTTCTTCAATCAGCATCTCGCCGCTTAACCTGCGTCGGCGCCTACACACATGGTGCAGGCGCCGTAATTGGTTGAGAAACATCAGTAGCCGTTTTCTCAAAAGGCAGCATATCTATTGCGAATTCCAAGAGCCGTCGGATTGATCACACTTTCACAGGCATTTACTGAGGCGCATGTAGAATGTCCGCTGTTGGGTGTGCCCCGCGAAAATTCCACTGACCAGAATAAACGCGTTACTGACGGGCAGTTTTGCGAGCCTATCGGAGACATTCTTTCAGTCGGCTGCCTCGCTGCGAAGCAGACGGCAATCGACAGTCGCAGCTTTTTTGGAAATCTTGCGACAGAATAATCCTATCAACCATGGGATGCCTTTGGCGGGGTCAGATAAGTTCAAGTTATTAGTCGCGCGTCGGTTCAATTGAAACTGTTGCAGTGCGGCCCGCAATGAGCCGGACGGCCGCCGGGATGTCATCGATCTCGATCCGTACCGGAATCCTTTGGGCCAGACGGACCCATGAGAATGTCGGAGCCACGCTTGCGAGGGAGCCGACAGAGTCGCTTCGCTCCCGATCCTCGATACCGGCGGCGAAGCTTGCAACATGTCCGATCACCGGTTCCGGCTCACCCATAATATCGATCCTCACCAGATCGTTGACATGGATTCTGGGAAGCTTTGTCTCTTCGAAATATCCTGCGACATAGATGGATTCTCTTTCAACCAGCACACCGATCGCACTTCCCGCAGTAACATAGTTCCCCTTGCGCAGAGAGAAGTTCGTAATCGCTCCTGAAACCGGCGCCTTCACGGTTGTCCGCTCAAGGTTGAGTCTGGCCAGATCCCGCGCTGCAAGTGCTGATTGATATGCTGCGTCTGCCTGATGCATCTGGCTTTCCGCCTGCTGCCGCTGTTTTAGGCTAACTGCTTGTTTAGAGGCGAGCAGTTGATATCGTTCGAAATCCGTCCGCGCCAGCTCCGCCACGGCCTTCATGCTCAGTGTCTGAGCTTCCGCTTCGCGGAGTGCAAGCATGAAACGATCTGTTTCTATGCGGAACAGCGGCGCCCCTTTCTCCACCCGGGCGTTGTCCGACACGAAAACCTCAGTGACCGGGCCGGAGACATCCGGCGCAAGTCGCACGATATCAGCACGGATGTGAGCGTCGCGCGTCCATGGCGCGTCCATGTAGAAGGACCATAGGTGCCAGCTCAGTATCGCGGCGCAGCCCACCATAGAAAGTGTCAAAAGAGCTCGTCCGGAAATGATGGTGACATTCTTCATCTTTGAAACCAGTTTATAGCGACAGAAAACCCACCAAGGAGGGTGACGTAGATTGCTAGATTGAACAGCGGGCGATGCCATACCAGTCGATAAAATCCGACATTGTCGAGAACCGATGTGAGAACGCGGAACACGCCGTACGCGAAAAGGGCCACCCCTGCGAACAACGGCAGGAAGACGCCGTAGAGATCGAATTGTCCGGTCACGCGGCGATCCTCCTTGTAGGTGGTGTTGTTAAAACCGGCGGATCAGCATCCGGGGCGAGGCAAAGGCGAAGACCGGCCGCGCTCACCAAAAGCTCCGCTTCCGCAGTTGATGTAATCTTCCCCGGAGCGGAAAGAATAAGATCGTCCAAAATCCTAAGGGCACTTTCCAAAGATCCGCGACGGCCACAGGACTTCAGGTCGTACACTCCTTCCAGCACCTCGAAGACTGCTTCCGCTTTACAGCGGATAGAGCTGGACGCTTCATCAGTAAGCATCTGCATCGCCATCATATGAAGTCCCGTCCGCAGATCCCGTGTAAGGTCGGCATTTGCGGCATCGGAAGTCGGTGGAAGTTTTGCAGCTCTGGAAGCAAAGAGGCCGGCAACATCGATGATGCGATGATGCGTGACGTGGGTGTCGGTATGTCTGCCGGCTGCGATTTTCGCAACATGCTTCTGTGCAACGAAAAAAAGCCTTCTGGCGTTTGTCTCAGCCCTTACGGATCGGAAGAGCCTGCAGACCACAATCGTCCAGATCATCGCAAGAATGGTCGCGATTCCTGTGTTCGCGAATGTGAGGAAGTCGCTGCTCTGGTGTGACTGGAGCATGAGAAGAAGAGGAAAGTTTATACACAGTCCCATCCCGACGACTGCCAGGGAAGGCACAGCAAGGCATATCCCAGCCGGGATCAGAAACAGCCCGAGAGCTGCGGCGAGCGGCATAAATCCGTCGATCATCGGAAGGACCGCGAAGCAGTAGACGAACGCTGCGACAAGCGCACCGATTGTCACGCCGACAAACTTACGCATGGCAGGGGCTGGATCGTCCATGGTTGCAAGCAGGCAACAAAGGACGCCTGATATCTGTGTGAATGTCATTCCGTCAGGCCAGCCGCTAGCGATCCAGAAAAAGGCCGATGACGACAAGCAAATCGCGACTGCCAGCGCTGATAACAAAGCCATGCCGACGTCACGATGATGGGTTGGCGTCTGGTCGAGAGCAGCGAAGCGGCGAGCCGCTCTCGCCGTGTTCTCATCTTCTATGGCTTCGCGAAGGGTGCCGCAGTCATCGGAGATCCGAAGAATATCCCGCAGATTCCGAGCGGCATTTGCAAGAAGGTGCTTTTCCCAAGAATGGGGCGCATCAAAACGGTCTAGCGCATAAATTTCTGTCTTGAAGCTTCCAGTGGGATTCTTTGATCCAGAGCCGATCGCCGAACCGACGGCCGCAATCAACGACAAAGCCTCTTCCGAGCCGGGCGTGTTAAGCTTGACCAGTGATCGACGTAAATCCTCTAATTCTGCCAGGAGTGGAAGGAGAGATACCATGCGGTGCTGCAATGATCGCACCAACGAAATTGCACGTCGATATCTGGAGCCATCATATTGAAGATGGGTTGTAAACGACCGCAAGTCTGCCGCATCCGCAGCCAGACCTAGTCGTTCCATTCTGCTCTGGCTTTCGTCACATTCTCCGACCGCTGTTGCAATGAGGAGCGGCTGCGCCCTGGCCATCCATCCGTCGATCCGATTGACGATAACGGTACCCACATGAGCTGGAAAGACGACATGGCTGACGATCGACGCGCATAAAATTGCAAGACCGATCTCTTCAATGCGCGACACGACTGTGTCGAACGTGTTCGCCGGAACCGTAACCAACGGCAGTCCCGCAAGAAGCACCGTATATCCGGCCAGCAACAGGACATAGCTTCGAGGCGTGCGGTCCAGAAGGCTGATGAAAGTGCATGCCGATACCCATGCAACGATCGCTGCTGAAAGCAGTATCGGCTCGTTCACCAGGTTCGGAACCATGACGATCGTTGCACCGCCGCCGATGAGGGTTCCGAGCAATCGATAGACCGACTTCGAGGAGATCGCGCCCGAAAGCGGATGAGCGACGATGTAGACGGTTGCCACCGCCCAAAACGGTCGAGGAAGATCGAAACTGACGGCGATATAATAGGCAAGCATTGCTGCCAGGAATGTCTTCAATGAAAAGACGACTGTGCCGGTGGTGACAACCGGCCGAGCGCTCAAACCTCATCTCCTGACTGTGAATTGCTTCGCATGACTCCGCGCTCATCAATGGTGCCGGTGAGGCCGTAGATCGCAGGCGGGACATAGCAAAAAAACGGCGCCGCAACGCAGGCGTGCAGATAAGCTTCTGCAGGGTCCACACATGAAATGGCCGGCGTATTTGTCGCCGGAGAAGTCAGTAAGGCACGGAACCAGGAGAGGAAGGAGCTCGTTCTCCTCAGAGTAGTGGGGAGGTGCCTTCGAGCTGCCCCGGCCCTCGACAGCCGTAATGAGGCTTCGATTGACGAGAACGGGGTATAATGATGATGGTGTTGTTGAGATGCCATGGTCTTCTCCGAACGTCATATCCATTCGAAAACCTATCGACAAATCAGATCGAGGAATTTAGTTATTCTCTCACATGATATCGAAATTCAGCCAACATCCGATGTCCCTTTCCTGGGCTCGGGACGATCATGATCTCGACAAGTCCACGGCGCGGGCGAGTGCTGTGAGGATCGATGTGTCGCAGAATGAACGCGAAGCACCTGAGCATCGCCATCGTAAGGGCCAACTCGTTCTGGCTTTGCGGGGAGGAGTGACCTGCCGCGTTCCGAGCGGGATGTGGATGGTACCCCCTCATTGTGGCGTCTGGGTTCCAGGGGGTATGCTGCACAGCAATGTTGCGACCGCCAATGCTCGCTTGTTCTTCTTGTTCATTGAGCCAGGCGCTGCCGACCTTCCGGACCGATGCTGCACACTTTCCTTGTCTCCACTTGTCAGGGAACTTATCATCGAGATGGCTGACCAGTCCGCAGTCGCGATGGCCGATGCTGAACTCATCACCACGCTGCTTCTATCGGCTCTGTCGCGTATGCCAGTAGAGGATCTGCATCTGCCACTGACGGATGAACCTCGACTTGAACGGATCGCGCGCGCATTGGTTGACGATCCTTCCGACCGTAGCACGATAGCGCAATGGGCGACGCGAGTAGCGTTGAGCGAGAATTCGCTCGCTCGTCTCGTTCAACAGGAGACCGGCCTGACTTTCGGTCGTTGGCGACAGCAGCTGCAGTTGATCATCGCACTCCGAAGCCTTGCAGCCGGGGCGACGGTGCAGCAGGTTTCTGGCAACCTTGGATATGAATCGGTGTCTGCGTTCATCACTATGTTCAAGAAAGCGCTTGGCACATCGCCGGCGAAATATCTCAAGAACCGGGACCGTTAATCATCCGCGATTACGGTTACAGATGCGCAAGCCGGCTTTGAATAACCCTTGGCGCGAACCTCCCTTTATTGCCTAATTCCTGGCTGTATCGCCAAGATTGCAGACACTAAAACATCCGCGACATTTCTGTCGCATACGTTGGCTGGGAGAGTTTGCCTTGCCACGCAGCCATTTGCAGGACCAGAAGATCTCTCGCACACGTTGCCAGTCAGAAAGCTGCCAATCCGTTTCCTCCTTCAGACGTTTACTGAGGTGTCAGCAGACCGTCCGCTTTTGGGGGGCTAAAATCATTCAAATAACCGGAATTGCGCACTAAGCAGATGTCTGATCCGTAGAAATTGATCCACTCGTGCCCCTTTTTCCTATTGGCCCAACAAAACGACCCTCGGTGCCAATAGGCGATTGCTTCTATTCTCACTTCTTAGGTTGCCGTGCGTGCATATCGAGCCGGGGACATTCCGGCATATCGCGCAAACGCGACACTGAAGGTGCTTGCCGATCCGTAGCCCACGCGTTCTGCGACCTGTTCGATTCCGAGTTTCCGGTTCCGCAACAACTGTTTTGCGAGCGCCATGCGCCAGGCCAGCAGATATCCCATCGGAGATTGACCGACGATGCGATTGAAACGCGCAAAGAAGGCCGAACGGGATAGTGAGGCTTCGTTTGCAAGATCGGTGACAGTCCATGCATGCTCGGGCCGAGCATGCATCGCACGAAGTGCGGCTGCCAGACGTTCGTCACCTAGTCCACGGCTCAGGCCAGGCGCGGAGGTGGTTTCCGTTCCGCATCGCAGCGCCTCGATCAACAACACTTCGAGAAGTCGTTCCAGTACGAGCTCACGTGCCGCGTGCAGCTCACGCGTTTCCTCATCCACTAACTGCATCAGCGTGGCAAGCCGGGGCCGATCACGAACGAGAACCACATCCGGCAACAGTGAGACAAGCAGGGCTGAATCCGGCGCGCCGAAGCTGCAATGGCCGATCCGCATGCGCAGATCGGCGGGACCGCTATGGCGTCCCACCCGGAAATTCCCTTCACTGACCTGTGTCGGCAACGTGGCGGACAGACCAATCTGCGCATCGATACTCTCGTTGACCAGGTCCTGCATCGCCGGCGCAAGGACGAAGTCGCCGGCCTGAAGCACGAATGACCGATGGCCGCCGAACGTAACGCGGCAACTCCCCTCCAGGATCGCGCAATAAAAAGGTTCGCCTGTAGCCTCACGACGAATTCGCCACGAGCCCGCGCATTCCACCAACTTCGAGAAGCGAGCGGCAGGCTGCAGCAAAGTGACGATTTCGGCGAGAGGATCGACGGTCAATATCAGGACTCATGCTAAAGAAATGTAGACTATCACTTATATTAAGTCCTTTGTCTGTTCGCTACCATAGCATCTGATCTTATAGGGAGATGTTTATGCCAACGATATTGATCACTGGTTGCTCGTCGGGCTTTGGTTTGCAAACCGCAAAACTGTTCCTTGAAAGGGGTTGGGACGTGATCGCGACGATGCGAACACCAGACGAAAATCTGTTGCCGTCCTCCGATCGCCTGCGTGTACTTGCGCTCGACATCACCGATTCAACGAGTGTCGCCCTGGCAGTGGAAGCGGCAGGCCGCATAGACGTTCTGGTCAACAATGCTGGCTTCGGCGCGCCAGCTCCAGTTGAACTGACAGCACCAGAAACTGTAAAGGCACTGTTTGAGACGAATACGATTGGAACATTGGCGATGGTTCAGGCTGTCGTGCCGCAAATGCGCCAACGCCGGGCTGGGGTCGTCATTAACGTCACATCCACGGTAACGGTCAAGACATTGCCGGTCGTCGGGGTCTATCGCGCGAGCAAGGCGGCCGTAAACGCCTTCACCGAGTCGCTAGCGGTGGAAATGAAGCCATTTGGTGTGCGCGTCCATATCGTTTTGCCGGGCCGTTCACCCGAAACAAGCTTCGGCGCTAACGCCCGTCCGCATCTGCGCGGCATGGACGACCCGGACTATGCGCCGCTTCTGCAGCAATTCATAAAGAGTGTGCAGGAAGACACAGGTCCCGTGACGTATGCACCTGACGTAGCAGAGGCAATTTGGCGGGCTGCCACCGACCCGTTTGCCCCACTGCGTATCCCCGGTGGCGCGGACGCAGAGCTTTGGATGGATGAGGCAGGTTTGTAATAGGACCTGCGGTCAAAACCAAGCACCTCACACATCGAAGAAATCCGGATTCGATGTGGAATTTACGTCAAAGCAGAAGCTCTTTCACAGATACGACCAACCCGTTAATCGTTTTGACAGACCTGCAATCTGGACCGCCTCAAAACGCGATTTGGAAATCCAGACAGAAAAAAGCGAACAGACACTTGTGAGACGTTCGAAAGCAAGCTTGACTATCGGAATTGCGTTCAATGCAGCTTGATAACCACCCGCGGACGTTGACAGCATTGTAATTGGACGACCGCTTTGGAGGGCGTGGGCCTGCTAAGTTAATTTCTAAAATGGCACGCTTAACAGGCTCGCAGCTATCGGTCTTTAAAATTGGCCGCCAAAAGCAGCAATGAATATGCAGAAAGCGGTCGTAGCCAAGCGTTGCTAACCTAAGCGTCTTCTCAGTTTCTGAACTCAGCTTGAGGATCTGGATTTACAACTCTGTCTGGTCGTAAGCCCGTCGGCGCGCCTTTATGGCGTCCAGATTGTCGTGGACCCAGAAGTTGAACCCCTCAAGGGCGTGCAAGGCACCGTGGCCGATATCCGTCAACTCATACTCGACACGTGGGGGCACTTCAGGAAAATAGTGACGTATGACGAATCCGTCACGCTCGAGATTGCGCAGCGTAAGCGTCAGCATGCGCTGGGTGATTTTACCCACCTCTTTATTCAATTCTGAAAAGCGGAGCCGATGATCCTCGGCGAGAGAAAGGCGCCAAAGAACCGGCACAGTCCATTTGTCACTCAGCAAGCTGCAGACCCCGTTTGACGGGATGGGCCTGAATTGCCTGTCGTTCTCTGATCCGCGCGCGGTGCCGGCATCAATCTGTTCATCCAAGGGTATCATCCTTGTGCCTGACGCTGAAAAATGTGCCGTCTTCCGGCAAAACTACATTCGTATATATAGACTGTCCTTGTTTAACGCGAGGGTTTCAAATGACCAAGAGCAAGCACCCCATTCTGGTTTTCGGCGCTACCGGAAGACAGGGAGGATCTGTTGCCAAAGCCTTGTTGAAGGCGGGATGGCCGGTTCGCGCGATCGTTCCGGATTCCAGCAAAGTGACATCTTTACAATTAAGAAATGCGGGGGTCGAACTTGTGCAGGGTTCATTTGAAGAGACCGATGCTATACGCTCAGCGATGAAAGGCGCTTATGGCGTCTTTAGCGTGCTGCCAGCAAACTTAGCCGCTGAGGATGAAGTTCGTTATGGTATATCGGTTGCGGATATCGCTGCTGAAATCGGCGTCAATCACTTTGTTTATTCGTCGGGTGCCAGCGTGGGGAATGAACTGACAGGCGTTCCGCGTTTCGACGCCAAACCTCGTATCGAAGCCCATATTCGACAGCTTGACATGACTACCACTATCATCCGACCGATGATTTTCATGGAGATGCTTGTGCGGCCTGGCTTCGGTCTCGATGAGGGCCGGTTGGTGTCCTTGATCCAATTGGACCATTCTATTCAGCTTACCGCCGTGGAAGACATCGGCAAGTTTGTTGCTGCCGTTTTTGCCGACAAACCCAGCTTTGGTGGCAGGATTCTTAAGATCGCAAGCGACCGCCTGACCGGGCGCGAACTAGAGGTGGCCCTCAGTGAAGCAGCCGGTCGCCCGATAACCTATGAACGGTTTCCCGACGACGTACTCGCTGCAAACGCTGATCTCGCGCATATGGCAAAGAGTCTGGAAGACGGGCCGCTTGCCGAGCAGGTCGATCTGAAACTCATGCAGGAAATCAACCCCGACCTGCTGACTTTTGCGTCCTGGCTTGCTGGTGATGGGCGCAGGGCGCTCAATGCAGCTTTGCGGGCGTCAGTCTCGTGACGCCGCGCCAGCTTCAATAATCACAAACGAGCCGCAACGCGGGCAGGCCTACCAGGCAGCTTTCGACATTTGCTGTCGTTGCATCGCTACCGAGCAGACGTTTGCGGGTCATCAGTCGCGCGCCAAGGCTTCGATCGGGTCTAGCTTTGCCGCATTGCGGGCGGGGAGGAAGCCGAAGACGATTCCGATCAGGGTCGAGCAGGCGAAGGCCACCATGATGGAGCCCGAAGAGAAGATCATTTTGAAGTCGGCGCTCAGCAAATTGAAAAGAGCACTGATCCCGAGGGCGAGTATAACTCCCATGAAGCCGCCGACAAGGCAGACCAGAATGGCCTCGATCAGGAACTGGGAGAGGATGTCGCTGCGGCGCGCGCCGACGGCCACACGAACCCCGATCTCCTTTGTGCGCTCGGTCACGGACACCAGCATGATATTCATCACGCCGATGCCGCCGACAATCAGCGAGATCACAGCGACTGACGAAATCAGTAGGGTCAGGGTTCTGGTGGTGGTCTCG
Source organism: Brucella pituitosa (assembly GCF_965577835.1). Classification (NCBI taxonomy): domain Bacteria; kingdom Pseudomonadati; phylum Pseudomonadota; class Alphaproteobacteria; order Hyphomicrobiales; family Brucellaceae; genus Brucella; species Brucella pituitosa. Next base: position 678,275 of record NZ_OZ264094.1, read on the forward strand.
ATAGTCTCGCGAATGGTCGCCGAGTTGGTAAGGAAGAAGTCTTTCGCGCCATGCCGACGCTCGATAAGGCGCGAAACTGCTGCCTCGATATTGCCCGGATCGACATCGTCGCTGATGCGGACCGTTATGCCATCGACATTCGGACGACCCAGCATGCGGCCCATGACGGTTGTGTAAGGCGCATAAACGGTCAATGTATCAATCGCCGGTCCGAAGGAGTTCTCCTGTTTTGTCACGCCAACGACCCTCGCCGGCATTGTGCCCAGAAGGATGACCTGTCCTACTGGGTTCACCCGGTCGGGAAACAGCTCTCGCGCAGCGTTTGCATCAATCACCACATTCTGGCTGTAACCGGTAACATCCCGGGCATCGAATAGTTGGCCATGCGCCAACTCAAGGGCCCGTACACGAAAGAAATCGGCGCCGACCCCGGTAACTGTTGCATTGACGGCCACGGCAGCGCGCTTGACAGTTATGCTCGTCGCGACGCTAGGCGTCACGCTGTCGACATAGGGCTGGTTCGCCAAGGCCTCTGCGTCGGCGGCCACCAGGGTCCGTATTCGCCCCGCTTCCAGATCGCCGAAGCCTTTCCCGGCCCGCACTTCGATCGTATTGGTGCCGAGCGAACTGATACTGTTCAGGATTTGTTGCTGCGAGCCAGTTCCAAGGGCCGAGATAGCCGCCACCGAGGCGATGCCGATGATTATGCCGAGCATGGTCAGAAGCGAGCGCATCTTGTGCGCCCAGATTGCGGCGCCCGCCATACGAAAGGCTTCGGTCATCCGATCGATTGCGCCGCGCCAGCCAGCATCCGCACCGTATTCGCGGATGGGACGAGCAGTCGCGGCGGACTTGGGTATATTACGCTCGTCGGAAATGATAACGCCGTCGCTGATCTCGACAACCCGATCCGCGTGGTCGGCGATCTTCTTGTCGTGAGTGACCAGAATGATGGTGTGCCCTTCGGCGTGAAGCTCACGCAGAATCTTCATAACCTCGGCACCACTATGCGTATCCAGTGCTCCGGTCGGCTCGTCGGCCAGAATTATCTCGCCGCCGTTCATCAGCGCACGGGCGATGGACACCCGCTGCTGCTGGCCGCCCGACAGCTTGCCGGGGATATTGCCCATCCGCTCGGCTAGGCCCAGGCGGGTCAACAATGAAATGGCTCGCTTATGCCGGTCGGACCGGCTGCGTCCAGCATAGATGGCTGGTACCTCGACGTTACTGGCCGCGCTGAGGTCTCCAAGCAGATGATAGCGCTGGAAGATGAAACCAAACCGCTCACGGCGTAGTGAAGCCAGTTCGTCTACGGTCATCTTTGACGTCTCGCGTCCTTCAATCCAGTAGTTGCCGGTCGTTGGACGATCGAGGCAGCCTAGAATGTTCATCAGGGTCGACTTGCCAGAGCCCGAGGCGCCAATGATGGCCATCATCTCGCCGGCCTCGATGTCGAGATCGACGTCTTTCAATACCCGCACCATCTCGTCGCCTGCGGGGAAAGCGCGGGATACCCCACGTACGCGGATCAGTGGCTCTGTCATAGCTTGCCTTACCGCTGCGCGGCGGCCAGCTGAGCCTGGCCATCTGCACGTTCGTCTGTGGATGCTCCCAGGACGATGATCTCGCCTGCCTGAAGACCGCTCAGGATCTGGATATTCGCGCCGTTGTCGATGCCGACCTGCACCTCCCGCATCTGCAACTCGCCGGCCGCGTCGAGTACCCGGATGCGCGCCGTGTCGCCGACCTGCGGCGCGCCTTCCACTGCACTCAGGGGAACCAGTACGGCATCGCTGACGCGGCTCAGAACAATGGATACCTGCGCTGTCATGGAGGGCCGCAGAACCCCGTCCGCGTTCGCGACGTCGATCAGCCCGGTGTAATAGACCGCGCCGTTGGTTCCGCCAATCCCGCTCGCGCCGGCGTTGCCCTCGTTGGCGATGGAGGCGGGGGCTGGTTCAACCTGGCGCAACTCTCCATCGAAACGCCGCTTCGGGTCGCCAAGAATGCTGAACCAGACCGGCAGGCCCCGCCTTACGCGCACGACGTCAGCCTCGGAAATATCCGCACGCACCGTCATTGTGTCCAATCGTGCGATCATGACGATGGTCGGCGCGGTCTGCAGGGCATTCACGGTCTGACCTTCTTCGGTGACGATCGCCACCACGGTGCCGGCGATAGGGGCGGTGATGCGGGTATAGCCCAGTTCTATACCCGCAGACTCCAACGCGACCTGCGCCTGGCTGATCTGTGCGTCCAGCGCCTGGACCTGTGCCCGCTCACTGTCTAGCATGGCGACAGCCGCGTCATGCTGGGCGCGTGGCGTCGAACCGCCTGCCAGCAGCTCACGCTGGCGCTCGAAATCCTTTTCGGCTTTCACCAGACCGGCTATACGTGCGGTACGGAGGGCGCGGATGTTAGCCAGGGCGGACTCCCGGTCCCGCAAGGTGTTGCGACGGGTCTGTGAATCGATCTCGGCCACCAACTGGCCAGCCTCGACGACGTCACCGATCTCGACGGCCAGGCGCTCAACGCGACCCGAGGCCTGGGCGCCGACGCGCACCAGCTCGAGCGGTTCGAGAACCCCGGTCGCCAGCACGACTTCTTCAATGTCGCCTTTTTTCGCTTGCGCCGTCACCAGTTCTGGCTTCGCCGGTGGCCGCAGAAATAGGTGCCAGACGACCAGCAAACCGACAAGGGTCGCCGCCGCCAGGATCAGACGCTTGCGGGTAATGTATCGTGTCATTAAGCCTTGGTCCGTGCTATTAAAAATTGCGGGCTTTCTCTGTCACGAAAATTGCACCAACATTACGGGGACGGGGTTGTTGCTGCCAAAAGGCGTTTGAAAAAGTGGCGTTGGTCCTCGCCGCGTCTAATCCGTTTAGCGCGAGCGACCGGCTCTACGGCTGCCGGAAAACGCTCCTCTCGCGCCAGCGTACAGCAAATGTACTGCCCTTGCCTGGAGCAGACGAAAGCTCAATGTAGCCGCGGTGACGGGTCAATATCTCGTCGACCATGCTGAGCCCCAGGCCCGCTCCGGAGCCATGAGGGCTGACCCGGTAGAACGGTTCGAATATGCGAGATTGTTTATCGACGGCAATTCCGCAGCCCTGATCGGCTATCATCACGCTGCCGTCAACCTCGATACCGACGGATATCTGTCCTTTTCCTCCTCCGTACTGGATCGCATTGCGCACTAAGTTGATGAATGCGCGCTCCAAAGCTTCGGTGTCACCACGAACGAACAGGTCTTCCGCGTCGCTGTCGAATGAAATCTCGTAGCCTTCAGCGATGGCCAGGGGAGCAAGGTCGGCGATCACCTTAGACACAACGCTGTTGAGATTGACAGGTGCATTCTGCTGAGGCTTCTGCCGGTACTTCTCTGTCTCGAGAAGCTGGTTGGCGATCGCTGTAAGTCGCTTGTTGGCCATCTGCAGGTGCGTCTTGTCCGCACTTGGTGAAAGGGTATCAATTCTCACTTGCAGAATAGCGATCGGCGTACGAAGTTCATGCGCGGCGTTAACGAAGAAACGTTCCGTCGTCTCGAAGCCGCTGTCTAGACGACGCAGCGCTCTGTTAATGTCGCGTACCAGGCGAAGCACCTCATTGGGCAAGCCATGCTCTTGCACCAGGGCACCACGTGTGTCGAGATCAATCCTGTCGAGACGCTCGGTCAGATCGTTGAAGGACCGCAGCGCCCAGCGTGTGACAAACGGAACGCCAATAAGGGAAATGGCGACGAGGATCAGTGCCGGCACGCCGATGGCAAGGTTCCCCAACAGCACGGTCACACCATATTGGGACATCGAAACACCGCCAGCAAAAATCGTCGCCTCACCAGCTTGGGTGTCGAAACGCTCCATTCGGGCAACGCTAAGCGGATCATCCAGATTGCCATGAAGCTCGACATTTCTAAATGTCTTCAGAAACGATATATTGCTGGTAATGACCTGTGGAGTTGCGCCATGTGAGAGGACGCCGCCATCGCCCAAGTCTGCCACAAACCACAAGTTGGGCGCGTCCTTTATCATCTCTTTCAGTTTGTCTGTCGGCTCAAGACGGGCCCGACCATCCGGACCAAGATCGATTGAATCGGCGATTTCTTGGGACAGCCAGATGGATGTAATCGCCACATCGGGTTTGATGCCGGAAAGGAGATAGAAAACCAAGCCGAGTGAGACGATGACTGCGCAGAGCTGCAGCACAATAAAACCAAGAGTGAATCTCCAGCGAAGAGATGTGCTGGACATCTTATTTCTGCTCATGAAGATAGTAGCCTATGCCGCGAATGTTCTTGATGACGATGTCGGCCTCCGCTTCGCTAAGCTTTCGGCGCAGTCGAGACATATTGGACTCCAGTGAGTTCGACTGAATCTCATCATCAAAGGAATAGACCTGACCTTCTAGGGACGAGCGCAACACGGTGCGACCGCGGTTTCTTAGAAGCGTTTCCATGATGAGCAACTCCCGGCGAGTGAGTGAAACCCGGAAACCGTTGACATACACATCGCATGAAACGCGATCATAGGTAACATTTCCTGCTGACAAGACGGATAGGGTGGTTGTCGGCGCGCGCCTCAGCACTGCGCTCATTCTGGCAATCAGCTCTGGAATTTCGAACGGTTTGGGCAAATAGTCATCAGCACCGTCATTGAGGCCAGAAATTCGCTCGTCGGTCGACCTCAGAGCGGAGATGATGATTGATCGCGTATTTGAACCCGCACGACGCAAATCGGCGAGAAAAGTACTGCCATCACCATCCGGCAGTTGCCGATCGATCAGGACGATATCGTAATCCGCCATAGCGATTGCTTCCCGCGCCGTCGCCAGATCACCAACGGCGTCAAGAACGATGCCATGCTGCGAGAGGGCCGTTCTCAACGCATCCGTCATTTCTGGATCGTCTTCGATAAGTAGAAGTTTCATAGTCGCCTAATCGGTCAAGTCTCGGACTATCATTCCCGATAGTCTTTACAGCAAAACGATGTCTCTGGTTCAGGTAAACTCACGGTCGTGACGTCCTGATCCTCAGGTTGCTGGACATCATGAAACCGCAGTGGACGTGGAGACCGGAGAAACCGAAGCCCGTCCGGTATCCATCTCGCCTTTGAGGTGCGCCACCCAGGCCGCAATCTTTATCGGCAGCGGCCGTAATTATCCCTGTATCTGCAGTCGTAGTTCCGGCGGTCCCGTTGTTCCCAGCGGTCGCGGCTGTTTCTGTTGTTACGTTCTCTGATGTTTCCTACCACGGCCCCGCCCGCGCCACCTGCGGCGGCTCCCACTGCAGCGCCCTCCCAGGTACCGCTTGCCAGCCCACCAATGATAGCGCCGCCCGCAGCACCAATGCCGGCGCCCTTTTCCGTCTGGCTGCACGCTGTCAGCGTCAAGCAAACGAGTACGCCTGAAATGATCTTTTTCATGCCTGTCCTTTCGATCCATTGCCACTACGGCCGTCCGTCGACCGTTGATAAGCACCGAGACTGAGACGTATGGCTGCCGAAAATTACGTAGAAGTTACGAAGAACTATCGGCCTCGACTCCGGTCGAAAACGCAAATTCGTGCAGGATGCGCGCCTTCGCGACAAGTCATTGGCAGGTAATTCCGACGCCTGATCGATAGGCTCCGACGTCGCCCGGTTCGTCACCGCGTTTCAGGATAGTGAGTCGAAAGAGCTGAGCAAATCCTTCGACGGGCTCATACGGGGATTGGCAGCTATTCAGGACTGCTTACAAGCGCGGTCAGCCCCAAATATGCAAGTCCATTTATCACCAAGGCAGGACAATCAGCTTAAATAAACCAAATTGCGGCTTTTAGGATCACCTGCGGCTTTTGGGATCGTCAGAAATAAAGCGCAAAGCGGTCATGAAATCGAACATCAATCGCTTCATGCGCATTTTTGCTAACAGATGCGGCACTCATCAGGCGTACTGGTTTAGGGATATCTGAAACTCACGTCCGAACGTCCACCATGTTCTATGTAGGGTCGCTTTGGAGGGAGAGAAGGGCCGGGAAGGGGTGGCTTGCCGGGTCTTGAGAGCATCCGGCCTGGCTCGGACCTTATTGGCTCTCGATAGGATTTCCCATGAACGCGATCTATTCACCTGCCCTGAACACGGGTACGAGCCCGACTGTAGCTGCTGATCATCTCGATCGGGCTAATAAAATTTTCCATGCTGGCCATGCGCTATTGTCGTTTCTAAAACATGGCCAGAAAATCGGATCAGCGGAACTACGGAACGTCCTGATCAATAGCTTTGGCGGATCGGATGCGGAGGGTCGGCGCAGCGTGGAAATGGAAGGAGAAACGCGGCTCAACTTGCAGGCGGGTGCAGCCTTGTGTCGAGAGCAAAGGGTTCCTGAAATTTCAGAGAATAGCCTTGTTCTGAAACATCCGCAGCAAAAATCAGGTTCCAGCTATGCGGGGAGACTGCGCTTGGAAGTGCAACAAAGCGATGACGCCGAAGCAAATCGTCGCCGAAAGCTTGCTGCCCAGCACCGGGAATGCCGGGGCGTAACCAATTGGAATTGGGAACACTTCCCGGTTCCACTACATGGACCTCGGCAGGATCAGTAACGGTGAGCGCCGTCATTGTATGCGCGACTGTATCGAGTGCCCGAAATCCCTTGTGGACCGCGACTTCAAGGATCGCTGTCGCAGGATCAAGCGAGCAATAAACCGCGCGGATACCTTTGCTGTTCCAACGCCCACCAACCCGATAGGCTCCTTCGCCACTGTCCCATGTTGATGCGTGAATTGCCTGATCGAGCCTCCATGCAACAAGTTCGCTCCCACTGAGCGCCACTGGTCGGAGCGTCATGCATAAACGCCGTATTCGAGGCGGTTGAGGTGATCTTCAACCAGCTCAAATCCGGCAGGCGTACCAAGAAGATCAATCGGACGACGCTGATCAAGGCCAATTGCTGGACGCTCCAGCCATTGTTCTGCTTCCAGCTGCGACCCGAATATATCCGTTGCCTTTGCAAGGATCTCAGCAAATTTCCAGGTCCGGCCGCTCTGTTCCTGACTTAGCGGTTTGGAAGGCGTATCCTTGCGCCTTTGCCATGTACGCAGGCTCATGCCGATCGCTTTTTCGAGGGATTCGTTCTTGCTGATGATGGCAAGATTACCGACAAGATGATCCAGTGCGAGCGTTGGCAGGCCGCGTAACAGCAACTCGTGGGCTTCAAGCGTATTGGTCAGGTGACGCGTCAGAACACGCGGACCTCCCAGCAAAGCTTCGATTTTTTGCAGTTCACCACCGCCGGTCACTGGCGAAGGTGCTTTTGCCGCGATACCCATGATTTTGCTCCTGCGTCACTTGTCGTTCATTATATGCCATTTGTCGCCATTCATTTCAAGGTGCTGGAAATATCCGATCGTCTGACTGACGAATGGGTACAGCCTCGGCGGAAGGTCGACGAGTATATTCAGACGCTGATTTGATCTGCATCTCAAATGCGATACAACTCGTTTTCTCATCAGGAGAAACCGATATGGCCACTTGCACGTCGATGCTCGAAAACGAGATAGACAAGAAGCTGAAGGAAGATACGGCGCTAGAGCGCGAACATGTTGGCGGTTCTGTTTCTGAGGCCGATGACAAATGGTTTCAGGCTAAGGTTCGAGAAGCTATGGAAGATATTGGCCTGACCATACCGCATCGTAAGGTTATGGATGAGGTTCAGGCTATCATCGACAGGAAGTATGCTCGTGTCTGAAAGCCAGCCAGTCAGGGTCGCAGCAATCTGATTGCCATCTGATTTTCGCAGCGAAATATCATATTGCGAACGGCCCACGAAGCCGGCCCTGATTCCGGAATGCCGTGCGCTTGCTCATGTTCGTGCATCTGAGGGGCGCCTATGTTGTTGCGCGCGACGGGGAGAACGAATTCTGCAAAGATCGCAATCTGCCCGCGGGCATTAACGGCTTCATTGAGTGTTACGCTCGGATTGGCAAGCGATGACGTCACGCCTGCATTTCAATTGCGAGCCGATGATGGAGAACGGGCGCCGAGAAGGGGCTATATCCGCCCGGCGCTGTCTCGAACGAACGGTTGGTGCAATGCTGGCCGGATGCGGACAAAGAGCCCAAATGTCGTGGCATGCCACGCGCGAGGTTGCGAATTGGGTGGCCAGAATGATTTGCCGCTTCATCGGTTACTCCAAACCATTCCCGTTGTATGTCGCTCGTATAGACGAGGGCCTGCTTTTGCGGCCAACCCCTGACGGGGTAAGACTCACCCGAAATTTTTAAAAAATTCGATTTCAGTTTTCTATGCGAGGGCAGGCACTTTCACCTGCAGGCGGGCAGAAGTGCGCCCTCACTTGAACGCGGAAAATAGAATTTTGAAAAAATTGCGGGCGAGCTGACCGCAGCAGATCCATCGTCTCTTCGTGCGCCATCGGGAATGGTCCCGAGCAACTGAAGGAAACAGAACCATGGCCACCACAATCGCAACCCTGACGCAGAAGACCGACGGCACTTTCGAGGGCGTCTTCGCCACCATCCGGGTCAATGCCCCGATCGCCATCGTCCCGAACGCCACCAAGGCGAGTGAGGAAGCCCCCGATTTCCGCGTCGTTCACCGCCGCACCGGCTTCGAGATTGGCGCAGGCTGGAACCGCATCGCTCGCCAGACCGGCGAAGAGTACCTCTCGGTCAAGCTGGAAGCCCCGGAAATAGGCGTGATCTTCGGCAACCTCGCACAGGCTCCCGGCGGCGATCCGAGCAAGAAAGTCATCCTCTGGAACAATCCGACCTGAACGACGAATAAGCCGGCCCCGAAATCGGGGCCGGCTTCCCTCTGTGCCAACTTCGGCTGTGTCTGCGCTGAAAGTGGAGGGAAAGCAGGTATCGAACCTGCTTTCCCTCTTTTTATGACGAACACCCATCAGCACAATGGATCCGGTTCTGATCCAGCGGTCTTGTCTTATATCCTCGTGCTCGTTTTGCCCGTAATAGATCGAGGAACATTGACACCGCTTCTTCTTCCCTTTGGAAGTGATGTGTCTTTGTTTGTCCGCTTGCGCCGATGCGGCCCCATCTGCGTATCAGACATGGAGCCCGAAACAGCGTGGGTTCGATAGAAAGCGCATAGAAACGCGCCATGTTTCTGATCGGATCGGAGCGTTCGACGTAAAGTCGATAGGGTTGTTTCAACATGGCGTCGAGAATCGCCTTTTGACGAAATGGCGTCCAACGACATTTATGAATCGGTGACGGCGCAATGATTCATTTTGATGATCAATTCTGTATTGCCTGGCCCATGTTCAGGTGGGCCGCTTTCAAGGCCCCCGTGCTGCGTGCCTTGCTTATGGAGCCTGCAAGCAGTTTACGCCGATGCGCGTAGCGTTCCTCCCGCGTGAAGAGAGAGACATCGTCCCGTGAAAATCGCCCACGTCATGGATCCGCGCTTGCCCTGTGGTTCGAGCATTACTAGTCTCACTAAAATACAGGAGTTTGCGCTGTCCGCCTGTCGATGGCGTTTCTTTGAAACTAAGGATCTAAGCGCTGTGATCGTTGAGCGACCAAACATCGATACGCATGCATGGTCGAAGAAGCGAAACCTAGTCTTCGGGATGTTGCGTTATGTCGTTCGTGTGGTTAGCGCTCTGGTAGCGGGAATTTTATATGCAGCCTTCCTTTGCATCTGGCATCTCAGCTACTTCCTGCTTTGCCTGTTTCGCCCGGTCGTTGATGTATCGATGATTGGTGGGGTCATCATGCTGCCAACTGCGTTTGCGGCTTTTGTCAAGCCTGAGGTCGCCCATGGCATGCCGTATTGGGTATTTCTTTTGATGGCTGTTGGCTTTGTTGCGACATCCATGGGCTATTCAAGGTTCGTTGATTGGTTCGCGCCGCCGGATACGGACGATCCTGCAGAACGATACCGACGCCCCGATTGGCGCTAATCGCTTGCCGGAGCCTCACTATCTGTCCGCTTTGACGAACCGGTTAACTTCTGCGGCCTCGTCCATTTCCTTTCGCCGGAAATAGATCGCACGACCACAGCGGATCGGACTGTGTCCCTGTACAATGATGATCTGCTCGTCTTTGCGCATCGATTGCGTGATTTCGTGCGGCATGATCAGCGGGCGACGTTGAAAATTGAGGTTTTCGGATTTTCGCGAAGCGGTGTTTTTCGTATCCCAGCCGATATTGCGTGAACTGCTTTTCACCTCGACCGTCATTTCTCCGCATTGCGCTGAGACGTTTCGTGCGGTGTCGAGCGCCTTGATTGCCGCATAGCTTGCAAATGCACATCCGTCGATCCACGAGACTGCGCCATCCTTGCCGAAATGTCGCTCAAGCTGGCCGACGGACTGATACATCAGCATCATGCTGATCCCGTATTTGCGGCCGCGATCACGGGCCTCTTCCAGAACGCGCATATAGCCAAGCAGATCGACCTCGTCGAGCATGAACAAGGCCCGGCGCTGGAATGCACCATCTGCTTCGATCATTGCATTGATCAGCGAGCCGATGATCACACGCCCTATCCCCGGATAGGAACGCAGGATTGATGCGGGGATATTCAAAAACACATCTTTTTTGCCTGTCGCGATCTCAGCGGATTTGAAGCTATCGCCACAGACGAGGGCGGCATAATTGTCGAGAGACAGCCACTGGGTATCCTTCGATGCGGTAGAGTAAACGCCAGAGAAGGTTTGCTCTGTCATGTTAACGAACACGCCGAGCGTTTCGCGAATGAAGGCCGAAGCGGAATGCTCCTGGACGTTACGCAACATGGCGAGCACGGACGTCTCGGGTCCGGAAACGATTTGGCGTAAGCTGCGTAAATTGCGCCGATTGCTAAATTCCGGCGACAACATCACGTGAGCCAAAAGCCCTGTCAGCAGATTATGTGCCTGGTTCTGGAAAAAGGAGCCTGTGGAGCTTTCGAAGCGCACGCTTTCTGAAAGCAGCATATGTGCGATGCCGACAATGTCTTCCTCCTTCCTGGTCGAGGTCTCAATCCCGTCAAGGACATTGAAGCCCATGACCGGATGGGTCGGATCGAGTACCATGACGTCGCGTCGAAGTTTCTTGCGGCGATGTTCAATGACCATTGGCGCCACTTCGGTCGAAGGATCGAGGCAGATGATCGGACCGGTATAGCGCAGCGCCGTCGGCACGACATTGCTCGTCGTCTTGTAACCACCCGACCCTGCAAAAAACAGCATATGTGTTGAATCAAAGTCCTGACTATAGGTGAGAAGGGGCGCCTTGCCGCCGCGTCCCCATGTGGCTGGGTCGTTGGGATCAAAGGGCAGTTCATGAACCAGTTCCTTGTCGACGCGATAGCGTTCGCCAACAACGATTTCGCCACCTTCCGGGAATAGTCGTGCTGCGGCACGCATTGGCAGCCAGTCTGCATCGCCGAATGTTGCGCGCCGGGCCCGCTTTATCTGTTCAGGTACGACACTGGACATGCGTGCTGAGACCGCGACCGCGACAAAGCCAATTGCAGCACTGACGACCGCAATCATATCAAGGTATGAGAGCGCCTGCTCCCATCTCACCGCTCCACTCTTCACGAAGGGCGAAAGGCGGGCAATTTCGCGCAATGCGTAAATGCCAGCCACGAGCAGGAAGCAAGCAAGGCTTGCCAGCGCGATCGGCCGCCGCCGATGCAGCGGGAGCACCCAGACAGTCAGGAGCCCGGCAAGCGGACCGAACATGAGGGCTGGTACAGGAGACGCCCGTAAAAACCAGTATTGCGTTTTTCCTGATATGCCTGCGGCCAATTCCGGCCAGCGCCAGTTCGCTAAATAAAACGCAAAGCCGGAAATGATGATCGGTACGAAAACGAGCAACTGGCTTGGGTGCAGTTTGGATCGCGCCGTCATTCGCTTGCATCCACGACAGGGCGATATGCGCCAATAGAAACAGGAACCCGAAAAGCAATCTCGCCCATAACCTGCAAGCGTCGATATTCCGATGTCTCTGGCGACAGTCGCGCCAGTTCCAACAAGCCGCCGAGCAGGAATGCCCGATCGACATTTGATAAACCCGCACGAATGACAATCCCGCCGAGCAGGAATTTTTGGTGGGCTTCTTTCTTGCGGTCAGCTGTCATGAGAAACCTCCGCCGTCGTTCCAGCCCCACCATTTGTCTGTCTATGCGGCGCAGTGTTTCCGCCACGAGCCTCCTTTTTGTCCCTTTCACGAAATCGCGCAGCAATCTCTTCAACGATGTGATCGACTTCCTCATCGGTAATTGCCATCTCGGCGAGCCCCGCCTTTGTGGCCGCGCGCGCAAAACGGTCTGCTGATTTTACTATCAAGAGTTTTTTACGTTCACGCAGCTTCTCGATCTGCGTGTCGATATCTATGATTGACGACTTGGCGGCCATAATGCGTTTCCTTTCATAGATTGTTTCGCCAATTGATGATTAAACTAACTAGAAACAATTAGTAAAACAAGCTACCATGTGCAAGATCCCAAAAACGTCGATGCCGGAATCTCGGCTTGAGCCGTCTTCCGGAAAAGCTGCATCGGGTCTGCAGCCCGATTGATTTGAGGGCGCAATATACGTCGCTTGTGCGACGTGCCTGGGAGACCGGAGAACAGTCGTGGCGATTATGTTCATCAGAGCACAGGTGATCAGCAGAGGGGCGGGGCGTAGCATCGTCTCGGCTGCCGCATATCGTCATCGTGCTCGGATGATGGATGAACAGACTGGAACTTCATTTAGCTATCGTGGTGGTGCCGGTGAACTCAAGCATGAAGAACTGGCGTTACCGGACCAGATCCCAGCATGGCTGAGTTTGGCAATCGAAGGCAAAACTGTCGCTCAAGCAAGTGAGGCATTATGGAATGCTGTCGATGCATTTGAAACGCGGGCGGATGCACAGCTTGCCCGTGAACTCATCATTGCACTGCCGGAGGAACTGACGCGGGGGGAGAACATAGCCCTTGTCCAGGAATTTATTCGGGACAATCTGACTTCAAAGGGGATGATTGCTGACTGGGTCTATCACGATAAGGACGGCAATCCTCACATCCACCTGATGACAGCGTTGCGGCCGCTGACCGAAGAGGGTTTTGGGCGAAAGAACGTGCCGGTGCTCGGGTGGGATGGCGAGCCGCTGCGTGTGGTCACGCCGGATCGACCGAATGGGAAGATCGTTTACAAGCTTTGGGCTGGCGACAAGGAAACGATGAAAGCCTGGAAGATCGCCTGGGCGGAAACAGCCAACCGGCATCTGACGCTTGCTGGCCATGATATTCGCCTTGATGGGCGCTCTTATGCCGAGCAGGGCCTCGATGGAATTGGCCAGAAACATCTCGGACAGGAAAAGGCGGCGTTGGCGCGTAAGGGCGTGGAGATGTATTTTGCGCCAGCCGAACTTGCCCGTCGGCAAGAAATGGCTGATTTGTTGCTTGCCAATCCCGAACTGCTCCTGAAGCAACTTGGCAACGAACGCTCGACCTTTGATGAGAAGGATATCGCAAAAACGCTGCATCGCTATGTCGACGATCCGTCCGACTTCGCCAATATCCGCGCGAGCCTGATGGCGTCCGACGATCTTGTGCTGTTGAAGCCACAGCAGGTGGATCGGCAGACCGGCAAGGCAACCGAACCTGCAATCTTCACGACCCGCGAAATCCTGCGTATCGAATATGACATGGCGCAGTCAGCGGCGGTTTTGTCAAAGCGCAAGGGGTTTGGAGTTGCGGCTGCAAAGGTTGCAGCTGCCGTCCGGAGCATCGAAACGGCGGATCCGGAAAAACCGTTCAGGCTTGATCAGGAGCAGATTGACGCCGTCCGTCATATTGCTGGTGACAGCGCCATTGCTGCTGTTGTTGGACTTGCGGGTGCTGGCAAGTCGACGCTTCTTGCCGCTGCCCGTGTTGCCTGGGAACAAGAGCATCGTCGTGTCTTCGGAGCGGCTCTTGCAGGAAAGGCTGCGGAAGGTCTGGAGGACAGTTCTGGCATCAAATCGCGAACCCTTGCCTCGTGGGAACTTGGTTGGGAGAGTGGCCGCGATCTTCTCAAACGGGGTGACGTTTTTGTCGTCGATGAAGCAGCTATGGTTTCGTCGCAGCAGATGGCGCGTGTTCTGAAAGCCGTCGAGGATGCCGGTGCGAAAGTCGTTCTGGTTGGAGATGCGATGCAGCTTCAGCCAATCCAGGCCGGTGCAGCCTTCCGGGCCATAGCGGAGCGGATTGGTTCGACTGAGCTTGCCGGTGTTCGCCGTCAGCGGGAAGTCTGGGCACGTGATGCCGCCAGGCTCTTCGCACGCGGCAAGGTCGAAGAGGGGCTCGATGCCTATGCTCAAAAGGGGCACATAGTGGCGGTTGAACACCGTGCCGAAGCAGTCGAGCGCCTCGTCGCTGACTGGAGCAAAGCGCGCAGAGAGGCGATCGCACAGTCGCGGACGGCAGGCAATGATGGAAAGCTGCGCGGCGACGAGATGCTGGTGCTCGCCCATACCAATGAAGATGTAAAACGCCTCAATGAATCCCTCCGGACGGTGATGAACAGGGAAGGTGCTCTGACAAACGCTCGTGCGTTTCGCACGGAGCGCGGCGTTCGGGAATTTGCAGCTGGCGACCGGATCATCTTTCTGGAAAATGCCCGTTTTGTCGAAAAGCGCGCAAAGCACCCTGGCCCGCAATATGTCAAAAACGGTATGCTCGGTACTGTCGTTTCGACCGGTGACGAGCGTGGTCGTCCGCTGTTATCGATCCGTCTCGACAATGGCCGGGATGTGGTGCTCAGCGAGGACAGCTATCGCAATATCGACCATGGCTATGCTGCGACCATTCATAAAGCGCAAGGGTCGACTGTTGACCGGACCTTCGTGCTTGCCACCGGCATGATGGACCAGCATCTGACCTATGTGTCGATGACCCGACATCGTGATCACGCTGATCTTTATGCCGCACGCGAGGACTTTGAGCCAAAACCGCAATGGGGCAGGAAATCGCGTGTTGATCATGCGGCAGGCGTTTCCGGGGAATTGGTTGAAACCGGAATGGCGAAGTTCCGGCCACAAGATAAGGATGCGGATGACAGTCCCTATGCTGATGTGAAGACGAATGACGGGACAGTGCATCGGCTCTGGGGCGTCAGCCTGCCCCAGGCACTGTCCGACGGAGGCGTATCGGAAGGCGATACTGTTCTTTTGAAAAAAGATGGCGTTGAAATCGTCAAGGTCAAAATCCCTGTCACAGATAAGGAAACTGGCCGGAAGAGTTTTAAGGAACGCGAGGTCGGGCGAAACGTTTGGACGGCAAAACAGCGCGAAACTGCCATTATACGAAGTGAGCGGATTGAGCGTGAAAGCCACCGTCCGGAACTGTTCGGGCAACTGGTTGAACGTCTTGGCCGTTCAGGTGCAAAAACCACGACGCTCGATTTTGAAAGTGAAGCTGGTTATCGGGCGCATGCGCATGACTTTGCCCGCCGGCGTGGTATCGACACGCTTGCCGGAGTTGTGGCGAGCATAGAAGAGCGTGTCGGACAAAAGCTGGCGTGGCTCGACGACAAGCGCGGGCAGGTGGCAAAGCTTTGGGAACGGGCCAGTCTGGCGCTTGATATCGTGATCGAACGCGAAAGAAGCGTTTCCTATAACGAAGAACGTTCGAAACACCTTGCAGCACGATCACCTGAAACATCAGAGCAACGAGGCGACAACGGGTCCTGTCTCATTGCCCCGACCATCCGGTTTGGCCGTAGCCTCGAGGAGGCAGCGCGCCGGACGCAGCTTCACTCGGATTGCTGGAAGGAGCGGGAGGTCATTCTTCGCCCTGTGCTGGAGAAGATTTATTTAAATCCTGACAGGGCGCTTGCCAGGCTCAATGCACTTGCTTCGAACGGCCAAACAGAGCCGCGGCACCTTGCGGAGAATATTGCGAGCACGCCGCAGCGACTTGGTCAGTTCCGGGGATCGGATCGCCTTTTTGACGACGGTGCTGCCCGCGATGAACGCAAGGCTGCGCTTGGCGCTCTTTCTGAACTTGTTCCGTTGGCGCGTGCGCATGCGACAGAATTCCGGCGTCAGGCAGAACGCTTTAGCAAGCGCGAAGAGCAACGCCGCGTCTATATGGCCCTATCGATCCCTGCGCTCTCTGAATCAGCAATGGCCCGCCTTGTCGAAATCGAGAACGTGCACGAACGCGGTGGACCCGACGCCTATAAGACCGCTTTTGCCCATGCTGCAGAGGATCGTCTGCTGGTTCAAGAAGTGAAGGCAGTCAATGAGGCGTTGACAGCACGTTTTGGCTGGTCGGCCTTTACCGACAAAGCTAATGCCGTGGCTGAACGTAATATCTTCGAGCGCATGCCGGAGAACTTCGATCCAGATCGGCGCGAGAAACTGGCGCGCCTGTTTGCTGTTGTGCGCCGCTTTGCAGACGAGCAGCATCTTGCCGAAACGAAAGACCGCTCGAAAATAGTTGCAGCTGCCAGTGTTGAGCCTGGCAAGGAGAGCAATCCCCGTCTTCCGATGCTTGCAGCCGTGACGGAGTTCAAAACGCCGATAGAAGACGAGGCAAAGACGAGCGCGCTTGCCGCCAACCATTATAAGCACAATCGCGCAGCCCTGGCTGAAACAGCCTCGCAGATTTGGCGTGATCCAGCAGATGTCGTCGACAAGATTGAAGCCTTGATCATCAAAGGTTTTGCGGCTGAGCGCATCGCGGCGGCAGTCGCCAACGATCCCGCAGCCTATGGCGCATTGCGTGGCTCTGGCCGCATCATGGATAAGTTTCTGGCATCCGGGCGTGAACGAAAGGAAGCCCTTCTGGCTATTCCCGAAGCAGAAAGCCGTGTTCGGTCAATGGGTGCAGCTTACGTGACGGCGCTCAGCAACGAGACCAACAAGATCAGCGGGGAGCGCCAGCGTATGGGAATTGCTATTCCAGGATTGTCGCCTGCGGCTGAAGAGACATTGCGTGAACTTACACAGACAATGAAGAAGGACGCGAATCCTAAGGCGAAAGCCGGATTAGTCGGTAACAATATCTTGCAGGAATTCGCCACTGTCAGTCGCGCGCTCGATCTAAGGTTCGGTTATGATGCCGTCCGGAGCGGGGAGAGGTCGGTCGTCAACGTCGTGCCGCCACAACAGCGCCGAGCATTCGGGACAATGCAGGAACGTCTGAAAATCTTGCAACACATCGTTCGCATGGGAAGTGCGGAGCAAATTATAGCGGAACGTCAACGTCGAGCACTTGACCGGGGTCAGAGTATTAAGCACTGAGTTTTAAGGAGGAAAACGACGCACACGATTAACGGAAAATATCTCACTGCGGTCAGGGGCAGGCTTCCGACATTCTGATCCACGCCGAGAAAACCCTGAAGATCAAACAACGCATGACACGGCTTTACGCGGAGCATTGTGGCCGTTCCTATGAAGAATTTGAGCAAGGAATGGACCGTGACCGGTTTTTAACGGCAGAAGAGGCACTGGAATGGGGTATCATCGACCGTATTCTGGAGGTCCGGGAGGAAGTGTAATTGGTTGGTCCATAACCTGTTATGGGGCGATGTCACGACCGCCCAGGATTAGCAAGTTAGGGCGCGCGCTGGTGCTTTGGCTGGGAGAGCCAAGCGCATCACTGCGCCCGACTTTAGATAAATAATAGCGCCTATTCATTCTTGTGGCCAAACAAGGCGTCTGGGCGATCCTTATTCGCCGGGCTCAATTACGCAAGAAGGGTTATAGCTCGCGCTCCTGCTCGCGCCCGAGAGGCTGGCCTGGCCAAGCGCGATGGTAATAGCTGCCATGAAGCTCGCCAGCACTGACACCCAAAACCCATTGGCTGCGCCAAACCGGTCGATTACTAACCCGGAAACGAAAGCACCAAACGCCATTCCTATGCCAATGCCGGTCATAACCCAGGTTATTCCTTCGGTTAGCATTGTTTCAGGAACACGACGTTCGATCAATCCAAAGGCCGTTATGAATGTCGGAGATATGGCGATGCCGCTGATGAATACGGCCGTTGCAAGAACCATAGTCGATGTTCCGGCAAAGGGCAGCGGTAGGGCGGTCAGAGCCAGGACACCTACAGCAATCATCAACTGGCGATGCAGAGGCATGCGAAGCGCGAGTGCCCCGAGCGTTATACCGACGATGAATGATCCTATGGCATAGACACCAATAACGATGCTGGCTGCTTTGGGTTGACCTAGTTCTCTGGTGATTGCCACGGCACTAACTTCTGCCGTTGCAAATGTAGAACCAACGAATATGAGGGCAAGCGTAATAATCTGAACTGGACGCGACCAGATTGCCGAGCGTTGCGGGATCGTGTGATCGATCACGCGAACCGGAGGTTCACTTGATCGTTGCAGAAGGAAGGCGGTTGTGCCCACCGCCAGAAAGGCTGTGCTGATAAGCATCCCGGCTTCCGGGAACAGCGACACCGCCAATGCAACAGAAAGAGACGCTCCCGAAATATACACAAGTTCATCCGCGGCAGATTCGAATGCAAATGCGGTATTTAACTCAGGGCGGTTGCGGAAAATCTCAGTCCATCTTGCCCGAACCATCGCGGGGATACTGGGCATGGAGCCGGCAAAGAGCGCCGAGACAAATAACGTCCAGTTCGGCCAACTCTGATTTGTGGCGATAATCAGAAAAGCAAATGCGATTACCGACATAACGGTCGTGGGCATGACGATACGACTTTGACCGAACCGGTCGACAAGCCGTGATATCTGTGGTGCCACAAATGCATTGGTTAGTGCAAATGTGGCAGATACTGCTCCTGCAAGCCAATATTCCCCATGGGTTTGGGCGAGCATGGCGACGATACCCACCGGCGCCATTGCAAAAGGCAGGCGCGCGAAGAAAGCCGCGGTTGAAAAGCGTACAGCGCCCGGAGCGCTGAAAATTTCTCTGTACGGATTGGACATCAGGGCAGCCTCTGAGTGATGATATATGAAACATGCATACGATACGTATGTTAATTACATAGTTAATACGCTGCGTATGTCAACTAATATACGCGGCGTATCTGAATAAAGGAGAGACTATGCGTAAGCCGCGGAGCGAAATGATTGTCGAAACAAAGGCGAAACTGGTGGCTGCAGGCCGCAAGGCCTTTGGTTCCGTGGGATATGCAGAGGCGTCGATGGATGATTTTACAGCATCCGCCGGACTAACGCGGGGGGCCCTTTATCATCACTTCGGCGACAAGAAAGGCCTTCTGCAGGCCGTTATCAACGAAATTGATTTGGAGATGGCGACAAGATTGTGTGCGATTTCTAAAAACGCTACCGATCCGTGGCAAGGTTTCGTTGATGAAAATGCAGCTTATATTGAAATGGCACTTGAACCCGAGATCCAGCAGATCATGTTTCGTGACGGCCCGGCGGTATTTGGTGATCCTTCAGGATGGCCAAATGCCAGCGGCTGCATCAGAACAGTGGCCGAAAGCCTTAATGCATTGCGTGAAGATGGAATCATTGTCGAGATTGATACGGAGGCAGCCGCACGGCTTATTAATGCTGCAAGCAGCAGTGCTGCGCAATGGATTGCTAACTCAAGCGAACCTGAAACCACTTCAAAGCGGGCTGTTAGAGCATTTCGGACTTTTTTGGAGGGCTTGCTGGTCAAACGGAATCAGAATTTATCAGAACATTGATCGTGGGTTGCCCCTCAGTTCACCGCAAAATGACCTGAATTTTGTATGTGTTGGCTAACGCCATTTCGAAAACATCAGGCGGACTTTGAATACTGTGGTGATCCCGTAGGCGTTATGTCTTGAAGATGCGGCGGATTTTCACCGCATCTTCAACCATTTGGGGGCTGCGTCCGCCGCAGGAATTTCATTTAGCTGCGGGGCTGTAGTATTGCCAGCAAAGCTGTTGCTGCTGCAAGAACAGCCGTAAGAGTTAAGGGCGCGGTTGCCCCAAAGGTATCAACGACATAGCCGCCCACAACTGCGCCGATAGTTATGGCAATCTGGAAAGAGGTAACCATCAGACTGCCCGCTGCTTCCAGCGCGTCAGGTGCTGCACGGGACAGGTTGGTCGGAAGCACCACCGGCGCCATGCCGAAGGCAAACCCCCATAATGTGGCAAAGCCGAAGGCAACACCAATATGTGCGCCCCAGAGTACCAAAGCGAGTGCGGCAAGTGCCATCAACGCAGCTGTTGTTACGAGGGCCGTACGGATATTGGTATCGGCCATGCGGCCCCCGGCCATATTGCCAATCACAGCGGCGATACCAAAGCCAAGCAAAGCCAGAGCGATCGGGCCGGTCGTAAGAAGCGTTACCTGTTCGAGGAAAGGGCGCACATAGACGGAGCCGGCAAAATGCCCTGTCATTAGCAAAAGAATAGCAAGCATCCCAAGTTGAATACCACGTCGCCGTGTCAACCGAAGGACGTCGGTGAGACTGTTGCTTGTACTTGCGGGCAGGGTCGGCAGGCTAATCCATTGAAGCAACATCGCAAGTGCGGCCAGCCCCGCTGTCATGGCCATTGCACTACGCCATCCCAGCCAGTCGCTGATCAACGCACCCATCGAGGGTGCGGCGATGGTGGCGAGCGAGACGCCAAGGGTGACAATGGCCATGCCCCGACCAGTCGCGTTGGTGCCAACCAGCCTCGCTACAACGGCAACTGAAAGCGCCCAGAAGGCACTAAGAGCTATGCCCAGCCCGGCCCGGCCCAACAACAATAACCAGAAATCGGTTGCAACCGCTGCAAGAATATTGGAAGCGATGGCAAGCGCGCTGAGACCAACCAGCACGATCTTCCGGTTCAACCGTCCTATGAGAACATTGCTTAACATCGCCGTCACCGCGCCAACGGAAGCGGTGGCGGTTACGACCTGTCCGGCGGTCCCTTCGCTGATGCCCAGATCGCGCGCCATGGGCGTCAACAGGCCTGCAGGCAGGAATTCGGCTGATACCAATGCAAAACTGGTAGCCGCCATTGAAAGAACCGCGAACCAGGTTGAAGCGCTCCATGCTGCCGGTGCCACAGCATCAAGCTCTGTTACCGCATCATCAAGTTGTAGAGTGGTGTCCGTCATTGAAATATCTCCAAAGTGTGGAGAACTTCATAAACGAACAATCCAGGATGATATGTATCTTAAAATCCGAATTGCATATCTATTCGTCCGGAAACTGTGCGACGTACAACGCCCGGAGAGACATTTGTGATGCGTTTAAACGCGCGAGAGAAGGACGCCTCGGATTCATAGCCCAAACGGGTAGCAACCTCGGCAACCGACATGCCGTTTTGCCCTAACAATTCCCGGGCAAGCTGCATACGAAGACGGGCGAGATAGCGTGCAGCGCCTTCGCCCAATATCATGCTGAAACGCTCTGCGAAAACCGAGCGCGATTGGCCCGCCAGACTGGCAAGGCTTTCCAAAGTCCAGTTATGACCGGGGTCTCTGTGCATGGCAGCGAGTACACGCCCGATATGAGGGTCGCGGATGGCGGCCAACCAGCCTGTGGTTGCAGCTCCGTTGCAATTGACCCAGCAACGGATAAGCCGGGCTGTCAGCAAGTCTGCCATGCGGGATAGTATAGTTGCACTGCCCATCTGTGGTTGTGCGGTCTCTGCTGTCATAGCTGCCAGCAAGGGGCCAATGACAGGGTCGTTGCCTGCTACGTCGCAGCCCCTGATGATGGGTGGCATCAAACTGATCAATGGGTTAAGTGCGCAGGCGCCTAAGTTCATGGAGCCGCAGAAAAGGGTGCTGGTCGCGCCCGTACCTTCCCGCACCACTTCGCAGACTTTGCTCTCCGACTTGGTTATTTGGCAGTCTACGAGCGAGTCGCCCAAAATGTCCGGCGCACTGGCCAGTTTATGGGCAATGCCCTGCGGCAGCAGCACCAGATCACCATCATGCAGTTCTTGCCAGCCCTGCATTTCGGTATGAATCCAGCATGGGCCTCGGCTGACGAAGTGAAAACGAAGCAATGGTTGCTTTGGAAAGGCGATGCTCCATGGATGTCGAAGCTCGCAGCGGCCATAATTAACACCGTTCAAGCGAAAGTCGCGCAAGACTTCGCTTAGCGGATCCATTGGGAGTATAGGCAGTGAAGAAGGTCCGGATGAATGATCAGGCATTACGTTAAGATATATGCCGAACGTCCAGCAGACAAGTCCAAATTTATGTAAAGGGGAAGAGGCATTCTGCAGTAATCCGTGAAGGATGTTCATCGAAGCTCGAAGAAGGGCTGCGTCACCGTGATCTCGCGCCCATTGTAGATTGAATCAGGCTGGGCTCTAACCGTTTGTTTTGACGCGCTGATGGAAATTTCGGAGGCCCTTATCGCTGTTCTCTCGATTAAGCTGAAGCAAATTCGTACGTTCCTCCGTGTATGGTTCAATGGCGGCTGTTGAATAGCGAAATGATCTTCCTGCTCGCATTCCGATTGTAGTGTAACCCTATCGTTAAATTCCCGACTGTCAGTATGGTGAACCAATTGCTTTTATTTCAAAAAAATGAACTGGTCCTCTTTCGGGAAGCCATTCTAAGACGAATGCTTCAAGTCGATTCCCACGAGTAATAACAATTTGTTGTTGCTAATTTTTTTATTATGCAATTATTATGGTGCGAATTTCCAAAATCAATCTGACTTGTAGTATGTTCGTGAAATAAAAGAATAAGTTATAAATACGCTATATCGTGAACGCGATGCTAGTGGTGATCTCTACAGTTTGGATGCAAATGAGTGATTAGAGCGCCGATCTGGCTCAGTCAGATCAAGAATCGCTCTAAAAGTTGGGAAGGAACATTCCATGAAAGCGCTTATCTATAGTGCCCTGACCGTTTCGGTTATTGCTATGGCCTCATCAGGTTGCACAACAGCTGAACAAAGGACCGCCGGTTACGGTGTGGGCGGAGCAGCAATCGGTGGACTTGCTGGTGCTGCAATCGGCGGCAATACACGTGGTGCCTTAACTGGCGCAGCGATTGGCGCGGCGGCAGGTACATTGATCGGAGTGGCGCAAACACGTAACGGCGTTCAGTATTGTCGGTATCGTGATAGGCACGGTCGCGTGTATGAAGCAGCATGCCGCTAATACAGATAAGTTGGTAATTTCGGTTCGGTCATGAAACTATTGGCTTCGGCGATGGGTAGACGCTGTTTGATCCAAATGGCTGTTCAAGAGATCTGTTGTAATAGGAGTTGATGATGCTACGCTCCGTTGCTACTATTTTTACGTTTGCAGCGTTATTTATTTCTGGAATAGTGACTGTTCCTGCCCCGGCATTTAGCCAGCATCAGTTGGCTGCAGTAGGGGCGCGCATAAACAATGGTCACAGAATTCATTGTAACCAGGGGACGCGATTGCTGCGAGCGCGTGGCTTCCACAATGTTCGAGCTTTAGATTGCAGAGGAAGCCATTTTCTTTACCGAGGCAACCGCGTCGGGCGCACTTATGATATCACTGTCCGTGCTCGGGATGGAAGAATAACGAATATGCGCTTGGTAAGGTGGCGTCGCTAACGATACAGTGCGGCGCACGATTGGCGACCGTGGAAACTTCGGTTTTAAAAATCCAGTCAGAGCAAGCTTAAAGAAATGATCTTGCTTTTTGAGTCGCTTAAGGAAAAGCCTTTAATTGGAGCGATTGATGAGCCGTTCTGAAAATGTCTAAATGCGTTTTGACGAGCTCATGTCCTTTCTCGTCAGGTGCGTATATCAAGGAAGTGAATGAAGCTAACACTTGCGATCATTCTTGCTTTTCAGATGCTGATCGGTTGTGCTGGTCCCAGGGCCGTGCTGGGATTGGACACAACACCGACGATCCATACCCAACCGAACCCCGTTGTTACGCTTATGGTTGCAACGGTACGGAGCCGCTCTGACGATTCAAACCTCGTATACTCACGGGATCGGTCGGACGATGTGAATTTTTCTACCGTTGATGTTGCGATCCCGCTGACACATCAATCTGGAAGGGTAGCAATTTCATCATCGAAACCTGATCCACGACGACACTTCTCAGCTGCCAACTACTCTAAGCTTGCAAACAGGCAAGCGATGATCAGCGAAATCAATAGCCGACTAGCTCGACGACCTCCCTCACAACGCGAACTATTTATCTTTGTTCACGGATACAACAATAACTTTGCCGAGGGGCTTTTCCGCAATGCACAGATTGTGCACGATTATGACATAGGATCGTTGCCAATTCACTTTTCCTGGGCTTCTGCAGGCAATTTCACGCGGTATCTTTACGATAGAGATAGTGCATTTATTGCTCGAAATGGATTGGCAGAAACGCTTGATCTGGCATCGCGGACAAAAACCACCGGCATAATTATTGTCGGGCACTCTATGGGAGCAGTTGTTGTCATGGAGGCCCTTCGTACTTTATCCATCAGTAAACGGAATGATGTACTCAAACGCATCACAGGGGTACTGCTTGCTGCTCCCGATCTCGATCCGGATTTATTTCGCAGTCAGCTGTCCGACATTACCCAACTTCCAAAACCGTTCACTATTATCGTATCACGCAGGGATCGGGCGCTTGATATATCTAGGCGGTTGACCGGGGGCGATGCCCGTGTCGGTAGTGGTGCTGACATTGCATTATTGCAGAACAAAAATATACAGGTCCTCGACACTTCCCAGGTCGACGGCGGCGGCCATACGATTTTTGCAAGCTCCAGTACGCTGATTAAGATTCTCGGGTCCGGTCATCTCCTGCACCGCCTCATTACAGACGAGTATGCAGGCCTGGATGATACATTCGTAACCGCCGGACATGGGGTGTTTGAGCAGGCCTCGCTGGCTCTTCACCTGCCCGCTCGGGTGGTTGATCGTTTAAGCTCACGTTAGGTGTGGCAGACCAGACTTTTGAGGCATACTCAGTTGGCGCCCCCCCCATTCTCTACAATGAAATCTATCACTGTATCGAGCTCCTTGTCCCGAATGAGATCTGTAAATGCGAAGGGCCGGCCTGTTCGCATCCGTTCGGTGTCTTTTTGCATCACCTCTAAATCAACATTCACATATGGTGCGAGATCGCTTTTGTTTATCACAAGAAAATCTGACCGGGTGATGCCTGGACCACCCTTACGAGGAATTTCTTCACCCTGACAGACTGAAATGACATAAAGGGTCAGGTCAGCCAGATCGGGAGAAAACGTTGCTGCGAGGTTGTCCCCGCCGGATTCAATGAACACGATATCGAGATCGGGGATTCTCCGGTTCATCTCGGCAATTGCCTGAAGATTAATTGACGCGTCTTCCCGGATAGCTGTGTGAGGGCAGCCGCCAGTCTCGACACCCATTATCCTCTCTTCAGACAAAGCCTGTTTGCGAACAAGAATAAGCGCATCTTCCTTGGTGTATATGTCATTAGTTATGACAGCGATCGAATAACGATCGCGCAATGCTTTGCAGAGCCTTTCGGTTAGTGTCGTTTTACCCGATCCAACCGGCCCCCCTATTCCTACCCGTAGTGGACCATTCTGTGATGCCATTTCAGATTCCTCAATTAACTGCGCACGAACGGTTTGTTCCCGAGATATACTGCCAATTATAAAACGCTTGAAATGTAGAGCTTTTAAACGACGCTGCTCATTTTAGTAACGAGCGGGTGAGTGATGTGCAGGTTGTTGAATTTGGCGTTTGAAGCAATAACTTGGTCCGCCGGCATTCAGGTGCACAACTCAATTCACCGGTTTGTAAAAGTGAAACTAATCGTAGCGATGGTCTGAAGACTCTTTGTGTTCACGATCTGCATAAGTGCATCATTTTCGAGAACCCCATTTGAATTATGTCTGATCGCGGTCGCAATTTGCACCAGCATATCCATCATTTCCAAAAAATAATGACAGCTGAATTTATTCGTGATTATATATTGGCACAAGTACAGATTTAACCTTGTCGAGATCATCTTGTCGAGTTAATCTGATAAAAATATTGTATTGCCTATTTATTTTCGACGTCGTTAGCGCATTGAAGTTCTTCTCGAGCGTTGAAGTGGCATTTGTTAATGGTCGAAGGTTGGCATGCCAAGCTTGAACTTTGGTTTGAGCAAAATCACAATGCGACACGGTTGATGCGACGACAGCACGTCGGTCCTTTGGCTGTGCAGCGTCCATTTTATCCCGAAACAGACGGTGCAGCACATGTTTACGTTCTTCATCCTCCTGGGGGGGTGGCGGGTGGCGATCAACTGAATGTGCGGTGTTTTCTCGGTCGTGATGCGCGCACGGTTCTTACTACACCCGGTGCAACAAAGTTTTACAAAAGCAACCAAGGCCGTAGTCTTCTAAAGACAGAAATTGATGTCGAATCCGGTGGTATATGCGAGTACTTGCCACAAGAAACCATAATTTTTGACGGTGCAAATGCCTCGATAAATACCACGATCAGTCTGGCAGAAAATGCGACTTATCTGGGGTGGGAGTTTATCAGTTTTGGTCGGCCGGCTTGTGGCGAAACTTTTAAAGCGGGTCAATTTCACCAATGCACAAAAATACTGAAAAATGGACATCTGATATGGTTTGAGCAGTTTCGTCTGTCAGGAGGCGATGCCATTATCAATGCCTCATTCGGACTTGCTGAGCAACCAATATTGGGAACGATGGTCTATACAGGTCCGTTAGAGGAAAGCGCTGTTGATCGGGTGCGTGAAGCGCTTGGTGAAAAGGCGGCAGGGCTATTCTCTATCTCTCAGCTAGAACGCGTTGTTGTCTGTCGATATCTGGGGCGGCGCATGTCAGAGGCGAAAGCATTCTTCAGACAGGTTTGGGAAATATTGCGGGAGGCCGGGCTGGGAAAGTCGGCCGCCGCTCCGCGCATATGGGCAACATAATGATTTCGAGAGGGTGAGCGAATGGAACTATTGCCACGCGAAAAGGACAAACTCCTGATTTTTACGGCAGCGCTTGTCGCGGAAAGGCGGAAAGCCCGCGGGCTGAAACTAAACTATCCAGAAGTTGTGGCCTATATCTCTGCTGAGATACTGGAGGGGGCAAGAGATGGAAAAACAGTTGCTGAACTTATGTCCTTTGGCGCGACATTGCTGACACGCGACGATGTGATGGACGGCGTGCCGGAGATGATACACGATATTCAGGTGGAAGCGACATTTCCAGACGGCACCAAGCTCGTGACCGTGCACAATCCAATTCCTTAGGGGGTGAAGATGATACCCGGAGAATATTTTATCGAGAACGGATCGATCGAACTCAATAGTGGTCGCGAAACACGAAATCTAACGGTTGAGAACGCTGGCGACAGGCCCATTCAGGTTGGGTCGCATTACCATTTCTACGAAACCAATGATGCGCTTGTATTCGATCGGGAACAGTCCCGAGGGTTTCGACTTAATATCCCTGCGGGAACGGCGGTTCGTTTTGAGCCGGGGCAAGACCGGCAAGTCCAACTGGTTGCTCTGGACGGCGCACGGGAAGTCTATGGGTTTAATGCAAAGATCAACGGCAAACTCTAGGAGAAGCGGATGGGGACGATCTCAAGACAGGCCTATGCTGAGCTTTATGGCCCCACAACAGGTGACCGACTGCGTCTCGCGGACACAGAACTTATCATCGAGATTGAAGAGGATCGCTGTATCTATGGCGAGGAAGTGACCTTTGGGGGAGGTAAGGTTATCCGTGACGGTATGGGGCAGGGGCAAAGGCCAGCCGCTGAAACTGCGGATCTGATCATTACCAATGTTATCATACTTGACTATTGGGGGATCATCAAAGCGGATGTTGGCATTAAGAATGGACGCATCTCGGGTATTGGCAAAGCCGGTAACCCTGATATTCAGCCTGGCGTAGATATTGTTGTAGGGCCGGGCACCGATGTTATCGCGGGAGAAGGGAAAATCCTCACTGCAGGCGGCATTGACACTCACATTCATTTCATTGCGCCACAACAGGCGGAAGAGGCTTTGGCGAGCGGCACCACAACTCTGGTCGGGGGTGGAATAGGCCCTACAGTTGGTACCCTTGCTACGACGGTTACCGCTGGCCCATGGGCAATACATCGGATGCTTGAAGCGGTCGAAGCTTTGCCAATTAATGTTGGATTGTTGGGTAAAGGGAATGCAAGTAAGCCCGAACCACTTCATGAGCAGATCCGTGCGGGTGCGATTGGACTGAAGTTACATGAGGACTGGGGAACAACGCCGGCTGCGATTGATAATTGTCTAAATGTTGCTGACGAAGAAGACATTCAGGTTGCTCTCCATAGCGATACACTTAACGAAAGCGGTTTTGTAAAAGACACCTTTGCAGCAATGAAGGGCCGGACTATTCACAGCTTCCATACAGAGGGTGCGGGTGGAGGGCACGCACCTGATATTATCACAGCAGCGGGTGAAGAAAATATACTTCCCTCTTCCACAAACCCTACCCGTCCCTATACGATCAACACCGTGGATGAGCATCTGGATATGCTGATGGTCTGCCATCACCTGAGCTCTAAAATTCCGGAAGATGTGGCTTTCGCAGAATCCCGTATCAGAAGAGAAACCATTGCGGCCGAGGACATACTTCATGATCTCGGGGTGTTCTCAATGATGTCATCAGATTCTCAGGCAATGGGCCGTATAGGCGAAACAACGTTACGCTGCTGGCAGACTGCGCATAAGATGAAGGTTCAACGCGGACCGTTGAGCCAGGACAGTAGTCGAAATGATAATTTCCGGGCCAAGCGCTATATCGCCAAATACACGATCAATCCAGCAATTACACATGGATTTGCGCACGAGATCGGTTCGATCGAAAAGGGAAAACGTGCCGACCTGGTACTATGGAAGCCGGATTTTTTCGGCGTGAAGCCAAGTCTCGTGATGATAGGCGGCATGATTGCTATGGCGCCCATGGGCGATCCCAACGCATCAATTTCGACTCCACAACCAGTTCATTATCGACCAATGTATGGTGTGTTAGGTCGGGCAATTGGTTCAACGGGCGTCACATTCGTTTCACAGGCTGCACTGAACGATGGTATTGGCGAGAAGTTGAAGCTTAATAAACAGCTTGTCGCAGTCAAAGGTATCCGTACCATACGAAAGAAGGACATGATCCACAATGGTCTTACGCCTAAGCTGGAAGTGGACCCTCAGAACTATCAGGTGCGGGTGGATGGTGAACTAATCACTTGCGAACCAGCGGACATTCTCCCAATGGCTCAGCGTTATTTCCTGTTCTAAAGCGCATACAAAATGAAGTGGACTTCCTATCGGACAAACTGCGGGCAACGCGAGACATAAGGCGAGTATAATATCTGAAGTAAGTACAGCCGACACGTTAAGTCACTGATGTTGCTGGCCTTACGGGCGTGCGGACTCCGGGTTACTTCAGTGGAGCAATGCTGAAATATTTGCACTTTATTCTTTGGGGGATGACAGATTTTCGGCTTTGAATTTCCCGGACAACTCCTGGAAAAGCTCAATCTTATTGGAGCCTGTTCGCCTTTTCAGAAAAACGATGCAGGTCGCAAGCGAAATTAAAATCCACACGGCTCCTGATACACGAATACGATAGTTCACAATAAGAAGGGTAAAAGGTTATGCAACTCAATGCGTTCCGGGATCGCCCTTTTTGGGCTTTCTTTGACACGGTACTGCGCGGAATCGGACAGGTCGTGTTTCAAAACAATCCGCTATCAGGCCTTGTTATTCTCTTCGCTATTTTGATCAACTCGTGGATCTATGCGGTAATCTGTGTTTTGGGTGTTGTCGCCAGTACGCTGACCGCAATTATTCTGAAGGCCGATAAAGGCCTGATCCGGGATGGATTGTTCGGATTTAACGGCGCTTTAGTTGCCCTCGCTCTGATCGCTTTCACGAGTGCGGATTTTCGCAGTGGAGCGCTGCCGTCACCCGCTATGACGATATATCTTGTGTTTGGTGCAGCCTTTTCGACGATGGCTTTTGCCAGCATGGCTACGCTGCTCGGTCAGCATAAGGTCGCACCCCTGACAATGCCCTTCGTGCTTGTTGGCTGGCTATTTTTATTCGCAATTCTTAAGTTTGATGCAATAGAGGCTGGTCCAATGGCAAAGCCGGTTTCGCCAGAGCAGTTTTCTTATGCGGTCCCTTATATGCTTCCAACCTGGTATATGGGTATTGGAACTTCTATCGGGCAGATTTTCTTCCAGGATAATTGGATTACTGGTTACGTCATTCTCGTAGGCATAGCAGTTAATTCCCGAATAAGCGCATTTATGGGGCTGCTGGGCGCTGTGGTTGGAGCCTTGGTGGCCGCCGCCTTTGGTGGCCCGGAAGGAGCCATACGGGATGGGCTTTTTGGTTATAATGCGGCTCTCACGGCAATAGCGCTTGGTGGCTTTTTCCTTGTTTTCAACTGGAGCAGTTTTCTTTATGCGATCTTCGGTTCTGTCATCGCAACGTGGCTATGGGCTTCCATTGCCATTTTCCTGAAGCCGATTGGAATGCCGGTCCTGACCTCTACATTTGTCATCGTAACATGGATCATGCTGATTGGTCAGCAGGCCTTTAAGGTGCTGATACCAGTCGCGCCAGCGGAGGTGACCACTCCTGAAGACAATCTCAAGCGATATCGTGAAAAACGCCGTTTAGGAGCGGAATAATCGACTATAGAGCGTCTCATGCCATGCACTGGCCATCGCCAATGATGGCGCTGTATTGCCGATTTCCTCTTCGTTAAGCCCACACGCTGTTTCGATAGCGCGCTCG
This sequence comes from Brucella pituitosa, assembly GCF_965577835.1. NCBI lineage: Bacteria > Pseudomonadati > Pseudomonadota > Alphaproteobacteria > Hyphomicrobiales > Brucellaceae > Brucella > Brucella pituitosa. The sequence continues at coordinate 708,903 of NZ_OZ264094.1, forward strand.
ATTGAAAGGGGGGCTTCGATCAGGATTTTTTGACCTGCTGTATGGCCAAGGGGCACCAACCGTATTGCGGCAGTGACTTGCCCCTCGACCACACTCCACATCAGGCCGCACAGAGCATCGAGAGTTGCTATACTCCAGTTATTTGCAGCGATCGCGAAAGCTGCGGGATAAGTCAAACGACATTGTGGAGAGAGATTTGTAGCCCGCTCTACATTGAGCTCAATGAGAATAGCTAACAGAGACTCGCCCATCCGGCGATCTTCCAGCTCGATTTCCCGGCTCTCTCGACTTGCTGCCAACCAATTATTTAATCGAAAGAATTCCGTTTCATCGTATTGTTCCAGCGCGCTCATCATCCGTAAGAAAAGGGGGGCATCGAGAGCTGCAAAACTGTGTTCAAGCAGGCCAAAGACCCAACACGCGCAGCTCTCTCTATCTTTAACTATGCCAGCATGAACAGCCCATTCTAGTCCGCGCGAGTAGGAGAACGCTCCTACCGGTTGATTGGGACTTACAAGACGCATGAGGTGGATCATGCCATGTCCCATGGCGTATCTATGCAAATCCATATCAACCTGATGTTCTACAGATGCTTAATCTGGGTGCGTTGTTTCGGCAAGCAGGTTTCACATCAGGTTGCCATCAGATAGAGTCCAGCAAGGGCAGTTATGCCACCTGCCATCCGCATCACAACCTGACCAGGACCACCGGCTAGTACTCTGCCGGCTCCAATACCGATTCCGATACCGGCTGCGTGCAATAATATTGTAGCAAGCCCAAACCCAGCACCATAAGATAGGAACGCTGCTCCACCAATCTCACCTCCATGGGCATAGCCGTGGAAAAAGGCGAAGAAACCCACTAAAAGCGCTGCTGTCAGTGTGGAGGCATGAAACGCGGTAGCTACAAAAAGACCCAGTACAATGACAGATGCAAGAATGACAGGTTCCACAAATGGCAACGATATGCCGCCAAGTGCTGCCAGGAAACCCAATAGCATTACTCCCACAAAACTCATGGGAACAAGAATAAGCGCTCTTCCCCCCAACATGGATGCCCACAGACCCACTGCCACCATCGCCAGGATGTGATCGACTCCAAACAGAGGATGTGAGAAGCCCGCAGCAAAAGAGCCGTGTTCGGCCGGATTGAGATGGGCGAAGGCCGGGCTCACCGTCACAGCGAGGACGAGAGTAGCGAGAACCAAAGATCTTTTCATTTTCGCTTCCTTTATATCTGAATATGCTCAGAAGGAACCAAACATCGATCCAAGCACAAAGACCGCAACAAGAGATATGATCACACCGACAATTACAGTCATGACCATATCCAGATAACTTGAAGAATGTGTTTGTCTGCTAATTTGCAATAGTAGAAGTACCGTCCCGTTATGAGGAAGGGCATCAAGCGTCCCGGCACTGATCACCGTCAGACGGTGCATAAGCTCGGGATTGATGCCGTACTCGACTGCAAGTTGCATATACTGCTCGCCCAGAGCATTGAGGGCGATAGCCATGCCACCAGAAGCTGTTCCAGTGAGTGCCGCAAGTGCATTCATTGCAACGACTAGAGAAACGAGTGGCCCGCCGGGCACTTCGAGAACCGCATCCCGGACTAAAGAAAAAGCAGGCATAGCCGCGACAACTGCTCCAAACCCGACAAGACTTGCAATCGTAAGGATTGGTAGTACGGAAGAATTAGCGCCGGCGTCGAGGCTCTCCCTGATAGCCCGAAGCCGACTGAAATTAACTGCGATCAATGTGATTATAGCGGCAGCAAGAGCAATGAGAACTGCCCATAATCCAATTGACGATGAGACATCGATGCCCCAGGGTTGCTGCTCTAGAAACGAAAAATCAATGCGTGGAAGAATAATCAGCGCCATCAAAAAATTAACAAAGATGACAACGAGCAAGGGAAGAAGGGCCAAAAAGAACGGAGGCTGTTGGTCCGTGCGAGCCCCCTTGTCAAGTTCAGCTGGATCGAAATCACCTGAAAGGGTCGACTGTTCCCTGGCTTTCTCTGTAATTTCAATATCGCCGACATCATCCACGTAATTTTCACCGGCAGCTCTGGCCTTGGCTTCGGCGCGTTGCAACCACCACATGCCAAAAGCTAATGTGATGAGAGAGGCGATTATCCCCAGTCCGGGTGCCGCGAAGGTTGTCGTTCCGAAATAGGGCATCGGTATTGCGTTGTTGGTGGACGGTGTTCCCGGCATCGCGGACATGGTAAAAGTGAAGGCCCCCAGTCCGATTGCAGCTGGCATAAGGCGCGCAGGTATATTGGCTGCTTTGAACATTTCGCGAGCCATAGGCACCAGCACGAAAAAGGCAACGAATACGCTGACGCCACCATAGGTCACAACAGCTGATGCCAGGACAACAGATAGCATCGTTCGTTTCACACCGAGCCGTTCAGTCATATACTGTGCAATCGCGGTGATGGAGCCACTATCATCCATCAGCTTGCCGAAAATTCCACCAAGCAGGAAGAGCGGAAACCATCGTGCCACGAAACTCGCAGTGCCTGTCATGAAGGTCGAGGTCCAGTTAGCCAAAAGTGGTTCACCGGAAATTAGCGCTGCAAGTAACGCAGCGACTGGAGAGAGCAAAAGTACACTCCATCCGCGGTACGCAAACCACATCAGAAGCGCGAGGCCCATTAATATTCCAAGCAAACCCATGTTATCTGACCCCTCAGTCGATAAAGGAGAGTATGCGATCGAAATTTTCTTGATGAAACAACTTTCACTGAGATAATTCAAGTATCAAATTGCAGTTTTCCTTTTTATTTATAGGTTTTTTTATCGCGTTTTAGGTGGTATAGAGGTGTCTAAAGTTAACAAATTCTCTTTTGAAATATAGGGAATTTTCTCAAATATAGAATCATAAATTCGCAAATCAAAAAGACTCCCGAGACCGCTATCTTAATTCTATGGTTTTTGGCGCACGCGAGAAAACGGAACAACTCTGATTATTTGACTTTAGTAAGGTAACTCTGGAGATCCCATCGAATGTCAGAGCTGATAGCGATGCAGTCCATTATGTTCAATCTTGGCGTAGCGCTGCTGCTTGGGTCTGCCATTGGCCTGGAGAGACAATTAAAACAGCGCCATTCTGGGCTTGTGACACACGGGCTCGTTGCATTGGGAGCCGCAGCGTATTGTTCCCTTCCTGAGGCTTTCGGATTTCAAGCCGATCTTAGAATGGGATCGCAGGTTGTAACAGGTATCGGATTTCTGGGGGCTGGCCTTATCATCAAAGACGGGGCCAGCATTAAAGGCTTAAGTACAGCGGCTACTGTATGGAGTACAGGAGCTGTGGGGGTACTCACGGGTTACGGCCTTTGGTTTCTGGCTGTTGAAACAGCTTTCTTCATAGTATGTCTGAACATTTCTTTACCTAGAATTGCTACGCTCGTGGATCGCTATTCTTTCATTGTGCCCGAAACTGAGCAGTTCTATCTTGTGAAGTTTCGGTGCCCGGCCGAAAGTGAAATTGCTGTACGAGCGCTATTGATCCAGTCGCTCGATCTGAAGAAACTGAGATTTCATGCTATTAAAAGTCAGCTTATTGAGGGTAGCAATGAAATTGAAATTGACGCGACGTTGTTTGCCGGTAAGGAGGATGACCGACTTGTTGAGGCGCTTGTAACGCAACTTAGTTTGCGTTTGAGTATTATATCGTCAAGTTGGGTGAAACTCGAGAACGCCAGCTGAATGTTCCGTGTTAAACTTCTTGATATTGAATCCTGTACTAATAAACGATACCGTGTTCTTATGCCTATATAAACAATATTTTGAAAGTTAAAGTAGTGATATAGCCCCGCTGGGGCGCGAGGGGTCGAGGGATGGACACTCATCATCTGCTGAAAATCAATCGCAAGTTCATTGAACGGCGGAAATGGAAAGGTTTTCTTGGGCTTGGCATATTGCTTTTAGCGGGCGGGTTCCTTTGCTTGCTCTTACCGGTCTTTTCCGAGTTTGCAGCAAGTACAATTTTCGGCTTCGTCCTCATGGCAATAGGTGTCGTCAAGATTATCCAGTCGCTTTGGGTAAAAAGTTGGGCCGGATTTGTCTGGCAGGAATTGTCGGGCGCGGTGGAGCTGGTTGGTGGAGTAATGATTTATCTAAATCCGCTTAAAGGTGCTCTCGCTATTACGCTCCTTATCGCCATTGTCGTATTTGTACATGGCTTCCTCCAGATTGCGATGTCTATGAAAATCAGACCTGAGGGTGGCTGGTGGTGGTTCACGCTCTCGGGATTGATAGCATTGACTGCCAGTGCGGCTCTCGTTCTCAAATGGCCTCTGACAAGGGATCTGCCATCAGGTTCAATTGCGGGAATAGCTCTCTTAATCGCAGGAATTGCTTATCTTGGAAGTGCTTTAAGTACCCGGAATGCGTGAATTAACGGCCACAATGATGGGCTCGCGAAAGGATGCGCAAGTGATAATGAGGTTTTTTGGTCCTTCGATATCAACCGTTATACTAGCTGTATGTCTGCTTCTGGTCCCCCAGATCGCAATCGCGCAGCAAGGTTCCTCTGCGTCACCTGCGCCGCCAGTCATCACCCAGACAGTTGAGAAAGCGTCGTCGGCTGCACCATTGCGGTTTAATGGGCAGATTGAGGCCATTGAATCCGTTGACATTCAGGCGCGCATCACGGGCTTTCTTAAGGAAAAAACCTTTGAACAGGGTGCGGCTGTCAAAATTGGCGACCGTCTCTTCGAAATAGAACCCGACCAGATGGCAGCCGCCGTCGCACAGGCTGAGGCGCAAGTTGCGCGCGCCCAAGCTGCACAGAATGCTGCTCGCCAGTCTTTGTCTCGCACGCGAACTCTCGCCAATCGCAACACGGCGTCTCAAGCATCCCTTGATGATGCACAGGCCACTTTTGATATAGCCACTGCCGATGTTCAAAACGCAGAAGCTGTGCGCAATACTGCCAGACTGAACCTTTCCTACACTCAGGTCAGATCGCCCATAAACGGAACAATAGGGCGATCCTTGTTCACGGTTGGTAATTTAGTGGGTCCAAGTACTGGTCCACTTGCTCGGATCGTGCAACTGGATCCTGTCCGAGTTGTGTTTTCTATTACTGACCGCGCTCTCACGGACCTTCGGCAAAAGGAGGCCGGGGGAGGTACAGTTGATCCTGAAAGCTTTAGACTTACACTGACGCTCTCTAACGGGACCCAGTATGAACAACCAGGGCGCATCCAATTCATCGATAACGAGGTGAACGCTCAGACGGGAACAGTCGCTGTGCGCGCTATATTTAGTAATGGGGATCATTTGCTGGTTCCCGGACAGATAGTTGCTGTCACTCTGCTTGATGATTCAGCCATTGATTTGCCGATAATACCCATGTCGGCTGTGTTGCAGGATCGGCAGGGGAGGTATGTCTTCGTGCTTAATGCGGATAATAAAGTTTCCCGGCGCCCAATAGTAACGGGTGCCCGGATAGGTAATAACTGGGCAGTCGCTGACGGTTTAAAAGCAGGAGAAACAATTGTTGTAGAAGGCCTTCAGAGGATTACGGACGGCCAGAGCGTTGAGCCGCATGATCGCATCGCTGGTGAAGTGGGGGCCGGACAATGATATCCGAAGTCTTCGTAAAACGGACACGACTAGCCATCGTTATCTCGGTTTTTATTTCTATCGCCGGTGCGATTGCCATATTCTCGTTGCCTATCCAGCAATACCCACAAATCGCTCCTCCGACGGTCACAGTATCAGCTTTTTATCCCGGAGCCAGCGCAGAAGTGATTGCGGATGTCGTGGGCGGGCCGCTGGAAACAGCGATCAATGGCGTCGATGACATGATCTACATGTCATCGACAAGTTCCAATGCCGGACAGTATATATTGTCGGTAACATTCGAGGTCGGCACGGATCCCGAGCTTGCTCAAATCAATGTGCAGAACCGCGCACAACTGGCAATCTCGCGATTGCCGGCTGCGGTTGCTCAGCAAGGTGTTTCCGTCCGCTCACGCTCACCTGATTTCGTGTTGGGTATAGCTTTTTATTCACCGGACGACAGCCTTAGCGCACTTGAAATCACCAATTTTACTACGACGGCGATTGTCGATGCGATCTCCCGTGTTGGGGGCGTTGGTGAGGCGAGTGTTGTCGGAGCGTCTGAATATTCGATGCGTGTCTGGCTCAATCCGCAAAGAATGGATGCGCTGGGAATAACAGTTGATGAAGTTTCATCCGCGATCCAGCGCCAGAATATTCAGGCAACTCTTGGACAGGCCGGAGCACCTCCGATGCGGGTGGGGTCCGAACTTCAGTTTACGCTTATTGCAGAAGGCCGTCTTGGGAACATTGATGAATTCGGAGCCATTATTGTTCGCACCGGTGCGGACGGCGCAAAGGTATATCTACGAGACATTGCCCGAATTGAACTGGGCGCGCGCAATTATGCATCCAGAGCAAGTTTCGCGGGCCATGAATCCGCGATGTTGCAAATAAACCAATCGCCGGGCGCTAATGCCATCGAAACAGCAACAGCAGTGCAGGCTGAACTCGAGCGACTGTCTTCCAGATTTCCCGCTGGATTGCAATATCATGTCGTTTACGATGCGACCCGATTTGTGGAAGCTAGTCTTCAGTTGACGACCCGAACGCTTTTTGAAGCATTTGCAATTGTGCTCGCGGTCACATTCATTTTTCTACAAGATTGGCGAGCAACACTTATCTCGGCCCTTGCCATACCTGTCTCAATGCTTGGCGCTGTTGCGGTGCTTTTGGCCGTTGGTTATTCGCTCAACATGATATCCTTGCTGGCACTTGTTCTTGCAATTGGTCTTGTTGTCGATGATGCCATCCTTGTTGTCGAAAATGTCAAGCATGTGCTGGACGATACGCCGGATATTTCTGTTGTTGATGCAACACGCAAGGCAATGAGCCAAATCACCGGGCCGATTATTTCGACGACGCTTGTGCTGCTGGCTGTCGTAACACCGACGGCATTTCTGGAAGGGATTGGCGGGCAACTCTATCGACAATTCGCAGTCACGATTTCATCCGCACTTGTTATTTCGTCCTTCGTCGGATTGACCCTTAGCCCGGCTCTGGCCGCGCTCTTGCTCAGGCGTGGTGATAGCGGTTTCAAGCGTGGCCCACTGGCATGGTTTACCCGGTTTATGGAACAAACCCGCTCCGGTTACGGCAAAATCGTCGGTTTTCTGGTGAAATACTGGTTTGTACCACTCGCCGGTATTATCGCTTGCTTTGCCGGAGCCTATCTCGTTTTTGTCAATCTGCCTGCGACCTTCTTGCCTGACGAGGATCAAGGTGCGCTATTTGTGGACATCCAGCTGCCAAGTGCAGCTTCGCTTGATCGGACCAACCTCGTTGTTGAGAATGTTCGCAAAGTCTTGAGTGAAACCAAAGGTGTGCAGGATGTTATAACGGTTGCTGGCTTCAGTATTCTGCAGTCGACGAGTACACCGAATGGCGCCATGGCCGTAGCTGCCCTTTTGCCCTGGGAAGACCGAGAAACTGAAGCGTTGCAGCTCAATAATATTATCAACGCTTTGCGAGCTCAGTTTGCGCAGATTCCAGGTGCAAACATATCTGTGTTCGCTCCACCTGCAATCGCAGGTATTGGCGCAGTGGGCGGTCTTGATTTTCGACTGCAAGCCTTGCAGGGGCAGCCGCCAGAGGAAATAGCTCAGGTTGCTGGAGCGCTGCTTGGTTACTTTAACCGGAGCAAACAGATTGGCGGTGCGGCTACAACGTTTAATGCAAACGTGCCGCAAATTTATGTCGATGTTGATCGCTCGCGGGCTGAAGCGCTCGGTTTGAGCGTGTCGGATATTTATGCCGCGATAGGTGCAAATTTCGGCTCCCGATACGTCAATGACTTTACCCTGAACGGACGGGTGTTTCAGGTCAATCTCCAGGCGGACTCCGACTTCCGGGCGCACAGCGAAGATATCCTTAAACTTCACGTCAGGAATCGAAACGGAACCATGGTCCCGCTGCGAAGCGTTGTGTCGCTAACGACGGTCTTGGCACCTTTCGTTATAACACGCTATAATCTCTCGGTGTCGGCGCAGGTCAATGCGGTTCCGGCTCCGGGTGCAAGTAGCGGTCAGGCCATGGCAGCAATTGAGACCCTGGCATCCGAAGTCCTTCCTGAAGGTTATGGCTATGAGTGGTCGGGCTTATCGTTTCAGGAAAGCAGAAGCAGCGGTCAGGAAGCAATTGTCTTTGCGCTGGCTTTCCTGTTTGCCTATCTTTTCCTTGTCGCCCAATACGAGAGTTGGGCGTTGCCCGCAGTGGTTATTCTTTCGCTGGGCGCAGCACTATTGGGTGCTGTTGTAGCTCTGAAATTGTTTGGCCTTCAAAACAGTCTTTATGTTCAGATTGCCATGGTGTTGCTGATCGGCCTTGCAGCCAAGAACGCCATTCTGATTGTGGAATTCGCCAAGGAGAAACGTGAATCCGGACTGACTGCAATGGAGGCGGCCCGAACAGGTGCAGAACAGCGTTTTCGGGCTGTGATGATGACAGCGGTTTCATTCATTCTTGGAATTCTTCCCCTGATTTTGTCCTCAGGTGCTGGCGCTGGCGCTCGTCAGGCAGTTGGTGTGACAATATTCGGAGGCATGGTCGCAGCGACGACGATCGGCTTGCTATTAACGCCTGGTCTTTATTTCGTAATTCAACGGATGACGGAACGTCTGGGGAAGCAGCGAGAGAAGGAGGGTAAGATTGACGTAGGCAATCTATAGCAACTGCAACCCCCTCAAAGTTGAGGAGAACCACCAGGATGTGCAATGGATAAAGTTTTGGTCTGGGAACGGGTTTAACGATCCAAACGACATCGCTGAATGTCGATTGATACGATGACATGACTGTGTTTATTGTCACCAGCGGTTAAGCCGGTATTGGAAGGTTCCTGTCACTATTTTGAAAGGCGCACTCCTGGACAAGGTGAAGAGAATAATCAGTAATATGCGTATTGACGAAATGCGCCCGTACAAATGATTCAGACTGTTATGAGCAAGCTTGTTAAACCTGCAAAGGGCGGATCGTGTTCATGAAAATCGGACATTTTCTACAGATCGCAATATTCACTGTTTGCTGCAGCCTCGCCTATAATGCGTCTGCGCAGAGCAAGACTGAATCTGAGAAAAACCTTACTGCTTTCCCCGCAGCGCCAGCTGGTTCTGAACGGTATGTTATTCATCTTCCCCCGCTCGACGAGGAACAGCATGCCAAAGTTGAAATCATCGCCGGTCGCATTGCGATGGTGGACTGTAACATTAGCTGGTTTGCGGGTAATTTAAACACAAGCACCATCGATGGATGGGGTTTCGACTATTACACCCTCGCGGCAAGCGATCACATGATAAGCACGCGTATGGCGTGTCCGCAGAATAGCAGCCACAAAGCCTTTGTGCCGGTCAGAGGTAACAATTTCATGCTCCGCTATAACAGTCGGCTTCCGATTGTTATTTACGCGAACGATGGTTTTGAAATTCGTTATAGAATCTGGAAGCCGCTCAACGATACGCTCAGTGCCCAAAGAGGATAGCTGGAGTATTTTCTCCAGACCGTGATGAACAGATCAAGTCACCGCCGTTAACTGCGAATATCATAGTGTGATATTTCCCCTCGATCTTACAATTTGGACAAGTTGGTGTACAAGACGAGGCGTTTTCTGCGAACAGCAGTGTCAAATCGGTTAGGACAAAATCCGCATTATCAAGATCTGGACGGCAATGGCCTTAGCCGGTTTTGATGCATTCCCAACAAGCATACGAAGCGGTTTTGCATGGGAAACGCGTAAAGATCGATAGATGGAGCGGTTCCTATGATTTACGGCGTAGACTCATAAACTGATGCACCAGATGCGGACAGCGATGAGTTTGACAGCAGCCAGGAAATTGGCCGGGTTTTTGTCGTAACGTGTTGCAATGCCGCGATAGTGCTTGAGGCGGTTAAAGAAGCGCTCGACCAAGTTTCTCTGGCGATATACCCATGGCGAGAACGCAAATACGTCCTTACGGTTTGATTTGGGAGGAATATTGGCCCAGATTTTCCGTTCCGCTGCGGTCTTCCGGATCGTATCGGTATCGTATGCTTTGTCCGCAAGCAGCGTGCCGCCTTCTTTGATGCATTCTAAGAGCCCCTCAGCCTGTGAACAATCAGCGGCCTGTCCACCTGTCAGGCAAAGATTGATCGGACGGCCTTCTGCATCAACAATCGCGTGGATTTTGCTTGTGAGGCCGCCACGGGAACGTCCCATGCAACCATCGTCGGCATCCCCTTTTTTCCTGTGGCTCCGTGCTGGTGAACGCGGACACAGGTACTGTCGATCATCACAATATCACCGTCATAGGCTTGAGAGACGGCCTCCAGCAGTCGATCCCAGACACCAGCACGTCGCCAACGAACGAACCGGTTGTAGCAAGTCGTTGCAACACCATAGCGCTCAGGGATTTCAGACCATGACGATCCTGTGCGGAAGCGCCATAGAATGCCATTGAGTACCATGCGATCATCGACGCGGGGTACACCACGCGGTTTGCATGGCAACAGCGGCGCAATAATCGACCATTCGCGTTCTGTCAGTTCATAGCGGCGACGTGACATCAAAGACCTCCAAATCCGAGACATTTGAATCACTAATCCATTCAAATAGCTAGACTATTTATGAGTGCACGACCTAGTTTTCGCTGGAACCTCATAAGGCTTGTCAGTGCGCTTATACCAAGGCTCTTGTGACTTCCCGGGAAAATGATTGTACGCGGCGTAGTCTTTACAGTTTGTTTGGTCTTATTGCAGGGAAGGGCGTTCCTCTCGTTCCAGCTTTTGTTCTGGGGGGAAGCCAAATATTTCAGCGAACCAGCTGGTCGCTGGATGTTGTGCACTGAAAGTAAGCAAAACAATAGTTATGGGAACACCGATGAAGGCTCCGAATACCCCCCAAAGAGCGCCCCATGCAAAGACCGAAAAAAGTACGGCCACCGGCGATAATGAAAGGGTGCTTCCAGCGAGACGCGGTTCCAGAATACTACCGATGACAGATTGTATAACGTTCAAGCCCACGAAAATTGCAAGTACAGATTGCCAAACAGCAAGTTGGGTGAATGCAAAGGCGGTAATAAAAAGCGTCGCTGCAAGCGGCCCAACAAACGGAATAAAATTCAGAATAAATGCCACAAATCCCCACGTAGTGGAAAACGGTAGTCCGATGAAACGGGTGAACACCCAAACGAATAGTCCGGTGACCAAGCTCATCGCAGCTCTCAGCAGCATATAGTGTCGAATTTTCGCTGCGGCCACACGACAGCCCCGAACGAATGTGTCTGCGGATGTTTGATTTTTCAGTCGTTTAATCCGAGAGTTAAACTCGTCAGTTTCGGCCAGCCCCAACAGGACATAAACCAGTGCCACAAGCCAAAAGCTAAACGTATTATTCAGGCGGCTACCTATTGATTGAAGATTACGCAAGGCCCAGCTCACACTAAAATTGTCTGACCATAGAACTGAGACTGCGATGCCATGTGCATCAAGCCATATCCGAAGTTGTTCATAAAGGAGCTGGTATCGTGCAGCATCAATCAATATACGGCGTCCAATCTGTCCGACAGTCCACGCGATCAGCCATCCAAATCCGAGCAGCAGAAGGACCACCAAAAGAAATGTAATCACCAATGCCAGATAACGTGACAATACTGATGAAAGGATGCGTTGAAGCGGCCAAACGAGAATTATAATGAATAAGGCAAAGATAACTGGAGCGATCACGGCGCTACCATAAGAAAGCAATGCAATCAAGCTGCAGCCAGCTATCAGAATTAGGGCTGCGTTACTACCTTTTGGCATAAAGTCCCCCACTGTCCCCTATGGGTAAAAGTCAAGTCACGTCCCCAGGCTATTCTTGTGAATTTTGCCATCTTTCATGACGATTGCCAGCGTCTGTTCCGGTCTTTCAAGGACATGAATGTCGTCGAGCGGACTTTCGTTGAGAACCAGAAGGTCGGCAAAGGCACCAGGCTCAATGAGCCCCAATTTCCCAGGATAAGGATTACGCAGGTTGGAAAGCGCCAGCAGTTCGGCGTTGACCGACGTCGCAGCACGCAACGTTTCCGCATTCGAGTACCACTGGCTCAGATGTGTCAGCATGAAATTCTGGCGCGAGGTCAATGCGGGTGAGAACAGGAGATCTGATCCCCAGGCCGTCTTGATGCCATATTTACGGGCAAAGGCGTAGATCTGCGGTGTACCAGAAAAAAGCTGCTGGATGCGTTCCAGAGCCGGTCCCGATTGAGGTGCAGCATCATCCATTGTCAAGAAAGGTTGGGCACTCAGCCAGACTTCCTTTTCCGCAAACATGCGCGCCGTTTCCTCATCCATCAGATGCCCATGCTCGATACAGGCAGCTCCCGCCCTGATGGCTCGCTGAACAGTACCCGGTGCATAGGCATGAACCGTGACATAGGTGTTCCAGTCTTTGGCGACGTCGACAGCCGCACGGATTTCGTCTTCGCTGAATGTGGACATATCAAGCGGACTGCGTGGCGACGAAACGCCACCGCCACCAACAATCTTGATTTGTGATGCGCCCTGCAATAATTGTTCACGTACTCGCAGCTTCAGGTCGCCCTTATCATCGACGATCGCCGCAGCTCCCATCAGTTCGCCGGTGCTGAGTCTGGCGCCGTCGCGCGGAATTTCTGTTGGCAGCCGAAGGTCGCCGTGACCGCCTGTCGTCGTAATCATTGCACCTGCAGGATAGATGCGTGGGCCGGATATTATTCCCGTGTCGATTGCTCGTTTAAATGAAAAAGTCGGTCCACCGAGATCACGAACGGTCGTAAAACCGCGTAGCAACGTGCGTTCCGCCTCTGCTGTCGATGTTGCGAAAATCAGACCCAGATCACCTTCCAGAAGAACCGGTAGCGGTACTGCAGCATAAACGCTATGCCAGTGAGCATCTATCAAACCAGGCATGAGCACGCGATCGCCACAGTCGATAACTGTCGCACCATCAGGTGGTGAACTGTTCGTAATGTCGATCGCGGTAATAAGGTTATTTTCGATCAGAACCTGCGCGCCGTTTGTTAGCTTGTCAGTTTTTCCGTCAAAAACCCGTACGCGTGTCAGAAGAGTTTTTGTGGATGGTGATTGTGCAAGAGATTTGTCCGCCAACATCGTTGCTGCCGCTGTCGCTGCTGCACCCGCAAGGAAATGTCTTCGCGATAACCGATCCAGACGCTGGGAAACCTGCTGCAATATCGGATTGGAACAACCACAGCCGTTTCCGTGAATGAAATGCTGATACTTTCCACCTAGTCGAAACATGTTCCCTCCTCAATAAACACAACTTTGAACAGGCATATTTATTTCAAAACTTTGGACTAGCGCACCTCAACAACCCGTTTCTCGCGTCGTTCCCAATTTTTCATTAGGGAATTATGAAAGTCCTCGAACTTGTGCTGAACACGGTTCTTCGTGTGTGACTTCAATCGGGTTCTGACATCACAACGTCTGAACTATGATGAATTCAATGATACCAGGGCCTTTTGATCGGCCACAGAGTAAAACGACGTCCGTGACTTAGCCCATGCTTCAGAAAAGACGAAATTTTTCTGAAGTCTTTACTTACCTCAAGCATCATTCCTGTTATGCAATGTACACTCACCGATCTGGCCATCTGACCGGGCTTGCCCTCTCAATCGCTTTTGATCGCGGAATAAGAAAGCCACATCTGAAAAGATATACCGTAATCACGGCTAGCGTTTGAGAATAGTTTTCGAGACATCCTGCGCACCGTCCTGTCCTGGATATCTGCAAAGTAAACCCGAAGGTCAGCGGCACTATCACGTTTGCGCCTGTTAACCTTTTGCCCCGTATCAAAGCCCCTTATTACGTCACTGTCAATCGGCCCCAATATTGGTTTTTCTCTATTCGGTACGGGTGCATTGAGCAATTTTCTGTTTGATGGGATTAACCGGCGGTCATCCCAAGAAGTTCTGCATGTTCCTGGCGGCCGCATTGCTTATAATGTGGCGCTTCACTGTGAAGCCGTTCGGTGTTTCCGCGCCTGGTGAAAGGGAAGTCAATCTCAAGCGAAAGAAATTGGCGACGGCCGAAGACGGAAGCAGACATTACCCTATAGACCTATTCCACGCGTCATTTCCTTCAAATGAAAGATCGCCAGAATAGTGGAAGGTACTGTCCATTCCGTGGTTGACCAAGTTGCAGAGCGCTGAGCAAGAATCTCGGATGACATAGCAGGTTGCCTGACGAACGATTCTTCTGAAGGGTAGCATTAAGCATTGCACAAAGCGGCCGACACTATAGACCCAAATTGAAAACCGTTTTAATACGGGCCGATACTGAAAGTCTTCCGGTAGCAGCCTAAATTTTTGGATCCATCATGTCGTTGATAGGCTTTATTCGTCGCAAGTTGTTCGCGGTTACGCCCGAATTTAAGCGGTTTGTTCGCCCGTTTCCAAAATTTGAAGAGATACAGAAGTCTTCTGGGCCCTCGGGAATCGTGGTTGGGTTTTACACGCGTGGCTCATTCTATGAAGATGAAGCGAAAAGGATGGAGAAAACGGCCCGCCGTTTGGGCCTCGTGATTGAAACAACTGCTGTTGAAAGTGCTGGATCGTGGGTTAGAAATGCTGCTTTGAAGCCTACTTTTTTACTGGAAGCACGTGAAAGACTGCGGGGACCTTTGTTGTATGTGGATGTCGATGCAGTTTTTCATCGCGATCCCTGGCCACCACTCTCCGATATGAAGTCGGACATAGGCGTTTTTTACTCCAGCGACGGAAAGCTCATATCTGCAACTATCTACCTTGCTGACACGCCTGAGGTTTTGAGTTTGCTTCGTGAATGGAAAGAAGCCTGTGATAAGGACCCGGACGTCTGGGATCAGGTGACGTTGCAGAATATCTTGGAAAAAAAGATGCTGGATACCCTTACAATATCGCGGCTGCCCGTGTCCTTTTGCTGGGTCTTTGATCGCTTCAAGAACGAATTCACTGACGAAGTTTATATTGAACAGCTTCAAGCCAGCCGTCAGGCAACCTCAAGAAGAAGATTTTTTAGGGGTACAAGTAAAAGACTCATCCGTCGCAATGCGCGGATAGCAGAGATAGAACAGATACTACGGGAAGATTCGGAGACCTAAACAAAATAGGCAGGATTTATTCTTTTGCCTGCTTTGTAATGTGAGAAAGTTGCGAATAACGCATATGGCTTTTGATCGCTATTTAGGCATAACTTTCAGTTTGACCATAAGGCGCAATCACTCATCAAATGTCGAGAGCCGAGTTTCAGATTGTGCGCCTTCCAATAGCGTAACATTGGTCAGTTGTGTAACTTCTCCCAATAATTATCCCCTCAGAATTGCATCTGCGCATCGTCAAATTGTTGCACAGCGTGCACCGATGCGATCGATGATTATTCTGTAAACGTTCTTAAGTGCTCCTTTTTGAAAAAAAGGCTGGAATTTTAACTCGACACTATTATTAGCGCATCAGAGAGCCGTGGGTAGAAATAAAATATATCCGCAGATGCCTGCGGATATATTTTCAAGGCTGCAGTATAACTGATCCGCTTGTCTTTCGAGCCTCCATATCAGCGTGCGCTTGCTGCACGTCCCCGAGCGGATAAATCGTCGGTTTGGCGACTTTGAGCACGCCGGTTTCGAGAGCCGAGAACAGTCGTTGTGCGGCGAGTTCGTATTCCGCCCGATCTGACGTATAGTGGGCTATGGAAGGGCGCGTGACAAAGAGTGATCCTTTGGCTCCAAGCGTCCCGACCTGTAAAGGGTCTACCGGTCCCGAACTTTCTCCAAAACTAACCAGAGTGCCACGCGGCTGAAGGCAGTCGAGCGATTTCGCAAAAGTATCACTACCCACTGAGTCGAATACTACGCGGACGCCCTTACCACTTGTGATGTCGCTCACCTTCTGCCGGAAGTCCTCGCGGCTGTAAATGATGACGTCATCGCAACCCTGCGTGTGCGCAATTTCAGCTTTCGTATCGGTGCTGACAGTCCCGATCACACTGACACCGAGGGATTTCAACCATTGAGTTGCCAGCGATCCGACGCCACCTGCGGCGGCATGAAAGAGGACTGTATCGCCTTGCTTGAGAGACACGCAGCGGTGGGTCAGATATTCGGCGGTCAAACCTTTGAACACCGTCGCGGCGACTGTTTCACTGTCCAAACCTTCTGGCACGCGCAAGCACCTGGCGGCGGCAATATTACGGAATGCCGAGTATCCGCCCGGCGCACCGCCGACATAGGCCACCCGGTCGCCGATAACAAAACCGGCTACGTCCGGCCCGCACCCGACTATTTCTCCTACCCCCTCAACGCCGAGGCCACTCGGAAGCGGCAGTTTTGCCGCAAATACACCTTTGCGATGATAGATGTCTATGTAGTTGACCCCGATAGCGAGATGCTTAATCTGAAGCTCTCCTGAGCCGGGCGATGGCAATTCCATTTTCTGAAAAGATAGCACCTCTGGCCCTCCATATTCAGAAAATCGGACGGTATCAACGAATTGAGGCATGACAAAATATCCTTGTTGTTCGGTGAAGTTTTCGCCATTCTGCCGGTATTGTCGACTTCTGTTTCCGCACAATGATCTTGCAAAAATGGAAAGCTGATGGACTGGAACGACCTGAAATTTTTCCTGGCAGTTGCCCACGGCAAGTCGCTGACGGCTGCTGCAAGCTATCTGAAGGTTAGTGCCTCAACGGTCTCCAGGCGTATCGAGACACTTGAACGAGCATTGCAGGTAAAGCTGTTCCAATCTCGTCGGGATGGTTATGAACTGACCGAAGCAGGCCTGAGCCTTCTGCCGAGCGCTGAACGTGCCGCAGCGCAAATGCGTTTTTTTGAACGCACAGCAAGCGAAAGCGATGATGATCTGGCCGGATCGGTGCGTATCGACGCGCCCGAGTTACTCGGACAAGACGTATTGTTGGCGACGATGACACAGTTCATGGAAATGTATCCGGGAATCCGGGTCGAGCTGCGTAGTTCCGTTGTGCCCGTACAACTGACCTCGGAGGAAGCGGACATAATTCTCAGGCTGGTTCGCCCTGATCACGGCAGCTACCGAATAAGGAAAGTTGCCGAAATCCGCTTCGGGCTTTACGCCTCGCCAGCTTATGTCGAACGTCACGGTGCTCCCAACCATCCCGAAGACCTATATCGACATAGAATTGTCGGCTGGCCGATGGATTTGCGCTATCTAACCATGGCCACATGGCTTGAAAGCGTATGTCCCGGAGTCCAGCCCTCACTTCAGCTCACGTCTTTCAGTGCACAACTCTCTGCAACGCGGAGTGGGGCAGGGTGGGCTATCCTGCCTGACTTCGTCGCAATCCCATCAGGACTTTTGCCAGCGCCCGTTGAGTTGTCTCGCTTCGCGTCGGATCTTTGGCTGCTCACCCACGAACATTCGCACGTGCTGCCGCGCGTGAAACTGGTTCGTGATTATTTAGTACAAACTTTGCAAGACACTTTCGCAAAGCGCTGAGAGCAACCAATCACGACGCTGCCAGAGGAGTAGATTGCCAGGAAATCATTTGTGGGCCGGTAGTGTCGTGTTTCCAGGCACAGCAATATCTTATATGGACCGCGGCGGGGATGCCCGTTCTTTCCAGGCTCATTCTCAATCGCCCTGCAATAATTGCTGTATTGTTTTCATACAGAATGGCGTGGTCTACTGAATTTTCGATCGCGTGATAGATTAATGCTCGACTGGCGATCTTGTTTATTAATTCATCCTTGCGATCAATGTTCCCGGTTGTATGTATATAGAGGCATTCATCGGCCATTAAGCGATTTAGGACATCCGTGTCTCCAGCAATGAATGCATCATGGCGGAGGCGATCTGCTTGCAGAAATGTTTCGACATTCATAGCGCGTATCCTTTAGAGGAGTTTCAGTTTTCTAATGGCTCGCAAACGCTGCGATCATAGAGGCTTTGAATGTAGGAAAAGTCCTTCATGCCAGCAGTTGGGTCGCTTTTTATGCACATGGTGAACAGGTTTCGGACAAGTGAACCCATCGGAGCGCCGAACTTTAAGGATTGGATGCTCGCCATAGCCAGATCCAAATCTTTCAGCATCAGATTCATCTGAAAGCCGGCCTGATAAACATTGCTTGACGGCACTTTGTTGTCGACACCGGGCCAAGGATTCCATTTACTCAGGATATTGCTCCCACCAGTGCTTGTTTGCATAACCTGACTCAACACAAGTGGGTCGAGGCCATTATTGACGCCAAGCGCGATAGCCTCCGCCGTTCCAGCCATAATGATCGCAGCAAGCATGTTGTTACATTGCTTTGCTGCCTGACCGGTGCCGTGGTCTCCCATATGGACATAAGTTTTGCCCATGGCTTCCAACATGGGCCGAACCCGATCGAATGCTGGCTTCTCTCCCCCGATCATGAATGTCAGTGTTCCCTCTTTGGCGCCTAATTGTCCGCCGGAAACAGGGGCATCCAAATAATCACCACCTGCAGAACTCACTGCTTTTGCTATTTCTCTCGTCAATTGCACCGAAACGGTTGAGCAATCGACAAACAACATTCCCGGCTTTACACGCTCCAGTACAGAGTTATTGTTGAAGAAAAGATCCGATAATGTCTGATCATTCGGTAACATGGTGAAAACAATATCCGCTTGAGTGACAGCAGCGGATGCGGAAGAGGCAATGCGCCCGCCATGCTGTTCAAACAAGTTGGCGGTTGTATCGTTCACATCAAATCCTATGACGTCAAAGTCGGCGCGGAGCAGATTTTGCGCCATGGCCCATCCCATATTTCCCAGTCCAAGAAATGCAATCTTCATTAATCCTCCTCCTCCCAAGTTGGGTTCGTCTAAGCTCATTTTTTTTACCCGACATAGGGTTTAACCATCCGCTACAACACGTTGGTTTTGCATCGTTTTATGGATCTGGCGGTCGCTCTTTCCTGAAATTGACCTGTAATGTTTAGGTCCTTCTCAGCAACCTTTCTTCTCATCATGAATCTGAAAATGAGAATTGCCTCTGGCAGCACAGAGCGATGCTGCATATCGGGACGCTACCATTGCAGCCTATGAACGGAAACACCCTCCCATGTTCAGCGATTGTGCTTTTTTGGTCTATTCAATTGCGTTGAAGTATTGCGCATCCTGCTTGCCGGTGAATGTGAATAGCATCTCAGAACGCGGGCCAATGGCGGAGGCCATAGGGGACTGAGAGTTTTGATAATCGGGAGGAGCCGAATAATGGACACGAGCTACAAACTATTGATCGATGGCAAACTGATTGACGGTGATAGCTTCCTTGAAGTGATAGATCCGGCAGACGGGAAAGTTTTTGCGCATGTGCCGCGCGCATCGGTTGAGCAACTGGAAGCGGCTGTAGCCGCAGCAAAGCGCGCTTTTCGCGGCTGGTCTACTACACCTCTGGAAAAGCGCCGCGCAAAGATTGTTGAGCTCGCTGACCTGATCGATGTCGAGAGGGAAAAGCTCGTTCGAACGTTGACAAAGGAACAGGGAAAGCCGTTAGCGGAAGCCGAATGGGAAGTTGATAACACTGCTCAGTTCATGAGGGAACTGGCAACAATCGACTTACCCGTCGAAGTTATCCAGAATGACGAACAGATGCACATTGAGCTGCATCATAAACCGCTTGGCGTCGTTGCAGGCATAACACCATGGAATTTTCCTTTCCTGCTAAATTTAAACAAGCTGACCTTTTCTACTCTGATGGGAAACACTTTTGTATTGAAGCCAGCCCCAACCACACCAATCACCGCTTTGCTCATCGGGGAGTTAGCGCAGAAGGTGTTCCCGGCCGGTGTTGTCAACGTTATTGTGGATGAAAATGACCTTGGTTCTCTTCTGACCAGCCATCCAGACGTCGCGAAGGTTTCTTTCACAGGCTCTACAGAGACCGGCAAGAAGGTATATAAAACCGTGTCGGAGACAATAAAGCGTCTAACGCTTGAGCTGGGTGGCAACGATGCTGGCATTGTACTGGATGATGTAGACATCCAGCCAACAGCATCAAAGATTTTTGACGCTGCATTCACCAATGCCGGCCAGGTTTGCATTGCCTTAAAAAGGGTCTACGCACATTCTTCAATCTATGATGAGTTGTGTGATGAACTGGCGAAACTCGCAAAGGATGCCACCATAGGCAGCGGTTTTGAACAAGGGATAAAAATTGGACCTGTTCAAAACAAAGCGCAGTTCGAAAAGGCTCAGAATTTCTTGAAGATAGCGGAAACAGACGGCACCATTGTTGCGGGCGGTAAGTGTGGGGTAGGCGACGGTTATTTCATCGAACCCACCATTGTTCGCGATATCAAAGACGGAAGTATACTTGTCGATGAAGAACAATTCGCACCTATTCTACCTGTAATTCGTTACGAGAATTTGGCTGATGCGATCGAAAGTGCGAACTCGACGACCTATGGTTTGGGTGGGTCTGTCTGGTCCAGCGATCTCGTGAAGGCGCGCGAAGTTGCGCAACAGCTTCAAGCTGGAACAGTTTGGATCAATCAGCATCTCCATATCGCGCCACACGTGCCGTTCGGAGGTGCGAAAGAATCAGGATTGGGAGCAGACTATGGTGCATTGGGCTTGGCTGAATACAGTCAAAGAGTAGTCATTAGCGTTGCCAAATAACCAATGGACAATGGGCCGTTGAAAACTCATGATCAGTTTTTGCGTCGTTAATGCGCAATGTAGTCAGCTAACGGCCAGGCAGAAAAATGATATATGCTTGGCCGTTTAAGATGAGGTTCTCGCGTGGAATGGGATGACCTGCGGTATTTTCTCGAATTGGCACGTGTGAAGACGCTGACTGAGGCTGCACGGCGGCTGGAAGTAAAACACACGACAGTCTCCAGACGTGTGCAGAGACTTGAAATTGCGACGGGAGCTCCACTTTTTACGCGTAGCAAAAATGGCTACTCTTTGACTTTGCAGGGAGAAGCCCTGCTTTCAATTGCTCAATCGATCGAGGACCAGTTTTCGTGTATCGACACCAGCTCTGAGAAAACTGATGAAAATGTAACCGGCGTTGTAAGAGTCGGCTGCGTTGAGGGATATGCGGTTGGTTCTATCTCGTCACAGATTCCCGCTTTCCTGTCAGGTCACCCGGGGTTATCGATTGATCTGATTGTTCAGCCTCGCCCCATTCACCTTTCGCGAAATGAGGCTGATATCGTAATCACGCTGGACCGTCCCGAACGTGGTCCATATACTATCACAAAATTATGTGACTATATTTTAAAGCTTTATGCTGCTCCCGAATATCTCCAACAGAATGAACCGATATACAATTTATCGGACCTAAAGAAACACCGGTTTATTGGATATCTCGGGGAAACTGGTCCTGCGAAGGACTTGCCGTCGATCACAGATTTGGTTCCTGGAGCGAATGTGAGTTTGCGAAGCACCAGCATTTTTTCGCAGCTCGCAGCAGTCAGCTGCGGGGGAGGAATAGGATTGTTACCTGGCTATCTCGCAGCGGATTATGGCCTTCAACCCATTCTAAGTGAAACGGTTAGCTTCCAGCGAACTTATTGGATGTTGATGCCTTTAGAACTTAGACGCATAACAAGAATGCGTGTAGTGTGGGATTTTCTGAAATCAGTTTCAAAGAATGAAACGAGTAAAGTATAACTATAGGTGACATATATTTTGGCGATGGGCTGCAGGAAATAGCAAAATTTGCAGGCGCGGCTGTTCGTGTTCCGCGCCTGCATTGCTTTGTGCAATCAATTCTCCAGATTGCTGACAACCTCAAGAATGACTTTCGCAACTTCATTTGGATGAGACAAATGAGGGGCATGTCCAGCCTTCAAGCTCACCACTTTTGCGGAGATTTTTTTCGCCATCTCTTTTTGCAATTCCGGCTGCAACATCCGGTCATCTTCACTGATGATGTATGTAGAGGGTCTTGTTGTCCAAGCGGCAAACTTAACTTTATCTTCGAAGTTTGTTCCGCGCACCGGACCTTGAAGTGCAGTCATCACCTTGGTTTCTTCCGCCGGAAGATCTTGCGCCAGATGATTGGCTACGCCTTCGGCAGTCAATGTCAAATATCCTTCCTTGTCGGCATTGATATGGGCAAAACCAGACGGGGTCGGATAGTTCTTGGACATGTCGACAACTGACTGCCCCTGCGATGGTGCAAACGCTGCCACATATACCAGAGCTTTGACCCGTTCGTGTTCCCCCGCTTCGGTTATAACAGCTCCGCCCCAGGAATGGCCGACGAGAACGACTGGACCAGTCTGTGCATCCAATGCGCGACGGGTAGTCGCCACATCATCGGCAAGCGATGTCAACGGGTTCTGAACTGCAACCACATTCAAGCCTTCCTGTTGCAGCAGGGGGATTACTTTTCGCCATGTGGATCCATCTGCAAACGCTCCATGAACGAGCACAATCGTCGGCTTTTCAGCTTCTGTCTGTGTGATCTGGGATGCGTTAGCTGAAACTACACTGCTGCTAAGTGCTGCGGCCATTACTACTTTCCTTGTAAAGGAGGACATGTTCCGTGTTCCTTCGTCTGAACTTTTAAAGTGATATTCGTTTGAGATGGCGCTACATATACATTTGAAATAATATGATATAAATTGGCTTATTATTTTAAGACTAACAATGTGGTGTTTCTAATGGATCGATTGCAATCGCTGGCTATTCTCGTGAAAACCGTTGAGTTTGGTTCGATTTCTGCAGCCGCCAACGAACTCGATATCTCTTCTCAGTTGGCTGGAAAGCACATAAGGCACTTAGAACAGACTTTAGGAATAAAGCTGCTGAACCGCACCACACGAAAACAGAGCTTAAGCGATAGCGGCCGCATATTTTATGAACACGCGAAGACGATCCTTGCTGAGTTCGAAGCAGCAGAAATGATGATCGCCGAGACCAGATCAACAGCTCGCGGGCGGCTTCGCATCAGTGCACCTGTTACATTTGGCAGCCGGGCACTGGCGCCTGAGTTACCGGAATATCTGGCAGATCACCCCGAAGTGTCCGTGGATCTTAGCCTTAGCAATCGTCCGGTGGACCTTATAGAAGATGGCTTTGATGTGGTTTTCAGGACCGGCGAGTTACCCGATAGCTCACTTGCGGCACGTCGGCTTGCCCCACTTCGTCTCGTGTTGTGTGCGGCTCCTGAATATCTCAAATCGGCAAGTCCAATATCAACACCCGAAGACTTAAAGGAGCACGAATGCCTCGTATTTTCGCATACGTCGCTTCGCGCAAACTGGAATTTCAATGGCCCTAACGGGAAAATCGAGATTCCAATCAAAGGTCGATTTGCTACCGATAGCGGGGAAGCACTGCGCGCTGCCGCGATATCTGGCATGGGCGTGTTACTTCAACCGCTCGAACTGGTTTCTGACGAGTTGGTATCGGGTCGATTGCGTCGCATCCTGCAGGATTATGAACCGCCTGCGCGTCAGCTTCACGCACTTTATGCTGCCGACAGGCGAATGACACCGAAGTTAAGAACCTTCCTGGATTTTTCAGTTGGAAAGTTTGGAAAGCCGAAAGTGTCGCAATAAATGCTCTGCAACGGAAAGCCTCTCCACACCCAAGTATCGAGACGTTTATCCTTAGAACCTGAACATAATGATCGCAGCGATACCTGGCCGTGTGACAGTTTGATTCCGCCTTCTTGAAGACTAATGGCCACTAAGCATAAGATTTATGGCGCGTCATATGCTGACGACTTTAGATGTGAAGCTGTTCACATTTCTATGATGGGCGAACCAGCCCACTGGCGGGTGGGTAATCCGCCCTGTAATTGTTAGGGTTTAAAGGTAGAATTTTCTTGGCATTCTGATCGGGGGTATTTCGATACACCCGCACAGAAACTGAAAATGGCTGCGCAAATTCTACGGAATCCCTCCCTCGTAAATTTTTTTGGCAGATGCTCCGGCGCTGGTGATGACGATTAACACAGTTGAGTGGGAGAGCCGTGTTCTGGATTGGACAACAAAAGCGGCTTGCGCCTAAATCCACCGACTTAGGCCAATAGGATACGCCGTTTCGGTTGATCCGAACATGCCGAGCGTGAGGTTATCAAAGCCTAAAAAATGGACGCGCGGATAAGTTTTAGGATTCTAAGATAACGACTCTGGCCTTCAACGCAGTTACGTTCAATCATCAGGTAAAGCATTCAACAAACACAATTTAGTGCGGTTCAATTCGAATCCGCAGAGGGAAATGCTGTTCTTTTTCAACAAAGGACGCCCGTAACGAGTAGTGTTGGAGGATCTCGTGAATATAAATTTCAGATCATCGGGTATATCTGCAGAGCGCATGTCAACACGACGCATTCTTGTGGCAGGCGGTGCAGGATTTCTCGGTTCTCATCTTTGCGAGCGTCTTCTGAACGAAGGAAACTTTGTCATCTGCGTCGATAATTTTTCGACAGGGCGGCTTGAGAACCTGCGCAATCTCCTGCGCTACGACACGTTCAGCTTCGTGCGCCACGATATTGTCAACCCGATCGATCTGCCGGTGGATGAGATTTACAATCTCGCATGCCCCGCTTCGCCGCCGCACTATCAGGCCGATCCGGTGCACACGATGAAGACGAGCGTCATCGGCTCGCTCAATCTGCTCGAACTTGCAGCGCATTATCAGGCACGGATTTTTCAGGCTTCAACCTCGGAAGTGTATGGCGACCCGCAAACGCATCCGCAGCCGGAAGCCTATTGGGGCAATGTGAACTCTTTCGGACCCCGGTCCTGCTATGATGAAGGCAAACGCTCGGCCGAAACACTGTTCTACGATTTTCACAAGCAGTATGGCGTCGACATCCGTATCGTGCGCATCTTCAACACCTATGGCCCGCGCATGCGGCCCGACGATGGCCGTGTCGTGTCGAACTTCATCGTTCAGGCCCTCAAGCGCGAAGACATCACCATCTATGGCGACGGCTCACAGACCCGTTCCTTCTGCTATGTCGATGACCTGATCGAAGGCTTCAGCCGCTTGATGAGCAGCCAGGTTCAGAAGCCCGTCAATCTCGGCAATCCGGGCGAGTTTACTGTGCGTGAGCTGGCCGAGCAGATCATTGCGCTGACAAATTCGTCCTCGCGCATCGTCTATCGCCCGCTGCCCACTGATGATCCGCGCCAGCGGCGCCCCGACATCATGCTCGCCAAGCGTGAACTTGGCTGGGAACCACAGATTGCACTTGTCGAAGGGCTGAAGCAGACGATCGCCTATTTTGAACGCCAGCTGGTCAGGCCATCGGGCGAGCTCTTCGAGGTGGCGAGATGACCCGGCAAAATATACTCGTCACCGGTGGCGCTGGCTTCATTGGCAGCCATACCGCCAAGCTTCTGCACAAGAGCGGATTCTCGCCGGTCGTCTATGACAACCTGTCGACGGGCCACCGGTCTTCCGTGCGCTGGGGCGAGTTTGTCGAGGGCGACACGCTTTCGCAGGAACAGCTTATCGCTGCTATCAGGACCTTCGATCCGGCTGCCATCATCCACTTTGCGGCTTCGGCCTATGTGGGTGAATCCGTCACGGACCCCGCAAAATATTATCGCAACAATGTCGGCGGCATCCAGTCCGTTCTGGAGGCCAGCCGCCTGACTGGTGGACGCCCGGTCATTTTCTCGTCGAGCTGCGCCACCTATGGCATTCCGGATGTGCTGCCGATCCGCGAAGGCGAAATGCAGAATCCGATCAACCCGTATGGACGCACAAAACTGATCGCGGAACATATGCTGGCCGATTATTCGGCAGCCTATGGCATGCCCTATGCGGCACTGCGCTACTTCAATGCCTGCGGTGCTGATCTGGATGGCGAACTGGGCGAAAAGCACGATCCTGAAACTCATTTGATACCGCGCGCCATGCTGGCTGCGGCGGGCATGGCGGATTGTCTGGAAGTCTATGGCGACGATTATGAAACGCCGGATGGCACCTGCATTCGCGACTATATTCACGTGGTCGATCTGGCGCGGGCGCATGTGCTTGCGGTCGAGCATCTGCTGAATGGCGGCGGTAATCTGGTCCTTAATCTGGGAACCGGGCGCGGAACATCCATCAAGGAAATCGTGGATGCGATAGACCGGCTTACTGGACGCAAGGTGCCTGTCGAAATGCGCGCGCGCCGGGCTGGTGATCCGCCGGTGCTTTATGCCGACCCGGCTGAAGCGGCAGCGAAGCTTGGGTTCCGCACACTCCATTCCGATCTCGACACGATCATCCGCACGGCTGCGCCCTTCTTTGGTCTGGAGATGCGAACATGACACGGCGCGAATTTCATCCGGCCATTGACGGCGACAACGGCGAAAGGGAACCATTGCTGGCGCCCATCTTCACTGGCCGCAAGCGGGTGGAATATGTGGTGGGCATCATCCTGTGGGCGCTCGCTATCACCTATTTCTGGCAATGGTGGTTCATCAGCGCGAAGCACAATCATCTGCTCGGCTCCATTCTGGTGACCGCGCTGCTGGCCTGGATAACGATCCTGCCGCTTTATTTCATCACTATTTTCTTCCACGCAGCGCGCCCGACCGGCCCGCTTCGCATCCCCGCCGGAAGCCGCGTCGCCATGGTCGTCACCAAGGCTCCGTCTGAGCCTTTCGAGGTGGTGGCTGAAACATTGCGCGCCATGCTGGCGCAGGATGTGCCGCACGATACATGGCTTGCCGATGAGGATCCTTCACCCTCGACACTTGCCTGGTGCCTTGAGCATGGCGTGTTCGTTTCCACGCGCAAGGGCCGTGCCGACTATCATCGGCAGACCTGGCCGCGCCGTACCCGGTGCAAGGAAGGCAATCTCGCCTTCTTCTACGATCACTATGGCTATGAGCGCTATGATTTCGTCTCGCAGCTCGATGCCGACCATGTGCCTGAGCCGGGTTATCTCTTCAATATGCTGCGGCCCTTCGCTGATCCCGCTGTCGGTTATGTTTCCGCGCCAAGCATTTGTGATCGCAACGCGCATGAAAGCTGGTCGGCCCGCGGGCGTCTTTATGTGGAAGCCAGCATGCATGGCTCGCTACAGGCCGGTTACAATGGCGGCTTTGCCCCGGTCTGCATCGGCTCTCATTATGCGGTACGCACGGCGGCGCTGAAGGAAATCGGCGGTCTTGGACCAGAACTGGCCGAGGATCATTCCACGACCCTGTTTATGAATGCGCATGGCTGGCGGGGTGTTCATGCGTTGGATGCCATTGCCCATGGCGACGGCCCCCGCACATTCGCCGATCTTGTGACGCAGGAATTCCAGTGGTCGCGCAGTCTTGTGATGATCCTGCTGCAATATACGCCGAAGCTGATCGGTCGGTTGCCGCTGCGTCTGAAGATCCAGTTCCTGTTCTCGCAGCTCTGGTATCCTCTCTACGCGTTCTTTCTGGCGCTGACATTCGTTCTGCCGATAGCCATTCTGGCTTATGGCGATAATTTCGTCAGCGTTACCTATCCTGCCTTTCTGACGCATTTCATGCCGCAATCGCTCGTGATTTTGGCGCTGGCATTCTGGTGGCGGTCGAGCAAGACGTTCCGCCCGGTCGACGGCAGGATCTTCAGCTGGGAAGCAATGCTGTTCCTGTTGGCGCGGTGGCCCTGGGTTCTGGCTGGAACCTTCGCAGCTTTCCGTGACTGGCTGACCGGTTCCTTTGTCGATTTTCGCGTCACGCCGAAAGGCTCATCCGAGGTCGATCCGGTGCCACTGCGGGTGATCGCTCCCTATGCGCTGATCTCCGGTCTGTCCATTCTGCCGGTCCTCCTGGTCAGCGGAGCCGATCAGACGCGAGGCTTCTTCATCTTCGCCATCATCAATGCGTGCTTCTACCTGTTCCTGATGGCGATGATTGTGATCCAGCACACACGCGAAAATCACGTGCGGATGACGAGCCGCCTCTATCGACCGGCAATGGCATGCAGTTTTACGGCGCTGGTCGCGCTGACCGGCTTTACCACTGTCGAGCGCGGACGCGACGGCATCGAGGCACTGAGCTGGGGCACGAAAAGCTTCACGGTATTTGACGACCGCTTCTCGGTTGCCGGTGCCGGTGTAGGCGGACGTGACGTCCACAGGACAATTTTCAATCCACGCTGGCGCACGAATACCGCCAGTGGAACGAACTAGCGGAAAAGGCGCGACGATTATGAAGATCGCTGTCATCGGTACGGGATATGTCGGATTGGTCAGTGGCACGTGTTTTGCGGCATGGGGACACGAGGTCGTCTGCGTCGACAAGGATGCCCAGAAGATTGTCCGGCTGGAGCGCGGCATCGTGCCGATCTACGAGCCGGGACTGGATGAGCTGGTGGAACGCAATTTCGCCTTTGGCCGGCTGAGATTCACCACCAATCTGGCGGAAGCCGTCAAGGGTGCGGAACTTGTCTTCATTGCCGTCGGCACACCGGCACGGGCCGGGCACGGCGATGCCGATCTGTCCTTCGTCTATATGGCCGCTCGCGAGCTTGCGCCGCTGATCGAAGACCATAGCGTCGTCGTGGTCAAGTCCACCGTTCCGGTCGGCACAGGCGATGTGGTGCAGAAGATCATCGGCTCGGTTCGCAGGCCTGGAACATTCTCCGTTGCGTCCAATCCGGAGTTCCTGCGCGAGGGTGTCGCGATCCGCGATTTCCTCGAGCCCGATCGCGTCGTCATCGGCGTGGAAGATGAGCGCGCTCGTTCTGCGCTTGTCGCCCTTTATGCTCCGCCGCTTGAGGCCGCAAAGACGCCAATCGTGATCACGAAGCGCCGGACATCGGAACTGATTAAATATGCAGCCAACGCCTTTCTTGCCACCAAGATCACCTTCATCAACGAACTGGCGGATCTGTGTGAGGAAGTCGGCAGCGATGTCACCGAGCTGGCGCTCGGCATGGGGCTGGACAAGCGTATCGGCACCAGTTTTCTCAATGCGGGACCGGGTTATGGTGGCTCGTGTTTTCCAAAGGATACGATTGCGCTGTTGCGCACTGCCCAGGATTACGGGGTTGCCCTGCGACTGGTCGAGGAAACGGTCACCGTCAATGAAGCGCGCAAGCGTCGCATGGCGCTGAAGGTTCTGGATGCGCTCGGCGGCAGTGTCGAAGGCCGGACGATTGCTGTCCTCGGCCTGACGTTCAAACCCGATACGGATGATATGCGCGACGCACCATCCATCCCGCTCATCGAAACCTTGCAGCGCTTCGGTGCCAGCATCCGGGCCTACGATCCGGCCGGAATGGAGAATGCGCGCCGTCTTCTCAGCGACGTCGAGTTTTACGACGATCCTTACGAGTGCCTGAGCACTGCCGATGCGGCGGTGGTCGTGACCGAATGGGACAGTGTCCGCAAGCTTGATCTTGTTCGGACGAAACAGCTCATGCGGGACGCTGTACTCGTCGATCTGCGCAATGTCTTTTCACCGGCGATTGCCGGGAATCTGGGCTTCCGGATTTCGACAATCGGCCGTCCCGTTCAACAGCGGCAGGAAACAAGACCAACAAACGTTCTGCCGCACGCGCGCATCCGTCAATCGCAAGAACCCTTGGCGGGTGCGCGCAACCTGAAGGTCGTGGGAGGTTCAAATGAAACATGTGATGTTTGAAGACCAACGGTGCCGATCTGGTAGGAACACTGATCGGAGCAGATGTGTTCTGCCGCTGGTTGTCCTGCTTGCGGGGCTAAGCGGACCGGCTGGAGCGGCAACGGTTCCGACAGATGGTTTGCCCGACGGCGCCCGTGTGATGACGCCTGCCGAGATATACCTACTCTATCGTGACAAGAACTGGCAGTGGGCCGACGGTGCTGGCCGGATGGAAAGCCAGAACCGCCGTTTCACCGCCCGTGTCGCTGGCGAGAAGGGCAAGGCATGGGCCGAAGGCCGCTGGCGGATCACCTGGTCGGGCCAGATGTGCTTCGATGCGAAATGGCATCTGGATCAGGGCGTCTTCCCGAACAAGACCTGTTTCTCCCACCGTATCGCCGATGGGACGATCTATCAGAAACGCGAGCCGGACGGTGTCTGGTACGTCTTCCGCCATGCTGGCGGAAACAAGGATGACGAAGCACGCAAGCTTCTCTCCATCGAAACAATAACGCCCAAAACGGAAGCGCTGAATCTGGCGTTGCCCGTTGCCCAATCGCCCGTACAATAAAGGAGGCGGCGATGAAAACCTCATATAAAATAGCAACGGCCATTCTTTGCGGTGGGCTGCTTTCAACCGCTGTTTACGCGGCGAGCGGTGTTTCGGGTGCCAATGTCGACACTCGAAATATGTTCCACGACAAACGCCCGGTGATAACACCGCAATCCATCACGTTCGGAGCCTATGATCCGCACGGGGATTTCACCAACGATCCCAATTCCCGCATCGAACATCTATTCCTTCCGTGGGAGGATGTGGACCTGACGAGCCTGTCAACCGCTGATGCCTATGCGCAGGAACGGGGCCGCGAATTGCTGATCACCGTCGAACCCTGGTCGTGGGCTCGCGACTGGCGCGTTGCACCGGATGATCTCCTGAGCGGAATCGTGCGGGGGCATTACGATACAAACATGGCCGCCGTCTGCTCCGCTGCTTCGAAGCTGAAGAGCCCTGTGACCATTCGCTGGGCGCAGGAAATGGACGACAAGACGGGTCAGTTCACCTGGTCCTACTGGTCGGCACAGGGGTATGTCCGCGCCTATCAGCATGCGGTCAATGTCTGCCGCAAGTCATTGCCGAACGCCAAATATATGTGGTCGCCGAAGGGAGATGCGGGGCTTGAGGCCTATTATCCGGGCGATGGTTATGTCGATGTGATCGGCCTGTCGGTGTTCGGCTACGAACCTTACGATATGCTGGAACTGGGACATGCGTCCACATTCGTTGAACGGACAAAACCGGGATACGACCGGGTGGTAGGCTTCAAGAAGCCGATTGTTATCGCCGAGCTCGGTTATGAAGGAAGCGACGCCTATGTCCGGGCCTGGGCACAGGAGACCAACAAGCCGCAGCCCGAATTTCCGGAACTGACTGCGACCGTCTACTTCAACGACCGCGAAGTCTATCCGTGGCCACGGGGTGTCGGGCGGCCTGACTGGCGGGTTGCGAACCATCCGCTTGATTGATGTCGCATTTACCTCACGCAAAACCGCTTCGCATTTTTGCTGGGAATGCTCCAACGTCTGAACAGGAATACGACAATGTTTTCGATCCGTTTGAGAACCGTAAGTGCGGCGCTGTCCGTACTTCTTCTGGCAGGCGCTGCCGATGCGGCGCCGAAACAGAAAACCGAGGACCCGATCGCCATCAAGGCTGCGGCGGCTGCACCTCTATCAGCCGACGCGCTTGAGGCGCTCTATTCCGGTAAATCATGGGAATGGAAGGATGGCGGCGGCTATTTCTCTGCCGACAGACATCGTTTCATCGCGTGGTCGCAGAAAGGCAGGGCCTGGTCTTACGGGCAGGGGCGCTGGTATGCCACCAATCGCGGCAAGCTTTGCCTGCAGGCCTATTGGGTCAACAAGATGAGCGGCGGCAGCGATACGACCTGCTTCCTCCATCGTGAGAAAGATGGCGTCATCTATCAGAAGCGCTCACTGGGCGGCAGTTGGTATGTCTTCCGCAACAATCCGCCACGCCCGACCGATGAGGCCGCCAAGCTATTGCGAGGCGACCGTGTCAGTAAGGGGCTGGCAATCATGAAAGCCGAAGCGAGATGATTGCCAGGCAAGCATGCCGGCCTGCTGATCTGTATGGAGTTCTTGTGAGCCGGTGTGCCATGGAGCGCATCCCGAAAAATGTACAAGAGTTTTCGGGATGCGCGGTTCAAAACAAAAAGTTGGAGCGCCGATCTGATTGAATCAGACCGATATGCGGTCTAGTCGCGGATGAAGCAGCGGGATTTCTGCCCGAAGCCGCTCGGCGTGCACACATAGGGCGTACCGGCCGCATATTGCGTGGCGGAAACCCTGATGACCTTGGCCGCTGCAGGCTTGTTGTATCGTGCCTGGCTATTCACCTTGTACTTGACGAGGTAAACGGAAACCGTTTCGCTTTTCTGCTTGCGGGCATCCTTGGCTTCGGCGCCTGCCGTCAGGCATAATGAAGCGGACAGTCCAACGACAATAGCGGCAGCCCATTTCAAGCTTTCGCGGCGCACAGTATATGCAAATACATTGTTCATACGATTGCCTCCGGTTGTTATTACCGTGCTTTTTATCGGACACGAGTTAAAACTCCGGCCGGATATTCATGACAATTTTCATCAAATCCGACACAGTCAGGTCATTCCATCAAATGTATTCCAGCACCTCTTCTGAAGTTTCGTTAGGTGGCAGAAACCTCGTTGAACGCTAGTCATACTCGCAAGCTATCACCGTAAGTGCAGTATTTTCGACGCCTATGTGATGGTGGCGTCGATGGATGCCATGATCAACTGAACGGATTAACCAACGAATAGACTGTATTGTTCCAGTTGCTTGGATTTTACTTGCTCAAGTGCTAATATCCCGCCAGGGGCTTGGGTGGCGTTCCGCGTACCTTGGACCTGTGAGTTGGTTTGAGGAGTTGCCATGACGACCCCAAGCGACAAGGCTGCGCGCGATCTTAAGTCTGAATTTGTTGAGCGTCGCCAGTCTGCGCGAGTACAACTTACGCCGCTCGGCGAAAGTAGTCGCAGCACCAATATTCTGGCCCCACTGATATTTTCTACTAATTCACTGGGAGCCACAGAGCAGTTTTCTGCGTGGAAAAAACATATCGCGGCTCTTTATGATGTGCGTATGCCCGATGGCGTTAATGCGCGTGATGGTTTTCTTGTATTGCAGAAAGTCTGGGATCTTCATGGTATGTTGCTTATAGAGCAAAACGCGCCACCGTTCAGCTATGAGCGCACGCCAGAGCAGGTTCGTTTCAGTCCGATCGATCATTGGCATATCAGCTTTTTGCGTAGCGGGCGTACTTGGACAGCAGTGGATGGACGCGTTGCTGAAAACGAGCCAGGCATGATCAACATCCGTTCACTTGGCTATCCATTTCGTGGCCGGGCGCTCGCGACAGAAGCGGTGATGCTGATTATTCCCGTCGACCAGTTTGCGGGACTCGGGGGAATGCCCGAGGCCAGCAACAATGCTTCACTTAGAGGCTATCGGGCCAATCTTCTGATCGATTTCATCTCCAGTCTTCAGATGGGACTAAGTCAGATAACAAGTGAGGACTTACCCGAGTTGCGGGATGCAATAAGGCAGATCGTATTCGATGCTATTGCTCCATTGGTGAGAGACGGTAATGCGAGTGAGCACGTCGCTTCGATGGGCCTGATGACCAAGGCGAGACGCTTTATCCAGAAGAACCTCATGTCTCGTGATTTGAATCCCGATGTTCTGAGCAAAGAACTAGCAATCTCTCGTACCCACCTCTATCAATTATTTGAAAGTTCCGGAGGAGTACTCAACTATATTCGTCAGAGGCGCTTGCTTGCCGCGCATGAAATGCTTGCTGATCTCTCTGAGAACCGGAAAGTTTCCGATATTGCCCAGTGGCTTGGCTTTGAGACAGCTGCGAACTTCACCCGGGCCTTCACCCAACATTTCGGCTACAGCCCAAGCAATGCCCGCAAGTCCACTTTACGGACTGATGGTATAGACTGCATCCAGTCTGATGTGAGTCCCAATGAAACTTTATCAACTTTGTTGAGAAGGCTATCAACGCATGACACATAGTGGTTGAAAATATCATCCCTATAAACGGTCAGCCTAAATGAGAGGGCAGCCAGCACTCAGGAATTAGGATTCAAGGCGCTCGCGACTCCTGTGTACACTAAAATTCGCTGTGCCGGAGGTCATCCCGGCAGGCATCACGCTTCAGAATGGGCGTTTCGAAGCCAGAATTGGCAGGAGAATGGACCAGCAAGGTTGACATTTAGGCGCAACTACATTGATATCAATCAATATAAAGGGCCTCAATTTCAGTCGTTGGCCGCTGAACTGAGGATTGTTGGAAAATGTAGCAATCGTTTTGACGATACAGCCATTTCCGAAACTCCCCGGGCAAGCATACCGGGCAAATGTGCAATCTCTAGTGGGCGGGAAGACCGGCATTTATCTCGCCTGACACATCAAATTCCAATGGGAGAGACCACCATGAAGATCGTGACCAGCTTGAGCTTTCAGGGCCAATGCCGTGAAGCATTCGAATTCTATGCCAGGGTCTTGGGCGGAAAGATTACCGCTGCAATGCCCTACGGCGATGGGCCTCCTGACATGCCGATCACAGATGAGAAGTACAAAACCTGGCTGATGCACTGTTGGCTGGAGGTTGGTGACCAGGCCCTGATGGGTGCAGATATGGACGTTCAGTGGGCACGAAATATCGACAAGCCCAAAAACGGCTTCGACGTCACCTTGCACACCGACGACAAGGCCGAGGGCCAGCGCTGGTTCGATCAGCTGTCCGAAGGTGGTAAAACGGTCATGCCGTTCGGTGAAACCTTCTGGTCGCCCGGTTTTGGGTCTCTGGTCGACAGGTTTGGCATTCCATGGATGGTCAATACCATTCCATCGTCCGACTGGAAAGCGTAGCCCCGAATGTCTGCCACCAAAGGTTGAAAATTGCCGGACTGAAATGCGACTTACTTGGGTCATTGGTGTAACGATCGTTCTGTCTGCGTTCATCGTAGCAAAGGCCCGTGATAGAAGTGGAGAAGGAGGCTGGCAGCTGTTCATACGGCAAATGTGAGTGTTGCCAGCCGGTGTCTTACCTTTGCTTGTATATCTGTATAGTGACTGTATTTACGGCGGTCGTGACTGCCGTAGTGTGTTGAAGTTTGACATTGTGCGATCGTCACAAGACGATTGGTATCCATCACAAAACCATGCCTGCTAACGTGATAAATTCCACGCCACCTCCACGCAAGGCTCTTAAGGGTTCTCCTAAAGCGTCGAATGGGTTCAGATTCTCCGATGTGTCGTGGGCTGGTTCTTCAAACGTACCGGGTTGATTGATGAGCGTTATATCCACATGAGCGATGAAGAACTCCACATTGGTGCTCTCGAACACGGTCCTTTTTATTGTTGTGACGACCCCAGCCGCGCCATTCTTGACCAAATGGTCGATATTTATGCCAGCCGTGCTGTGAGAGGCTATGACAGTCCAGCCAGATCACATGTCACCTCAATGGTATCACCCAAACACGCCGCAAACTCGACCGCCACCCAATGATAACCTCGATGGTTATGGATGGCTGCGTACTGGCGGTCGAATATGCGCAACAAGGGTGGGGGGCAGGTTCAACCCTGCTGCGGGATACGGGCGATGACCTTGATCTCCACGTCGAAACCAGCAAGCCAGTTTACACCGATTGCTGTCCAGTTGGGATAGGGTGCCGCTGGGAAAACCTCGTTCTTTACGGCCATAAAGTCCGCAAACTGAGCTTCTGGATCTGTATGGAAACTGGTCACGTCAATGATATCGGCAACGCCGCACCCGCCCGCTGTAAGGACTGCTTCCAGATTCGCAAAGGCGCGCCGGACCTGGGCTGAATAGTCGGGCTCGGGGCTGCCGTCACTGCGACTGCCGACCTGACCGGAAACGAAAAGCAGATCGCCTGAGCGGATGGCTGCAGAATATCCATGTGCCTCGTAAAGGGCGTGCCGATCAGCGGGGAAGACGGGAGCTGGTTTGGTCATCTGGAACTACCTCCTATGCATGGCGCTCCTTCACAGGGTGCGCATGACTTAATATACGATACGTATGTCTAATTCACATACGTATCGTATGTCAATACCATGCAGATGAACATTTGACTGCGAATAAGAGCGTGGCTGGTAAAAGCCGAACCGACATGAAACCTGTCACAATCGAGATTGCGTTTGGCCATCGCAACTCTGTCAAAAGCTCGTTTTTACCGCCAATTCCCGGGCAAGTTCATTGATGTTCATTGGTATCATAATTATGAACTCGTAGTGTTCATCTTCGTCGGGCGCTGTCCGCCAACACCGCTGATTACCGGACAGCCAAGCGACAATTAACTGACCTTTTCTGACGAGCATGAGATTAGAGATACGTTGCCCAAGACCTACCGGGTGAAACGTTAGACATATGACGTTGATAGGCATTTCCAGAAGCTTGGCACTGACACCTTCACAGAGTTCGGGCACTGCGGGCGTTTGAAAGAACCATGTTCTAATGCCGGTTAATGGCGAACGCCGGGAACGGTTTGTGTGCCTCGAGCGTCAATTCGATAGACGTTTCGCCAAACATTGGTGCCAGACCAGCCGCGACAAGCAATACGTTACCTTCGCGAAGTGGAACGTCGAGTTCATGTGCTAGGCGGAGTACAAGTGCACGGCCTGGAGACGCCCGACTTGTTTCGACAAAACCGAGGTGACGGGCTGATACATCCGAGCGAAGCGCGATGAGCCCACGTTTCACGAGGCGTTCTTGCATCGTGATCCAGAGTCTGAAAACCGCTTTTTGCTCCATGAGACGTGGGAAGATTTTGACGATGCTGTGAATGTGCGGTTACAGCGGGCCTATCGGGAGGCGTGGCATGATGCACTGCCGACGCTTCTCACGAAAGATCGTGATACCACATTTTGGACTCCCATACGTGCTGATCGGTCCTTTCCATAGGCAGGCTAAGGGCTTCCGGGTCGATCAGTTCGGGAGTATTTGGCGTTGGTCGGTAAATCTCACCGGCTCGCTAGCTCAAGGTGCGCATTCGTTTTTTCCGATAAAGTTTTTCGTCAGCCTGACTCATAACATCCTTGAACGTCTGTTTTGATCTACAAGCTATTTTGCCAACAGAAACCGACAGAACGGTAACGTCATTCTTAACAGAATCTCTAAATTTACTTCCTGCCTTATCGCTAACTTGTTTGGAGAGCGTCTGCATTTCTTCCCGTGTAACTGAGGGTACGAATGCGCAAAATTCATCACCGCCGATGCGCGCAATCAAACTGTCTTTTGGTAAAACCAGCACCAACGCGTCGGCTGTGGAGATAACAGCATCATCACCGACAAGATGACCATAATTGTCATTGATCGTTTTCAGATAATCAATGTCTGCAATCAGAAACCATCCCCGCACGCCTAGTTCCATGGCGTGGTCGAATTGCTCAATAAAGCTGCGTCTATTGAGTGTGCCCGTTAAAGGGTCACTGCTCGCCGTTCGTGCAAGCTCGTTGGCTTGTTTTACAAGTGCGCGATATGCGACCTCAAGCTGATCAAGCTTACTAAACCATATTAAGCAGATTGGAACGGCAATTAGCAAAGGTAATGTCAATCTGACAATTATGGTGATGGTGTCGGAATGAACACCCATGACAACACGAATGCCAGTGGAGAACGAGACCGAAATGATGGCAGCTATAATTGACACGACTGCTGTCCGTTTCAAGACCCTTTTAGATGGCAAACGCAAGATGGTTCCTCAATCAGCCAATTGTTTATGACCTTGAAAATACGAAGCAATATTTTGTCTTAAATTAGGTTTAGACATGAGAGATTAACAGATGGTGCCATTATGCTAATGCGGTTCACGAGTTTCTTTTTGGCCCCTCGACATCAGGATTTGTGTTTGCCGGTTTGGGTCGGTTGATGAGAAGGGCCGCCAAAGCCGATCCAGCATTGCCACTCGTTCTGCCGACGACTGCAGGCGGCCACAACCGAACATCACAAAGCTGATTGGCTTGACGGAAATCCCCGGTCTTTTGCCAGGAAGGCGATGACATAGGCGAGCAACAATAATACCAAAACCGACCAAGCGAGCCAGCTGATATCCGAGTGTTCGAGCAATAAGCCACCGATTGTGCCGCCGCCCGCAATCGCCAAGTTCCAAGCTGTGACGATCATAGACTGTGCTACATCCGAGGCCTGTCCGGAGGTGGTCGCAGCTGTCGTCTGAAACAGTGTGGCGGCACCACCGAAAGCCAATCCCCACATGCCGGTTGCTAACCAGAACAGTTCCGGTAGATCGCCCCATATGCCGAGCATTAACGCGGCGGCTCCGAAAAGCACAATGCTTGCCAACACAAGTTCTCGCAACCATCGTCCGACCAGATATCCGACAATACAAATCCCCACGATTGCAGTTACTCCGAACACCAGCAGAACGAAATCGAGTTTCCCGGCTAATCCTGCAGGAACAACAAGCGGGGCAATATAAGTATAGAGTATATTGTGCGCCAAGACGAAAAGCAGGGTCACTGTCAAAATGGATTTGATCCCACTGATCGCTAACGTACCTCCAATGGAAGCCCGGCCACTGATCGTAGTGCCCGAATAATCGGGCACCTTGGCCCATACCCAGCCGATCAAAGCTATGGTGAGAGCGGTCATTGCTGAAAATGTACTTCGCCAACCAATGACCGATCCCATCAGGGTTCCTGCAGGAATACCAAGCGATAATGCCAGCGGTGTACCGACCATCGCAACTGCGATCGCACGCCCCTTAAGTTGATCCGTGACCATACGTGCCGCATATCCGGCGATCATTGCCCAAAGCAAGCCGGCGCAAACACCAGCAACGAAGCGCGCCAAAAGCATGATATAGAAGCTTCCCGTCGTCGCTGTTATGGTATTTACAACCGCAAAACCTGCAATCGCACAAAGAAGAAGCGGCTTGCGGGGAAAATGTTGGGTGACAGCAACAAGTGGAATTGCTGCCATCAGCGAACCTACAGCATATGCCGTGATGAGTTGACCGATAGCGGAGGGGCTAACACCTAGCCCCATGCTCATTTGTGGGAGAAGTCCCGCTGGCAGGGCCTCTGTCAAAATTGTAATGAAACCTGCCATAGCGAGGGCAAGTAAAGGAGCCATAGGCAATCTGGTGTTGTCAGGCTCTTCACTTATTTTGCGGTTTTCTGAAATCGAACTGGACATTCTGCTCAGCCTATCTGTCCGAGTTTGGGCAGAACCAGATCACCGACACTGTAGGTGTGGAACTCACTCGTTGAAACAGTTTCCAGTTTACGAAATTTTTCAACGAAATCCGGATCAGAGAAAAACTCCTCCACGTTGTCCGCACCTTGGATCGCTTCAATGTTGACCACAGTCAATCCGTCCGTGCTCTTGGCCAGAGTGCTCCAGAGGAATCCCTGTTTTCTTTCCGCAACGTAATGAACCACGTCCTGAATAATTTGAAATGCTTCATCCTGCTTGCCTGGAAAGGCATGAATGACGTTTACGATAAAGGTGGTTGGCACCGGCGAGATGACAAATCCGGCGGGAGATTTCGTATCCATTATGTATTCCTTGTGTGAAATCGGCATTGAGCGCCGAGCCACACTGGATATTGATTTTGATATAAGTGATAAATGGTCCTGTATTCCAATAAGAGCGGAATTTAATTCCCTAAT
The DNA here is from genome assembly GCF_965577835.1 of Brucella pituitosa. Lineage (NCBI taxonomy): Bacteria > Pseudomonadati > Pseudomonadota > Alphaproteobacteria > Hyphomicrobiales > Brucellaceae > Brucella > Brucella pituitosa. Next base: position 748,247 of record NZ_OZ264094.1, read on the forward strand.
GGAGATTGGTATGGATAAGCTGGGTACGCTCAAGGTATTCGTTCAAGCAGCTGAAGGTGGAAGCTTTGTTGCGGCCTCTCAACGAATGGGGCTCTCCAGCTCAGCTGTGGGCAAAGCAGTAGCGCGTCTTGAGCAAGAGGTCGGAGTCAGTCTCTTTCATCGCTCAACACGCAGTATGACGCTGACGGAGGAAGGAAGCTTCTTTCTAGATACTTGCCGCCGCATACTGTCCGAACTCGAAGCAGCAGAAGCAGAGCTTTCAAGATCTCACACCACGCCGGGCGGCCTATTGCGCGTAAGCTTTCCGTTGACGGGAATGCTGTTGATGCCAACCATAGCAGCATTTATGCAAGCCTATCCCGCTATCAATCTGGAACTGGATTTTACCGATCGCCTGGTTGACGTGATTGAAGAGGGATTTGATGCTGTTGTCCGCACGGGTGAAGTGCGTGATACACGACTGATGAGCCGAAAGCTTGGATCCTTCAAACATCGAATAGTCGCATCGCCCGATTATCTAAAACGAAAAGGTGTGCCGCAGATTCCTGAAGATCTGCTGTGTCATCGCTGTATGCATCACCGATACGCAAACTCGGGCAAACTTGAACCATGGCCGCTGGTCAGAGATGGCAAGGATATTCGTGTTGCCCTGCCTACGACAACGGTGGCCAGTACCCTTGAACCGCTCATCCATCTTGCTGAGAACGGCTTTGGCCTAACTTGCTTGCCACATTTCGCGGTGAACCAACAGATATCAGAAGGTAAGCTGGTTTCGATACTCGATAAATTTATCGCAGAGGCGGGTGTCTTTCGTGTTCTTTGGCCGACGAACCGCTATTTATCGCCTAAAATTCGTGTATTTGTGGAGTTCATGGCTTGCAATCTATTCGCAACCGAGACGAACTCCGATTATGCCGATGGAGAGGAAATCAACTAAATTCCCTATGGTAGTAAGTGCAGCAGATCATTGGTTTCCAAGAGGCCGGTTGGCTAACTTAAACCGCCTAAATCGAGGGCGCAAAGCAGCCATCCCCATCTGTCTTACCGGTGCTTGACACTCGTGAAAGTTCTCGGCTTGCAGGGAACTACCGCGAACACCTAAAGGGCAGTACGTTGATTAAGAGTCAATAATTTGCCTGAATGTTGAGTGGCAGCAATAAGGCTAAGTGTCATTGAAGAGCTTTTAGGAATGGGCTCGAGAGAGCGACTGCTGTCGGCGTCGTCGATACGCGCGAGCGCTTGCTTGGTCGCCGCAGGGAGACATGGCACACCAAATCCGGTTCCCTGCCCGTGATTTATCCACGAACATCACATGACAGCGTGGTGAAGCGCATTGCTTGATGCGCGTGCGATATGGCCCGGTGAAAACGTCGATCGCATCACGCGCGATCAGGCCAAGAATTTCGTTCATTTCGGCTGCATCAGGCGGCTCGGTGCTGCAGCCGTCACAGGCGATACGCAAAACCGGCATACCTGAACGGGCATGAGCGTTGATCAAAGCAATATCCGATACCGATATATCGCTTTGATTAATACGATTATCGGCCAGCCTGAATATTGCCTCTCGCAAAGACTTTGTCTTTGCAAGTTCCTCGTCCGTCACAGAACCTGCAAGCGGTGGTAACTCCGCTTCACAAAGCCATCTGTCCAGCAGTGAAGGCTCTGAAAAACGGTCAATACCCTTGGCCCTGTCTTTTGAAGCAGCGACGGTCGCAACAAGATTGAGCGCAACACTGTCCGAGCGGAACAGAAAGCGCCAGCTTCCCTTTTTCCGGCGTTCTTTCGGATGCTTGGATTTTGCGTCAGTTATGTCCATCAGTTCGCTCTTTGCTTGACAGGCCCGTCCAGCTTTGAAAGCTGGACGATACTTATGAGATAAGTGCTGACAAAATCAACTGTTCGCCGAAGGCGTCGCCAACTCAAGATCAACGGCATATCTGCCAATTTCCTGGATTTTTACAGCCACAGGATCATGCAGGGTGTAGATGCGGGCATCACGCCAATAGCGATCCAGCCCTTGCTTCAAAGTCGCGGAACGCGCGCCAACGGCTTCAAAAATGCGCGATGTTACTGAGAGCGCTGCTGCGTCCGAAGCAACCTTGGCCTGTGATATGAGATCAGCAATCTCGCCACGGCGTTCCGGTGTCAAACGGTTCTCATCAATGTCTGCGACCAGTTCGCCAAACGCCCTGTTGGCGACAGTTGAAAGCGCAAAAGATGCGTTGGCTGAGGTGATAGAATTGCCAATTGTATCGGCAATATAATCCGGCACAGATGCGTTCTGGCCGTTTTTGCGCAAGTGCAATTGCGACAATGCAGTATCAATTGCCCCTAACGCCGTTCCATTGAGAAAATTGACGAACATGATCTGAAAGGCCAGCGAGCCTATCGATTCATTGATTGGACGCTTTGTTGGATCGGCTGCCGATGTGCTGAAAATCGCGTCATCCGGGATAAACACATTTTCAAATACCAGACTGCCGGATGCCGAGCGACGCGCACCAATGCCATCCCAGTCATCCGCATGGATAATGCCCGGCGTTGACGCATCAAGAACAAACGTCAGACGTTGTTCACGATCATCCGGCGCGCGATAGCTTTCGCCGACAACTAGGCGGTCAGCTGTTTGTGCAGCGGTTGCGAAGCTTTTCCTGCCATTGGCAATATATCCGCCATCAACCCGCTTTAGGTCTGCGGCAGGCCCCCCTGGATTGTTGGCACCGCCCCAAAGTGTCGGCGTCTGCAACGAATCTGCTACGGCTTTTGAGAACACCGGCCCACGCCCGGCAATCTCAATACGCAGAAGATGCATGTAATTATATCCGAGAAGTGCTGCACTCGATAAATCGATGCGTGAAATCTCCCTGATCGCAAAAAGGGCATGTTGCCAGCGTGCGCCTATCGCTTCCCGGCGGTCGTCAGCTTTGCGAAACAGCGCCAGACCATCATCGATGGTTAGTGCTGCCAGTCCGGACTGGCGCAGAAGCGATGCCTCCTCAACGGGGGCGGAACCTTTACGGTCCCGCTCTATCACATGCGGCGCAAGCTCAGTTTTCACCTGCTCGACACGCGCCCGGATGTCCGCCTCGGTTGGCGGATCAAACCATTGCGTATGCCGGAAGGATTGCGCATGTGCGTTCATGATTTCACATCCAGAACTGCCTTACCATGCAAACGCCGGTCAAGAAGGGCCGCGACAGCCTGGTCAAATTGGTTCCAGTCGCCGCGCCACTTAACTTCTGTCTTGAGCTTGCCCTCAGCCAGCCATCGCAGCAGTGCCGTGAGATAAGAGCCCACCCGATACTCGGAAATCAGGAAGCCATGAATGTGACGCCCAACCGGACCAACTGTGCCGAGATGACCAAACACTGCGTCTTCCCCTGAAGCCCAGCCGAGACTCTGCACATTGCCATGACGGTTAAGAAGCTTGAAAGATTGCACGAGCTGCGCCCCGCCGACACTCTCGATCACCAGATCGATACCTTCCTTCACATCATCAAGGCTGGTCACAACAAGGTCCGCACCAAGTTCTGTCAGACCCGCTGCACTGGCTTCTGACCCCACAGACGCGATAACGCGCGCACCACCCAGCCGTGCAAGCTGAATTGCAAAGCGGCCAACACCGCCAGAAGCACCGGTGATCAGAACTGTCTTGCCCAGAATAGGCCCACCAAGCTGCAAGGTCGCCAGCGCCGTGACAGCTGCCGTCGGAAGCGTCGCAGCTTCCGCCGGATCGACACCCTCCGGAATGACCGCGATATCCTCAACATGTGCAATGCGCTTTTCAGCCCAGGCACCGAGTGGGGCGCGTGTGACAACCAATGTTCCAATGGGCGGCGCTTTGGTTTGTGGGCCAAAGGCTACAATTACACCGGACGCATCCCATCCAAGAACCGTACCATCAGCCTCAAGACCGCGCACACCACGTCGGGTTTCACCGAAGTTCAAAGAAGTATGTGTGACATCGATAAGAACTTCCCCATAACCCGGCTCAGGGGTCGCTCGCGTTGCGAAACGCAGACCGCCGGAAGTTGCCTTATCTGTCTCGATAACTCGAATGGTCATGCGGTGATCCTTTCCAGACGTCCTGCAATCGAAGCGCCGCGGGTAACGACATTATAAACAAAGCTGTTGAGTTCAACGCGCTGGCGCAGGTCTTCCAGCTCAGCGTCAGAGGCGGGAGACTGGATTTTTGCAGTGTAACGAAGCTCCAGATCAACGGGCTCGCTTGAGCCTGTTCCGATTTGTCCCGGTTTGCTGACGGCTTCAGCGACAACTTCCAGCGCATCAATCTCGATATCGAGCAGTGACGCCTGAATAAGAAAGCCATGATTGAGGCAACCAGCAACAGCACCGATCAGCAATTCACCTGGGGCCGGACCAAGATCAAAGCCACCGCCAGCGGGCGATCCATCGGTAATAATCTGAAAATCACGAATGAAAAGACGACGGATACCGCTGCGTCCTTCGGCAACAACGCGGGCGGAAAGCTGGCCGGTGCCTGCAGGCTGTCCCTTTCGTGCGTCGTGCAGCTTTCTCTTGTGTCGAATATATTTCGTCAGACCACTGGTCATGGGTATTTCCTGTATTCAGTATGTTGGAAGAAAGGCTTATTCAGCAGGTTTGATTTCGTATGGCAGCGTCCAGTCATCCCGGCGGATGTCCCATACGACTTTGTTGTTGTAGGCATAGGTTTGCGGCAGATCCCAAAGGAAAACGGCGAGCGCTTCATCAGATGCCACTTCGGTCGCGCGTTTGACCGATGCAAGCTCGGCGTCCTTGGTGAGTGCGCCTTTTGCCTGCTTCACGGCTTCGTCAAAGGCGGCTGGAACAGGTCCAATCGTCTGAAAATGCGTGCTGCCGAGATAGGTCAGTGTTTCGGCTGCAATGCTTGCCGTATCGGCGTAACCAAACCACGTCAGGCCAGCGGCTTTGTCGGATGCAGCACGCTCGGCATGGGATGAAGCAGGCAGAATATTGAGCTGCGCACGCACACCAACCGCTGCCAGTTGTGCCGCGATAATCTGCGCTGCCTGCTCTCCACCGACATAGGTGCCTTTGCCAAACACCATCTCGACATCAAAGCCATCCGGATAGCCCGCTTCCGCAAGCAGCGCTTTGGCCTTCTCAGGATCATAAGGCCACGGCTTCAGGTCTGTGTTATAGCCCTCATGAAAGCTGGTGATGATCTGGCTGTTGGCGGGGCTTACCAATCCCTTGAACAGCGCCTTGGTAATAGCTTCCTTATCAATGGCGTAGTTCAAAGCCTGCCGCACACGCGCATCATCAAGCGGCTTGATATTGGTGTTGAAACGGATGATCTGTACGCGCGTACTTGGGCGCGCACCTGCCACCAGATTACCATTGCTTTCGAGCTGTGCGAGATCCTGCGGCGCGATAACCGCTGCGGCATCAATCTCGCCGGATTTCAGGCCGTTAATCTTGGCTGCAGCATCGACCACAACGCGGAACTGCGCCTTGGTGAACGGTGCTGCCTTGCCGAAATAATGTTCATTGGCTTCAAGGCGAACTTCGCCCTCTGGATTATAGCTCACCAGCTTATAGGGGCCGGTGCCAAGAGCCTCAATCGCTGGATTGTGTGACTTGGCCCATTCCGGTTCCAGATAGAAAATGCCTGCCAGCCGCTTGGGAAACTCAATGTCGGGCGCTTTCAGCGTAAAGGCAACCTGATGCGGTGAAAGGACTTCAACCTTATCAACCGCCTTCATCGACGAGACGATCCAGCTTGGCTTTTCGGAAGATAGAATGCGCTCGATGTTCCACTTAACGACGTGAGCATCAAATGGAACATTGTTGGAGAAAACCACGTCGTCGCGCAGATCGAACACCCAACGCGTATCCGACTCCTGCTTCCAATCTTTGGCCAGAACACCCACCAGTTTGCCTTCACCATCAAGGCGCGTCAGTGGCGAATAGATTGAGGCGATGATGCTCAGATCGCCGCGCAAATTGCCCCCAACAGCTGGATCAAGGGTCTGCAAAGCATAGGGCAGTGCCACCACCAATTCATGTGTCTTGCCATATTCCGCAGGTGCCTGCGCGTGGGTCGCCGATAGCGTTGCAGACATGAGAAGCAGGCTTGCTCCCATCAGTCTCAATGCGTGCAATGATCGTTTTACAATCATGTGTCTTTTCCAGTTTTTGTGTTCAGATTCAGAACTTGGGAGCGACAAGCGGCTTCCTGCCGGGAATGGCCGCAAGCAACTGTCGGGTGTAAGGATGAGCAGGAGCTTCAAAGATGCGGCCGGTTTCGCCACGTTCGACGATTTCACCGCCACGCATCACCACGACCTCGCGACAAAGCCGCGCAATCACCGATAGATCGTGAGAAATGAGCAGTTGCGCAGTGCCATGCCGACGCTGCATGTCTTCCATCAAGGCAAGCACGCGCTCCCGCGATGTGGAGTCGAGTGCCGCAACAGGCTCATCGGCGATGAGGAGTTTGGGGCTGGGTGCAATCGCCCGCGCGAAACCTACGCGCTGGCGCTGTCCTCCCGATAGACGCCCCGGCAAGCGATGCCACAAAGCCGGATGGATACCGACTTCTTCAAGTAAGCCTTGCGCAATTCTCAAAGCTTCAGCTTTGCGAAGCCCTTTGGCAAGCAAGGGTTCCGCCACTGTGTCCACAATACTTATGCGTGGATCGAGAGACGAATACGGGTCCTGAAACACATATTGGACTTGATCTGAACGTGTCCGCGGAGGTCGAACGTTACCGTCAATCAGGATATGGCCGTCATCTGCGCGCTCCAGCCCGGCAATAATCCGCGCCAGCGTGGTTTTACCCGACCCACTCTCGCCAACAATCCCAAGTGTCGTTCCAGCCTTCACCGAGATATCAACGCCACCAAGCGCGCGCGGACCATTGCGGAATGTCTTTTGAAGTGCCTTCACTTCAACAAGTGGAGGTTGGGAAGCAACATCGTGAAGCGGGACACTCGCAGTCGCAAAAGTCAGTTCGCTCGCCTTCAGAAGTGATCGCGCAGCGCTACTGGTCGGATTTTCAAAAAGATCGCGCGTAGCGCCGCTTTCAACGATCGCCCCGCCATCCATGACAGCAACGCTATCTGCTCGATCCCGGATCACCCCCATGTCGTGGGTAATCAGGAGAACACCAAACCCATGACGTTTTTGCAGCCGGGCTATGAGATCAAGAATTTGCTCCTGAACTGTTACATCAAGTGCAGTCGTCGGCTCATCCGCGATAAGCAGTTTCGGCCGCCGCGCCAAAGCCATGGCAATGACAACGCGCTGCGCCAGACCGCCCGAAAGTTCATGTGGCCACGCGGTCAGCTTCTTCACGGGCTCGCTGATGCCCACCTCTTCCAAAAGGTGCAGGCAGATATTCGCAGCCTTGGCTTCATCACGGCGCACGGCAGGCGGTAGGGCTTCAAACAGCTGAGCGCCAACGCTCAACCGCGGATTAAGAGCTGTTGTCGGGTTTTGAAAAACCACGCCAATCTGTGACGTTCTGAAGTCGCGACCACGCTCCGATATACCAAGCGCGAGTGGCGCTCCATCGAGATAGACCTGACCATCAGCTTTAAGATTTTGCGGCAGAAGTCCGGCAACAGCCATTGCTGTGAGTGTTTTACCGGAACCGGATTCCCCCACAATCCCAAGCGTTTCGCCTTGTTTCAGCGTGAATGACACCGCACCTGCAAGTGCCGTTTCATTTGACCTGACAACCAGCCCTTCAACGGACAGAAGTGTGTTGATGAGTGTCATGCCGGCTCTCCTGTTTCACGCGCGGAAAGCCTGCTTGAAAGAGCGTCGCCTAAAAGCTGCACACCAAAGAGAAGGCTGAGCAAAGCAAAAGCGGGCATCAGCGACAGCCACCAAGCGGCGCCTAGCTGCGATTTTCCCTGAGCGATCATAAGGCCCCAATCGGCTGTTGGCGGCTGAATACCCAAACCAATGAAGCTGAGACCCGCTTCTGTCATGATGATGAAGGCAGCACTTATCGTTGACGTTGCAATCAGCAGCGGCAAGAGACCGGGCACGATATGGCGCAGAACGGACTTCCATAGTGGCACACCTGCAAGCCATGCAGCCTCCATGTAACCCTGATTGCGCGCGTTCAGCGTGTAGGAACGGGCGACACGGAAATGCAGAGGCCAGCTTTCAAGCGCCAGAATAAGGATCAGGTTTTCAAGCCTTGAACCAAACAATGCCAGTGCAAGAAGCGCCAAAACCAGACCGGGAATTGTCAGCTGAATTTCAGCGATCCGGGCAATGATCTGATCGACCAAACGATTGCTCAATCCTGCAACAATACCCAGCAGGCTTCCGATCAAAGCGGAAAGAAGCGTTGCTATGGTTGCAACCAGCAGCACAGGTCGCGCGCCGTAAAAAACCCGGCTTAAAATATCTCGACCGAGATCATCGGTGCCGAGCCAATGCCCGCTATTTAATGACGGTTCTTGCAGAAACGCCATTAAGTCGCTTGTGTTCGGCTCATAAGGTGCAAGGAGTGGTGCAAAAATGGCAGCAGCGACCCAGAGAAGGATGATCAGAAAACCGATCTTACCTCTCAAAGCCAGCTTTGGCTTTGAAGTGTTGCGCGAGAAATCAATGAATTCTGGATTGGAAATCTCACTCATTTGGTCACCCCGCTTCGTGGGTCAACAACAGCAATGAAAAGATCGGCCAGCAGATTGCAGAGACTGACGGTCAGCGCGATCAGCACTATCGCCGCCAGAATGACCGGGTAATCTTTCATGCCAACGGCGCTAACCAGAACTGTGCCAACACCCGGCCAGCCAAAGACTGTTTCCGTCAGAACAGCTCCGCCCAACAGCGTCCCCGTTTGTGTGCCCAAAAGTGCAATCACTGGCACAAGCGCATTGATTGCGATGTGTCGGAACCGCACGCGACCAAGCGAAATCTGTTTCGATAAAGCCGTGCGCACATGGTCAGCGCCCTGCTGTTGTTTGAGACTGGTGCGAAACAGCCGCGCTACGGGCGGAGCAATCAACAAAGACAAAGTCAACGCGGGTAAAACGAGATGACGCAGGCTCCCACTGCCTCCCGTTGGCAGCCAGCCGAGCGTCAGCGAGAAGAACAAAACCGCAAGGATGCCGGTCACAAAAACCGGCGTTGACTGCACAACAGTCAAAAGTGCCAGTGGTCCTTCACGGAGAAAGCGGTTTGCGGACGTAGCCGAAAGATAGCCAGCTATCAGCCCTATTGCCGAACCGATCAAAAGTGCCGTCAGAACCAGAACAAGCGTCAGGGGTATGGCAGGTGCCAGAACATCAATCGCCGGGATGTCAAAACGCAGTGATTTTGGAAACTCGCCACGCAGGCTGTTGAACAGAAATTGCCCATATTGCTCGATCACGGGGCGATCAAAACCATAGCTCGCATTCAGTGCTGCGATTTCTTCTTTTGTTGCTTGCCCGCCAGCGAGCAGAGTTGCCGGGCTGCCGGTTGCAAAAATCAGGAAGAAAACCAGAGAAACTGAACCAAGGACGGAAATCGCCGTCGCACCAAGCCTTTGCAGGATAAAAGATGGGCGAATATCGCACCGACGACGAGGCAATTTGCGCAGAATGTTTTTCTGAACCTGCCCGCAGTGAGAGCTATCACTGGCTTGCAGCCAAAACTCCTGTTCGCGCGGTGTGATAGTCATGATGAGCTTTCGACAATTAAATCCTATAAAATTTATAGACTAATATTCGTCAGCTATTAAGCACCTGACGTTTTGCAGCGAACGACGAATGAGAAACAATTTACTAAACAAGCTGAATAGGAGAGCTCAAAATCGTCCGGGGCCTCAAATCTGAAAAATCTGCAGGTCGAGAGTCTAGCGCATGAAATCCGGGACGTTGGTGAATTCCATGACCGCCTTTTATTTTGACATGTTGATGGCTTTTGGTAACACCGGCCAGAACTGCGGCATAGGTGTTGAAATCATATCCAGACGTCTTTGTATCCGGTGTGTCGCCGTAATAAACCCGATCAGTCGAAGGCGATCATTCGCGATCGGCCAGAGCGGGGGCTGGGCGACGAAAGTGAAACGACGAGTAAGGATTTTCTTGCAACAGAAGAAGATCGGAACGTTTTCAGGCTGAGCCTCACTAATGAAGAGAGTTTGACTGCTGATCCTGGAGCGCATCCCGAAAAGTGTGAAACGGTTTTCGGAAAAAGATGCGCGGAAACACAAAGATATAGAGCATTTCCAATGGCTCAACTTAAACTGGAAATGCTCTAGCGTGGCGATGCCGTGATGCTTGAGTTTGAATGTTGGCTTTCTCCCTGATTAAAGCCAATCAGATCTTTTGAAGCCATGTCCAGGCGAACTGCTAATGAGGTTTAGGACAGCGATCAGGTCCGTCATCGCTTTCTGCAAGATCGGCTATTGTCATCGCGCCGATTTCGTTGGGACAACATGTTGTCCAGCTCGCGCCCTAATAATTTCATCAGCAGCTCAAGGCCGTAACGAGACGGTCCGTTTCCGCCAAAAAGCATTTAAAAGTCATCCTTGCTGATCGTCGGTCCAACCATCTATTTATCAGTCATACTAGCTATGCAACTTTAGCGATGACAGTTCATTTTCTGGTTCCAAGACAATTAGGATTTCTGAGGCGGCTGGCTGAAATGCTGCAGGGAACCTATATCATCCACGTCAGCCAAATTCTTTTGAATAGCCATGCCTGATTTGCTAAGGACATTGCTCGGGACTATGACTCGATTGTCAGGTAAAGGCGCGTGTGAACCGATCTCGCGCAGGCCGTTGTTTTAACAAATTTTGGAATGCGGACTGGATGCTCTTAAAGAGGCATTATCGACCCATGGGTTCAAATTAATTGCTAATCAAACAGCATTGCTCCCCCTGGGAATTTATCCGCCAACGTTCGTTCTTACTCGTGCTTAGTGTGAGCTTCAAAGTAATTGTCGGCTGTGCAGGGGCGGTCCGACTGGCGTGTTCCAACCCTTTGGAGAGACTGTAAAATGCTACTGTGGTAAAATGTTTTTGTTGCGACGACGCGAAAACTCTCAAGAGCGGTTAAGCGGCCCGCAATTGGGTGCATCCGTATCTGCCAGCCGTCGGTGGGTAATCATCTATGCTCAGGGGTTCAACAACACACCTATGAAGATGCGGTCTATCGCTTAAAACAGATTGTGCACGATTCAGGTGTTTACGTTGCACGTTAAAGTTGGATGTACCTCCAAGCAAGCGGCTCCGATCGGCCACAAGCGACTTCTTGGATGCGGAGGCTGCCTACTAATATGAAAATGGTGGTTGAATGAGCCGGGATATCGAAGTTTACCTGAAATGCCGAGTTTGGGATATCTTCGAACGAAGTCCGTTCCGTAAAGTAGAGCCGCGGCATTTTGAGACCAAGCTAACCTATTCAGTATTTACCTGATCGGCCTTCCATTCGCCAAGGTCTACGTTGTAGGCCACCAAAAGTCCGATACATATAAAGGCAACGATTACACTCAACGAAATGTGTTTTCTCTTCAAAATAATTACTGCTTTCTGGCTTGAGCTCACTAAAGTTGATGGATTCTGCCACTATAAAGGACATGAAACGGCTTGCAATCTTTCTTTCCATTACTCCCGGCGGTTGTTTGCAACAGGCTAAATTAGCGGGCTAACGATAGCGACGGCGTTATTCAACAGGCGCCGCGATACACTCCAGGACCTCACGTCATCAAGTGTTATCACCCGGCTGTTAGCAATGTAATATTGTTGTCTTTCCCGCATTTGGAGAGTGATTGCTTTATCATGCAGTAGAATATTGTTTTCATAGTTTAAGTCAAAGCTTCGACGATCCATATTCGCTGAACCAATCAAAGAAATTTCGTTGTCAAGCGTGATAGATTTTGTGTGCAGAAGGCCAGGAAGAAATTCGTGAATTCTTACACCGGCCAGAATTAACTCCTCATAATAACTTCGGCTCGTCGCTTGAACCGCAAAATCATCATTTCGCGCAGGTAAAATAATAGAGGTCACCACCCCGCGATTTGCGCTTGCGCAGAGAGCTGCCTGTAAGGAGGGGTTAGGTACGTAGTAGGGGGTTGTAATACATAATTCGCTTTGTGCCGCATTGATCAGGGCTTCAAACATCTCCGACATAGCTGAGCTGCGAAATGTCGGACCAGTCCCGATTGCCTGAGCCGTAAATCCGGGTCTGGTGACTGGTAAGGGAGATCGAAGAACATCCGAAAAATCATCACCCCCACCTGCCATCCAGTCGCTTGCGAAAAGATGCTGGTTTTGTCGTACCACAGGCCCTTCAAAGCGAAATACCGCGTCAACCCATGGCCCGTATTTAGCTTTTGGGTAGAACGCCGGGTCGGCGCAGTTTTGGCTCCCGCAATAGGTAATCCTGTTATCAATGACTAAGATCTTGCGATGATTGCGCAGATCAATGCGGCCGTTAAAAACACCGCGCCATGGCGCGCCATGTCCCAGTGCGGTCAAGGTATGGACGCCAGCATCCGCCAACTCTTTCCATAAATGACTACGAATAAAGGCGCGCGAACCGATGTTGTCAACCATAGCCCTGCAAACAACACCGCGAGCAGCGGCACGCTTTAGCGCCTCCGCCATTTTCGTACCGTTGTTATCGTTTAACCAGATGTAGAATAGCAGATGAACAGTGTCTATGGCACAATCGATATCGGCGATCATGTGATCGATCGTACTATTGGAATCCGCCATGAGCTTGGCGTGGTTTCCGTTCACCGGCAGGTAGCCGCTGATAGATGTACCAGTACTGAATAAACCAGTGTAACGGCAATTTTTATCGCTTTCCCGTACTATTGCGGTGCTCAATGCGCATTCGGGGCGAGGTAACAGAGTTAAAACTTGTTTTAGCTCTGCAATGCGACCGTGGCCTATGCTGGTGCGCCCCACCAACAAATATATGAGCGCCCCAACGTAAGGAAACGAAAATACCAGGAGTAACCATGCTACCCGCGATTCCGGCTGACGATGCTTCCGGAGAAGAATATGGAGGCTGCAGGGCACCACAATGGCAAGGTGGAGCAGGAGTAGAAACATAGACAACCTTTTATTGTCCCATGATCGGATAGTTCATGGACGTTGCGCTGAGCAATCGAGTTTTGGCTGCGGCAAGAGCGCGCCACCACCTCTTAAAACATTCACTACGCGACAAATGCTTCAGTAGCAACATAACTGAGAGCCACCTCAGTACTTTGTCACGACTGTAATTTTTAATTTTCTGGAATGTTTTTTCCGGAGACAGAGAGTTAATGACAGATCTGGTTCTGATATTAAATCGGGAGTAATTCAGATATTTGTGATCGGAAGCAACTTCTCAGGCCATTTGCTGCAACCACCAGATTTATCGACTTTCAGCATATAAACTGAGGGTAAAGGTTTTCTGGACCCTATCCCTGTTATGTAACTGCTCGGCGTGCTCGCAGAACTTGCAGCATGGATCGTTGGCCCCTCCCGCGGTATGTATGTAACTGCACAAAAAGGAATTCTTCCGACTGCCTTTGCGAAGGTAAATAAAAATGGTGTACCAGTTGCGCTCGTTGTTGCTCAGTTGCTACTGACGTCGATCGCTATTATCGTTCTTACCAACACAGGTGGCAGTAGCAATATGTCGTTCCTGATTGCTCTCGCACTCACCGTTGTCATCTATCTGTGCACTTACTTCCTGATGTTCCTTGGTTACATTCAGCTTATTCTCAGGCAGCCTGAACTCAAGCGTACATTCCGTGTTCCTGGCAGCAACGGCGTTAAGACTAGTGTTGCAGTTATCGGCTTCCTCGTCTCGGTTATAGCGTTCTTCGTTTCATTTTATCCGCCCACATCCATCGGGGGTGAAACTGCTGACAAGACCTATGTGGCGCTGCTCATTGTCAGCTTCCTTGTTATTCTCGTGATTCCGTTTGTCGTCTACGCGCTACACGTTAAACGCGGCAAGAAAACCAATGTCACCCTAGTTCCGATTAAACTGCACAACGCACCAGATGGACATTTCTTCATGCACCCGCGTGCCCGTTCGCCGCATCACATCATCGTCAATTAACGCGCCTTTCACGCGATAGAACAGACCGCTCTAACTGTTTGTTTTAACGCGCATCCCGAAAAACGTTTCACACTTTTCGGGATGCGCTCTCATACTCCGCCCTGTCTGAAATCCTATTGAAATGGACAGAGCTTGCTTGTCCTACGAACATGCTCAAATCTCACGTTTCATTGTCTTTTGATTGCCATGGTTCAAGGTCTTCAGCTTGGGGCTGGTTCACTCTGGAGACGGCGCATAAACCCATCCATTATTGGCCAGTTCGGTTGAACTAAACCGACCTGAATCGAGTGTTCGATCAAGCGGGGTGTATTACACGGACGCACAAGGGGAGTATGTCTCTGAATTGGTCATTAGAGGCATCAAGAGAAGGTTAATCTATCTCTATTATTGAAGGGCCCACCAACATCGTTGGCCGCTTCATGTTAGAGGGTGAATATGCTTTCAGATTTTATTATTGGGTCAGCGGTGGGATTAGCTGTAATGATAGCTCATCTCGCATCTACGCTAATAATATACTATCTTGTTCACATGATTGGGAAAAAGATAAGCGAGAATAGAATACTATTTCTTGCACTATCTCTTGTCGTATTATATTTCGTTTTGTTTATATGTGTTTGTATGAGCGTTAGTATATGGGCGATAACCTATTATCAAATGGGGTTTGCTGGTAATTTTAGTGATGCCTTCTATACCGCTATGCTTAATTACACGACTCTCGGGCCTGGCGGTACAAAGGAAATTACAAAAACGCGCCTCTTTGGGCCTATGACTGCGGCGAGTGGTATTTTGATGTTTGGTTGGGCTGTAGCATTAATGGTCTATACAATTCAATTGCACCTCCCAACTATACTCAAAGAAAAATGGGGGACGACTAAGGGCCCTCATTGAGAAAAAAACACCTTTTGGGTGTCCGAAAACCGTTTCACATTTTCGGATGCTCTCTAAATTGCTTTCTGTCTGCATTTCACTCTTTACTTCAGAAGTATGTCCGTTGCATCGGGAATATTCATGCTCGATATTGTCTCGAGCGAAGCCACTTTGACGGCTGCAACACTAAATAATCGTTCAAGATCGAATTTGACGAAATTCAGACCGCTATAGGTACGCACATAGAATTCATTTTTATTGAGATCGGCAAGCACCGTCCATGACGTATATTCTGTCTTGTATTCCTGCTGGTTGGGGGTCGAAATGCCTTCAATATTCAACCCACCAGACTGAGCAGGGTCAATAGTCAGACCACGCGGGCGGTCAAAATTGTTCATGATATGCGCAAGTGCGCGGATTGCTTTGTCGGGCTCTGCTTTTTCAGCGAATGTCGAGTAATAGGCTGCGCGTACAAACCGCCCGACCGAAGTGTTTGATGCCGGCAGCCCAGCCGTCGCAATTCCGGAATCCGGTTGAGCAACCTCCAGTTCACCAAATTTGCCAGTCGACTGGTCCAGATTGGTCAGAAAAGTATAATTATTCAGGTTGGTAAGATGCCAAGTGAACTCAGGGCCATTCGTCATCACACCAACGGGGTTATCATACACATTCTGTTTTTCACTCGAAAACTCTATCACTATTGAGCTTCCAGACCTGTCATGAACAACGAAATGAAAAGGTGTTTTTGCACCATGCAACGGTGCAAGTGATGTCAAAATAACGGTCTCACCAGAGAGCTTTTCTTTAATCTCACTAGCAGTTTCGAACTGACCAAGCACCCATGCGCCTAAATCAATTGCAGCAAGCATTGCTTTTGTTTTGGCTGCATTGTCGGCTGGTCCTGATGCTCCCGCGTAAGCGAGCACACTAAAAGTCAAACCCTTTTCATTGACCCCTTCAACAATTTTGAGATCAGCGAGGCTGCCATTGGGCACAGCAATTGCAAAAATTGAATATTTTGTCTCAAATTCGAGTGGATTATGGCCGTCTACAACTGATGTAAACTGATGTCCTTTCGGGATCGACGCAACAACATATGGTAATTCCATAGACAGTTCCATGGTGCGTCCGGCATACGCACCGGCATTTGCATCCCGAAATAAAAGAGCCGTGCACGCAAACCAAAACTCGGATGACATCTGAGGCGTCGGCAAATCAGCAAAAAACGGCAGAATACCTGATAGAAAAGACATTGTATGTGCCCCCGAAAATAACAAGCCTGGTCATAGTGAAACGCTTATTCTCTAGAGGTATCAGTTGTTTATGGCATATTCAAGCTTTTACAAACTAAATGAAAGAAAACACGATTTATGTGTACTTCATTACCCGCGATGGTTGCCGGGGTTGAATGAAACAGAAAAAATCCAGTATGAGTTTGGTGATCCGCTTGACGAAAAAGATCTTGGGTTTTGATGCGTCAGGGCCGGTGAAGACGAAGCTATGATTGTCCACGGAGCGCTTTTGCTTAAGCGTGGGAATAGGTGATCACCCCTTGCAAAGGCTTCCCCCGATCCCACCTTACTTCGGGAATGGGTTACCTTCACGAACCGAACATACGAACTAGGCAAGCCCTGTTCGGTCCTCAATGGTGAACGGGACCGATCCAAGAAAGAATGTGAGATTTGTGAGATTGGAAAGCGCAGGCCGTGCAAGTGAAATGAACATTAGAATACTTGTGAGGGCAAAGAGCGCAGCGCCCACTGCGAAAGATACGCCGATATTTTTGTTGTAAGCTTCCGTCCTCCAAAAAGGGACGTGATCTGCTCGCAGAAGCTGGTTTTCGAACGTTAGTCCCTTGCGATGCATCCGCGAAAGCCAGACTACTTTCTTTCCCTGAAGGGTATAGACGCTTCGGGTAACAAATGGCCAGATTCTCATTTTATCTCCCCATTATCGGCAATCAAACGGCCCCTGGGGCGTCGGTGTGGCGTGTTCACGTCGCTGTCGTTGCGCCGCCGGTTTGTGGTGGTTGTGCGTCTTCTGAGGGAGGCTGTAAGTAAAGCGTTTCGCTGGTAAAAGCGAAGTCGGCACCACAGGAGTGCACGATATCAATTATTTTCAGGTAGATTTCCTGTTGAGCAGCCAGCCACTCTGCCCAAACGGTTGTCTTGGTAAAGCAGTAAACCATTATGTTGAGAGCAGAGTCACCAAATGCATCGAAATAGACCCGAATGGTCTGCGTTTGATCAACGGTTTTGTTGTTCATCAACATGGCGCGAATGCTCTCAACGACTGTCGAGAGTTTATCTGCATCTTGGTAACGCAGACCGATTGTCGTTGTGATGCGCCTGTTCGTCATGCGGCCGGGATTGACCACGCTGATGGTGGAAAAAGCGGCATTTGGGACATAAAGCTGGCGGTTTTCAAAAGTGTTGATCTTGGTTATACGCCAACCGATTTCGACAACGGTTCCTTCAATCTAGCGATCGGGTGAACTGATCCAGTCGCCGATGCTGAATGGCCGATCGAAATAGAGTATGACGCCGGAGAAAAGATTGCTGAGTATATCCTTCCCGGCCACCCCGATGGCGATGCCGCCGATACCACCGAAAGCCAGCAGTCCGGAAAGACCAATCCCAAAGTGCTCGCCGAAAAGCAGCATGATGATCAGAAAGATTATCAGCTTCAGAATACGCGCAATCATGCGTGCGGACGTTACATCGTTGCCGCGATCAATCTGGGCATGCGTGAGGCGGTTGATCAACGCAAAGAGTTGTTGCATGGCCAAAACTGCCATAGCAAAACCTGAGATTGTTTTGACCATCTCAGGCGTAATCTCAGTAATCCGATAATCTTCCAGCAGCATATAGGCGACTTGTCTGATTGTCAGTATCGCGCCAAATATCATTGCAATGAACACCAGGTGCACGGAAATACTCTGGTTCAAACCGTGCCGGCGGCGCATCAGGAACCATGTCGCAAAGGCTGCGATGACAAAGAGAATAGCTATCCCGGCGGCTATCCAGTATTTCGGCATCTCATTCCTGTAGCGAGCCCATTTGCTCCATATGCTCTGGGTGGTTCTGCATCAGCCTAAGCTGATGCCATTATGCTTCGTATTTGCGCATATGCAACGAGCAGTTCAATACTCATTATTCACGCCAGTAAGGGCTTTGCTTGATGTCAGCGCGCCGGTAAAGAATGCCAGATTGGCTGCAGCAATACGCGCTCCTGCCTGAGCATCGGTCTGTGCGAGTTTCGCATCGAGCAGAGCGTTGTTGGTCTCGTTTACAACCGTAATCGTGCCTAGCCCATTTTTATAGGACTCGAGCGCAGCGTCAAATGCAGTTGCCGACGTCTGGACAAGAACGCCAGCGGCTTTATTGGCGGCGAGGGCCGCTTTCAAGGCATTCGATGCAACGACAATTTCCGCAACTGCGTCCAATTGAATCTTTCGAAATGTTTCCGTCGCGGCGCTTTGTGAAGATTGCGCATTTTTCAACTGTGCAGCGCGAAGACCACCATCAAAAAGTGGAACTGTCGCGCCGACGAGAATGCCTGCGCCTGACGATTGATTGCCGATAGACGGCAGGCTGCCAGCATTAAAGCTGTTGGAAGTGGATGCGAGAGTGCCTGCGACGAAAACCTTTGGCATGAACTCGGCTTGTGCAACCTTGACGCCAGATTTGCTCGCCTGCAACGCTGCATAGCTTGCAATTACATCCGGGCGCCGCGACAATGCTGTTTCCAGAACCGACTGCGTCACACCGTCAAAACTTGCAGGCAGTTTCTGCTTCATCGAGCCTTCGACCCTGATCTTGACCATAGCATTCACACCCATGGCGGCGAGTAGCGCCTGATAGGTGTTTTGTTGCTGGCCCTGTGCCCTGACGATTCTCAATTCCGACTGTGCGACTTGTTGGCGGGCGAGTGCCAGTTCAACGGTCGTCGCACGGCCTTCATTCAATTTTGCCTGAACTGCAGCCAGCACCGCTTTGCTGTTGCGCAGGGCTTGTTCCGCGATCCGGGAGGCGGCAACCGATGCGCAATGCTCATAATATGTGCGCGCCACGTCAAAAATGACCTTCTGATGCATGGCGT
Source organism: Brucella pituitosa (assembly GCF_965577835.1). Classification (NCBI taxonomy): domain Bacteria; kingdom Pseudomonadati; phylum Pseudomonadota; class Alphaproteobacteria; order Hyphomicrobiales; family Brucellaceae; genus Brucella; species Brucella pituitosa. Next base: position 767,254 of record NZ_OZ264094.1, read on the forward strand.
TAAAGGTTACATTGGCCGCAAATGAAACTTGTTTTGCAGCATCCGCCAAGGCGGCCCGCTGGCCAAAATCGAAAACCAGCCATTGCAGCGCCACCGACGGCGTAACCCCTTTCAAGGTGGTATCGATATCCCGGCGTCCGATCAGCGGGACATCGACAGGGGTGGTCGTTTTCTGAGCTCCTCCAATCACATTGGCGGTGATGATCGGTAACATCGTTGCCTCGACCATCCCCACCGCAAGGGCAGCCTGACGCGCTTTTTCCCATGCATTTCGTGTGGTGGGATTACTGCGCTGCGCAATGTCGATCAATTGCGCCAGATCATATTCCGCATCTGTATCGACGGACACAGGGCTGGAAATCAAAGCAAGTTCTGGATTGGCTGTGACACCGAAATCTTTTGCTTCACTGGGGCCGGGGGAGGGTGTTCCGGGTTTTCCGGCTTCTTTCCAGGGCTTATCGGCGGCTTCGGGAGCAAGCTTCAGCGCATCTGTCGCGCAGCCACTAAGCGCCACGGCCGAAATGACAGTCAAAAATACAGCATAGGGCTTTGCTGGTTTGATCATACCTTACCATCCGCTAAAGCTTGTTCCAGATGTGTAAGATGCATGTCGATTTGCTTTGCCCCTGCAGTTTTCATTTCAACAACCAAAGAAGTCGTATCGTCCGATAAACCTTCTTCTTGCCTGCCGATAGATCCGATTTGCAATGATAAGATATTCAATCTGGCCGCAGCATCGGGTATCGCTTCAGAAGAGAAGTAGACGTCCTTGTTCAGCGAGGCAAGCTGGTCGACCGCAACAGTGAATGTTTTTTCAAGCTTAGCAGACGGTCTTAAGCCGGACGGTTCGAAAGGCAGCAGATAAAAGCAATAGCGCACCTCGTTGAGGAGGCGTTCGGTTTCTGCGACAGTCGAAATCATGTTCATACGCTGGTTTTCGGGTGCTGCAGCAATTTCGGCTACTTTTCGTGCTGCATCAGCAAGCTTTCGACGAATGACTGTTGTAACCGGTGTCGGCCATACCAGGGTCGATATGATATAGACTGCAAAGTTACCAACCAGAATACCAATGATACGGTCGCGGGCCGTGTCCATATCGGTTGTTGGGCCGAAACCCTGCAGAACAGTGAGTGTGAAAGCGAGACCAATCTGAACGCCACCATAAGAGACCTTCTCGCTCCCCGCTGTTACCCAGGCGGCAAAGAGAGCGACACAAAAAACAAGCACCATCAGACCGCCGACCGATTCCAGTTGCGGCATGAGATAGATGAGCGAAGCAATACCGATTGCTGCACCAATCAGACAACCCGTAATGCGCAAAGCAAGTTTATGAATTGTGTCTCCCGCAGTTCCCATAGCTGCAACATAGCATGTCACCATTGCAGTGTGGATGCCTTGCCAGTTTATCGCGGCGTAGAACATATAGCAGAGAATTGCTGCCAATGTGGTCTTGAGCGCAAAACGCTGGTAGACCGGATTGGTAAAGGCATCCCGAGCAAAAAAACTGCCGCCGGTTCCTTTGCTATAGGTGGTATTCTCGCTGCCCGCGATACTGCGAAAAGCCTGAAGAATACCTGCTTCCTGTCTGCTATGTAACGGTCCAAGCTCCTGCTCAGGCGACGGAATTTCCGCACCCTTATCAAGAGCTTCAATCATTTCATCGATGTGTTGAACATACTCTTTTTTGTTCTCGTCCGTCGTGTCAGACGGAAGAGCCGATACCGCAAAAAGCAACTGATAAGAAGCGGGAATGTCGGACTGAATTCTGGCTGCTTTCGCACGAGAAGTCTGATGCAAAATTTTAACAAGCATTGCCTGCTTGTTCGCATCGTCATTGGCAGAGCCCAGCTTTTCCTGCAATGGGAGCGAGGCGCCAGGGCTTTTCAAAAACAGGGCATCACGCGCAACCAGCAAGCGGCAGCGAAGTTCTGCACGCAGCAAGGATAGGCTCCAGCGCCCGCAAAACAGGCTGAAGCCAGCAATTACAAACATCGGGAGAATTGCCATCTCCCAGGCATAGCGCAGAGCAAATGAAATCACGCCATTGATCGGAACTTCATTCACCAGGCTGAGAATGAACGCAATGATCAAAGCAACGATGCTGCCCCCTTCACCAAGCTTACTCGCTGCACCGATGAAAATGAAAATGAACGATACGATGATCATTACAAGGATACGCAGCAGCGCCGATTCAACGGTCCACTGCAGCACGGGGATCATCAGGGCAACAAGCAAAGTAATCGCGATGATGGCAGCGGTCGCAACGATGGTGTTTTCGGCCCCATCGGCCTTCATCAGGAATATAACAAGATAGCAGCTGATCGCGGATTCCGGGATCTGAAACATCATGGCGATGCCAGCAACCAGCGCGCATACTGCTGCAACTCGCCAGGACGTTGCAAGGCGCCCGGGAAATGGTGCCAGATCCGCTAAACTTTCGCGGACTACACCCCGGGTGGTCGTTCTAGCACTTGTTGCCATGTAACACTGTCACAACAGCTGATGCTCCCGACCGCGCCAACTCTTCTGGCGGATTGATCAGTTTAATGCGCACCGGAAAGCGCTGGGCAATTCGCACCCAGTTGAGGTTCTTGGGAACATAGGGCAGATTGCGTGGAATGTTGATAAGCCCCTCTGACGAGACACCCCAGCCAATACCTTCAACCGTGCCTTTGACAATGATGGAGCTGTTGGCAAGAATTCGCACATGAGCACAATCGCCCACTTTGATGCCGGCAAGTTCGGTCTCTGGAAAGGTGGCTGACGCAAACCAGCTGGATGTGTCGATGAGGGTGAAAACAGATTGGCCCGGAGCAATAATCTGCCCGGTGCCGTTGAGCACACCGACAATACGACCATCGTGGGGCGAGCGTACGACGCTGTTGTCGAGATTATGCTGGGCCAATGCCAGCGCCGCCTGCCTTGCGCGCACAAGCGCCTGGGCACTATCGAGCGTACCAACCAAAACATTGGCCGCCTCAGCCTGCTTCCGTGCTTGTATCAGACTGATCTGAGCATCGTTACGCACTGTCCTGGCGTCATCAATCTGCTGGCGGGTGACGTAACCTTTCGGACCCAGTGCCTCAAGCCGCTTAAGCGTCGCTTCCGCGAGATCCAGATTTGTTCGGGCGCGCGCAACTTGCTGGTCCGCAATCAAAGCATTCTGCGATTCTGCCTTCACAGCACGTCTTTGGGAATCAAGCGCTGCTTCAGCGATCGCAAGATCAGCAGTTGTTTGCTCCACCAGAAGCCGAAGAGGTTCGGGGTCGATGGAGAAAAGCATATCGCCTTTCTTTACGGACTGGTTCTCCTGAACCGCTATCGAAACAATTCTGCCCGGAACAGTTGCTGCAATATTGACGAGATTGGCGCCAATCACAGCGTCGTCCGAAAGGGGATTATTGTGCACATCACGAAGATAAAGCCATGCCATCGCAAAGGCGGCGATGATGAGAGTGCCGGTTATGATCACACCGACGATACTGAATTCTCTATTGCTATAAGCGTTGCTCGTCATATCATCGCCCATACACAAATAAAGCAAGGCCGCAGGCGACCGCTATTGCGAGTGCGGTATATGCCGTCAGGCGGAATGGAAGCAGGTCATCCACGCCAAACCGAATAAACACAACCCTAAGCAACAGTGTGATGATTATTGCGATTAAAAGACAAAGCATCCATGAAGGAAAATACGCCCCGAATAAAGAGAATGACGGACCTGACACGCGCTAGGGTCTCCGCTACCTATTTCTGCCCACAACGGGTAAACCGCCGATTCTTGAACCCGATGCGAAGCTACGAAAATTGATAAGCGGCTTCAAGCGGCATGATCAATGGCATGTAGAATGCCTGACTGATTATTCCGAATTCTGCTCGATTTACTAAGTCCTTTCTGCCGAAGTGCTCTCGCTATTCCCGGCTTTAAAGGGACCATAAAATCCCAGAAGGCTAAACTGGACACACTTGTCCAGCTTTTCTCGTCCGGGCAAACAATCCGGACGAGTTCTCTGAGAACGGACTGGGTGCAAGAAGATTCAGAAGCTAGCAGTCAAAGATGCATAAAAGGTACGGCCGGGCCCCGGCTGCTGAACGAGACTGAGTGGATCAACATAATATTTGTCGGTAAGATTTTCGACCCTGACTGCGGCTGTATAATTCTCATTGAGCTTGTATTCAACAAACAGATCAACGAGCGTATATGGCTCCCATTCGATCTGCCTTATGAATTGAGACATGCCCTGCGCAGTTGCGTCGCCGTGACCGATTGCACGATTGGAAACATGAGATACCCGACCACCTAGGGTAAGAGCCTCTTCGAGGAACTTCTGGGTCAAAGTCATGTCGATACCATATTTGGGCGGGACAGCATTGGTTGAATAATCCGCATAAAGCGATTTGTCTTCGCAGGTCTCTGAAGTTCTGCAAAATTCGACATTCAGGTAATAATTTGCTGCAAGCTCTGCAGTAAATCCACCCAGATCATAACGTGCGGAAAGCTCAAGTCCGGAGAATTTAGCGCGATCAATATTGAAAATACGCATTCCCGGATAAATTTTGTTCGGATCCCTGTACCACTCGCGGGCGATGTAATCGTGCACATCCCAGTTGAAGTAACCAAGCTTCACCATTGCCTGATCGGTATCAGCGATGAGACTATCCTCAACAAAGTTTACACCAACTTCCCAGTTGTTTGAACGCTCCGCTTTCGTATCGGCATTTACATTCATACTAAAAGCCGTAACGGATTCCATAATGCTTGGAGCGCGAAGAGTGCTGGAGTAATTTGCATAAAACTGTGTGCCTTTGACCGGTTCGATCGTTACACCGACGGACGGACTGAAGCCCCCTTCTTTAACGGCTGCCATAGAGTAATCCATCTCGGGCAAAATAACCGTAGGATTACTTCTGTCCTTCGACCACATATAGGAATAGCGCAGGCCGCCGTTCAGCGTGAGCCAATCAATTGGCTTGTATGCTGCCTTAATATACGTTGCAGCTTCTTCGCGCTTGCCATCCCGCAGATCAAGCCAAGTATCCCATTTACGCGTGCCATCGGACGGAGATGTGTCTTCCAGTTTGTAGGAAGCACCGTAAGTCAGGTCGAGGTCGCCATAGGCCGTAGCATGGTGGGATTCGTTGCTGATATCTGCACCCCAGGTCCACAAATCCGGACCAGACTTGAAACCTGCCGGAGCACCGGCACTGCCGCCATAAGCAGGTGGGCTGCGCTGTTCAAGACGCGTGACCCAGATATTCGATTTGACATTGATCAAGTCGTTATCTTCAGGGTTCCAGCGATATTTAAATGTACCGGTATGAATGTCGGCATCAGTGGTCTTGCTCTGCTGGCGAGCTCTGGCGCTAAGCCCGTTGAGATTAGATGCCATACGGTCGCCCGCGATGCTTTGGAAACCGGTATAGCCGAGTTGCACGCTATGCCCATCGCCAAACTTGAACTTGCCTTTGATCAACCAGGACTTGGTTTCAAGTTGCGTGTTGAGGACCTGTTCCCCCGCACGATAGTTTGTGAGCCCCGTATGCTCCATATATTGCGGATACCACATCCAGTTATAAGGATCACTGGGATTTAGCTGACAAGACAATGTTGAACAGACGGATGACGGGCCGCGTTCAATAACCTCGGCTGCCGAGCCATGTTTGCCAGCATAGTAATTTCCGCGTTTCCGATATGCATAGCCTGCCAACAGTTCGAACTGCTCTTCTTTCATAGCAGCGACGATGCTTCCCGAGCCGTTCGTTGGCTCCAGAAATGGTGGCCTATTCATTGTATCGTCACTGGATGTAACCGATGGAACGAACAGGCTATCGTAATCGGGTAACTCTGGGTCATTAATCTGGGGACCAGCATAACCTTTATTAATCACCTGATATCCAGCGACCGTGTCAGCAACAGGCTTGCTTGAATTAGTACCAAAGCCGCCCTTCACACGAATGCCGAAACGATTGCCTTCCTTGACGATATCACCAGCTTCCACGGTACGCATCGCGACAGTACCGGCGATACCGCTTGATGCTGCGTCCGAACCTTTCTGGATTTCAATGCCTGCAAGCAAATCCGGATCGACAAAGGTGCGGTTCGAAATGCCCTGATAGCCCTGATAGATATTGATCGCGTTTTCAGCGCCATCAATCGTCGTTTTAACGCGACCCATCCCCTGCATACCGCGGATGTTTACATCGATAGAACCAGCGCCATTGCGTGCTTCAGCAGACATAACGCCAGCTGTACCTCTGAAGATATCAGCAGGGCTGGAGCCTCTAAAACGCTCAATGGACTGTTCGGAAATGTAAGCTGTTGGTGCCGCTGTGTAGTAAGGTGCTTCTGTAGCCAAAATGCCATTGCCACCAGTGACCGTTATTGTGTCCAGCAAAGTGGTGTTTAAGGCATCCGGAGATAACTGAATATCGCGTGTTGGATCAGCAATCGTGACGGTTGTGCCGTCAATGCTATACTTTAGACCTGACCCCGACAGCAGTCTTGAGAGTGCTTGTTCAGGTGTAAAATAACCATGAACGTCCGGACTTGTTTTTCCTGCCACCAAACTCGACTGCAGCAACAATTTCAATCCTGCGCGATCTGCGAAAGCAGTCAGAGCAGTGCCCATGTTTTGCGAACGAATGTTAAACGCGATAGTTTGTGCGGAGGCCTGTTGAGCATATGCTGCGCTAAACTGAGCCATCGGAATTGTGCTGATGATCGCGACGGATGCGAACAGGCCGCCCTTAATTGCGCTCCTTGAAATCGACCGCTTGCGTTTACTTGTTATTGCTTTGCGCATGGAATTTCGCCCGTCCTGATCATTTTTTTCAGCTGATCCGCTGCGTTATGCAGCCTCAACAGCCCTCACAGTCTCAAGGACGAAACGAATTTTTGAATCTTACACCAGAAATAATAAAAAACTTGATTATACCAGTCATCTAAGCTCTGAGCCTACATGATGTCTCATCGTAAGATGGTTATAAACGGCATCCGCGTGACGGATACAGGTAAAGTCTTCTCAATCGTTTCGAGCACGGTTTCGGGCTGCGCCAGATCAAATACGCCCGTTACTTCCAGAGAGCTCAGCTGGTTGTCGGCAATAAGAATTTTGCCAGAGCGATATCTTGATAAAGCTGCAACGACATCACCAAGCGGCTTGGCATTGAAGATCAGTTTCCCACGACGCCAGGCCGTCTCGACATCTGCATCAATTTCTTCCGGCGCTGATGGCGCGCCATGGGGCCGGTAGGTCACACGCTGATTAGCGTGTGCTCTGACAGAGTGTCCATCGGCCTCCGTAGTCCTTACCCCACTCGAAACATCGACTATGCCTTCGGACACTGTAATAACGACCTGCCGGGGACGTATATCGATGTCAAATTCGGTTCCGACAGCACGGGTTTCGCCGCCATTTGCTTCAACGATGAAAGGACGTAATGCGTCTTTCGCAACCTGAAACAATGCTTGTCCTTCAAATAAGAAAATACGACGTTCCCGCCTGTTTAACTCCATCGAAAAAGCTGAATTTCCGTTCATAACCACGGTCGAGCCATCGTCTAACAGCACCGTCTTTTGTTGGGCTGTACTGGTTACATAATCGGCATAAAGGCGTGGTCCGAAAAAGCCTACACGTTGGAAGGCCAACCCGGTTGCGCCAATTAGTGCCACACCCAGAATGGCTCTGCGTGTGAATCGTCCATTGCGTTGAGCTTTGTGTGTCCGTCGCTCCGTCGCACCAATACCGTGCCAAAGGCTCTCAGCTTCCAGCGCAGCCAGTTCATGTTCATTGCTTTGTTGACGCCATAGGTTGAATTGGGCGTGATCGTCTAAAGTAGCGCGTTCTGAGCTCAGTTTAACGACCCAGTCAATCGCTGCGTTGCTAAGACCGATATCGACGTCAAACTTTTTTCTGTCATGAACCATGTGATGATTAGTGCTCGAAAAACATGCAATTTCGCCAGACGGCCTGAAACGCACTTACCCTTTATATGACGAAACAATAGATCGAAACTTGCACCGCACAGTGCAAAATTATTGAAGATTCCTAAAATGATCTCGACAATGGCGAAGCGATTGCGCCAGATAGCGCGCCACCATGCTTTCAGAAACCCCAAGTTGATTGGCAATTTCTCTGTGAGAAAGACAATCACATCGAGCAAGAAGTAGCGCGGAACGTGCCTTTTGGGGAAGCTGCATAAGCGCAATTGCAAGTTGGCGAAGATTGTCGCGATCCAGCGCAAAAGTTTCGGGTGATGGATAACTATCGGCTATCACCTCAAGCACCTGTTCGTCACTGATGCAAAGTGCATTATGACGTCTATCTTTGCGCACCAGATCAATTGCTATGTTGCCTGCAATTCTGAGGATAAAAGCGCGTTGGTCGCGAATTTCCTGAGGGTTACTTTTTATTGAGCAAAGTCTGAACCAAGTCTCCTGCAGCGCATCTTCCGTCAATTCATGAGAATTGACACGCCTTTTAAGCGTGTCACGCAGCCATTTCAGTTGTCGGAGATAAACTGAAATAAGCTCATGCGTGTTTTCGGTTGACTGTAACGTCATGTGCGATGAATGCCTTGAGTTGGGATATCACAATCGGGCATGCTTTTAGTCAAAAGAAACGCGTCACGCAATACTATACTTATTAACTCCACTTTTGCTCGTTCAAAGTTTTGTCCTATCCGACCTCGTTTTGGATGTCGGAACAGGAGCTGAAATAACGAGGCGACCGTGTCGGAGCCACGGCCTGACGTCCGGGGAAAAGTGAAACTAGCCACTATCCAAGCCTGCACATACTGGCTGACTTGCGCTCAGCAATTCGACGTGCGCGGAAGGTTCCGAGTGCCGCTTCGCCCCATTCGGAACACAGCTGTGCCCTGTGAATTCTATCAATCAGGGTCAGTGCCGCCGAGGAAAATCATGGAAAGCAGATGAATGAGCGCTGCAATATGAGCACACAGTTGATGTAGCAACAGGACATTTCTCAATGCTATTCAACGCAAAACTCTACTGATCGACTGCACGTCACAGAAAATGGTGTTCACTGTTGATCGTAATGACAACCTCATCCCGGTTCCATTTATTACCTAGGAGTGGTGTCCGACGAGGGATATTGTTGGCATAGACGGTCGAACTTCCAAGCCCATTCAAGTACTGTCATATGGATCGCGAGACCCACCCGGTAAGCCAGCATATCTTCCACTATACGTAAGATCAGCGGAAACCCGAAATATAGCTATACGGCTTTCGCAATAATCGCGGCTTGAAAGCGAGGCGGTGATAAAGCGAGGAAAGAGACGGATGCATTGCGCTTAATTCCTCGTCCAAATTACAACGACATTAAGGTTACAGGGCCTCCGTTGGCGATATACACTGTGCTTACAATTTCTTTGCCATTACGAGCTTGCAGACGATGCGTCCGTCCACCTTTATTATGAAGCTATCCTTAAAGACGCATCCGGATATGGTCATCTAATTGCGGGATGGCTTTGCCTCTATCTTTCCTGGCGCAACAACACCGAGAAGGATAAATGCTTTGCACTCATGCAATCAATTCATCGCGTCCCTGATGGTGGTGGCTTCCCTGCTATCTCCGGCCGCTTCTATGGCTGAACAGATAGCAAAGTTCGAGCCCCTGACAATTCAGGAACAGGGAAGCCTGGCCGTTGGCGGGACGGTGGTGAGGACGCCAGGCAGGTGCAACAATAACAATCCGACCGCCGAAGGGCAGAGCTTCCATGGCGATCACCTCTATGCCTTTTATCAGATTCCCCAGGATCCGAAGCCATTGCCGATCGTCATGTTGCATGGTGCCTACCAGTCGGGTCGCAGCTGGGAAACGACGTCGGATGGGCGCGAAGGTTTCCAGACAATGTTTCTGCGCCGGCATTTTCCTGTCTACGTCGTGGATCAGCCACGCCGTGGCCGGGCGGGCAACAGCACCGTCGCTGCGAGCGTCGAGCCTGTTCCATTCGACCAGTTGTTCTTCGACCAGTTCCGTATCGGCCAATGGCCTGATTATTTCGAGAGCGTCCAGTTCGACCGCAAGCCGGAGACGCTGGACCAATTCCTTCGCTCGGTGACGCCCAACATCGGACCCTACGACGCTGTGGTCATCTCAGATGCGTTGGCGGCTCTGTTCGAAAGGACCGGACCCGGCATCTTGTTCTCGCACTCGCAGGCGGGTGGTCCCGGCTGGCTGGCGGCCATCAAGAGCCAGAATGTCAAGGGGATCGTCGCGCTGGAACCCGGTAGCGGCTTCATCTTCCCTGAGGGCGAGCTGCCCCCGGAAATGCCCAGCGCCGCTGGCACGCTGAAGCCCGATGCCGTGCCTCTGGCTGATTTCGAGAAGCTCACCCGCATCCCGATCATCATCTACTACGGGGACAATTTTCCGGTCGAGCCGACCACGGAACGTGGCCAGGACAACTGGCGTGTGCGGCTCGCCATGGCGAAGGTCTGGGTTGAGGCGATCAACAAGCGCGGCGGCGATGCCAGGCTGGTGCACCTGCCAGATATCGGCATCCGCGGTAACACGCACTTCCTCATGTCCGACCTGAACAATGCCGAGATCGCCGACCAGATATCGAAATTTCTCACCGAAAAGAAGCTTGACGGAACGACATAGCGACCTCTTTTGCGAGGTCGTGAACCCGCCATCCGCAGCGTGGAAAGGGTTCCGAAATGAGCGACGAAACCATTGATCGTTGCCGTGATCTCCGGCCTGTGCTGGCCGTTGCGCATGGGCGTGGCGTGCAATCGCTGGCCTCCCCATCGGGCTTACCTGCTATATGATGAAATGGCTTCAGCGGCCGCGATAACGAAGAATGTTCGCTAGGAGTGCCAGCGCCGGCGATTGCTGCCGTCGGCTTGGGTAATAGAGATGATAGCCGGGAAACCAGGGGCACCAATCCTCCAGAACCCGGATGAGCCGCCCGTCGGTGATGTAGGGGAGCGCTTGATCTTCGGGCATATAGGCTATGCCAAGACCATCCAGGGCTGATGACAACCGCATGGCGAGGCTGTTGAATATGAGCTGTCCTTCGCCGCGAACCTTCACTTCACGGCCCTTCTTTTCCAGACCCCAGCTGAACACTCCGCCATAAGTTGGCAGGCGTATGTTGATGCAGTTATGCGCGGTCATGTCTTGGGGTGTCTTTGGGATCGGGTATCGCTTGAAATATTCGGGCGAAGCGACAACTGCCATTCGCATCTGGGGGCCGATAGGTACCGCGATCATGTCTTTTGCTACCTGCTCGCCCATGCGCACGCCTGCGTCAAAGCCTTCCTTGACGATATCGGTGAGGCCATAGTCGATGATAATCTCGACCTTGATATCGGGATAATCCGGCAGGATACTTTTCAGCGCCGGTTGCAGGACCGAGATTGCCGGATGCTCGCCAGCCGTGATGCGTATAGTACCGGCTGGTTTGTCGCGAAACGCACTCAGTGCGGCCAGTTCGGCTTCTATTTCCTCGAAGCGGGGGGTGATGGTTCGCAGCAGGCGTTCGCCAGCTTCGGTTGGAGCAACGCTGCGTGTCGTGCGGGTCAGGAGCCGCACTCCCAGTCGCTCCTCGAGATTGCGGATTGTCTGACTGAGCGCGGAAGGTGAAACACGCAGCTTTGCGGCAGCGCGGGTAAAGCTGCGCTCCCGGGCAACGGTTCCGAATACGGCAAGATCTTTCAGATTTTCCATCTTGATTTATTAGCTCCGCTAAAAGGCCTATTCGAATTATAGCATCTTATCGCGGATATCAGCAGGCACTAAACTTCAGTTAACGATGGATAAAGAGATCAAGTGAGTTAGGACGTACCAGGTGAAGCCATTGGTCAAGATCACTCGCCGAACAATGCTGGCGACGCCGGCGCTGTTATCCTTTGCTGACAACTCCGTCGCGACGGTTAGCGAAGAGCTTGTCGACGTCGGGTCGGAAACGTGTGTCGCTTATTTTACGCGAACCGGAAACACCGCCGTGATTGCGCGTCAAATTTGTCGTGCTGTCGGCGCAAACCTCTTTGAAATCAAGCCGACAGAACCCTATCCGGAAGACTACGAGGAAACGGTTGCGCAGTCACAGCGCGAGCGTGACGCGGGCTTTGAGCCGGAGCTGTTAGAGACGGTCGCAGATATGTCCACCTACCGTACGGTATATCTCGGCTTTCCAATCTGGAGCCAGACTGCTCCGCCGGTAATTCGCTCCTTTCTTTCAGCCCACGACCTGTCGGGCAAAAGGCTGGTGCCCTTCGTCACACATGGTGGTTACGGGCTTGGCAACAGCCAGTCAGTACTCGCCGAACATGCCCCCGATGCGCTCCTCAAAGAGAGTTTTTCTATCGAAGCTGACCAAGAGCGTCGAACACTCACACAAGTGACCAGATGGCTGGCCGCGTCGCGACGTTAAAGCCAGGCCAAAGTACATGATTGGAGAAAGTCTATGAAGCTACGCAAACTTGGAAATGCCCTCGAAGTCTCAGCCCTTGGCCTCGGCTGCATGGGTATGACGGGAGTTTATGGAACGAGCGCCGAAAAGGGCGATATGATTAAGCTCATCCACGCTGCGCATGACCGTGGGGTCACGATGTTCGACACTGCCGAAGCCTATGGGCCGTTCGCCAATGAGACGCTGCTCGGTGAAGCGCTGCAGCCAATTCGTGACAAGGTAGTAATCGCCACCAAGTTCGGCTTCGATATAGACCTCGAAACGGGCGCGCGCAGCGGCGGCACTAACAGTCGGCCTGATCATATCAAAGCGGTGGCAGATGCGGCACTGAAGCGTTTGAAGACAGATCGCATCGATCTCTTTTACCAGCACCGTGTTGATCCCGAAGTGCCAATCGAAGATGTCGCGGGAGCAGTTAAGGAGTTGATTGCGGTCGGTAAGGTCAAGCATTTCGGACTGTCGGAAGCCAGTGTCCAGACCATCCGTCGCGCTCATGCCGTCCAGCCCGTCACCGCGGTGCAAAGCGAATATTCACTGTTCTGGCGCGGCCCAGAGGCGGAACTAATTCCGACCCTTGAGGAGCTCGGCATAGGCTTTGTTCCCTTCAGCCCGCTTGGGGCAGGTTTCCTCACGGGTAAGATCGATGCGAATACGACTTTCGAGCAGGGGGATTTTCGAAATATCGTGCCGCGTTTCGCGCCGGAGTTCCGGAAATCCAATATGGAATTGGTCGGCGTGGTGAAATGTGTTGCTGATCGCAAAGGTGTTACCCCTGCCCAGATCGCGCTCGCCTGGTTGCTGGCGCAGAAACCTTGGATTGTACCGATACCAGGGACGACGAAGCTTCATCGCTTGGACGAAAATCTTGGGGCGGTTGAATTTGATCTGACAGCGGACGATCTTGTAGAAATTGATGCCAAGGCTTCAAAGATCAAACTCAAGGGCGAGCGTTTGCCTGAGGCCGTTCTGAAAATGACCGGTCGGTAAAATGAAATGCCCCACTCCCGTCTGCCTTCCGCATGGTTCGCGACATCACTTGTGATAGCTTCTATCGACGCGATCGCTGGATAAGTCGGTTCGGCGGGTGTCAAAGCGGACGACCACACATTGCTGGCTGGCCGCGGTGTTTTGGAAGTGCGCGAGGTTTATTGCAGCATCCGAACCATTTCGAAGGCGCGTTGAGCCGCCAGCTCTGGATCGTGTTTCGAATCTTCGAACGCACGCAAAACGAATTGTGCTAAAAGATTTTCGCTTTCGGAGGAGTGAGGAATACTGCCCAACAATTCGCAGCAAAGAGTGTATGATCTTTGTACGCATTTGAGCTCATCTGGCGTAAAGATGGTCTTATAAAGCTCGCTAGTAAATGGCATGACCCGATCCCCTTGCAGAAATTAAAGGTCCTGGAGATACTAAACTGCAAGGAATCTTTCGTTTAGATGCGATTATTGATCTTGGAAACATCCAACGGTTTAACCTGTTCCGGTCCATCTTCTCCCTTATTTTGCAACAGATGGTTTCACTTCTATGTACGTGTATGGCGATCATAGGCCGCCCTCGCGGCCGCATTATTCAACTTATATGGCTGTCGCGATGATCATTGAGCTCCGTTTCATATTGTAGGCGATGGTGGTCAGGCGAATTTGAACGCATATCCTGGCTACCTACCTCCTCGCCCTCGCATCCAATGCAAGCCTAATCGTCGTTGATATTGGTGGGCATGATGGCGGTCTGCTGGCAATTGCCGCATCTGCTCTGGCACTAATATCGGCCTTGAAACCATGGACACCAGGGTGCCCTTGTATTTAGCTCCTGGTTGCATGCTCGCTGGCGAAGCAATAATTTCAGCGCTAATGATCGCGATATCTTGAGTTATCACCGTTACCCGCATTGTTGAGTGGCCCCTAACATAGGGGGCTTGATGCCATCAGAGCTACGATCTGTACCTCCGATGGATTTTGAAATATTACGAGCCGCAGTTGTTACGAAATGGCTGACGCAGAGCAGTTCGCATCAACGCCACTCGTCGCCCATCTAAAAGCGGTGCCGGGAAATTCCAGATCGAAATGCGCGCGCTTTAGAAGCGCATTTGTGATGACAGCGCTTCTCCAGGCCATCAGGCTTAATTGCGGCTCGGCGATGCCGTGGCAATGCCTGCCAGCGTTGAGCACAAAGATCCGGCGGTCGGCTGGCCCGTTCCAGTCGAGAGCGAAATCCGCGCCGACACGCAAAGACCTGCCTTCGACAATTGACAGCCGGTCCTGAATTGCAGAGAGGCACTCAGGCAGCGAAAATTTGTAGCCTGTGGCAAAGATCAGATGATCGGCGCTCAGCATCTCGATCGTGCCGTCGAAACCGTTGCGCATTACGATCGACAGGCTTGCGCTATCCTGCTTGAGGTCAAGAACTTCCCGGTATGGAAGCAGGGTGGCCTGTAGGGCATCGCCATCCAGATGACGCTGTTCATAGAGACGCCGATATATAGCCCTGATCGTCGAAGCGGAAATGCCGTCACTTGCAAGCTTTTGATGCTCGACGATTGCATGCCGCCGCGGTTCAGCAAGCTGATGGAACTTGGCCACGTATTGCGGTGTGAAGTGCTCGTCAGTAAACGGTGAATCATCAAGCGGCTGGAAGTTCGGTCGTCTGCTAATCCAGCTAATCTCGTTATCGGAATCTCTTCGTTCCAGCAGGTGCTGGAATATCTCCGCACCGCTCTGCCCACCGCCGATAACCACAATCCTCTTGCCTTTCAGCTTATCCAGTTTCTGTACGGCTTCGCTTGAATGGAATGCGCGATCACCGATTACCGATCCGGCCCATTCAGGTACATAGGGCTTCAATCCCACACCGAGGGAGAGATTGCGGGCCGTTCGGACCTCATTATCGAAAGTCAGCTGGAAATGGTTGCCGCTAAACGTAACCTCACGGATATTCTGACCAAAGTTCAGGCTCGGAATATTCCCTGCAGCCCAAGACAGATATCGCGCAAACTCCTTGCGGGGAATGGCGTCGTAGTCAGCGTTGAGAAACTCATAGAACCGTTTATGAGCAACCAGATAGGCTGCAAATGTCCACGGGCTCGTCGGGTTCGTGGCCGTAACCAGATCCTTCATGAAAGAGGTCTGGAGCTCGGCGCCGGGTAGCATCATGCCTGGGTGCCAGTCGAAATTGGGTTTGCGGTCAAAAAACTGGACGTTTACGCCGTCGATTGAATCCAGCTGTGCTGCGAGGCTGAGATTGAATGGACCAACGCCAATTCCACACAGATCAAGAATGGAATGTGTCATACTGAAACTCCTTCATTGATATTGGTTTGCGTCTTCCGGGAGGAGAGGGACGCCATTTCCGCGAGGTAAAGAGGATTGTTCAGTTCGGTGCCAAGAGCGGGAACAGGCCGTTCATTGGCGTCGCCATAGCCGATCGCCAGACGAACACGATTAATGGCTATGCGCGGTATTTTCGGAAGAAACAGATCAAAAATTGTATATCGTTCGGTCAGTTCCGGGTGGCGTTGCTGATAAAGCCTCAACCGAGCCGAGAGGTGCATGTAGAACGATAATTCGGGATAGCTATCGTGAGCGACCAGTGCTTCGGAAAGAAACCGCAGCACGCTCGCAAAATGTCCGGTCTGGAGATGCTGCTGCAGATGGGGCGCCGGTCGACGCTTCAACGTCGACTTTACATCTGTGGGGAGTGTTGCCAGCTCTGGAAATTCCTGGTCAATCAGATCGGTGTCACCTTGGAAATCCTTGATCGCCACACCGGCAGGAATGTCGCCGTCCAGAAGAAGCGTGATATTCTGGCCATGCGCAATGAACCCAACCCCATAACAACACAAGAAATGGTAAAGCGGGACTGCGACTGCATCGAAGAGACGTTCGAGCCATTGATCATGGGACAGGCCGGATCGTTCGATCAGGGCGCTTATAATGGGACGCCCCGCATTATCAGACTGCGCCAACGCTCCCATCATCATGGGACGCCACCCTTGCGGCAAGTGCTTTTCCGGACTCTCCCGCCAGATGGCCCCCAGCATCTCGCAAAACTGATAGGGTGCGCCTTTCAGTGCTGCAAAGTGCGGATGAGGGTAAAACGCACCGGCGATTTCCTGCAGAATCCGGACATTTTTCAGCGCCGGATCGTTTTCGGCTGTTTCAGCCAGCCAGTGAGACAGCTTTGGTCCGATCCGCATATATTTTCCGGGGACGCCGCGCCAGGCAGACGTATTCAGGATGGTGAGCGGCAGTTTGACATGAAGGGCTCGTCCGCGAACCTGATTGGCGAGTGTCCGTAGGGACTGTTGCGCAATATAGGCATCGCCGAAATAACCAAGCGGCACTAGTCGTCCGGCAGCGATCTCACTGGCATATTGGCTGACGATCATCGATTGCCATTGCCAGGGATGGACGGGCAGCAGCATATGCGTGTCGAGGCTGACACCCGCGTCACTCATCGCAGCAAGCAGATTGTCTCGTTCTCCTGTGCTGAGGCATTCGCCAAGCAACTCAGGCTCTGCAAGATCGTGTGCAAGTGCGAACTGGCAATGACTGCGTGCTGCGGCGAGCCAGAAAAGCTGGATCGGCGCGTCGAATTCCGGCGCATAGGCTTCAATATCCTGCAATCCCCAGCCCAGCCGTCCCTTGTTTGCCGGTGCCTTGGGATGGCCGTCAAGAAGCGTCTGCAACTCCATATCGGACAGGCTTGCCAGCTCATCCGCATCAAAGGTAGCGCGGCGCGCCATAATGCGGACATCTGCCATCAGCGTGTTGTAAAGCTCCTTTGCATAAGTGCAGAACGTGGCTGGCGAAATCTCCAGAATACCACGCGCATCGGCCAGAAAGCGGACTGCGTCATTTGCCGGGGCTTCTTCTGCCGGTGTCACCCGGACAAGGCTTTTCGGATCTATGTGCAATTGCCCCCAGATGCGACGGTGCGCTTCAAAACGGTAAGAAACAGCATCGCCAAGCGCCAGTTTCCATGTCGTTTCTGCCTTGTTCAAAGCCACGGGCGCAAAGCCTTCCTCATACGATAATTCCGAGATGGTTTTGGCAATGGTTGTTCGGTTCACTATTCCCCATATCTCGTCATCAACCGCTTTGCGGCCCGGAAGCGGGCCAAGAAGAGCCCCGGAGACTGGTTGACGGTTCATAACGGCACCTCCTTGAAAAAGCGGTCCCGTTCACAGCACACTAGGGCGGCGCGCTTGTGAGGAAAATCGAATTCCTTCACCTTGTCATAGGCCACATCTGCGCAATAGCTGAGCATCTTCTGGTGGGATGCCCGTGGCTCACCAACGATGCGTTGCGTTCGAGGCTCGTCAAGGAAAAGATAGTGGGTGACCGAGCGGAAAAGTGCGAGCGTCTTGGGGCGGCCAAGGTGCCGGGGATTGCCGATCAGGCCATGCCAGCCGCGATCGAAATCCTCGCTCTCATAATGCGGACCGAGACGATCCTCACGCGCCCAGTAGAATTCGAAATAGCCAGTCGGCTCGTTATCAAAAGTCGCGATAACACCAAAGATATGCGGGTCACGCTCCTGGTCCAGAAGATAGGTCTCGAGCGCCTCCGGGCTTTGTGCAAGCTCCCAGAAAAATGAGACGCGTCCTTGGTTCATCCAGCCATAGAACAGGTCCATATCCGTACGGCGATCAATGGGACGGAAGGAAACGGTCTTGTTCAATTCCGGTATCCAGCGTTCGTAAAACACACCGGATGGACGAGGAGGACGAAGTAATGGCAGCCGGTCAGCCGGGCCAAGCGCCGATCGGATATTGGGATAAGGCATATGCGCAGCCTGCTTGCGCCACAGCAAGGGCAACTGGCGTAAAACATTGCGATCCACTATGGACAGCCCTTCGGCTTCCCGCAGAGCCAAAGTATTGACCTGAGGAAGTTCGCTGGCCGGCGGCAACGCCAAAGATGGAATGTCGGGAAAACGCAGAAACACCGCATCCAACAGGGCAGCAAGCAGCACGGTCGCATCGCTATGCAACGGATCGAGTCTGACATCTCGCAGCGTGATTGTCTGCCGGTCGAAATTGAGGTTTGCTTCGGCGCGAAACGCTCCTGCTTCTCCGAACAGGGATATACGTCCACTCTTGTCCAGCCTTGCAGCAAGTCGCGCGGAATTCGTCGCGCAATAATGCCAGGATAATTCACCACCTATTTCCGTGCTTGGCGAAATGCGTTCATAGTCACTGCTTTTCGTTTGAACATTCATGGATTCACCGTGTCAAAAGGGGGTTGGAAAACCGGATGTAAGAGGCGAGGGGATCGGTCACGTCGGTGTTTTCATTGACGTTTCCAGCCGAGATCATGAAATTTCCCTTGGCGACCAGAGTGGGACTGTGAAGGAGATAATCCAGCGCTGTCTTGTCCCGCACAGGCTGCTTCCTAAGCTGTTCCAGAAAGCGCCGCAGGGCCGCAAAAAGTTCGCTTTCATCCATGAAACGCGCTGAGCCGAGCGCGGCGATAAGTGCAAAAACGCCGTTGATGAATAGATAATACCCAACCAGTTGAGCAGCTTCGTCACTGCCGAAGACATGGTCGGTCGCAGCACCTGCTTCCTGCAGGTGTTCTTGCAGAAACGGCAAGAACGAGCGGACGTAACCCGTGCCCTGACAATCACGGAAATAGAGTGCATTCGGCCAGCCGTCCTGGAGACCAAGAACGAGATTTTGCTGATGAGCGCCAAAAAGCAGGCCGTAATCACCCTGGGCAATCATGAAAGGTGCAATGGCAATATCCAGAAAGCGTTCGAACCAGCGCTTCGCTACATCGGTCTCTGAAGCGCCCTCCGATGCAGCGATCCGGCTTATGAGGTCTGCGACATGACTGCCATTCCCATCTGGATGGCGTTCGCAGAGCGCTGCAAGAACGGCTGCGTGCGGTTGCTGTTCACCGCGAAACGGGTTCTCCCGGAAAACTGCAATCGTTTCATTGTCGATGGAACCGTCTGGCAAACGCAGGGATATCCAGCCCGGCTCGCCCATGATGTGAAAATCTGGAAAGCGTTTTTTCAAAGCTTCGCCGATTGTTCCCGTTATGAGCCGATGGACGTTGATGCCCCGCAGGCATTCGCCTGGTTCTACGATGCGGCGCGAATTGGTCAGCCGGAGGCTGAGCGAGAACTTGAGCATCCAGTCGCTCTCGCGGGAATATATAGCGCGTAACGAGCTGGTCGCGCGCCAGTCGGGGCCGCCGCTGCCAAGATCGATCAACGTGCCCTGACGCTCCAGTTGCTGGATATCCGGGCGTAGCGAAAGGCGAGCCGCCTGCCATGGATGCAATGGAATAAGCTGTTGTCCGGCTGCTTTTTCAATCAGTCGGGAATCCGACGCGATGGATGCGATAGCATCGGCTACGTCGAAGCCATCAGCCGCTCCCTGTGCCAGCAGTTCCGGTTCGACCGCCCACCACCGCAAAGCAAAGGCATTGCCATATTCCGGACCGAAGCGACGGTTGT
The DNA here is from genome assembly GCF_965577835.1 of Brucella pituitosa. Lineage (NCBI taxonomy): Bacteria > Pseudomonadati > Pseudomonadota > Alphaproteobacteria > Hyphomicrobiales > Brucellaceae > Brucella > Brucella pituitosa. The sequence continues at coordinate 787,156 of NZ_OZ264094.1, forward strand.
CTTCGTCAGTGAATTCATCCCGGCTACGTGGAAACGGGTGTACTGCATGGCCGAACCGCAACGCTTTCTCGGCTGTGATGAAATCAGGATCGGATTCAGCAAAAGGTCGTTCATCGGCGGTTTCCCGGAGAAGGCGGGTGATTGACCGCATGCTGTCCAGTACTCTTTGCTGGAAGAGTAGTTTCGCATCGGGGAAAACGTCGCCGCCGATCTCATTCTCCTTGAGTAGCAGAAGCGCCAGTTCCGGCAAACTTATGGGTTCCAGCCGGCCGCCATTAGATTTCCACATGGGCGTGCCGAAACAATGATATCCGGCAAGCGACCAGAAAATTACAGGCACCCTGACCTCTGTATCTGAAGCTGCAAGATTCAGAAGCAGGAATTTTTTTGTGATTTTGTACGGATTTGACAGGCTTTCTTTTATTATTTCCCAATTTTCCCATTCTCTTATTAGAGAATTAAGTAATATATTTTCCGATACAGCGAAGTAATTCGTATTAATTACTCTGTTCATTTCGCTTCTCCGAAATAATTTCAGATTTTTATTTACATGTTATGTTGACGTTGCTAACGGTATCGAAAATTAAACATGCGGTGATTTCCATGATTATCGATGCGACTGCGCGTAAAATATCTTCTCGTCTCTCGATTGCCGTTTCGACTATTGGCTTTAATCAGACAGCATTCATTGCCCTTGTCCCACTCATCGCGACTGCGACGGGTCTGCAAACGGGTGAAATCGGTCTTACGGCGGGTCTTGGTGCAGTGGCCTTCGTTGTCAGTGCTCCTTTGTGCGGAATGCTCGGCACTCGAATTGGTGCGCGGCGCGCTTTGTATTGGCTGGGGCTCGTACTTCTGCTGGCGCAGCTCATCTTTCTGGTGCTGATGATGACAGGTCCGCTGCCCTATGTGATGGCTCTCGGCTTGCTCGTAATGTCGCGCTTCGTCTATGGGGCGGCATCCGCTGGAATTATGCCGATTGCTCAAGCCTGGATTTCCGGATTGTTGCCGCAAAAGGAGCGCACCGTTGCTTTGGCACGGCTCAGTGCTGGTCTCAGCATTGGCCGCATTCTGGGTTCGGCTGCGGCAGTGACCGCCAGTGTCACGCCGCTTCTGCCACTTATGCTGCTTGTTGCAAGTCCGCTCAGTCTCCTGCTGGTGCCTGCTGCGAACGACACTGTTGGCAAAGCTGATCCGCGTTCCGATAGCAGAGCATATCTTTCTCCATTCGACGGACGCATGCTGCCGTTTCTCGGACTTGGATTTCTGGTCACGATGTCTTTCGGACACGTTCAGATGATCCTCGGGCCGTTGCTGCAACTGCGTCTTGCTATCGGTCCGGTCGAGGCGACGGCTGCTTCGGGGATCACGCTGATCGTCGTCGCGCTCGCGATGATCGCGACGCAGATACTGGTCATTCCCCGGTTGCGGCTCGGCAATAGGAGCTGTGTTATCCTTGGCACAGTTCTTCTGGCTGCTGGTGTCCTGCTCGTGGCGGCGACACCTCTCGCATATGCAAGTTTGAGCGGACTGGTGATGGGGGGCGTAGGAATGGCGATTGCCACGCCCAACTATCTTGGATGGCTCACCGGCCGGATGGAGCAGGGAGAACAGGGTGCTGCTGCCGGCTGGCTTGCAAGTGCGCATGTACTTGGCCAGGGAGCGGGCGCGATCTCCGGCGGCTATTTTTTCACAGTCTCTGCGCAGGCACCGCTTTTTGCCAGCGCGACCCTTGCTGCCACGGCGGCGCTTCTCGCCTTCACGATGAGGGCACGAGATGCATGAAGAAGAGGGATGCCGGATCATGACTGCTCCCTGCGAATGGCAACAGCACCTGTGGTCGGTAGTGTCTTGAGCATGCTAATCGTTGCGAGAACGGCCAGCCCCGAAAGCGCTGCGGCCAGAGCGAAGAGAAGGCCGTAGCCCAGTCGATCTGCAAGGATGCCTGAAACCATCGAGCCAGCCAGATAGACAACAATCTGCGCGCAGGCGAGGATCGTAAAATCAGTTCCGGGCTGATCGGGCGATGTGACGCTCATGAAAAGGCTGTAGAGCGCAACGATCTCCATGTACCGGATGATCGTCTGAAATGCCGATGCCCCGTAAAGCGGCCAGATTCCACCCAGTGCGCCGAAGGCATGCAGGGTGAACAGCAGGAAGCAGATTGTTCTCAAGCCCCCCAGAAACCCAAGCACAGCGGCGACACCATTGCGCCTAAGAAGAACGGCGGCGATAGCAGAGCCGGCAATGCCTGCGGTTGCTGCGGCGGCACCCGACAGGTAGCCGATCACGTCGAGCGGAACGCCGGCATCCACCAGATAAGGTCCCTCCATGGCTTTCATCAGCCCTTCGCTGGCCCGATAGATCAGTGCGATCCACAGGATCTGCCGTGCTTCGGTGCGGCGTAGGAAATGCATGATCGAGGGACGTGAAAGAGCTTGCCCGTCGAGCAAAGGTGCTGGATCGGTTTCCCGCATCGACAAGGCGGCGATCAGAGGAATGAGCGAAAGAAACGCGATCGTGCCAAGCATGATCGCCCAGCCTGCGTGGTGATAAAGAACCAGTCCCAGCGTTCCGCCGATCAGCACGCCGAATGCGACCGCACCACCCTGGATGGCGTTGCCAAGAGGCCTGTCTGTCTCATCAAGATATTTTGCAGCATAGCCGTCGGTTGCGATGTCCTGTGTGGCGAGCAAAAGCGATGCGATAAAGCCGACAACGAAAATCCCGGTTACATTATCCGGTCCCAGCGGGATGAGACACACAATGGCTGCAATGATCCCGCTTTGCGTAAGGACGACCCAACCGGCACGGTGAGAGCGTGCCCATGGCCTGAAGCGGTCGACCAAAGGTGCCCATGCAAATTTCAGGACCATGGGCAGAAGTAGAATGGAAAACATACCGATCGCGGTGCGTGACACATTCTGCTCTCGTAAGATGGGAGGCAGGGCGGCAGCAAACAGATAGGTCGGAATGCCCTGAGCCAGATAAAGCCCCGCAAGGACACAGAACAACCGTGTTCGTGAGGAGGGGCGGGCGATGGAAGAGGGGGTAATCGTCATCGCCGATAGCCCCTGTCGGATTCCCGGCCTGCCGAGCAGGCCGTGGTACTGATAAGCTTCTTCATCGCACGACCCCGTCTCAGAACGTTACTTTGTAGGAGAGGAAAACGCTGCGTCCCAATCCTGCGACGGGTGCGTTACGCGTGGCCGTTGCCGTGGGGTTGATATAATAGGTGTCGAAGACGTTGCGGACGGCGAGGCTTGCTTCGCTGCCGTTCTCGAAGGTTTTTGAGAAGGCCATGTTCACCAGCGTGGCGTCCTCTATCTCCTGCTCCTTGATGCGGTCGCGGCCGGAGAAATATTCAACTTCGCCACGGACCTTGTAGCCACCTTCGAATGACACCGTCGTATAGGCGAGCCCCTTCCATGTGGTCGGAATACGGTTGTTAGGAAGGTACTCGTCAGAACCGATGCTGCCATCGCCGTTGGCGTCGTATTTGCCTTCCTGATAGGCAACCAGACCGCCGATGGTGAACATCGAATTGATGTCGTAGTCGGCTCGTGCCTCCACGCCCCAGATACGTTCCTTCTGCTGGCTTACACGGTTTGCCGCGATGTCGTAGTTCACGCCATCCTTGGAGGTGGAAATATAGCTGCTTACGGTGCTGCGAAGATCGCCCCAATCGCCGCGCAGGCCCACTTCATAGGTATTGACCAGTTGAGGCTTTGGCGCGATGTCTGCATAGCTGATCGTGTAGTCAGGCGTGCCGCTACAGCCATAGATGGCAGCTATCGAGCCGTAGGCATCACAGATTTCTGCAAGTGAATTGACGCCCGCGCGGCGTGTAAATGCGCCAATATCCGTCAGGCTGTAGCCTTGCGAGAAATTGCCGAAGGCCTGCACCTCTTCCGTGACGTCGTACACGGCTCCAGCGTTGAAGGTCCATGCGTTGTAGTCGAACGAGCCACCGAGCACACTGATCGCCGGATAGATATTCGCCAGTGACCGCGCGGGCCACGCAACTGCTGTTGGTCGCGTGAAGTCATTTACATCGAGGTAAAACTGGTCGAAACGTGCGCCGCCCTGCAGACGGAACCGCTCTGTAACGGGAATTTCGGCTTGCGCAAAAGCCGCGATGGAATTCTGCGTCATCGGGGCAATTGCATCTTCGTCGTTCAGGAGGGTCTGCGCCACCTTGTCGTAAGCGTAGTCCACGCCCCAGGTCAGCTTGCTGCCGTTGGTGATGAAATCCATCGGTGTCGTGATGGTCATGTTCACGCCCGTCCGGTCAAAATCATATTTCGACTGGTTGAACCATGCGGTCGGCTGACGGGGATTTCCCGAATAATAGACCTGAGTGTTCACAGCCGAAAGTTCGGTGAACGGGGACTGTTTGAAGATCTTGTTATAGAAAGCCTTCACTTCCAGATTGCCGAGCGCAAAATCCTGATCGGTATATTTTGCTGTCAGATATTTGGAATCCTCGCGAAGTGGTTCGCCGGTGTAAGCTGAACCGAATCTCGGTGAAACCGGGTTGGTTGTGTAGTCTGTGAACCATTCCGGCTTCTGCTTGGCGTAGGTCCAGTCGAAGCTTACTTCAAATCGGCGCGGACCGCTTTCGTAGCCTACGACACCGAAGAAATTGCCGTTGACCATCCTGTCGCCGCCACCTTGCCCAAGCATGGCGTCGGATGGCATTTCATTGCCATGTCCGTCATAGGTGCGGCGGGTCCAATCGCCGGTTCCGGAGAAGTAATAGTCGAGCTTGTCTTTTCGTCCCTCAATGGAGATGCTCGTTTCCGGCGCTGTCGATTTGCCGAGGTTTTCCGTATAGCCGGAAAGGCCGGTGCGCACCGTGATGGTCGGCTTGTCACTGGTCCCTCGCTTGGTGATGAAATTGATCGTTCCACCGGTCCCGCCAGCACCGTAGAGGCTCGAAGCTCCGTTCACGACCTCAATGCGTTCAACAGAATTAAGGTCGATCATCGACAGGATGCGTGACAGGTCGCGCAGCGGCGTATTGCGGGGTACACCGTCGACCATGATTAGAACGCTGCGACCGCGAAATGTTTCCGACGCGCCGGATATGGTCTGGTTGCTTGGTGCGAAACCGGGAACCAGGCGCGAAATCAAGTCGCTGGCATTCGGCGAGATTCGCATCGCTTCTTCGACTTGTTCCCGATCAATCACCTGAACGGATTGAGCAACAGCGGCAATTGAGCTCTCATTGCGTCCGGCGGTGATGATAATTTGGTCCAGCCGCGTAACCCCTGCTTCGCTGCCTGCAGTTTCCTGTGCAAATGCTGTTGTCGTTAATCCGCAGCCTGAGAGCAGCAGAACTATAAATTGCCTGTTCATCTTCTTCCCCAAGTAAGAATAGTCAATGAAATCCGAAGGGTAGCGTGTCAGCTACGCTAATCTTCCATCCGCCAGTTGCAGTTGTCCCCGGACGCGAAGGACATGGTGATCGAGCAGAAGGACCGTCCATAAATATCTCCGCTTTCGTTCCGCCGTTATCGGGCGCAGACAGCACTGGCTGTCACGATAAAAGTTGTTTAAACTAGATCATTATTGTCAACTTATAGGGAGGCCTGCGTATTCGGCTTGGTTTTATGCGAAAATTGATAGGACCAGGACGAACTGACCGGAGGTCATTTACCCGTGTTGCAAGGATGCATCATGAACCCGTCTAAGCAGATCGAAACGATAGTTCCGCAGCAGTTCAATATTGCCGAATTGGGGAATGAGAAGAGTCTGAAACTCTGTGCTTCGGCGCTCACCACGATTATTGGTGATGTCTGCCTCTCCGTCGAAGAAACAGGACATGGTGCTGTTCGAGGCATTTATTGTTTGGTAGGCGAGCTGAGGCTTATGACCTATTTTTTCCCCCGCTGCAAAATTGTGCTCAGCGCGAAGGGAGAACATCTGTCAGATCAGATTATTATGGTTAGAAGCATGGAAGGTCGGCTCAGTATTCTTCAATCGGGGAGGACACTGAATGTTGAGGCTGGTGAAGTTGTTTTCCTGTCGGCAAGTTTGCCGTTTGAATGGCAACTTCCACAAGGCGGACGCATTGATTGTGGCAGGTTGCCAGCAGGATATTTTCCTTTTGCACGCAGATCGCTGGATGAGTTTTTCATGCGTCCGATCCCGAAGGCCTATCCTCCACTAAAGCTCCTTATCACCCATGGCGCGTATTTGTTGATGCGTGGGGGGCATGCTCCGGGAGAAGCCGAACTTGTTGTTGCCCATTTCCGGCAAGTGCTGCCTATGGTGCTCGATTTTTTTAGGAATGAAGGCAATGATGCTCGATCAGGAATAAGTCTTTCGCGTATCAAAGCTTTTATAGAATGTAATTTGACAAACAGTTCGTTTGATCTCGCTTTGGCCGCTTCGACCTTTGGTGTCACGCCTCGACAAGTTCAGAAATTATTTCAAGCGGAAGAGACGACTTTTACCCGCTACGTGCTCGAACGCCGTTTGGATACATCGCGGATGCTTATTATGAGCTCAGGCCGAACAGCAATCAGTTCGATTGCCTATGAGATGGGATTTGGTGACCTTTCATATTTTAACCGGGCTTTCCGTCAGCGCTTCGGGATGACACCCTCGACAATGCGCAGTAAAGCCGGTGCAATTGATGCCAATTTTAGGGGTTCTATTTCATTACAGCAGTAAACTTGTCAAAAGGTTAGGTAGTCCCCCTTTTTTAATGGAGGGATTGCCTTCGTTGCCAGTCCGAACGAAGAAAATCTGTGAGATCGGCAAGACACGTAATTCAATGGAGCCTAGTAGGCCCCAGGCTGACGGGTCGCAACGACCCTCACCGAACTGCAATATTCCATGGGATAGGACATCTGTCCTTACCGGTATCGGCAACACTGTTAAAGCGATTTACAATCATCAGGTCTGCGCCCAAATTGTTACTTCGCTTGCTAGAGCACCTGCAGCGGGCCCCTATAGCGACACGGTCAAGGCCATTTTTAGAAGAGTTTGTCTGCCGGAACACATCTGAAATAAAGCAAGCAGATCGCTTCGGTATAATCGGACAGTTCGCCTACAAAAGCACAAACGCATTTTAAATTTGTATGGTGATCACTTGGTTGTACGGTTGTCTTTTGAAGCCATTACATCAGTCCAGTCATCAATGAATCGTTTGCGTTGGGCTTCATCCTGAGTTGCAAGCAGGGCTGGGCCAATACGAACAGGGCGGCCGACACCGCTTTCAACGAGCGATGGTGGGCCATCAACCCCTGCAGGCAGCGCACCATCTCGTGAGAAGAAGAATGCCTTTTCCCTTGCAACTCGCCGTCCACGCTCAGACAAAAGATAATCGATAAAACGCGCTGCGAGTTCAGGATGGCTAGCCTTCTGCGGAATGAGCGTAGCACGGCTCAAAACAAGAGTGTAATCGCGTGGTAGTACGATTTTCAGCTTTGGATTACGCAGGCTCGCTGCATAGGCGTAAGATCCTATGATATTGTATCCTATATATATTTTTTGATCTTCAATATCGGCCAGGATCGAGTTGTTGCAACAGCGAAGCTGAGTATCGACACGGCTCATACTCTCCAGCAATCGTCCATAAGCGGTAGAGTTTTGTTCTGCGTCGAGGAAGGCGAGAAGATAGCCAACCCCGGATTGGCGCAAGTCATAGGTAGCAACATGTCTTCTGAAGTATTCCTGTTTACGCCGCAGCAGATCAGCGAGCTCACCACGCGTATGAGGAACATCCTGCGGCAAGACATAATCACTGTGATATACAATGACAGATGGTTCAAAGGTGAAGCCATAGACCTCGTCGCGCCAATTATTGGCGTGGTTCTCTATTGCCCGCGTTTGAGCAGAGACATGCGGTACAGCACATCCGTCATTGGCCAGTTTCACCATCTGGTCCACAGAAGATGACATCAGAAGATCGCCGAAACTCTTGCCTTCGCGGCAAGCTATATCAGCCTCACGGTAGAGGTCATTGGTGACAAAATCAGTGTACTCAACAGCGATATGTGGTTCAACTTCTTGAAAATCCCGAACCAATGGTTTTAAGGCCGAGGTGTCCGCAGCCCCATTGATCACAAGCCGGCCGGTCTCTTCGCGCAATGCCGGGAAGTGCGTCGTTGTGCCTTCATCTGATTGAGCGTGTGCCATGCCCATTGTTATGATTGTGAAAAAAGTGGCTAGGAGATAGACTTTCAAGATGCATTCTCCGATGCACATGGCAAATCGAGTATCACAGTAAAGCCTGTTGAACCTTTTTCCCTGAAGCGGATCAGACCATCATGTGCCAGCGCAACTTCTGCCGCTATGGCGAAACCAAGGCCTGACGCGGCAGCAGCTTTAGAGGAAGCGGCATTAAAACGACGTGACATCTGATCCCAATTCTCCGGCGGAATGCCGGGACCGTCGTCTTCGACTTCAACGCAGATACGCTGTTCGAATTGCATGACGCGCACATCAAGACGCGAGATTGCTCCATGGCGCAGCGCATTGCTGATGATGTTGGCAATAGCTTCCCGCAAGCTCACCGCGTCACCGTTAACAATCAAACTGGGCTGCCCGGCCTCAAAAGAAATGACCATATCCGGATCTATCGTCAGGGGAATTGTGTGATTGAACGCCATGCGGGCCACTTCAACAAGGTTGACTTTCTCAAGCTTGATGATGCCTGAACGGTGGATGACCATGGCGTGGCTGAGTAGTTGATTGGTCAATTGTGCCAGTTCGCCCGTGCGCGTTTTAATACGTTGAGTACGTTCCCGGTCCGCCTGGTTCATCCGATCTTCGTCCAGCATATCAACTTGAGCGGAAAGAGCAGTCAGGGGCGTGCGTATCTGGTGTGCGGCATCGGCAATGAATTGCTGAAGCCGCACAACACGTTGGTCCAGTCGTGTCATGAAATGATTGATTGCACCCACAAATGGCAGCAATTCCTGCGGCGCAGGTGTCTGCATCGGGGTCAAGTCTTCCGGATTTCGCAATCGCAGCGCATGGGCGAGGCTTGTTACAGGTTTAAGTGCATAGCGCACAGCCAGAAATGTCCCGCCAAGCCCAAGTAAAATCATGATGCTAACAATGAGCACGGCACCTTGCGTCACCTCGCTGGCAAGCGTCCGCCGCGCCTCAGTGGTCTGGGCCAGAACAACATAAATCCATCCACTTTGCGCCTGATCGGCAAGTGCGCGAGCGACGGTAATAATGCGAACTTCCGCACCACGATATTTTTCTGTCTCCAGTTTCGGATCGCGACGCGCAGCAACCAAGTCGTCGTCGATATTGAGATCGGGATAACCGCTGACGACCATCCCATCAGGACCAACGATGCGATAGAAAATGCGGTCTCTTTCGGCAAAGCCAAGAAGTTCAAAAGCAGAAGGCGGCAGGTTCACGATCAGCTTGCCATCAATCTGGGTAATGCCGTCGGCGATCTGAAGGGCCGCGCCGCGCAACAGCTGATCATAGGTTTTATTGGCGGCGGTCTGACCATAATACCATGCTGCTGTGATCAGGATGCTCGCTCCGATCAGCAGAACCATTCCGACGCGAACGACAAGGCGCGAAAAGAGCGATGGTTCACGCATTCTCATCGATCACCAGTTGATAGCCAATACCGCGCTGAGTGATAATCGATACGCCCGAACCTTCGATTTTCTTGCGTATTCTGGAGATGTAAAGCTCGACTGCGTTGTGATTGACGCCCTCATCAAAACCGAACAAAGTATCCATCAGCTCATCTTTGCTGAACAGTCGGCCCGGACGGGTAGCGAAAACCTCTAGAATAGCAATTTCGCGTCGTTTCAGCTGAACCTCGCGATTGCCTATGCGCACGTTGCGGCTTTGTCTATCGAGCTGCAAATTGCCGCAAGCGATGATATTGGTCGTTTCACCACTGTTGCGCCGCAGCAAAACACGTACGCGCGCTTCCAGTTCACGAAAATCAAAGGGCTTGACCAGATAGTCGTCTGCGCCAAGGTCGAGAGCGCCTACCCGATCCTCGATCTCAGAGCGCGCTGTTAGAACCAGAACTGGGACGACTTTCTTCGCGGCGCGCACACGACGCAATATCTCAAAGCCGCCAAGCCCGGGCAGCATGACGTCAAGAATGATTAGATCATAATCGGTAAAGTCGAGAATTTCAGCCGCGGCTAACCCGTCTGTCTCCCAATCAACCGAGTGTCCCACTCGCTCCAACCGTTGATTGATTGCCTCCCCGACATCCCGTGTGTCTTCGACCAATAGGATGCGCATAGTTCATAAATTGCACGAAAAATTATCACTCGCAACAAAATCCTGTCCGATTTTGACAGGTTGCTGACAGTTTAGGCAATCATTCTATGTATTATGGCGAGCTTTTCGTGGGAGCGAAGAGTTTTCCTATATCCTTGGGAGGATATCGATTTGCTGAAAACTTTAGTCTGCTTCATATGAAGCGGAAATACTATTGCTTTGCCCAGTAAAATCGAAATGCAAAGTGCTCGGATGTAAGTATAAAACTTACCAGCTCGCGCAGTGAGTCCTTCCTTGAGATTAGAAATCATTTTGGGAGGACTACGGAAGTGAAGCATTCTTTTTCTTATGCCCTGATTTCAAGCGCGGCAACTTTGGCTATAGCCATGCCAGCGCTGGCGGCAGGCGAGGACCTCGTGGAAGCGGCTCGCAAAGAGGGTTCAGTCACCATTTATTCGGCGACTGATCAGGCACAGGCACAGGCAGCGCTTGATGCATTTGCAAAAAAGTATCCTGGTATCCGCGTCGACTATAACGATATTGGTACAAACGGCGTTTATAATCGTGTGATCTCGGAAGCCGCCGCGAAGCAAGTGGGTGGCGACGTGTTCTGGACCTCGGCAATGGATCAGGGCGTGAAGCTCGCAGTCGATGGATATCTGGACACATATAAATCAGCTGAGAGTTCGTCACTGCCGAGCTGGGCAGTCTATAAAGATATCGTTTATGCGACATCGATCGAGCCAATCGGCATGATCTACAATAAAACAGCGCTGCCAGAGGACAAGGTTCCGCAAACGCGCGAAGATCTGATCAATTTCATTTCCAGCGGCGATTATAGCGGTCGTATCGCGACGTTTGATCCGGAGAAGTCGGGCGTCGGCTTCCTTATTCAGACCAACGATCTGGATAATACCAAAAATTTTTGGGATCTGACCAAAGCACTCGGCGCCGCTAAGGGAAAATCTTATTCCTCGACCGGCTCGATGCGTGAAACCGTGGTTTCGGGCGAGAATGTTCTTGCTTACAATCTGATCGGTTCATACGCCCTGGATTGGGTGAAGAGTGCGCCAAATCTCGGTGTTGCCTTCGGCAGGGATTATACGCCCGCCTTCTCACGGGTTGCGGGTGTTTTGAAAGATGCGCCGCATCCGAACGCTGGAAAGCTGTTCATCGATTTTCTGCTTTCTCAGGAAGGCCAGACAGCCCTTGCTTCCAAGGGAATGCCTGCACTGCGTAAGGATGCAACAGAAGGTTATAACATCGACACGCTCAATGAGCTGGTTGGTGGTAACCTCAAACCAATCGCGCTTGATGAAACGCTTCTTCAGTTCATGGATCCCATGAAGCGACTGAAATTCCTCAATGAATGGCGCGCAGCGCTGAAGGGTTGATCATTATCTGAGCCCTGTTGGCTTAAAACGGCTCCTCCCGGGACGGGGCCAGTGCATCAAGTCTTTTCCCCCGTAAAGACAGTGATGCCTGGCCCGCTCTCGGAGCAACATTGCCCTCAGGCAGTTCCATTCTTGTAAATCGCTTGTTTCCCGGAGGTTACAATCCATGCCGGCGGATACCTATACCCAAAAACTGACCCACGAAGTGCCACGCCACGTGCGTCTGAGGACCCCTCGCGCACCGGGCGAAGCGCTCCTCTTCAGGCGTCTTGTGATTGGCTTGCTGACTCTCTGCGTCCTCACGCCTATTTGCCTGATTATTTATCAGAGCTTTCTCGATGGCCCGTTTTTCAGTGCGAATGCGCAATTGGGGCTAAGCGCCTATGAATACATCCTCGTTGATCCGATGTTTTACGATGCATTGTGGAACACAGTCATCATGGCTGTGGGCATGGTGCTGATCGCGGTTCCTCTTGGCGCAGCGCTCTCCTTCTTGCTCACTCGTACAGACGTCCGGTTTCGCAAGGCGCTGGAAGTTATCGTGCTGGTTCCGATGTTTATTTCAGCACTGGTGCTGGCGTTTGGCTATACGGTCGCTATCGGGCCATCCGGATTTGTGTCGATCTTTGTACGCGACATCTTCGGTTTCGTACCATGGAATATCTACTCGTTGAGTGGCATTGTACTGGTTACCGGGCTTGCCCATGTTCCGCATGTCTATCTTTATGTATCGGCCGCCATGCGCAACCTGCCTTCCGATCTGGAAGAGGCAGCGCGTATTACCGGCGCGCCCATCTGGCGTGTCTGCTGGGATGTTACGGTTCCGATGGTCCTGCCTGCACTGATCTTCGCAACAGCACTTAACCTGCTGATCGGCTTTGAGATGTTTGGTGTACCTCTGGTGCTCGGTGATCCAAGCGGCATCAATGTTCTGACGACCTATATCTATAAGCTTACCACGTTGTTCGGTGTTCCAACCTATCAGCTGATGGCCGTTGTGGTTGTGTTGCTGGTGCTCCTGACCTTGCCTTTGGTATGGTATCAGCGTCGCCTGTTGCGCCATAGCCGCCGATATGCGGCACTGGGCGGAAAAGGCTCGCGTACAACCGTCATGCGCCTTGGTCGGGCAGGGCAGATTATCGCGCTTTCCATTATCGGTTTCTGGCTCTTCCTGTCGGTTATCTTGCCAATTGGCGGCATTATACTGCGCGCTTTCGTTGATGCATGGGGGCAGGGCGTCAATCCGTTTGCTCATCTCACAACAAAGCATTTCAACGCTCTTTTTGAAGTGCCGAGCCTTTATCGCGGCGTTCTCAATACGATCATTCTGGCGGTTGTAGGCGGAGCTGTAGCGGTCGCGCTCTATCTGGTCGTCGGGCTTGCCGGTCATCGCAATCGTGACGTTTCCAATACCGTTCTTGACTATATGGTCCTGCTACCACGCTCCATGCCCAGCTTGATTATCGGTCTGGCATTCTTCTGGCTCTTCCTGTTCATCCCGTTCCTCGTGCCACTGCGAACGACATTGATAAGCCTGTTCATCGCTTATCTGATTGTGGGTCTTTCCTATGGTCTTCGTCTTCTGCAAGGCACGCTCATTCAGGTAAGCCCGGAACTGGAAGAAGCAGCGCGCACGACCGGCGCAACCATTGGTCAGACCTGGCGTGATGTCGTCATTCCTATCGTGCGTCCGGGACTTGTTGGCGCATGGGCGCTCATCATGATCGTCTTCTTACGCGACTACGCAACCGGCATTTATCTCATGAGCGCTGGAACCGAAGTTATCGGCTCTCTGATGGTGTCGATGATCCAGTCGGGTGCAATGGACACGATTGCAGCACTCGCCTTTGTCAGTATCGTTCTTACCGGCGCAGGCCTTGGTCTCGCCCTTCGTCTGGGAGCAAAAATCCATGACTGAACTCGTTGTACGTGACGTTCACAAATATCTCGGTGGCTTGCATATTCTGCAAGGAGCCTCCTTCACGGCTGAACGCGGCTCCATTGTCTCGCTGCTTGGCGCATCGGGCAGCGGCAAAACGACTTTGCTGCGCTGCATTGCTGGCCTTGAACAACCTGAGCAAGGCCTGATCAGTATCGGCGGCAAGCCGATGCTCGATGGCAGCAAAGGACTGACTGTTGCTCCGGAAAACCGCAATATCGGCCTTGTGTTTCAATCTTACGCGCTCTGGCCTCATCGTACCGTGATGGAAAATGTCGCCTATGGCCTCAAACTGCGTGGGGTCAACAAGGTGGAGGCAGGTAAGCGCGTGCAGGCAACGCTGGAAAAGATCGGGCTCGGCCATCTGGCCGAGCGTTATCCAGATCAGCTTTCTGGTGGACAGCAGCAGCGCGTCGCCATTTGTCGTGCATTGGTCTATGAACCGCGTGTGCTTCTCATGGATGAACCGCTTTCCAATCTCGATGCAAAGCTACGCGAAGAAGCGCGTTACTGGATACGTAAACTGATCCTTGATCTCGAAATCTGCGGTGTTCTTGTTACCCATGATCAATCGGAAGCTCTTGCTGCATCCGACAACATCCTGCTGTTGCGCAACGGTGCCATCGTGCAGGAAGGAACACCACAAGATATCTACACCAAGCCGAAAAGCTTTTATGCGGCCGATTTTCTCGGGGCCAATAATATCGCCAATGGTGAGATACGTCGGACAGGCGAAGCCGCCAGCATCCACGGACCCAACTGGCAGTTGGATGGTGTGATCGTTGGGAAAAGCGACGAAAAGGATGATAAGGCCGTGATCCGGGTTGAGCAGATTGCCGTGCACGATGCCCCTGGTCAGCACCGTAAGGAGATGCATCTCGACGCTTGCTTGTATCTCGGTGACCGTTGGGAATATCGGTTGCGCGCCGGAGATTTTGCAGCCAAAGCCTTTGGTCCAAAGGCTTTGCCGCAAGGTCCGGTCTGGGTCGATATCCCACGCGAGAGCGTCTGGCTTTTTGCGCGCGCCGCTTAATTCAAGACATGCCTCAACGCAAATAGTTAGAGCGTCGATCTGATTCAATCAGATCGACGCTTCAGGGTTTGCAGAGAATTCAGTTTCGGGATATGCCTCATGAGCAGATAATCAAGTGTGGCTCTGGATATAACGTAGTTTACAGAGTTGAAGTTCCCCAACGTGACGAAAAGACAAGTCATAGGAACTTCAAATCCACCACACGATGTCAGGCTTAAGCAGCTTCAATATCACGAAGCGGTGGGTTGCCGTAAAATCGACTGTACTCGCGGCTAAATTGGGAAGGGCTCTGATAGCCTACACGATGCCCTGCCGTACCTGCATCGAGTCGCTCAACCAACATCAATCTCCGCGCTTCATTAAGCCGTAGCTGCTTTTGGTATTGTATTGGCGTCATTGCAGTGATTGCTTTGAAGTGATGGTGAAATGATGAAACACTCATGTTCACGTATTCAGCAAGTTGTTCTATCCTGAGCGGAAGAGCAAAGTTCTGCCGTAGCCAGTTAATCGCGCGCGCTATCCTGTTTGCCTGACTATCGACAGTGGCTATATTGATAAGCCTCTCACCATCCGACCCAGTCAGCAACCGGTATAGGATCTCTTGTTCCACAAGAGGTGCCATTATAGGAATTTCACTGGGTGTATCGAGAAGGCGTAATAACCGGATCGTAGCATCGAGCAGCTCAGTGGGGGCAGCATTAACAGCTATGCCCCTTTTTACCTCGGACGTGTTCGAATTGCGCCGAATATCCATCTGCCCAAGGAGATTAACGAGCTTTTCGTTGTCAATTGCCAGCGACAGGCAAAGGTGTGGTGCCTCAAGGCTCGCTTCAGAAACGCGCCATGTGACGGGCAAGTCCAGCGATGTCACCAGATACTCACCCGTGGTATAGTTGATTGTTGCAGACCCGAGCTGCAACGACTTTGCGCCTTGGAGAACCATTGCGAGGCAAGGTCTATAACTACTGTGACACGGAATACTTGGCGCCGAACGTCTGCTTAATGACAGCCCGTCGATAGCCGTTCGTACTTCACCGTCTTCTTTTACAAAGCGCGCCGCGAGGGATGCAAGCTCGCTATATGCGTCTGCCGGTGATCTCATATAACCTCATTTCGGAACTGATTGAACCGCAACTTATGTATGCCTGACAGATCAGCTTGCCAGGAGGATACACCAATTTTTGCAGGATCGTGCAAGAAGCTTGTAGGATCGGTCTACCTCCTTTTAAGAAACTGGTTCATATTGCAGCGTCCCTTCTCTCCCCAATTTCACTGCAATGATTGGAGTTCATTATGGCTATTGCAAGAGGTTACGCCGCTACTGATGCGGATCAACCATTGGTTCCGTTCACGTTTGAACGCCGCGAACCAAATGCGGACGATGTGGTGATTTCAATCCAATATTGTGGCGTTTGCCACTCTGATATTCACACCGTTCGCAACGAATGGAAAAATGCAGTCTATCCGATTGTGCCAGGACATGAGATCGTCGGCGTCGTAACGGCTGTTGGTTCCAATGTAACCAAATTCAAGGTTGGCGATAAGGTTGGCGTTGGCTGTTTTGTCGATTCCTGTGTCGGTTGTGCCACGCGCGATCTCGACAATGAACATTATTTGCCTGGTCTGGTGCAGACCTATAACAGTGTCGATGCGGACGGAAAGACACCGACACAAGGTGGCTATTCGGATCAGATCGTCGTCAGGGAAGGGTATGTTTTATCCATACCTGACAATCTGCCGCTTGATGCCTCAGCACCTCTTCTTTGTGCTGGCATTACGCTCTACTCACCATTGCGTCATTGGCAGGCCGGCCCCGGCAAAAAGGTCGCGATCGTCGGTATGGGTGGTCTTGGTCATATGGGCGTGAAGCTGGCAAATGCCATGGGTGCGCATGTCACCGTGCTTAGCCAATCGCTCTCAAAGAAGGACGACGGACTGAAGCTTGGAGCAAAAGAGTATTATGCTACCAGTGACGGCAAAACATTCGAGACGCTTGCCGGAACATTTGATCTGATCATTTGCACGGTGGGTGTAGCGATTGACTGGAACGCCTATCTTGGTTTGCTCAAAGTAAATGGCACAATGGTCGTCGTTGGTGCGCCGGAAGATATGGTGCCAGTACATGCGTTCTCGCTTATTCCTGGCCGCAAGAGCCTTGCGGGCTCGATGATCGGCTCGATTAAGGAAACACAGGAAATGCTGGATTTCTGTGGCGAACACAACATTGTCTCGGAAATCGAGATGATCAATATCCAGGACATCAACGAAGCTTATGAGCGCGTTCTCAAAAGCGATGTGCGCTATCGGTTCGTAATCGATATAGCATCTCTGAATGCATAAAGAAAAAAGGGTGGCCTTTTGGCCGCCCTTTCCTTGACCAGTGTAAACTGTCAATGCGTACCGACAGCTTTGCCATACGTGCGAATGACATTGCGGACGGCTTCGACCATCAGCGCATGTGGAGTTGCTTCAACCTTGCCTGATGCGACCGCTGGATAAAGCGTGCCGAGATACTGGCTGATTAGCGTTTCCGGGATCTTGCGGCCTTCAAGACGCTTTAGCAGCGAATCGACGGCAGCGGCTGCTTCTGGATGCGGCCAATAATAGCGGATGCGGTCGCTATAGGAGAAATGGCGCTGAAGACGCAGCTCTTCTGCATCGCCATGATAATATTTCTCCCAGTTCTTAGGCTCGCTGAGAAGCAGCTTTTCAAGCTTGCCGCGAACTGTCTCTTCTTCCGGAAGCTTATCGAGAAAAGCCGCAATCTGATCGAGACCATAAAGCGCTTCACGCAGTGCGAAAGTCAGCCCCGGTCCGACTTTCAGAATGGCAAAGCCGTCGTGAACCAGAGCCGACAGCGCTTCCACCGGCTGATAGTCGGTTGAATGGGCTTCAAAGACAAATTGCGGCATTTCATTGAGCGTGCTGCTCAGCGCTGTTGCCTTGTCGCTATCGTAATAGACGACATTCTCATTGCCAAATTCCACACCCGGCTGCACGACCACACCAATGGCGCGCGCAAATGCATCTTCCAGTCCAAGCGCTGCAAAAGCCTTGCGGTGAATGGCAACGGTTTCAAGGGCTGCTTGCGGTGTGGTCAGTTCCAGTTCTTCGATTTCTTCCATCGCGCCGCCGGGGATCGGAACTTCAGTGCCCACAATATAGACAGGCAGATCAAAATCGGATTCAGCGGCCGCTTTTTCTGCGACCCTGGCAAGACGTGCGGCACGTTCTGCGGTAATTGCATCGGGCAGGGCAACTGGTTCACCGGCGCAGCCCATGGACGTGTCAAGATGGATTTTGGTGAAGCCTGCACGCACAAAGCCGTCCATCATGACTTCGGACTTTATCAAGGCTTCTTCAGCGGTCAGATGCTTCCATGGATTTGGACCAAGGTGATCGCCACCCAGAATGAGGCGCTTGGTATCAAAGCCAAGACGGGCGGCGATGTCCTCAACAAAGCGTCGGAAATCAGCCGGTGTCATGCCGGTATAGCCGCCATCCTGATTGACCTGATTGCAGGTGGCTTCAATCAGAACGTCGGTATTGGTCGCAATGCCTTCGAGCAATGATGCTTCGATGACCAGAGGATGTGCCGAGCAGATCGAGGTGATGCCTCCGCGTGCACCGCTCGAAAAACGGGCGGGAAGGGTGCTCAGGGTCTGGGTGCTGCTCATGACGAAACTCCGTTATTTGCAATGAAAGATTCAATTTCAGCCATAGTGGATGTGCCTTCCATCGGACCTTTTACGCCGACCGCCCGCGCGCCCGTTGCATTGGCAATGTGCAGCGCTTGCGCAGGTTTCATATCACGTAACCAGCATGTGACGAAGGCCGCTCCGAAGCTGTCGCCTGCGCCAGTCGGATCGATTTCTTCGACTTTGAATGCGGGGGAAGACACTTCGCCGGAGTGGTCGAAATAGCTTGCACCCTCAGCTCCGCGCTTGACGACGATTGCTTTGATGCCGCGCTCCAGCAATTCTTCTATTGCGGCCTTTTCCTCTGTCGCTTTGGTGAAGAGGAAAATTTCCGGACCGCTTGGCATGAACAGATCGGTATTTTCGAGCGCATGGGCAAGTGCTTCACGCATGCCGGGCAGGTCCAGCATTTCTTTTCGGATATTCGGATCAAAAGAAACGGTGCCGCCTTTGGCCTTGATGCGGACTGTCGCTTCATGGATCGCCGTAACGATGCCGTCCGAAAACAGCGCGGAACCCATGATGTGAAGATGATCGGCAGTTTCGATCAACGCCTCTGCTTCCGGCGTTAGTTCAATAGCACCGCAAGCGCTGTGCTTGATATTGAAGATGAAATCACGATTACCATCCGGGCGGTAACGCACGAAGGCGCTGCCGGTGGCTGCAGTCGGATGTATGCCGATGGCGGACACATCAACACCGTCTTTTTGCAGTCGCTCAATATTGAGAGCACCAAAATCATCATTGCCAACGGCACTGACCATACCACAAGGCTGGCCCATTTTTGCGGCCTGATCGATAAAGATTGCAGGTGCGCCGGATGCGAAAGGCCCGATCAGTGGAATGGCAGTCTTGAAGCCGTTGCCCGTCTCCATGGCCATGATCTCAACGACGATTTCGCCGATGGTGATGATCTTTTTCATTATGTGTACCGTTACTTATGTTCTGACGGACTTGGAGCGGACATCGAGCCAGACGGCGACAAGAATGACGACACCTTTGACGATGAGCTGATAGAAATAGGGCACGGACAGCATGTTCATGCCGTTGTTGATGACGCCGATAATGAGCGCGCCGAGAATGGTGCCCACCATAGTGCCAACTCCGCCTGCAAGCGACGTGCCACCAAGAACAACAGCTGCAATCGCATCGAGTTCGTAGCCCATGCCGGCATTGGTCTGCGCAGAAGAAAGGCGTGATGACAGAAGAATGCCGCTAATGGCCGCCATGACGCCCGAGAGCATGAAAACAATGATCTTGATGCGATCAACGCGGATACCGGAATAGATGGCGGCTTCCTTATTGCCGCCAGCCAGATAAATGCGACGGCCGAATACCGTCTTGGATAGCAGGACATAATTGACGATGAAGAGCACGCCGACGATCCAGATGATAATCGGCAGGCCAAGCCAGCTTTCAGATCCGATGGCAAGCCATGTATCATTCTCGATGATCTCCGGCGCGCCATTGGTTGGCAGGCTGACCATGCCACGATAGATGCCCATAGTCGCAACGGTTACGATGAAAGACGGCAACATCAGCTTGGCTGACAGGACACCATTCAGGCCGCCCATGATTGCACCGGCTGCGAGCGTGAATATGACTGTGGGTGCAAAACCGAAGCCCATGGCAAAGGCTTGCGCTGCCACCATGCCGGAAACAGCGATAATAGAACCGATGGAAAGATCAATTTCACCGAGCAGGATCACATAGGTCATGCCGTAAGCGGCAACCGCGATCACCGCCACCTGCTGCATGATGTTCATGAAATTGTTGAAGGCGAGGAAGCGCGGATTCAACACAGCAAAGACTATGCAGAGCACGGCTAGCGAAATGACAATACCGCCATATTGGCGGATCATCGGTGAGGAGAACAGCGAGCGACGGACTTCGGCATCCGCGGCTTTTTTCTGGATTTCTTGTGCGTTGCTCATTTGTGCATTCCTGCTGCGTAGCTCATGACGGTTTCGGGCGTGAGGCCATCGGCATCAAGAACGGCGGCGACATGCTTGTTATGCATGACAGCCACACGGTCGCTGAGACCCAGCACTTCCGGCAGTTCGGAGGAAACCATCAGGATTGCCGCGCCATTGGCGGCGAGTTCACGGATGATGCGATAGATTTCGAATTTCGCACCGACATCGACGCCGCGCGTTGGCTCGTCAAGGATCAGTATGCGTGGCTTCATCTGGAGCCATTTGGCAAGTACGATTTTCTGCTGGTTGCCGCCGCTGAGTGAGCCCGCAATGGTGTCAAGCGAAGCAGTCTTGATGGCAAGGCGCAGTACCTCCGCTTTCGCGCTCGAGCGTTCCGCAGATGAGCGCATCATGCCAAATGGACCTGCAAGCTGACCAAGCGCCACCATATTGATGTTGCGTTCTACGCTGTGTGGCAGAACCAGACCTTCTTCCTTGCGGTTTTCGGTCACAAAAGCGATGCCATTGCGGATGGCATCGGCTGGTGAAGCCAATGTTATCGGCTTCTCGTCCAGCAGGATCTCGCCCGTTGGCTGGAGCATGCCAAACAAAGCCTTCATGACATCTGAACGGCCTGAACCAACGAGCCCGAATAATCCCAGTACTTCGCCCGGTTTCAAATCGATGGAAACATCGTGAAATTTGCCGGGCACGTTGAGATTTTTGGTTGCGAGAATTGGCGGAACGATTGCCGATGGACGAGGAGCCTCACGCGGCGGATAGATGTCACTCATCTCGCGTCCGACCATCAGTGCAATCAGCTTGTCTATGCTGGTCTGACCTTTTTCCATGGTAGTGACATATTCGCCATCACGAACGACAGTAATGTCGTCGGAAAGTCGCATGATTTCTTCCATGCGATGAGAAATGTAGATTACGGCTGTGCCACGTGCCTTTAGCCGCTCAATAATCGAGAAAAGGATTTCTGCTTCACTGTCGGAAAGTGAAGACGTTGGCTCATCAAGAATGACGACGTCGGCGGGTTGGCTCAGCCCCTTGGCGATTTCAACGAGCTGTCGCTGCGCAATTGAAAGATCGCCGACCTTGGCGCGCACATCGACGGGCAGGCCGAGTTCGTCGATCAGTCTGTCGGCTTCTGCATTCAGTTCAGCGTTGCGAATAAAACCAAACCTGCTTGGTTCATTATTTGCAAAAATGTTTTCTGCAACAGAGAGATTGCGGCAGAGGCTCAGTTCCTGAAACACAATCGAAATGCCATGGGAGCGTGCATCGCGCGGGTTCCTGGGTGTATAGGCTGCTCCCTTGAGCGTGATTGAGCCAGATGTTGGTTTGAAAACCCCCGCAAGGATTTTCATCAATGTTGATTTGCCGGCACCGTTTTCGCCGAGAAGCGTGTGAACACGCCCGCGACGGACAGTCAGGTTCATACGCTTGAGCGCAATCACCGGACCGAACGATTTCGCGATATCGCGGATTTCAAGCACTGTATCGTTCATCAAATCCGGGCTTATGGCTTGGGCGGAATTGGTGGCTGTCATTTTGGGCCTCCGCTCTCCGTTATATTGCAAATGCCCGCGCGGCGAAACGATGAGCGCTCAGGATCTGCTGTCGATGAAGACGCTGCGGCAGCTCAGGCGTGTGGTGTCGCAAAAGCTGCCGCGCGCGGAATGGAAACGGCGACTGGGAGGAGTGCCGCCGTTCCACGCGGTGTTACTTGGTTTCGCCGTCTTTGGTGACAACGCCTGGTACGATCGGCTGCTTGGCAGGAACGCTCTCGCCCTTGATTACCTTCACAGCAGTTTCAACGGCAACCTTGCCCATCTGGTCCGGATACTGGGCGATAACGCCAACCATAACCGGATCGTTCTTAACAGCATTGCGGGCTTCTTCCATACCGTCAAAGCCAATGACCTTGACCTGGTTTTCGAGCTTGGCCGCTTTCACAGCAGAAGCTGCTGCGAGAGCTGCGTCATCACCAAAGCCGAAGATGCCAACGATATCGGGATTGGCCTGAATGATGTTTTGCGCCGCAGCCAGGGCTTCAGAACGAGTGATGCCCGGCTGGATCGATACGATCTTGATGTCCGGATAGTTGGCGATGGCTTTCTTGAAACCTTCAACACGATCTACCACAGACTGTACGGTCGGGTATTCGATCACGGCAACATTGCCCTTTTCACCGACCGATTTTGCCATCAGATCGCCTGCCTTCTCGCCGCCAGCGAAATTGTCTGTGCCGACGAAAGATGTGACCTCGATATTGTTGGCAGGAACGTCAACTGTGATGACCTTGATGCCTGCCTTTTCCGCCTTGTTGATTGCCGATCGTACGCCCTTGCTGTCAACGGGCGAGATGATGATGACGTCAACGCCTTTGGTGATGAAATCTTCTACATCGGCGAGCTGCTTGCTCAGATCCTGATTGGCAATAGACACTTCAAGCGGCACATTCTCGGCCTGCGCTTCCTTTTTCATCGCGTCTGCGAGCGAGATATAGAATGGATGCTGCTGGGTGAGAAGCGATGCGCCGATACCTTCAGCAGAAGCTGCACCCGCCATCATGGCAAGGGCTACACCGGAAAAGAGAATACGGCCGATCGATTTGCGAAACATGATTTCCTCCGAATAGAACCGGCACCCGCCGGATCGTCCTTCTGATTTGGGACACAAAAATGGTTTCCTGCTGGCTCAAGACCGTTGCCGATCATGAAACCTCCCTGAAGGGCAGGTTCCTCCTTTAGCCCGAAGCGGGGCTTTCCCTAGACATGATAGAGCTTGTTCAGCGAGTCAATATAAAAATTATCACGTGTAAAAATTATAACGATTTAAACGCTGCATAATCACGAAATTCTTACGAAATTTGTATGAAAAATCAGTGTCGAAACGGTATGAAATATAAATTCGGGTTGCTTCTGTGTAAAAAAAATTTTACGCATAGAAAGAAAATGGGCCTGCCAGTTGACAATCTGGTTGGATCGGGAAGAGCGCATAATGGGTGATAACAAGATCAGGACGATGGAGGAGTTTGCCGTGGCAAGCGGCCTGTCTCGTCCCACTGTGTCCAAGTATTTTGACAATCCTGAGAGCGTTAAACCTTCTACCCGTGCCCGCATTGAAAAGGCTCTTAAAGACTACAACTATCAGCCCAATATCTTTGCTGTAAGCCTTAACCGCAAGAAGCCAAAGAACATCGGCGTCATTGTTCCGCATATTTCGGATCCCTTTTATGCGGAAATAATCCGTCAGATCGAAATGCGTTGTCTTGCAGAAGGGTATTGGACAATTGTGTTGTCCTCACACGGCGATAGAAAACTGGAGGCGCGTGCGATGCGCACGCTGATGTCGCTTAAGATCGCGGGCGTTCTCATGGCGCCGCTGGGTTTTGACACTGACGCCAAGCTTCTGGCCAGTCTTTCAAATTCAATGCCAGTGGTTTTTCTCGATAACCGTATCAGTGAAGATCAGCCATTTGTCGGTACGGATAATCGACAGAGTATAGGCAACATAACGGAATATTTGTGCCGGACTGGAGAGCATCCATGCTTTCTGGAAATGCCTGCCGTCAATCAGAATGCGCTTGACCGTCGCGCCGCTTATATAGCGACAATGGAACGACTTGGCACTGAACCAATTGTTTTGCCGATGACGGCGAAGAACTGGAATTTTGAGGAATTGGGATATCAGGAAGCAGGTCGGATTCTTGATCGTGGCGGCTTTCCAACCCGGACCGTACTCTGTGCGAACGACCGCCTTGCTTTTGGAGTGATCTCTGCTGCATTTGAGCGCAGACGCCATGTTGGGCGTGAGGAAGGCTGCGATTTTCGTGTGGCTGGTCACGATGATCACCCCCTTAGTCGCTTCACCTGTCCGCCATTGACAACAGTTGCTCAGGATTATCGCAATATCGCCCAGCTCGGGCTTGATATGCTGTTCTCACGCATCAATGCGCAAGAAAGCGGTGCCGCCATTGAAACGGAAGTACGCCGCCTTGATAGCCATCTTATTATGCGCGGTTCAGCTTAGAGCGGGTTTCGATCTGAATGGATCAGATCGGCGCTCTAAATATTTGTTTTAACGCTCATCTTTGTCCGAAAACCGTTTCACATTTTTTGGGATGCGCTCTAATACCAAATTCTGATCATTGGTTCGCACAGAGATTGCGGCCAAAGTTATACATCGCGTAATCTCCACCAATATTCAGATTTTTTGGCACTGCGTATTCGGCGTAGATATTTGAATTCAAATTAATAATTTCGCTTTTGCGAAAAGACACGAACAGAGGTCTACCTATTTTTGGGTAGTAAAACAGAATATTTCTTATCGTATATGAGCTTTTGCTGATAGCATATCACTCCTCAGAATTTGCATAAAAGCCTTGCTTGACAAGCAGCAAACTACTGTTCATAAATTTTACACATGTAAGAATTTTGCTATGCATTCGTAAAGGAGGAGACGATATGCGAACCAAATCTTATGTAGCTGGGCTAATTGCGTCAGTTGCGGGGCTAGCCATTATTTCTGGGGCTGCTTCAGCTGAGGAGCTGACTATTGCTACTGTAAATAACGCTGACATGATCATTATGCAGAAGCTGTCGTCGGAATGGGAAAAGGAAACCGGCAACAAGCTTAACTGGGTCGTTCTCGAAGAAAACGTCCTGCGTCAGCGTGTGACTACTGACATCGCGACTAAGAGCGGTCAGTTCGATATCATGACCATCGGTGGTTACGAAGCGCCGATCTGGGGCAAGGCCGGATGGCTGCTTGAAGTCGATGACCTTGGTGACGATTACGACTATGACGATCTCATCAAGCCCGTCCGTGCAGGCCTGACGGTTGAGGATAAGCTCTATGCCGTCCCATTCTATGCAGAAAGCTCATTCACACTTTACCGCAAGGATCTGTTTGATGCTGCTGGCCTGAAAATGCCGGATGAGCCGACCTACGAGCAGATCAAGGAATTCGCCACCAAGCTCACCGATAAGTCCAAAGAGCAGTACGGTCTCTGCCTGCGCGGCAAGCCGGGCTGGGGCGAAAACATGGCCTATCTGGGCACGCTCGTAAACACATTTGGTGGCCGTTGGTTTGATGAGCAGTGGAAGCCGCAGATAAACTCAGACGAATGGAAGAAGGCAATTA
The DNA here is from genome assembly GCF_965577835.1 of Brucella pituitosa. NCBI lineage: Bacteria > Pseudomonadati > Pseudomonadota > Alphaproteobacteria > Hyphomicrobiales > Brucellaceae > Brucella > Brucella pituitosa. The sequence continues at coordinate 812,520 of NZ_OZ264094.1, forward strand.
ACTTCTACGTCGACCTGATGAAAGAAGCAGGCCCTCCCGGAATTACGTCGAATGGCTTCAATGAAAATCAGGCACTTTTCTCGACCGGTCATTGCGCGATGTGGATTGATGCGACATCTGCAGCCGGACGCATCTACGACAAGACACAGAGCCAGGTAGCCGACAAGGTAGCTTTCACCAAAGCGCCTGTTGAAGTGACGCCGAATGGCTCGGCATGGGCCTGGTCGTGGAACCTTGCGATTCCGGCATCGACCAGCAAGGCGGAAGCCGCAAAGTCATTCCTCAAATGGGCGACCTCCAAGAAATATGTGGAGCTGGTCGGTGAGAAGGAAGGCTGGGTCGCAGTTCCCCCGGGCACACGCCAATCAACGTACTCCAATGAGAACTACAAAAAGGCTGCACCCTTCGCTGAAACTGTTCTCACAGCTATCGAGTCCGCTGATCCGACAAAGCCTACCAAGGACCCGGTTCCCTACACAGGCATCCAGTTCGTAGCGATCCCGGAATTTCAGGCAATCGGGACGATTGTAGGTCAGGCGATTTCTTCGGCTGTGGCTGGCCAGCAAAGTGTTGATGCGGCGCTTGACGGCGCACAGCGACAGGCTGAACAAATGATGACGCAGGCCGGCTATATCAAGTAGTCAGAACTTGCCGATATCTGCTGCCGATCTAAAAATGGGCAGCAGGTTTGGAGCATTTCCAGCAAAAGTGTAGACCATTTTTTGCGGGGAATAATGCAACGAACCAATCAGTTAGAGCAGTTCCGACGTTTTGACTTTAATCGGAACTGCTCCAATTTTCGCAGGCTCTTAGTGGAGTGAGGGTATCAGCGGAAAGGGAGGGGCATTCAATGCCATCTAGCAATGTTGCCGTCACCGGCACCAAACCTCGTTTTGCATCCAGGTCGCGCCGCAGTATCCGTACCGGCCCTCTGCTTGCGCCAGCAGTGATTGTGTTGCTTTTATGGATGATCGTGCCACTGGCGATGACCCTGTGGTTTTCATTCCAGTATTACAATCTGATAAATCCCTTCGTGACGGGCTTTGCCGGTGTTTCAAACTATTCGTTTCTTCTTTCTGATCCAGGACTTTGGTCTGCAATTGCTAACACATTGATCCTGCTTGGGTCTGTCTTAGTCATATCCATTGTGATGGGTGTCTTGTTTGCAGTTATTTTCGATCAGGATTTCTTCGGCAAAAACATAGCGCGGCTTTTGGTCATTGCGCCATTTTTCGTCATGCCGACAGTGTCAGCACTGATCTGGAAGAACTTACTGATGCATCCGGTGAATGGCTTCTTCGCGTTTATTTCGCGTAGCTTTGGCCTGCCGGTGATCGACTGGTTTTCGCAGTTCCCAATGGCTTCAATCATCATGATTGTTTCATGGCAATGGGTGCCTTTTGCAACGCTTATTCTGATGACCGCGATGCAGTCGCTGGATCGCGAGCAAATGGAAGCTGCCCGTCTTGATGGGGCCAAAGGCCCGGCAATGTTTTACTACATCATCCTGCCGCATCTTTTACGACCGATCTCGGTTGTCATCATGATCGAGACGATCTTCCTTCTGTCGATTTTTGCAGAAATTCTTGTCACCACTTCAGGTGGTCCAGGTATTGCTACCACTACACTCACCTATTTCATCTATCTCAAAGCGCTCTTGCAGTGGGATATCGGCGGGGCATCGGCGGCTGGTGTAATTGCCATCGTTCTTGCCAATATCGTCGCCATTTTCCTCATCCGTACCGTCGCGCGTAATCTGGATAACTAGGAGGCTGAGATGGCTGCAAAACGTAAATTCAACAAAGCCACAGTCTCTGCCGGTATCATCGGCTGGGTAGTGGCGCTCCTGATGTTCTTTCCCATCCTCTGGATGTTACTCGCAGCGTTCAAAACGGAAATCGACGCTGTGGCTCCGCCGAAGCTTTTCTTCTCGCCAACGCTTGAAAACTTCACAGCGGTCAATCAGCGCGCGGATTATTTTCGCTACGCGATGAATAGTGTCGTTGAAAGCTTGGGTGCAACGATCCTCTCGCTTGTCATCGCGGTGCCGGCAGCTTATGCAGCAGCGTTTTTTCCGGGCAAGCGTACCAAGGACCTTCTGCTTTGGATGCTTTCAACTAAAATGCTTCCAGCTGTGGGTGTTTTGGTGCCGATCTATCTGCTTGCTCGCGACAGCGGAATGCTTGATACGCGCACGGGTCTCATCATCATCTTTACATTGTCCAATCTGCCGATTGTCGTCTGGATGCTCTATTCCTTCTTCAAGGAAGTCCCCCATGAAATTCTGGAGGCCAGCCGCATGGATGGCGCGAAAGTGGGACAACAGATCCGTTATCTGTTGCTGCCACTTAGTTTGCCCGGAATTGCGTCAACGGCCCTTCTCTCGATCATTCTTTGCTGGAACGAAGCATTCTGGAGTCTCAATCTGACGGCATCCAAGGCAGGTCCGCTGACAGCATTCATCGCGTCCTTCTCATCGCCGGAAGGACTTTTCTGGGCAAAACTCTCGGCGGCTTCCACGCTCGCCATCGCGCCAATTCTTGTCTTTGGTTGGATCACCCAGCGTCAGCTGGTGCGCGGTCTTACTTTCGGCGCTGTGAAATAAAGGGAACCCTATGGCTACGCTTTCTTTTCATAATGCCACCAAATCCTACGGCAATGTCGATGTCATCAAAGGCGTTGATCTCAATATTGAAGACCGTGAGTTTGTGGTGTTTGTCGGCCCGTCAGGATCGGGTAAGTCCACACTTTTGCGCATGATCGCCGGGCTTGAGGAAATAACCGGTGGTGATCTTACGATTGATGGTCAGCAATGCAATGATGTGCCGCCTGATGAACGCGGTTTGGCGATGGTATTCCAGACCTATGCGCTTTATCCGCATATGAATGTGCGCGACAATATGGGTTTTGCGCTTAAACTGGCAGGCGTTTCCAAGTCAGAGCGTGATCGCAAGGTCGAAGAGGTGGCGAAGACGCTCCAGCTCGATAAATTTTTGGATCGTAAGCCACGCCAGCTCTCTGGTGGTCAGCGCCAGCGTGTTGCCATTGGTCGCGCTATGGTACGCGAGCCGAAGATTTTTCTCTTTGATGAACCTCTGTCGAATCTTGATGCCGCGTTGCGTGTGCAGATGCGTATCGAGCTTGCTCGTCTGCACGATCGTCTGAATGCAACCATGATTTACGTGACGCATGATCAGGTAGAAGCGATGACGCTTGCTGATAAGATTGTTGTCCTGCGTGATGGTATGGTTGAGCAACTTGGCTCACCGCTTGAACTCTATCATCATCCTGTCAATCAGTTCGTTGCAGGGTTCATAGGCTCTCCGACAATGAACTTCATTGATGTTAAGGTGAAAGCACTCGATGCAGACGGCGTTACGGTCGTGCTTACGAACGGCAATAGTGTGACGGTGCCAGTCAAGAACGTTGGTGTCGATATCGGAGCACCTCTGGTTCTCGGTATACGTCCTGAACATCTTCATCCAGCCCCCGATGGCACTTTGGATGGTGAGATCATGGTCGTGGAACGTCTGGGTGGTGAAACCTACCTTTACGTCCAGAATTCTGCTGCGAAAGATCTGATTGTTTCTGAAGCAGGTGGCGGCAGCACCGCGCGCGCGCATGAAATCGCCAATCTTGGCTTTAACCCGGCTGACGCCCATCTTTTTAAATCTGATGGATTGGCGCTCGAGCGGCGTGAACGTCATCCGCTTCTGCTTTCCGAAAAGAAAACGCACCGTTGAGTGCAGAGAATAACTCTCCCGGAGACTTCCCATGAGCATGCCCACGAGACTGAAAGACAAAGTTGCCCTTATCACCGGTGCCGCACGCGGTATTGGTCTAGGCTTCGCTGAAGCCTATGCGCGCGAGGGTGCGAAAGTTATCATCGCCGACATCAATATTGAGCGTGCGGAAGAGGCGGCGCGTAGCCTGGGCGGCGCCGTGAAAGCGGTTAAACTCGATGTGACCAATCTTGCAGATATCGAGAAAGTCGTGGCAGATATCGATAAGGAATATGGTGGCATCGACATTCTGGTCAACAATGCCGCAATCTTCGATATGGCACCTATCAATGCGATCACCGAAGACAGTTATGAACGTGTCCTCGGTATCAATCTCAAAGGTCCGCTTTTCATGATGAAAGCGGTATCCAATGTGATGATCGCGCGCGGGCGCGGCGGTAAAATCATCAATATGGCGAGCCAGGCTGGCCGTCGTGGCGAAGCATTGGTGACGCTCTATTGCCTCTCCAAAGCCGCGATTATTTCAGCAACCCAATCGGCAGCGCTTGCTCTCGTTAAGCATAATATTCAGGTCAATGCGATTGCACCGGGCGTTGTTGATGGCGAGCATTGGGAAGTGGTCGATGCCAATTTTGCCAAATGGGAGGGACTCAAGCCCGGAGAGAAAAAAGCTGCGGTGGCGAAGTCGGTTCCAATTGGTCGCTTTGCGACGCCTGAAGATATTACAGGCATGGCCGTATTCCTTGCGTCGTCTGACAGCGATTATATCCTCGCCCAGACTTTTGGCGTCGACGGTGGCAACTGGATGGCCTGAGCCATCCATCAGAACACCGATCTGATCGAAACAGATAGGTGTTCTGATGATTTTCCAACGCGCATCTTTTCCGAGCGCTCATTCATAGCTTTCGGGATGCGCTCTAAGGTGCGGAAATGAAAGCCATATATTTTACCGGACATGGCATTGCGGAACTTGCTCAACTGGCAGACCCGGAACTAAAGCCCGGCCATGCCTTGATTGACGTAAAGGCGTCCGGTCTCTGCCACACTGATATAGACGTGCTGTATGGACGCTATGGTTCAAGCGCATTTCCACTCGTGCCGGGGCACGAATATGTGGGTGTTGTGCTTGCGGTTGCTGAAGATGTGACCAACGTAAAGCCAGGGGATCGCGTGGCGATTGATCCGAACATACCGTGTGGACACTGCCGCGCCTGCCAGAAAGGGCTAACCAATCTCTGTGCCGACCTTAAGGCCTACGGCGTTACCCATAATGGCGGCTTTGCGGACAAAAGTCTCGTCAACGCACAGCACTTGCATCTTATTGGCGACCTGCCTTTCGATGTTGCCGCTTTGGCGGAGCCGCTGGCTTGTGTGCTTAACGGCCTTGGGGCAGCCGAACTGAAAACCGGCCCGCAAGGAGCTGAGACAGCACTGATATTTGGCGCCGGGCCGATAGGCTTGCTGCTTGCGCTTTCGCTCAAAGCGCAAGGTGTGGCGAAAGTTGCCGTTGCGGATATTAATGAGCACCGTCTGGCATTCACCGAGAGCCTTGGACTTGAACCGTTGGTTTCGGGCTCAGATGCACTTGAAGCGCGGAAAAGGAGTTTTGATTTTGTCGCCGATGCAACCGGCATTGCCAAGGTTGCGGAAGGTATGGTCAGCTTCACGGCAGATGGTGGCACTGTGCTGGTGTTTGGTGTTTGTGCACCTGACGCACGTATTTCGGTGGCGCCGTTTGAGATATTCCGTCGCCAGATACGCATTGCAGGCTCGCATTCGCTTAATCGCAACATTCCGCAAGCATTGGAAATTCTGCAAAAGGATAAAGGCCACATGGCCCGTCTGGTGTCACATCGCCTGCCTATTGAAGAAATGCTGCCGTTCTTTACAAAAAAAGGTGGCGATCCCGCCACGATGAAGGTGCAGTTCGTCCAGGCCTAAGCCAAGTGCATATGCTCGGCCGGTCAGGCTGTTTACGCCTGGCCGGCCGAACATATTAAGGTTTATCTTTGAGCAACAGGGCGCACTAACGGCGTTACACGCCTGATCGTTACGCGGCGGTTCTCCTGTTCCGCCGATTGCGTGCGAATTTTCAAAAACCGTTCGCCATAGCCTTGCGTTACGAGGTTTTCTGCCGGGATATCGTAGACTTCCGTAAGCAGGCTTGCCACGGATTCCGCGCGCCGGTCCGAGAGTACAAGATTTGACCGATCCGAGCCGACGGCATCTGTATGACCTTCGATGAAGAAGGTTTCACCCGGATCCTTGGCGAGCACTTTTTGCATTGCATTCGCCACTTTGCGCAAGGTTTTGGCCTGAGACAACGAAACCTCTGCACTGCCGGTCGCAAAATGGATCGTGTCGAGATCGATACGGCGGACCTTGTCACGTAAGCGAGCGGAGTGGCGAACCTCATCAATTGTGTAGACGCGCTCGACACGCTCGACAGGCGGCAAGGCGAGGAAATCATAGAAGTCGCGTTCAGGGTCCGCTGCCACATCAATGATATAGTCATTGACAGGAATGGTCAGCCGCATCGGAGGCAGATCATATCCAACGTCGAAGATCGCAGCGCGCGGATTGTCATCATATTCTGGCGCATAGATCATCAGATATTCATTTCCATCACGGTCGATACGCGAGCGCTGTAAAATATCGCCATAACGGTCATAAACAGTCACGATCTCATAGCCGCCGGGGCGAACGATGGTTTCGCGCAGACGGCCACGCGGCAACTCATCATAGTAAGTGCTTTCTGCGTCACGACGCAGGCGAGGGCGATCATCGCCACGAACAAAAATGCGGTCGCCTGTCTCCAGAATGACGCGGTTATCAACCTGTTCGACAATCTTCACATTCGTCACATTGTTGACCGTGTTGTTGTTAATGACGGTATTATTTATAACCGTGTTGTTGACGATGTTGGTGGTGTCCGGAACCACGAAAGCTGGTGCATCCTTGATACGCGTGCCTTCTTCTTTGAGATTAGCCTCGATTTTTTGTGGCAGGGCGGCTTTCACCTCCGCAGGAATTTCAACCTGAGCCGCGGCATCATCCGTGGGCGGTGGTGCTTTTTGTTCGTCGGCAGCACGTTGTTGTTCACGTTGTTTACGGCGCTCTTCTCGAGACTGATTGCCCCCGGAATTGTCAGCATCCTTGTCACTATCAAGAATGGCAGCTCCGTTTTCGACGGGCAGAACGACAGTTTCATCTGTGCTGGCAGGGTCTTTCGCGATTTCCTGCTTCTGCTCGGTTGTTCGTTCGTCGATAATTTCAGCCTTGGGCTCTGGCGCCGGATTATTTGCAGGCTGCTGCGCTTCTTGCTCGGGTTGTGGCTGTGGCTGATCCGGCTGTTCTGCTGGAACGGGTTCAACATCCTGAGGCTTTTCATCGGGAGCGGGTGATTGTGGTTCAGGCTGCTCGGGCTGGACCTGAGGGACAGCTGGCTCTTCCGGCTGCTTTACCGGTTCCTGATCAGTCGGGGCCGCAGGGACCTCTTCAGACTGAGCGGGTTCTGATTGCTGATCCGGATTTTCCTTTGGTCTGGACTGCTTCGCAGCCTCATTGGCTTGCTTTTTGGCTTCGTCCTCGATTGCCTTTTGCTGCTCGGCACTTTTCTGCTGTTCGGCTGCATCACGCTGTGCCTGCTCGGACGCACGCTTTTGTTCTTCCGCCTGCCGATCAGCTTCTTCCTGAGCCGCTTTCTGCTGCTGTTCTGCTACGCGTCTGGCTTCCTCTTCAGCTGCTTTCTGTTGCTCAGCAGCCTGTCGCGCAGCGTCTTCGGCTTCTTTTTGACGTGCTTCTTCTTCGATTGCATTCTGCTGATCGACTTTGCGTTGTTGTTCTGCGGCCTCGCGCTCCGCCTGTTCAGCTGCACGTTGCTGCTCGGCTGCCTGACGGTCGGCTTCTTCCTGTGCCGCACGCTGCTGTTCTTCGGCTATCCGTCGGTTTTCCTCTTCGGCGGCGCGCTGTTGTTCTGCAGCTTGGCGGCGGGATTCCTCTGCTTCCCGTTCCATTTCCTCCGCCTGTTGTTGGCGGAGCGATTGATCGTCGGAAGGCTGTTCACCGCTATCCTGCGCGAGGATGATTGGCGCTCCAGACGTTTCTGCTTGAACCGGCTGCATCATGATGGTTGCTGAAAATGCCGGCAAAACAACGGTTGCTAAAAGCTTGGAACGAATACTCATTATCCCTCTCCTTAGGAAGGCAGAAACTGCACGCCCTGTTTCATCAAATCCTGATCAAACACGACGTTTGATGCCGCCATCATTATTTGCTGATTTAGAGCAAAGTCAGGCGACATCACGAATTCGTTAGCTAAAAGTTTATGAACCTTTGCTGAACATGAGTGTGCTCATATGTTTTGAAATACATTAATCATAAAATTATGAAATACCGATTAGTTTGGAACAAAGCACTCGGTTGGACGGTTTTAATGGCAATCAACATGAGGCGGGAGGTTTGATGGGGGGAAGGAAAAGTGGACGCCAAATCGGTTTTTTTAACCGTCACTTTGATTATTCTCGTCAATGGCGGCATGCTGAGCGCAATCAATCGTGATTTTCCGGTCGCGCTGAGACCTGCTGCCATGAGTTAGATGTGGGCAACGCTGTTCGTTGCACTGGGATGTGCCACCTTTGCGGTTGGCAAAATCGTGCCGCCCAGCGTTACGGTGACAGTGGCGAACGCCTGTCTTTTTGCAGGCGTATGCCTGTACTATACGGCAATCAGGCAGTTTCATAATCTGAAAGACACCCTGTTTCCTTGGGTTCTTTTCATTTTGGCGATGATGCCTTTTACGTATTTTGTGATTTTCTCGCCAAACACACTGGCGCGTATCGTGATTGTTTCCATTGTCTGGATATGGTTGATGGCCGCGAGCATTCGCATCCTTGCCAGCCGTCGTTACAGAGATGGATCGCGCAGCCGTGTGATGCTGCTTTCACTGTACATAGCTGCTTTAAGTGCTACCGCAGCACGGGCACTTTTTTACCTGGGCGTAAGCCCCAGTGCAGTGTTAGATATTACAAATAATTCCAACTGGATGAACTCGGTCACGCCACTGTTTCTTGCAATTCTCCCTATTATTGGAACTACCACTTTTATACTCATGTGCACGGATCAAGTACGGCGTCGTTGGGAGCGTGCTGCCTCTAATGATTATCTGACAGGGCCCCCAATCGCTGGACATTGAATGAAGTTGGTAGCGAAAGATTTAAAACCACCAGCGATCGAGAAACTCACCACGCGGTGGCAGTTCTTGATATCGATAATTTCAAGCTGATCAACGACAGTCATGGTCACGATGTTGGTGACAAAGTACTCAAACATGTCGCTTTTCAACTGCAGGATTCGATGGAGCAGGGGGATTTTGTTGCGCGCTCTGGTGGGGAAGAGTTTGTGATTATCTCCGGTGAGGCCAACAGCGAATTGGCCACAACGGCCACGGAGGCGATCCGAAAAAAATAGAACGCGATGTCTTCGCCATCGGAGATGTAAAAATAAAAGTGACTGTATCGATTGGTGTGGCTAAGCAGAAGAATACATCGTCGACATTCGATAGTATTTTGCGCAAAGCTGATATGGCGCTTTATGAAGCGAAATCGCAGGGCAAAAACTGCGTTGAAACAGCTTCTTCCTAGTTTTAGTGAAGATGTTCACGCCAGAATTTGTGTAACTGAACGCGTTGCCGAAATCATCATGGGGACAAATTGCCTTATCAGCGTGTCTTCATTGTAGCGCAGGTTCGAAGCTGCAAGGACTGCAGCTGCAGTTGTGTGTCCATCGGGTAAATAAATGGGTGCAGCCAATGCAATATCGTTGGTGTAAACCTGCTCTTCTGCGATAGCAAATCCGCGTTGGCGTGTTTCGTAAATGCGTCGCCAGATTTTCTCCGGATCAAAAACCGTTTTGGGCGTATAGGCTCGTAAGTCGCTGCGCGCCAGAATGTCGTGGATTTGGGCGTCATCAAGACCAGCCAGAAAGACCAATCCCGCCGCTGAGCAATATGCCGGTAGCCTGCTACCAACAATGACGTCATTATCAAGCGTGTTTGATGACAGATAACGTGCAAGATAAATGATATCCGTATCGTCGAGCAAGGTGAGAGAAATCGTTTCTCCGGTGCTGCGATTGAGATGAAGCAGATAGGGGTGAGCTCTCTGCACGAGTAAGCTCGAGCGTGTGTATCGGTAGGCCATATTCAAAGACTTGGCCGCCAGCTCGTATGTTTTACTGCCTGGCACTTTCTGTAAGTAGCCGAGATTGAGCAATGTATGTGCAAAACGCTGGGCTGCTGAACGGTCGATGCCAGCTCGTTGGGCCAATTGCGTCAAAGTCTGGCGAGAATGAAGAGGGTCGAAAGTTTCAAGAACACGAAAAGCTTTTTCAACCGCTCTGACCATCATAGGGTCATCATGTTCTTCATCGCTTTTTGCCATTTCAAGCCTATCCTCTGCCTTTGACATGGCATTCCCGATACCATTCATCTAGTCAATAATTATTATTTGTTCTCAGATAGCTAAAGAATTTTCCATTTGCCCAAAGATCGAAAGCCGACAATTCTGCAATGGAAAGGAAAAAGTGCCGAGTCCCGGCACCTTTCCAGATTTTTTAGAAGCGAATGCCTTCCGGCAGAGCTGACGTATCCATGCCTGCATCTTTGAAACCTTCAAGGAGCAGTGGAACAATAGTCTGGTTTGCGCGGTTTTCGTCGGCCCATTTCTGGAGGAACTCCTGAACGCGGCCATCTTCATCCTTGCGTGTAGCCGCTGAAACAGGGATGCCGTGTACAGGTTCTGGGACAGTGTAGCTTGAGAAGACACCACGGGCGCTTTCAAAGGTCTTTATACAGATCGGCAGTTCCTGAAGCATGTAATCAGCGCGGCCAGATTGTACGGCCATGATCGCTTCGCTCATTTCTTTGAGACTCATGATTTTAGCATCTGGCATATCCTGCTTGATGAACGCAGTCTGTGCAGCACCCGTCACCATAGCGAAGGTAACATTGGGGGAGTTATACTCTGCCCATGTCGCCTTTGGTTCTTTGCCCTTGGCGCCAATAACGCAATCCGACATCTGCCAGACGGGTCCTGCCATGGCCAAAGCCTTTTTGCGCTCTTCAGTTGCGGTCATGCCTGGGAAAATATCAAGACGACCGGACTGCAGGTCGAGAACAATGCTCTGCCATGTCACTTCACGCCATTTCAGCTTGAGTTCTTTACCCATGGCTTTGCCGAGATCCGCTGCCATTTTCCGGCAGACCCGCGGGCCGTAGCCAGCATATTCAAGTTCACCTCCCACGTGAAACGATGTCGGTGGATAATTTCTCACGCCGCCGCACACAACTTCACCGGTACGTTCGATCTTGTCCCATACCGATTCAGCCATTGCTGGCGCACTCATTGTGATACTCGCACAAGCCAAAAGCGCAGCTGCAACCATCTTCATCATATCTTATTCCCTTCAAGTGCCCTTCTCTGGAGAGCTTTAAATTGCCCGGCTACACCTTGTCTCTTTCTAATTATCTACGACAAGTGAAAAATCGTTATGGGGTACTAAGTCAGGAATTTAAATTGTAATTTTCCATATTATTAACAAATAAGCTCTCATATCAATTAAAAATAATCGGAATACGATTAAAATATAATAATTTGAGTGAAAAAGCTTTTCTTCGACTTCGAATCAAGCTAGCTGCGAAAAAAAGGCCACCTGATCCGGATTCAGCACGGCCGCAAAAATGGGAGTACATTCGGATGTACCAATTTGACTGGTCCGTAATTCAGGACGGACAATTGTGGCTCAATGCTATTGGTGTGACGGTGGCTTATGCCTTTGTTACGTCAGTGGCTGGTCTTCTCATCGGTGTCGTATTAGGTCTCGCCCTGGTATCGCGTATGCCGGTTCTGACCTGGATCATCAATGCCTACATACATCTTTTCCGCTGCACGCCACTGCTCGTGCAGATTGTATGGTTCTTCTATGCGCTGCCAATGCTCACTGGATATACGTTGCCAGATTGGTTTGCCGCCGGGTTGGGCCTGACGCTCTATATGGGCGCTTTCGCAGCAGAAATTTTCCGGGCCGGTGTGATCTCTATCGATCGCGGCCAATGGGAAGCATCAACCGTATTGGGCTTCTCCTATTATACAAAGATGCGCCACATTATTCTGCCCCAGGCAACGCGACGCATGATCCCGCCAATTGTCAGTCAGACAATCCTCCAGCTGAAGAACACATCGCTTCTTTCGGTAGTTGCAGTGCCTGATCTTATGTATGCGGCCGGCAGTCTGACCATGGAGACTTACAGGCCGCTTGAGGTCTACACCTTTGCAGCATTGCTTTATCTGGCGATCCTCACTCCCGTGACGTTGATTGCGAACCGTTTCGAAATCAAACATTGAGGATCGTGCGATGATCAAAGTCAAAAGCCTGCGCAAAACATTTGGTACGCATGAAGTCCTCAAAGGGATTGATTTGTCGGTTGATCGTGGGGACGTGGCCGTTCTTATCGGACCTTCGGGCTGCGGGAAATCTACATTGCTTCGTTGTCTCGATTTGCTCGAGCAGCCAACAGAAGGTCTCATTGAGATTGCGGGCAAAAGTCTGGACTTTCACCCAAAGAGCAAGTTCTCAGAGCGGGTAAAAGCAGATTTTCGCGCTAAAACCGGTATGGTTTTTCAAGGGTTTCATCTTTTCCCCCACATGACTGTTCTGCAGAATGTCATGTCGGGACCACTGCTTAACAAGCTGAAGACGAAGCCTCAGGCGCAAGAGTTGGCCATGAAACTCCTTCAGCGAGTTGGGTTGGCAGATAAAATCGGCCTTTACCCACATCAGATTTCCGGCGGGCAGGCGCAGCGAGTGGCTATTGCACGTGCATTAGCCCTGGAACCTGAAGTCATGTTGTTTGACGAACCAACATCGGCGCTCGATCCAGAGCTTGTTGGTGAGGTGCTTGACGTGATGCAGGGATTGGCTGCTGACGGAACAACAATGATCGTCGTCACACATGAAATGAGCTTTGCGCGCAACGTCGCTTCAAAAGTCATCTTCATGGAAGGCGGGCATGTTGTCGAGACCGGAGCACCGCAAGAGGTGTTGCGTCAACCTAAAACTGAACGCCTGAAGAGCTTCCTTTCCAAGGTCGAGCATTAGAGCGCGTTTCGATCTGATTGAATCAGATCGGCGCTCTAACCTTATATTCTAACGCGCATCTTGCCCGAAAACCGGTTCACACTTTTCGGGATGCGCTCTGATCAAAATACCAGACAGAAGCGGATAGTCGACAATGAAGCATTATGATCTGCAGGGAATGTATCCCGCAATTCCGACGCCATTGACCGAAGATGGACAGCCCGATGTTGCAAAGCTGGAAAACCTTATTGAGGCTAATCTGGCTGGCGGCGCAAAGGGTCTTGCGCCCGTCGGAGGCACAGGTGAATTCACAGCTCTTTCCGCCAATGTGCGGATCGAAGTTGTCCGGGAAACCGTCCGCATTGTGAATGGTCGCGTTCCGGTTGTTGCCGGTGTTGTTTCGCCCGGCTGGGCGGAAGCTGTAGATCATGGCAAGGCGTTTAAGGAAGCAGGTGCGGATGCTCTGCTACTCGTAACCCCGTTTTACGTCATTCCGAGCCAGCAGGGCGTCATCGACTATTTCCGCGCGTATCGGAAGACCGTCGATTTGCCACTGGTCTATTATGATGTGCCAGCGCGGACCAGTTTTGTAACTGCGGTCGATACGCTGAAAGCTCTGGGAGAAGACGGTACGATCATCGGTGCAAAGATTTGCAACACCGATGCCTATTACTTTAATCGGTTATCTGCCGCCATTGGTGATCGCATTGCGCTGTTGTCCGGCGACGACATGATGTACGCCATTCACATCATGCATGGTGCCAAGGGCGGGATTCTTGCCAGCGCGCCTATGCTGCCTGCCTACTGGACACAGATCCACGATAAGCTTGCAGACGGAAATTATGCCGATGGAATCGCTCTGCATCGCAAGCTCCTCCCAACATTCGCAGCTCTGTTTAATGAAGTTAATCCCGGTCCGCTAAAAGCCATGATGGCTCAGTTGGGGTTGCCAGTGGGGCCTGTTTCTTTGCCTTTGAAGGCACCGAATGACACAACCCAGGCGCTCATACTCAAAGCTATTGACGGTCTGCGCGCCGAAGGGATCGTATAGGCTATGGCAGGCGGGGCGGGATTTCTGGACTTTTCAGAAGCGCGGGAACAAGCAAAAGCCTTTCTCCCCCGCGCTTTGTTTGAATATATTGATCGAGGAACGGAAGCTGAAACAGCCCTCGTGGCACTTCATGACGGCTTCGCTACGCGCCGCGTTGTTCCAAACGTTCTGCGTCCGGTCTCCGCCCCGGATCTGTCGGCTCAATATCTTGGGAGCACGCATAGCTGTCCGTTTGTGATTGCTCCTACAGCTCTGGCTGGCATGGTTCGCTACGACGGTGAAGTTCTCATGGCGCGTGCGGCAAAAGCAGCCGGGCTGCCTTTTGTCGTCGCAACGCAGTCATCGACCAGTATCGAGCAGATTGCCGCAGGTGCGCCCAACAGTGATTTATGGTTCCAGCTCTATGTTTGGCGTGATCGGTCCGAAACCTGGAAACTGCTTGAACGTGCAAAAGCATGTGGTGTTGATACTCTGGTGTTGACCGTCGATACACCAGCATCACCCAAGAAAGTCCACAACCGGCGCAACGGTTTTGGAGTGCCACTACAGTTTTCAGCGACGCTGGCAGTGGACCTGATGCTTCATCCGCATTGGACACTTGGCGTCATGGGGCGATATCTGTTGCGGCAGGGTTTCCCTTCTTACGCGCACTATCCGGGTGATGTTGCCAAAGCTGTAACAGATTCCATCCGCGATCCGCGTTTCGCTCTCGACACAGTACTTGATCGAGACTTCGTCAAGGAGCTTCGTCAACGATGGCCGTACAAACTTCTGATTAAAGGGGTTTTGTCTGCAGATGACGCAATCGAGATATTCGATCTGGGTTGTGATGGCGTTGTGGTGTCGGCGCATGGGGGCCGCAATCTCGATAGTGCCGTTTTGCCAATAGATGTGTTGCCAAGGATACGGGATGCTGTTGGGCCCCATAAAACGCTTCTGGCAGATAGTGGTGTAAGGCGCGGCTCAGACGCAGCAAAGCTGCTGGCCGCGGGGGCTGATGGCGTGTTTCTCGGGCGCGCACCACTCTACGGCCTGGGAGCAGGGGGAGCCGATGGCGTCGTGGATATGATTGAGCAGTTAAGGGACGAACTCCGCTTGTTTCTCGGCTTTGCAGGTGCCCAGAATGTCGCCGCACTCCGTCAATCGGAATGGATCGGCTGATCGTCACTTTTTCGAAAATACGCTGTTTGAATTCATAGGTAATAAAATGTTGTCCAAGTCCAGCTCCAATGAAGCTTTCCTGAACGACCTTCGTCAGGCAGTTGGTAGCCAATACGTACTGACGGATGGTCACGATAAAGAGCCTTTCCTGACAGACTGGCGTGGCTATAAAACCGGACAGGCAATTGCGGTTGTTCTACCCGCAACGACTGAGCAGGTTGCGACCGTCATGCGGATAGCGAACGAGCACAGCAGCATGATTGTTCCACAAGGTGGGAACACAGGATTGTGTCAGGGCGCAGTGCCTCTCGGGCGGGATCGTACCATTGTTTTGGGTCTGCGCCGACTGGATGCGGTGCGCGATATCGATAAAGCGTCGAATGTAATTGTGGTTGAAGCCGGACTAACGCTGACTGCGGCTCATGACGCCGCAGCCACGGTCGATCGTCGCATTCCGTTGCATCTTGGCAGCGAAGGCAGTGCACAGATCGGTGGCCTTGCATCGACCAATGCCGGGGGAACCGGCGCTCTTCGCTATGGTCCCATTCGTGAGCTGGTTTGTGGCATCGAAGTTGTTCTGCCGGACGGTCGCATATTGAGCGATTTGAAAGCATTACGTAAAAACAACACGGGTTATGACTTAAAGAACCTTTTTATTGGTGCCGAAGGCACGTTGGGAATTATCACAGCGGCGGCTTTGCGTTTGCAGCCCATGCTACGGTCATCTGGGCATGCCTGGATTGCTTTACCAAATCTGGATGCTGCGGTGACCATCCTGATGGGTTTGCAGGATCGCTTCGACACTGCAGTACAAGCCGCTGAGTTGTTGTCCGGTAATCAGGTTGATCTGGTTATGCAACATATTCCGCGCGCTCGGCATCCGCTTGAAAGCCGTCCGGAATGGTCATTGCTGGTCGAACTTGGTAGTACAGATGCTGCGGCAGAACTTCATGTGGCTCTTGAAGAATGGCTGGCAGAGCAATTTGAGGCAGGATTGGTTGAAGACGCCTTTATTGCTCAAAGCGAAGCACATGCTGCTGATATCTGGCACTTGAGGCATTCAGTATCAGAAGCCAACAAACTTCATGGGCATAGTTTGTCGCATGATATTGCCGTGCGTCCAGCCCTCGTACCAAAGATGATTGAACGTGCTACGGCTGCAGTTCATGCAATTTATCCCGAAGCAACGATCCTGATTGTGTCTCATATCGGAGATGGAAATATCCACTTCATTGCGCATTTCACCCATGATGAATGGGCCGGGTTTGCTGACCCTGCAGAAGTAACATCCGATGTTATGAAACACGTTCATGACGTTGTTGACGAACTTGGTGGTACGTTTTCTGCGGAGCACGGTATTGGACGAAAATTGGTCACAGAACTCGCTACGCGTTCGGACCCGGTTCGTATGGAGCTGATGCGATCATTTCGTCGTGTGTTGGATCCGAGCGGCCGAATGAATCCGGGCAGTGTCTTCGCAGAATAATGCGGATGCCGCGAGAAGTGTGAATGGTTTCGAAGGCGCGCCTTAGCGGGAGAGCCTGTTTTCATCGTCAATCAAGGTGAGGCGGGAAGGGGACGATGAACCCCACCGCCATAAAACGAGATTGAGATCATCCTGGCTGGCGCCCTTTGCAAAACTACGAACCAGCAAGCCGCTGTAACCATCTGCAATCAAACGTCTTGCAAAAATCTGCGTTGCGGCTTGGCCTTTCAATCGCATTTGCTCCCGCCAGCCATCATGCCCAAGCATTGCAGCGTCCAGTCCCATTGCCTTTAATGCAATATCATCCCTGCAATCGAATATGGTTTCGATCTCCGCATCATAAGATACGATTGTCGTTGGTTGCAGGTTACCGGCCTGGTTTGCTTCGCGAAGTGCCGTCATGATGCTCAGAGACGCGTAAATCGCGGGAACGCCTTTGGGATTGAAGCGTCCGCCATAAAGCTCGGCGCCCCGCCCGGAAAGAGGTTCCCGGGCAAAGACGGGATTCAAAGCCCGATAAAGTTTATCTCGATAGCGGATTGACACGGTTAGGCATAAACCCCGGCGTCGATCGCATCAATATAATCGAGCACTGCGCTGGCTCGGCCATTGAGCACGAGTTGCATCGCAGTCTGACCCGAAAAGCCAGCCAGCGGCTCCGAACGATACCAGGCATAAGCCATAAGCGCTGAACCAAAACGCGGTTCGACCTTGTTCAAAATCTCGACCATCTCGCGTAGCCGCTTTTGCGTTTTGTCAGATTGCACGCGATCTTTGCGCTGTACTGCGTCACGTCCCAATCCTGCGGAACGGGCGACTTCATCGCTCGTTGTGCGCAGCGCATCAGCAATTTTTCGCGGTGCGAACAGACCGTTATCTGAATATTGTGTGAGACCCATGATGTTGCCTCCATATCCGTGAAGCCATTAATTATGACGTAATATAGCGTCATTTTGAGCGGCATTCAAGGCTTGCACAGATCCTAACTTAACTCGCGATCAATATCGCGTCTTAGAACGATTGCGGTTGTGAGATCTTCCACAATGTCATGTCCTGCTATCAAGTCGCGCACTCGATTAAGGCCGTCAATTGAGCCGGTCTCCAGTTCGACGATCAGATCAAGCTGCCCGCTCACGGATGATACGCGACGCACCTCCGGGTGACGTGCCAGTATATCCAGCAGATCATGTGCTGGGGTCCGTCGCAGATTGATCAAAAAGGCCGCACGAATAACATTTGCGTCGATTTCGCCGATATCCGCACGGTATCCTCTTATGACTCCGCTGCGCTCAAGATTTGTGACGCGTTCACTCGTGGCACTACGCGACAACCCAATACGCCCTGCCAGCGTTTTCAACGCAATACGCGCCTCTTTCGACAGGATTGCCAGTATTTCACGATCTTTCGCATCAAGTTCGCGCATCTTTACCCTATTCACATGGCCGGACATATGTCGGTCTATTCCGACAAAGTGCCGGTTATCCCGACAGGATACTTGATGCCCGAAAATCCTTTGCATGCCAAGCTGCGGGTAAGAAATGTAACCTGGAAAAATACTGACTATGACCGATCTCTCCCATCCCGCTCCCCAGTTTTCAGCCATTGATGCCGAAAGGCTTGCCAAGGAAGTTTTTGGTGTAAGCGCAAGCGCATCTGAGCTTGATAGTGAGCGCGATTGTAATTTCCGCCTGAAAACTGGAACGGAATCCGACTGGATTCTAAAGATCGTCAACGCCAGCGAACCGAAAGTCGAGAGCGAATTCCAGACGGCTCTGCTGAATCACCTGTCCAATGCGAAATCCAAATTGGCGGTGCCGCATCTCAAACCAAGTCTTGCCGGTGATGTACTTGCTTCAACCGTTGCTGGCGGTGGAGAAAAACATGCACTGCGCCTGGTTGGCTGGCTACCGGGAACACCGCTTGCACAGGTTACCAGAACATTCGACTTGATGCGTAATCTCGGCCGCTCATTGGGCGAGCTCGATCATGCTTTGCAAGGCTTCATTCATCCGGGCGCGCTCCGCGATCTGGATTGGGACCTCCGTTATGCAGGCCGCGCGCGTACACGCCTGCATTTCATAGACGATGCCGACAAAAGAGCATTGCTTGATCGGTTCATCGCTCGCTTTGAAACCCTTGTTGAGCCCAAACTTGCGGGTTTGCGCGCGCAGGTCATTCATAATGATGCGAATGACTGGAATGTTCTGGTCGACAACACAGACCATGAAAAGATTGCAGGCCTTATCGACTTTGGTGATGCCGTTCACACTGTACTGATCGCGGAAGTGGCTATCGCCTGTGCTTATTCCGCGCTGGACACGGACGATCCAATTGGTGCCGCTGCGGCACTCGCATCGGGTTTTCATGAAAAATACCCGCTCAAGGCAGAAGAAATTGATCTTCTGTTCGACCTTGTTGCCATGCGGCTTGTGACAAGCGTTACGATTTCTGCCTCGCGTCGTGAGAAGACAGGCGATAATCCTTATCTCGCCATTAGCGAAGCACCAGCGTGGCGTCTTTTGGAAAAGATGGACGCAATGAATTCACGTTTTGCGACAGCCATTTTGCGCAAAGCGTGCGGATTTGACGCCATAGATGGCGCAGGCGCTATCCGCAAATGGATATCTGACAATGCCAGGACATTTGCTCCAATCGTGCGTCCCGCGCCCGCGACCATGACCAAAGCGATTGTCCCGTATGGCGACGCATCCCATTTTATGACAGTCGCATCCGCTGAACAGCGTGCAACAGAGGCCACGCAATGGTGGGACGACTTCTGTGCCCGGAATAACGTTGATCTTGGCATTGGTTCCTGGGGCGAGAAGCGAACTGTCTATACCGATAAGGCTTTTGAATCGCGCTTCATTGATGGACAGCGCCGCATCCATCACCTCGGTGTGGATTTGTTCATGCCAGCAGGTACTCCGCTTTACACACCACTGGCGGCAACCGTCATAAGCGTTGAAATCGAACACGAGCCGCTTGGATATGGCGGTCTGGTCAAGCTGGAACACCGCCCTGAAGGCTGTCCGCCATTCGTGACGCTTTGGGGGCATATGGCGCATGAGGCACTGGAACGTCTGAAGCCTGGTCAGGAGCTGCAGGCTGGTGATCTCGTCGGTCATATGGGCGGTATTCATGAGAATGGCGGATGGACGCCGCATCTGCATTTCGAAATGACGGCAGACGTCAATCTCACAGCAACCGAGATTCTGGGTGTGGGCGAAGCCGCATATCTGGACGTGTGGGCGGATTTATTCCCGGATGTGGCTGAACTGGCAGGTATTCCACCAGAAACCTTCCATCAGGATGGTCGCACACGGGCGGAAATTGTCGAAAAACGCAAAGAAATCCTGCTGCCCAACCTGTCTATTTCCTATTCCGAACCGATAAAATTTGTACGCGGAGAAGGCGCCTGGCTTATCGACAATTACGGGCGGGCGTATCTCGATTGCTTTAACAATGTTTGTCACATAGGCCACGCTCATCCCGAGGTGGTTGAAGCCATCGCCCGGCAAGCAGCATTGTTGAACACCAACACACGCTATCTGCACGATAATATCGTTGAATATGCCGAACGGCTTACCGCGACATTGCCAGAAGGCCTAACCGTTGCATCATTTGCTTGCTCAGGCAGCGAGGCAAACAGCTTGGCGTTGCGAATGGCGCGCAATCATACTGGTCGCGACGAAGCAATCGTGCTTGACTGGGCTTATCATGGGACAACGCAGGAACTCATCGATCTCAGCCCTTATAAGTATAAGCGCAAAGGTGGCAAGGGTCGCCCTGCGCATGTCTTTGAAGGCATCATTCCTGACAGCTATCATGCTCCGGAAGATTGGCCTGTTGAAGAGCACGCCAAGCGCTTTGCCAGCAACATTGCCGAGCATATTGACACCATGCGCAGCCAGGGCCGGGCACCTGCATATTTCCTGGCTGAATCCATTCCAAGTGTTGCCGGTCAGGTATTTCTGCCGGAAGGCTATCTCAAAGAAGTCTACGCTATGGTTCGTGCGGCGGGCGGCATATGTATCGCCGATGAAGTGCAAGTCGGCTTTGGTCGCGTAGGCAGCCACTGGTGGGCTTTCGAGTTGCAGGATGTTGTCCCTGACATCGTCACTATGGGCAAACCCATTGGTAACGGTCATCCAATGTCTGCGGTTGTCACAACGCGGGAAGTGGCAGACAGCTTTAACAATGGCATGGAATATTTCAACACCTTCGGTGGCAATCCGGTTTCCTGTGCCGCAGGCCTCGCAGTGCTCAATGTGATCGAAAGAGATGGCCTGCGTAAGAATGCGCTTGATGTCGGTAACTACCTTATTGCTGGCTTTCGCGAAATGCAGACGCGTTTTGACATTATCGGCGATGTTCGTGGTGAAGGTTTATTCCTGGGGATTGAACTGGTTACAGATCGTAAGACGAAAGCACCCGCAACTGCTCTGGCAAAACGTATCAATGATGGCGCAAGACAACGCGGTATTCTGATGGGTACAGAAGGGCCACATGATAATGTACTGAAGATGCGCCCATCGATGGTTTTCAGTCGTGACAATGCAGATCATCTGCTCAGCGTCCTGAACGATAGCTTTGTAGCTGCTCTGCGGTAAGAGCAGCCGAAAGGCTTGATCTGAAGGCCGTATTCTCGCCGGACAATCCGGGCGAGAATACGGCCTTTTGTTTCGCTTACTCACTTTCGGTGTCCACTCAGGAAGTGACTTGAGCTCCGATAATCATCGTCAAAGCGTCCATGCGAGACGCCGACAATATGCCGGTAGATTCCGGCAATGTGTCGGGCGCGCAGACATATTGCAGGATGCTTGCGAACTGAGCCTGTGCCAAGCTCCTAAATGAAGGTTAGTGGCAAACCATAACCCTAAAACAAAAAGACAAATCCAGAGGAAACGGAAAGTCATGAGTTCCAAATTGAAGAGCCTCATTGCAATCGCAGCTGTTGCGATTACTGCAAGTTTTTCGAACGTGCCAGCGCAAGCTGACGAGCTGGAAAAGCTCAAAGAAACGGGTGAGATGCGCATTGCGATGAGCGGTCAGTATCCACCGTTCAGCTTCACAAACGAGAAAAACGAAGTGGTTGGTTTTGACGCATCGATTGGCGCCGAAATTGCGGACCGCATGGGCATGAAGCCAAAGATCGTTACCACGCCGTTCGATGGTATTATCGCGGGTCTTCTTGCAAAGAAATACGATGCAGTTGTTGCATCCATGACGATCACACCAGAGCGTGAAAAGGCCGTAGACTTTGTCGGTCCTTACTACCACGCAGGCCGCACAATCGTTGTAAAAGACAGCTCATCCATTCAGAAACTAGAAGAACTGAACGGCAAGACCGTTGGTGTCACAATGGGTGACGCGCATGAAAAATGGGCAAAAGCGCAGGGCGATTTGACCGTTCGTACGTATAAGGGCTTGCCTGAAATGCTGATCGATCTGGAAGCAGGTCGTATCGATGCGCTCGTCATGGATAGCATCCCGGTCATGATTGCTGTGAAGGAAACGGGCCAAAAGGTTCGTATTCTGGATACACCAAACATCGAAGGTGGCCGCGTTGCCCTCGGTATTGCAATCCGTAAAAACAATCCGGAACTGAAAGCTGCAATGCAGAAGACCCTCGACGATATGCTCGCTGATGGTGGTTACGAAAAGATCTCGATGCTGTGGATCGGTAGCGACATTCGCTAATCGATTTTAAATCCGGCCCGGTTTTTCCGGGCCGGTTCACATGACTTTCCGGAGTATCTTTATGGATCTTGCGTTAATGCAGCGCGTCCTCCCATTCTTCCTGGAAGCTGCATGGGTCACTGTGCAGATTTCTGTGCTTGCTCTTCTGCTGGGATTCGTCGTTGCAGGCCTGTTGGTGATCGGTCGCCTCTCAAACATTGCGATCTTGCGTTTTTTGTCCGGGGCATATGTCAGCGTATTTCGCGGTACACCCTGTCTGGTGCAATTGTTCGTCCTGTACTTCGGTGGCCCCCAGATAGGCCTGGAACTGGAGCCGTATTCAGCAGGCGTCATCGGTCTGGGGTTGAACATTGGCGCTTACATGGCTGAGTCCATTCGTGGTGCGATTGCCAGTGTGGACCGCGGACAAACGGAGGCCGCTCGCTCAATAGGTTTCGATCGTGAAAGAACGTTACGTTTGATCATTCTGCCGCAAGCTGCGCGTCTCATGATCCGACCACTGGGCGTCAATGCCGTCGCACTCGTTAAAGGGTCGGCACTGGTTTCAACAATTTCGGTCGTGGAACTGACTTATACAGCGCAGCGCTTTATCAGCTCGACATACAAGCCTTTCGAGATTTTTGCAGTCGCTGCTGTGCTTTACATGATCATTGTTTATGTCGTCGTCATGATTGTCGATCTGCTCGACAAGCGCTTTGCGCCGCGTTGAGGGAGGACAAATTATGCCAACACTCGATTTCAGTATCGTTGTTCCTTATTACGACCTCCTGTTGGTTGGACTTTGGTGGACCTTTGTTTTAGCCGTTGCATCCAGTGTTCTCAGCTTTGCCTTCGGTATTCTGTTCGCTCTGATTGTGCTTTACGCGCCATCCATACTTGCATATCCGGTGCGCTTCTTCATGTGGCTTTTCATGGGAACGCCCTTATTGTTGCAGCTCTACCTCATCTATTATGGGCTTGTGCAAATCGGTATCGATATACCGGCACTTTTTGCGGGCATTATCGGTCTCAGCCTGCATTTCGCGGTCTACAATGCGGATGTCATTCGTGCGGGTATCGTTTCTGTCGATCCCGGACAGACAGAAGGTGCACGATCCATCGGTTTGAGCCGGGGACAGGCGCTACGTTATGTGATCGTACCACAGGCAATCCGGAGCACCATTCCTCCCATCGGAAACAACATGATTGTCTTGCTCAAGGACACGTCGCTTGTCTCAATTATCGGGATTGCCGAGCTGGTCAATAGCGCGCAGATCGCTATCAGCGAAACCTATAGTCCTTTTGAATTTTATCTTACTGCAGCTGCACTCTACTATCTGGTGAACCTCGTTATGGAAGCAGGGCTGCGACATATTGAAAGAAAAGTGGAGGTCACGCGATGAGCACGCTGAAGCCAATGGTTGAAGTTAAAGGTGCCCGCAAAGCCTATGGCGCACTGGAGGTTCTAAAAGGCATCGATCTTTCTGTATCCCGTGGACAAATCATTGCAATTATAGGTCCCAGCGGCTCAGGAAAGAGTACGCTTCTGCGCTCGATCAATCATCTTGAGACCTTGAATGGCGGCGAAGTCTGGCTTGACGGTATGCAAGTCAATCAGCCACTCAAAGGGCAGGCCTTTGAAAAGCATATAAACTCCGTGCGTCAGCAAATGGGTATGGTGTTCCAGCATTTTAATCTGTTTCCACATCTGACTGTTCTTGAGAACATTACGCTCGGTCCGATTAAATTGAAGAACATGAGTAAGCCGCAAGCGCGTGAGCTGGCACTGGAGCTGCTTGCCAAAGTTGGATTGGCTAATAAGGCGGATGTCTATCCGTCGCGTCTGTCGGGTGGACAAAAACAGCGTGTTGCTATTGCGCGCGCGTTGGCCATGCAGCCCAAGGTGATGCTGTTTGATGAAGCAACATCGGCACTTGACCCGGAACTGGTTGATGAGGTCAATCTCGTCATGAAACAGCTTGCTGCAGAGCACATGACAATGCTGATCGTCACGCACGAAATGCGTTTTGCTGGTGAAGTTGCAGACAAGATCCTGTTTATGGATGGCGGGGTGGTCGTTGAAGAGGGTGCCCCCGATGAACTCCTGCGTAATCCTCAGCAGGAGCGAACGCGTACATTCCTGAAAAACTATCTGGCAGGCTAAATCTTTAACTCCACCAGACACCGTGAGATAATCAGGCTCCGAAGTGCGGATCAAAAACCGGCGCTTCGGGGCTTATTGCTTTATGACGGTCTCATTTGTTGCGATGCAACACGGTTGCATTGCGAGCTTGCTCTGATTTTATTCTGCGTGCTGCAGTATGACAGAGGGTCGCGGTTATTTTGATCAGCTCGCTGCAAGGGTGAAAACTGCATGAAACCAGAAAACTGAAGGCCGACCGGGGTGCAACCCGGCCGGCCTTCATACTCGTTCTATTTGTCTATTTAAGCTGCAAGTGCCTCGTCAGCTGTCGTTGGCACTTCAGAAATGGTCTTAAGAACCTGAGAGGCGATCTGGTAAGGGCAGCCCTGTGAGTTAGGGCGGCGATCTTCCAGATAGCCTTTATAACCATTCTGCACAAATGAATGTGGTACACGGATCGACGCTCCGCGATCAGCAATACCATAGGAGAACTTGTTCCAAGGTGCCGTTTCGTGCTTGCCGGTCAGGCGCATATGGTTGTCAGGACCATAGACGTCGATATGATCCTGCAAGTTTTTGTCAAACTGAGCCATCAGAGCTTCGAAATAGGCTTTTCCGCCCACTTCGCGCATGAATTTGGTCGAGAAGTTGCAATGCATTCCCGAGCCATTCCAGTCGGTGTCGCCGAGCGGTTTGCAGTGGAACTCGATATCGATAGAATACTGTTCGCAAAGACGCAGAAGTAGGTAACGAGCGATCCAGATCTGGTCTGCAGCGCTCCTTGAGCCTTTACCGAAAACCTGGAATTCCCACTGACCCTTGGCCACTTCAGCATTAATGCCTTCGTGATTGATCCCTGCAGCAAGGCAGAGGTCAAGATGCTCTTCTACAATCTTGCGCGCGATCGAGCCGATGTTTTTGTAGCCGACGCCGGTATAATAAGGACCCTGTGGTGCAGGGAAGCCTTGTTCGGGGAAACCAAGCGGACGACCATTTTCGTAGAAGAAATATTCCTGCTCAAAACCAAACCATGCGTCTTCATCGTCAAGAACAGTCGCACGGCTGTTCGATGGATGAGGCGTCACGCCATCAGGCATCATGACTTCGCACATAACGAGTGCGCCGTTGGTGCGCGCCGGATCAGGATAAATTGCAACAGGCTTCAATACGCAATCCGAGCTGCGGCCTTCCGCCTGCATCGTGGAAGAACCATCAAAGCCCCAGTAAGGAAGCTGATCAAGGGTTGGAAATGTTTCGAATTCCTTGATCTGGGTTTTACCACGCAGGTTCGGGGTAGGGGTGTAGCCATCCAACCAGATATATTCGAGCTTATATTTTGTCATCGCCTAGTCTCTTTTGTTCTGCGTATTAAACCAATTCCCAACATTGCGGCCTACTTGTCATATGTCCGTCAATGCGTTTGATTTAACAGAAGCAAGTGTCATGCCAGATGGAGAAAACGCGAGATAAGGCGTGCTTAGGTTCAGATGATTGCGGTTGGGAGGTGCTGGGGATTGCGCTAAGCGCAATCCAGCGGTTCAATACCTGGCAATTCATTGCTCATAAAATAGGCAAATGGATAAAAACGCGTCATCATATACGCTTAGATTATTTGCATAGAAAACTAAGGTGCCCAGGTCTTTAACACTTTTCGCAAAGTGGACAGGCTCTGATAGCCTGCTTCCAGTCCTGCAAGGGCCAACGGCACGCCTTCTGCCCGACGCCGCATGACGTGCGAGACCCTTAATCGCTGCCGCCATTCGACGAAACTCATGCCTGTTTCGTGGCGGAATTTGCGCGTCATTGTACGACGGCTCATGCCGACTTTATCAGCCCAGTCGTCAATGGTGAGGTCGTTACCAGGATTATCGAGCAAATCCCGGCAGAGTTTGCGCAGTTGCTTTTCGGAAGGCAACGGGACCGTATAAGGCTGTTGATCGGCATTGCGAATTTCATCAAGGATCAGCGCCGAAAGATGTTGTCCTCTGCCGGTTTCATCGTAGAGCACTGGTTCATTTGCCAGCGCCTGTATACTTGCATCAAGTAGCGCTGAAACTTTCAGAATCCGTGTGGGTTCCCAAACATCGCGTAAAACGCTTTCTTCCAGATAGACAGAATGCATTTTTGTTTCGCCGAAGGTTTGAACTGCATGCGGCAGATCGGGTGCGATGAGAATAGCGTAACCGCTGGGGAGCATAAACGCGCCTTCTTCAGTCATTGCCGTCATATAGCCGCTATTGCCATAAAGAAGCTGTCCACGTCGGTGACTGTGCCAGCCGAAATTCATACTAACCGTATATTCACGACGCATCACAGCCAGAGGCCGTTTGATGTCCTGATAATCAATTGCATGTTTCGGTCGCATTCAGTGTTCCATTTGGCCCAATTTGACTAAAAAAGTCATATTTGATGGAAATTGCAGAATTTTGACCCGATTGCAACCGAGTTTGGCCTGACTCAACAAGTGATGATGAATATATTCTGCTTCGCAACGCATTGATATGCTGGCGTAATTTAGAATTATTCTGAATTCTACGATTACGCAACATCAAATTTGATAGTTAAAGCCTGCGGTCGTTATCGTCAGCGGGACACATCTCGTTTACTTGCTAAACGACCAGGAGAGCCGAATTGAATACGAGTAGCACCGCTGCCCGCGAAACAAACTTTAACATCAAGACAGTGTGTTTCGGTGCACACACCCTTTTCAAAGCGGCGCTGATGGCGGGCGTTGCTACCATTACCGTATCCAAGCCAACTCTTGCTCAGGAAGCGGGCGTCATCCAGCTGCAAACTATTGAGGTTCAGACAACTGGAGGTAAGGGTCCACGCACGCCTGTTAAGGGATACATTGCCGATTATAGCCGTGCTGCTACCAAGAGCGACATTGCCATTCGCGAAGCTCCGCAATCAATCTCTGTCGTAACCCGCGATAATATGAATGACAGGGCGGTTCAGTCTGTCAGTGAAGCAATGCTGTACAGCGCCAATGTTAACGCTCAGCGTTACGGTGCTGATGTCCGTTCTGATTATTTTACGGTTCGCGGCTTCCCTGCAGATCTATATCTCGATGGCTTGCGCATTCCTCAGATTGCGAGCCAGTCGGGCGGTTATTCCGGTTTTGTTGTGGAACCCTATTCGCTGGAAAGCGTGGAGATTCTCCGTGGCCCAAGTTCCGCTCTGTTCGGCCAGAGCAACGTTGGCGGCATCGTCAATATGGTCAGTAAACAACCGCAGGCTGAAGCGGCCCATGAGATCTATTTGCGTGGCGGAAGCTTTGGCCGCAAGGAACTGGGCTTCGACACCACTGGGTCGATCAACAATGATCCGCGATTTACCTATCGCCTTAACGGTATATTCCGCGACAGCGATACCTCTTATGATTTTGGCAAAAACAACCGTTTTGCCATCAATCCTAGCTTCGCGTGGCGCCCTGATGCTGACACGAGCCTGATCGTATCGGGCGGCTATCTCAAAGACGATATGGGTCAGGCTGGCGTTATCATTCCAGCTTACGGAAGTGTCCTGCCGAGCCCGTCAGGGCAGAGCATATCACGTGATTTCTCGGATGGTGACCCACGAAACGCCGTCTATAAAAAGGAGATTGGCTACGTAGGATATGCGTTTGAACATCGCTTCAACGACACCTTCACGCTGCGTCAGAATTTCCGCTATTCGCACATGAAAACCGATTATCGCAATCTGTTTACAGGCGTTTTGCCGACGAGTGGATGGAATGGCCACACCATTCCGCGCACCAATTATCTCGCGCAGCCAGAACTTGATGCAATTGCATTCGACACGCAGTTGGAATCCCGTTTCGATACCGGTCCGTTGTCTCATACCTTGCTTTTTGGCGTAGATCAGCAGTGGCAGCGGTTGGACAACTACACGGCTTCTGCGAGTGGCCCTTCTCAAGATCTCTTCAACCCGACTTACGACAAATCTATTGCCAGGCTTTCGCCCACGACGCGCCTCCTGCAAAAGCAGTATCAGACCGGCATCTATGTGCAGGATCAGATCGAAGCAGGTAATTTGCGCGTAACGCTTGGTGGGCGTAAGGATTTCGCCCGCATCGATTCCGAGCAAACGACACTTTCTACTGGTCGCACCGTGGATTACGATCAAAATCCAGACAAATTTACCGGCCGCGTCGGTGTGGCTTATGTCTTCGATTCAGGCTTTGTGCCTTATGCGCTCTATTCGACATCTTTCTTGCCAACGCTTACGCTTGCAGACACACCTTTAAAGCCGACAACGGGTACGTTGAAGGAAGTGGGTCTGAAATATGCACCCGA
This sequence comes from Brucella pituitosa, assembly GCF_965577835.1. NCBI lineage: Bacteria > Pseudomonadati > Pseudomonadota > Alphaproteobacteria > Hyphomicrobiales > Brucellaceae > Brucella > Brucella pituitosa. Next base: position 841,216 of record NZ_OZ264094.1, read on the forward strand.
AGGCGAAGATTATTCGGTAACGCTCTCTGCATTTGAAGCCGAACAGCAGAATGTCGTCAATCGTATCTCCGGCGTTTATTATCAGACCGATGAAGTCCGTGTTCGCGGTGTAGAACTCGAAGGAACGGCACGCTTGTGGAACCGTTTGAATGTGACTGGGGGATTGAGCTTCCAGGACCCGGAAGTCGGCGAAAGCCAGAATCCAGCTCAAATCGGCAAGCTGCCTTACACGGTTCCAAAGAACCAGCAGTCGTTGTTCCTGAGCTATGATGTGCCTTTGCCAGACAGCATGAATGGCAATCTGGTTGTCGGTGGCGGTGTACGCCGCATCGGTAAGACGGCGGGCGATACACTCAACACCTTCTACGTCCCGTCTTATACTCTTGTTGACGCGTTCCTGCGTTACGACCTTGGTAACTATCGCTTGCAGGTCAATGCATATAATCTTGGCGACAAGAAATATGTGGCAGGATGTAATTCAACAAGCCAATGCTATTTTGGCCAGGGCAGATCCGTTGTCGCAACGACGAGTGTTCGATGGTAGCAGCGTTTTCACGGCGCGAGATTTTGGTGGGAGCGGCTTTGGCCGCTCTCACGCGCGTTGTCGGTGCACAAACACCACCTAGAATTGTTACCCTCGAATGGGCCGAGACAGAGATGGTTCTGTCGCTGGGGCTTATTCCATCGGGAGTGGCCGATCTTGCTGGCTATCGTCAGTGGGTAGGTATTGAGAATGAAAAGCTTGCTGATGCCGTTGACGTGGGTGGTCGCCAGCAACCAAGTCTTGAGGCGCTCATGCGCTTAAAGCCTGATCTTATCGTTACGTCTGCGCTGCGCCACGGTGCGATTGCTTCTCGACTGAAAGAAATTGCCCCAACCATTTTACTGGATGGAGGCTCTGACACTGCAGACTTTTATGAAGCGACCAGGCTCAGTCTTTTAAGTGTTGCAGAAGCCATCGGCCATGCAGCTACCGGACTGGCCGAATGGCAGTCATTTGAGGAGCAGCTTGTTGCTGTTCAAAAGAAGAACCGCAACTCCGTGAATGTAATTGTTGCACAGCCATTGCCTGGAGTTGCCCGGCTCCGTATTTTCACGTCCAATTCTCTGATCATGAGGACGCTTGCAAAAGCTGGGTTCTCAGGAGGAATTGATCGTGGCACTCAATCCTTTGGCTTTACGACGTTTGGGTTGGAAGAGTTGGCAACACTGAGCGCCGATACGAAGCTCTTGATGCTCGATGAGACAGTGCCGATTGAGCTAAGCCAAAGTGCCATCTGGCCTGTTTTGCCGATGGTCGCTTCCCGACAAGTCTACACTATCGGCCGTAATATCTGGCCTTTCGGGTCCACGCGATCAATGTTGCGACTTGTGGAAAAAACAACAAGCGCCTTAGCAATCTGATTTGATCTTGTTCCGGCTTACTGAGCGATATCATCGCTCTAAACTGATTGTTTGCGCATCAACATGATGAACAACGGCGTGCCAATAAAGGCCGTCACTATTCCCGCTGGAATTTCGTATGGCGCGATCACAGATCGTCCTATCATATCTGCCGATACGGTGAGGATTGCGCCTATCAGCGCTGTAACTGGCAGGAGATGGCGATAACGCGCACCGCAGCAAAGGCGCGCGGCATGTGGCGCTATCAACCCAACAAATCCTATAGCGCCGACAGCAGCCACGGCGCCCGCGACAGATAGGGCTGCTATCAGCATCACCCACATCCGCGTCGAGAACGGTTCAACCCCGAGAGATTGTGCGCCGTCATGACCAAGTGCAAGTATGTCGAGCCGCTGTGCAAACGCCATTGCTGCTACAAGAAGAATGAGCCACGGCGCGAGTGCTTCAACGTCTTGCCAGCTGCGGCCGTGCGTTGAGCCTGCCAGCCAGGACAGGGCTTCCGCAACCTGTAGCTTGGCTTCAATAACGACAATCGTGCTAAACGCTGAAAGACTGGCTGCAATTGCAAGCCCGGTCAATGCAATGCTTACCGGCGACAAACGAAGCCCGAGCACGGATATCAAGATAACGACGCTACCTGCACCCGCGGCTGCGAACAAAGCAAAGAGCGGGCTCCCCGGAACAAAACCTATAAGAAGCGCCAGGAGACTTGCGAGCGCCGCGCCTTGAGCAAGTCCGAGGGTTTCAGGTCCCGATAATGGGTTGCGCGTAACTGCCTGAAGCAACAGACCTGCGACTGCCAACAATGTGCCGGCACCCATCGCTATGAAAACGCGAGGCATTCGCAGTGCGTAGACCGTATTCCAGTCTAGTTGCCTGCCTGCGATGCCATCACCAATAGTGCTCCCCACAAAAGCAGATAGGCATAAGAGCAACAAGAGGGTGACATAGAGTGGCAGCTTTCGCGCGAATAACACTTTCCCCAGCAAAATATTGGCGCGTGTGCTCGTTTCGCTTTTTACCTTTCGAAGGATAAAAATCAAAACAGGCGCAGCAAGACACGCAGCGAGAATTCCAGTTGGTATTACCCTGCCTTCACGGCTCAAACATTGAGCGATAACGTCGGCAACTAACAATGCCACCGCGCCCCAAAGACATGCTGTGGGCAACAGAACACGATGTTTGATCAAACCGCTAGCGCGTAAAAAATTTGGGACGGCGAGGCCGATAAAGCCGATAGGCCCAGCGATGGAAACAGCCGCCCCAGACAATATAACCGTAATCAGCAGCCCAACAATGGCTGTGGTTTTTCCAAGACCAAGGCTCGATGCAATATCACTGCCAAGAGCCATGATATCAAATTGTCTGCCAAGCACGATCAGAAGCAAAATGCCCGCAAAAACTATTGGAGCGAGCGGCGCGATCTTACTCCATCCAGTCTGATCCAGAATCCCTGAAGACCAGAGAATAATCCCGGATGCCCGATCATCGGCAGTCAGAATAATTGCTGAGGATATAGCTGAAAACGCAAGCGAGACGGCTACTCCTGCCAGCGCCAGCCTGACGGTTTGTGCGCGCAATCCACCACCGACCGACAAGCAAACCAATCCGCCAATTGCACCGCCCAGGATGGTTGCCACAAAACCTGGAAAAGCAAAAGGCAACAGGAGGCTCGATATGACGAGGGCAAGTTGTGCGCCGCTGGTAACAGCTAGAATATCTGGTGCGGCGAGTGGATTTCGCAGAATTGTCTGCATGACGGTGCCGGCTGCGGCGAGTGCTGCACCGACAAATATGGCCGCCAGTGCTCGTGGAAGGCGAATGGTTTCGATGACAATCTGCGCAACAGATTGCGGTCTGAAGGGAGCCTGTAATACGTCTTGCATTGTGACGTTGGCGCTGCCGACAATAAGCTCTGCGAATGTGAGAAAGAGCAGCGAAATAAGTCCAAGAAAGATCAGGCTCGCAGGAAGTGCGAAAGAACCAGATCTCAAAGTTGGGGCTGAATTCATGCTCAATTTTTTGACTGCTCGTCGTCAGGATCGACCCAGCGCGGCAGGCAGAAGGGGATCGGCAAAACCGGATGTTGCGTTATATCGATATCGAAATCAAATGCCTCTTTGAGGTGCAGTTTCGTGAAAACCATTCCCGGCTCACCTGATGCCATGACACGACCTTTGCGCATCAGGATTACACGATCTGCAAGTTCAATCACCTGATTGAGATCATGGAGCACCGCAACGATGGTCAGCTGTCGTTCGCGATTAAGCTTCTTCAACAGCGTCAGGAGTTCGGATTGATGACGAATGTCCAGAAAGTTTGTTGGTTCATCCAGAAAGAGAACAGACGGATTTTGCGCGAGCGCGAGAGCGACCCAGGCCCGTTGCCGTTCCCCACCTGAAAGCGATGAAACATGTCGGCGGCGCAAGTCCTGTAAACCAACCTGAGCTATAGCGCCCGCAATAAGTTCCCGATCTTCAGGCCCCAGCCGTGAAAACAAACGACGGTGCGGATGCCGACCATTTTCAACCAGCTCCTCGACAGTCAATCCTGCTGGAACTTCTGGCATCTGACCCAGCACTGCAATCTTTCGGGCAAGATCAACCCGCCGTAAATGGCTGATATCCGTTCCTTCAAAGAAAACGGTGCCTTGCGAGGGTGTTTGTAGGCGCGCCATGCTACGCAGCAGGGTGCTTTTCCCCGAACCATTGGCCCCGCATATAACGGTAATTTTCCCCGGCGCGACCGATACGCTGACTGTAGCTAATGCCGGCGTACCTTCATAAATGACGGAGAGGTCAGCGACACGAATGATTGCATCTTCCATTGTGCTTCTAATCTTCCCGATGCCTGTTATATGCGTTTTGGGGTATCACAAACGCCCGTCTTGGGAATAATCAAAACAACTGCAGCAGGCAAGGGCGATAGCAACCTTTATGGTATTGTCGAGCGCATCCGGTTTCGGCCGATTGGCAGCATCATTGGCCGACCTGATGTGGGGTCGATGATAATGCGGCTTTCAAGATTGAAAACCTCCTGAACATTCTGTTCGGTCAACACCGTTTCAGGAGTACCCTCGATATGAAGACACCCGTCAGCCATAGCAACAAGATGGTCGGCATATCTTGCGGCCAGATTGAGATCATGCAGCACCATTACAATAGTTGTCCCACGCGCCCGATTAAGATCTGTAAGCAGATCCAGAACTTCAATCTGGTGACTGATATCGAGGAACGTCGTCGGCTCGTCGAGCAACAAAATGTTTGTCTGTTGCGCTAGTGCCATCGCAATCCAGACGCGTTGCTTTTGACCGCCCGACAGCTCATCGACCGGCTTTTCGGCAAGCTCAGCAGTTTTTGTTGCCGATAGAGCCGCCGCTACTGCTTCGTTATCTTCATGTGTCCATCGAGAGAAAATGCCCTGATAGGGATGCCTTCCCCGACTCACCAGATCAGCAACCGTGATGCCTTCGGGCGCGACAGGTGATTGAGGAAGCAACCCCAAAGACCGAGCGAGGGCGCGGGAAGGGATTTTATGAATTGACTTGCCGTCCAACAGCACAGTTCCCCGATGAGGGGTAAGAAGCCGTGACATGCTGCGCAAAAGGGTCGACTTTCCACATGCGTTGGAACCGACGATGACAGTTATTTTTCCGGCAGGGACGTCCAGATCAAGTCCTTCAAGTATTAGTGTATCGCCATAGCCGGACGATAGTTGGCTGACTTTGAGCGTGTGATTTGTCACAGCGAGCCTCCGGTTCGATTGACGCGAACAATGAGATAGATGAGATAAGGCGCACCTAGCGCCCCGGTGACGACCCCAACAGGGTAACGCCCCGGCAACATGAACTGACCGATGTAGTCACCAGCCAGAACGAGAATTGCTCCGATCAATGCTGCAGGCACAAGCAATGATCCGTTACTGCGCAACACTCGTGAAGCGATAGGGCCTGACAGAAACGCGACAAAGGATATAGGCCCCGCAACTGCCGTCGCAAATGAGATCATTCCGACAGCGGCTATGACGACAATTATGCGCGTTTGAGCAACTTTTGTTCCCAGTGCAGATGCGGTATCGTCACCCAGACGCAGGGACTCCAGATCACGTGTCCGGCTCAACAGCAGACCGCCAAAAATGATGAGAGCGAAAAACAGCGGTGCAACCTGATCCAATCTGGCCCCGTTAACACTGCCAGTCAGCCACCGCATTGCTTCCTGAAGGTTCCATGCCGGAGCACTGGAAAGGATGTAGGCAATAAAGCTCTCCAGCATCGCCGAAACGCCGATCCCGACCAAAATCAGACGCGTTCCGGCAACGCCGTTTCGAGAAGATAAAGCATAGACCAGTAAAGCAACTCCCAACCCGCTAACGACCGCGAAAATTGAGACGGCTGGGCCACTCATAGACAAAACAACAATCGCAAAGACAGCTGCCGCACTTGCACCCGAGCTAATTCCGATAATATCGGGGCTGGCCAAAGGATTACGCAACATGGTCTGAAACGCTACGCCGCCCAAACCGAAACTCAAACCGGCGAGGACCGACAATATTGCTCGTGGTAGTCGTAGTTGCCCGACCGTGAAATTGGCACCAGGAACGGTTTCCCCCAAAAGAACACGCATCACATCGCCTGGTGGCGTGAAAGACTGTCCTAACGTGAGCGTTAAGGCAAAAAAAGCCACCAAAACGGTGGTCAGAGCGGCAATCAGTAGCAAGCGACTGCGATGACTGCGCTTGCGACCACGCGTTAGTTCTTCAATCAGCGGGGAGAACAAGATCACAACTCCCGCACGCGTTGACGTCTGACGATCCAGATGAAGAACGGAGCTCCAATGAAAGCTGTTATGATACCAACGTCGATTTCTGCAGGTCTGGCAATAAGACGCCCGACAATGTCCGAAGATAACAGGAGACATGCTCCGCTTATCGCAGAGAAGGGAAGGAGCCAGCGATGATCCACACCAACCAGAAGGCGACAGAGATGAGGAACAATTAATCCAACGAAGCCGATTGGCCCGCATATCGCAGTCGTAGCGCCGCAAAGAAAGATCGCACCAACGGCCGTAAATAGTCGAGTAATCGCGACATTCTCGCCAAGACCAGCCGCGAGTTCGTCTCCCAGCGCCAATGAATTGAGCTTTCTTGCCGACAGCAAACTGATGGCAAACCCCGCAAGCAGGAAGGGTAATACATAGGAAATGCGGTCGAAGGTCGCGCCGCCAACGCCGCCGATCTGCCAAGAGCGTATTCCGCCTGCCAGATCGGCTCGAGGCAATATTATAGCGATTACAAGTGAGGAAGCAGCAACGGAAGTTGCAGCGCCCGCGAGAGCGAGTTTAAGTGGTGTCGCGCCACCGCGGCCTAGAGAGCCAATGGTGTAGACAAAGACGGCAGCTGAAGCCGCACCACCGATTGCGACCCAGATATAGACGTGCGCGGAAGCAATGTTGAACCAGGCGATAGCGATGACTATTGCAAGCGATGCTCCCATATTGACGCCGAGAATGCCGGGGTCTGCAAGCGGATTACGCGTGATGCCTTGCATGACGGCCCCGGCAAGTCCGAGGGCCGCACCTGCCAACAGCGCAAGCAAAGTTCGAGGTATTCGCGTGGCTACAGCAGCCTGCCCGATGGTGTCGTCATGGCCGCCGAGAGCAGTTAGAATTTCTGTCCACGACACATCCCTTGTGCCGAGCGCGACAGAAAGAAAACAAGCAACGATAAGAACGATCACGAGAATCAGAAGCCACAGCGATCGGATACTATTAGAGGAACGTGGATAAACAGGCGCATCCGATCGATTAAGTCTGCCGGAAATCATTTGGTCTTTTCCGCAGCATTCGCCAGAAGAGAAACATAGTTCTTCAGTACCCAGGAAATTGATAGCGGTGTCGGATTTGCAGCGGTACCCAGCGGATCTCTGCCCAACATCACAACTGCATCGTTGGTAACGACGGGCAATTTGGAGAGAAGGGGGTTGGCACGCATCGCTGTGAAGAGCTGGGCACCCCCATATGTTACAACGATATCCACATCATCGAACAAATCAATACGCTCAGCGCTAATCGAGCCGGAAAACTGACCCGGCTTGGATGCCTCAACAACGCTTTCCGGTGATACAAGGCCTAAGTCCTGAAAGAATTTCACTCTGGTGTCATTCGTCGTGTAAAAATTGATTGTGCTAAGATCAGTCGCATCAAGATGTGTCACAAACATAGCCGTTTTACCCTTGAGATGCGGGTATCTGCTGACCGTTTGTGTGATGTCAGCGTCGATTTTCCTGATAAGCGCATCACCTTCCTCAGACATGCCCATTCCAGCACTGTTGAGATGAATCATCTCGCGCCAGTCGGTTGACCAGGCTGCCTGAGGATAGGCGACAACCGGAGCGATTTGGCTCAGGGTTTCATAATCCGATTGGCTTAAACCAGAATATGCTGCCAGAATGACATCCGGATTGGTTGCAGCCACAGCTTCGAAGTCGATGCCATCGCCTTCGTCAAAGAGCACGGGTTTATCTGCACCGAGTTGTTCCAGTCGCTCAGCAACCCACGGCAGCAGACCATCCCCATCATCGTCTCCGAAATTGGCCGCTGCCATTCCGACGGGTACGACGCCAAGCGCGAGGGGCACTTCGTGGTTCGCCCACGCTACCGTTGCAATACGCCGTGGCTGCTTTTCAATGATGGTTGTGCCAAAAGCATGTTTTATAACAATTGGATAGGTTTGATGTTCATTCGCCACAGCTGCCCCCATTCGCCCTGCGAACAGAAAAATTACGGCCAATATGAACAAAGAACGGATAAAGCGTGACATGGGTGTACTCCCATCATTTAAAAGTTGCCACTCACTTTCAGGTTAACAGAAAGCCGTCAAGGGCGGCGGTTAAACCATGTCAATTTTGCGGCGAAATAACCGTGGTTTTTTACAATAATGCCGATTTCTACAATACTGGACAATCAATCTCAAGTTAGTGGCGAGTTCAGAAAATTGCGATACAAACGGGCATGCACTCTAGAATACAGCCATTCATAAGATCTGGACCGGGACGTATCCAAAAATGACCTCTCAACATTCCAAAAAGACTGGGAATGTTGGCCGATTGTAACTGAAAAAGAGATTCCGGGACTAGACAATGGACATCAACACCACTCCTGTTAGCAATCGACAAGCTGAGATGTGCGCGCGGAAAACAGTTCTTTTAAGCTGCTCTGCATTGGTGATGTTCATGCCAACGCTTTCCTTCGCACAGCAGACGGATGTTTCTACAGCACCTGTGGTGCTTCAAACAATCACCGTCGATGGTAAGGCTGGAGAGGATGACGATAGGAACTCTATTGTCGCAACAAAAATCACGAGCGGTAGCAAGATGCCTACCGATATCCTTGATACTCCGGCGTCCGTATCAGTAATCACCGCTAAGGAAATTCAGCAACGCGGCGCTCAGAATGTGGAACAGGTCCTGCAATATACAGCAGGTGTTTCAACCGATTTCTATGGCTCGGACGACAGATTTGATTTCTTCAAAATTCGTGGTTTTGATGCCACCACCTATCGTGATGGCCTTCCTCTGGGGCGTCCGTTTGGCGGTATTCGCGAGGAACCTTACGCGTTTGAACGTGTCGAGGTATTGAAGGGCGGCAATTCCACGGTATTTGGCGTGTCGGATCCGGGCGGATCAGTCAACTACGTCACCAAGCGTCCAAGGAGTGAGCGTTTCGGAGAGGCCTATGTGACGGGCGGCTCATTCAGCCATAAGGAAATCGGATTTGATTTCGGCGATAATCTGACATCGGATGATACGTTGTCTTATCGACTGACGGGCAAATTCAGAGATGCCGATGCCGAATATGATTATTCACGTGATGATGAGAAGTTCATCATGGGAGGTCTGACCTGGCGTCCGGATGACGCCACCAATTTGACGATCGTCTTTGATCATCTGCATAAGAACGGTGTTCCCGGGAGCGGAGGACACCCGGTTGGCACTGATTTTAAAAGAAGCCGCTTCTTCGGTGAGCCCGATTATAATTATCGGGGTACTGATCGAAATACGGTCAGTGCGATGTTCGACCATGATTTCGGAAATGGCTTTAGCGTGAGCGTCAATGGGCGTTACAGCAAGCAGAATACCGATTTCGGTTATGCCTATATTTCCTCTACCCCGAATGATGGATCAACGCTTGCCGGGCGTTCATTCTTCGGCAATGAAGCATCAGGTGAAAACTTCATCGGTGATGCCAATGTGCAATACGAAACCGATTTTGCAAACGTCAAAAGTCGCACGATGCTCGGGTTCCAGTATAATAATTATACTGGCAACAACGCGACCTGGTGGGGTAGTGCGCCAAGCATTGACTGGGCAAACCCGGTCTATACCGGAGCGCCCGTTAACGTGCCCCTTCTAAGTAATATCGGAAACAAGCAGAAGACAAAGGCAATCTACTTGCAGCAAGATTTCACCATTGCTGAGCAGTGGATTGCAACCGTTGGTCTGCGCAATGACTGGCTTGATCTGAAGCAAACAAACAATTTGAACAACAGTACCACTGAAGCGGACTTCAACGAGTTCACAAGTCGCTTTGGTCTGACTTACAAAGTCACTGACGAATGGGCAGTTTATGCGAGTTATGCGGAGTCAGTCGCGCCACCAGCTATCGGAGTTGATCCGGAACGTGGTAATCAGTACGAGGTTGGAGTCAAATACAGACCAGACGCTTTCCCGGCCTTGTTCAGCCTCGCAGTTTATAACCTCACCAAGAATAACATCTCAGTAACTGATCCAATTACGGCTCAACCAAGTACGATTGGCGAGGTGCGGGTTCGCGGTATTGATCTTGAAGCTAAAGCCGAACTCACAAATAATCTTAGTCTTACTGCAGCATATTCCTATCTGGATCCGGAAATTGTCGAGAACGGCGGGGATGGAACCGAAGGCAATCGACCACAATTTGTATCTCAGCATCTCGCCTCACTTTGGGCAAATTATACCTTGCCCGGCAGCGGTAAAATTGGCGATATGACGTTTGGTCTGGGTGGTCGTTATACGGGAGCCTATTATTTCACGGCCGCGAATACATCAGGTGCGGGTGGTAATGTCGTCTTCGATGCTGCTTTCAGTTACGAATTCCTGGACAATTCCACGCTGGAAGTGAACGTCAGCAATCTGTTTGACAAAAAGTATGTCGCGTATGGTGGCTTCGGTGCCGATTTCTATAATCCGGGCCGCGAAATTACAGCAACTCTGCGTCGTACCTGGTAAAATAAATCGCCACAGGCCGGTAATCCGGGCTGTGGCGTTGCTATTTGCGATGGTTATTGCCCGTTTTGCTGCAATCGACGCCATGCCGCCGGTGTTTCACCAACGATCTGTCTGAATGTCTTGGTCAAGTGAGCCTGATCGGTAAAGCCAAGCTGAGCGGCGACACCTGCAACTGTCGCATCGCCCAGGCATAGCAATTTCTGAGCGCGATCAATACGTTTTGTAAGCTGCCATTGGAGTGGGGTTTGACCTGTTGTTTGTTTGAAGACATTCGCAAACCAACTCTCCGATAACCCAACGGTCGCAGCCATCTCGGAAACACTAAGACGGCCATCATTGGAAACACCAATGCGGGCGTTGAGCTTGTTCATCTGTGCCTGAGTGAGCCGACCATTGCCCTGCTTGTCTTCAATCCGGGCTGTAACCAGCAAGCGGGCCAGAATGGTGCCAATCAGATTCTCAACATAAAGCGAATGCTGTGCTGGATTGGATACCTCTTCTTCAAGTAGTCGCGCGAGGGCGTCAAGCGATCCTATATCTTGTAACTCAACAGGACTGCGCACCGTTGTCATAGCGAGCGACATGCCCAGTGACGGACGCAGGTACTTGAGCAAGCGATCCTGATGGAAGTGCAAATTCAAATGAGAGAAACGATGCGTCGCAATTGTACTCGTCCAAAGGGGAACGCCTGCGGGAATGTAGATTGCTCGCGTCATGGGACGCTGGTGCAGAGACTGCCATCCGTCTTTGTTTGATATCCTGATTTTGGATGAAACATCCTGAAAGAAAATCATGATCCGGGGGTCATGGGATAAAAAGTAGCCTGAGGCACCCGAGGGGCTTTCTGCTTCCCAATAAACGCTCACCATTCCATCCAAAACACGCCATTTTACGGGCGCGGTGACACGAATGCCGTCGGCGTTCCAAATCATAGAGTGCCAGAAGCTCAACGTTTTGACCGTCCCAATAAAAATCGTCTTTCGGCTTTACCGAACGAACACATTAAAGATGAGTAATTTTATCACCTTCATGCCGAGTGGCAAGTCGTGAATGCATGATTGGAACAAAGTGAGTTTCTTCATGTTTCAAGTTGCATATCACTTCTTGTGTCTTCGTAGTTCTTATGCAAGCATTTGGGCAGAGGAGGACGGTCATGGTGTCGACACTGTCGCACATCAAAGAGATTGAGCGTGTCGCTATGGGCGGCGCTTCCGATCGTGATCGTCCTGTTATCCAATCTTGGCTGCGATGCCTCAACGAATACCAGCTCAACCCTGCCCAGACGCAGGAAGCCTATATCGTACCGGATACTCTGCTAAGGGAGCATCGCGAGCAGTCAGAAGAACTCATACGCATCGGACGAACGGGCCTCGAAGCCCTTTTCAGGCAAGTGGCGGATCAAAGCTACGTGTTATTGCTCTCGGATGCGAGAGGAGTCACGGTCGAATTTATGGGCGACCCGACCTTCGATAATCAACTTCGAAAAGCTGGGCTTTATCTTGGATCGGAATGGTCTGAGGTCCGGGCGGGGACTTGTGCAGTAGGCGCCTGCATGGTGTCTGGAAAGCCCGTCATCATTCACCAAGATGACCACTTCGATGCATGCCACATCGGCCTGACCTGCACCGCAGCTCCGATTTTTGACACTTTTGGTGACTTGTCGGCAGTTCTTGATATCTCGCAACTGCGCTCGCCGACTGCAAAGGCAAGCCAGCAACTCGCACTTCATCTGGTCGCTTCTACCGCGCGGCGTATCGAGCTTGCCAATCTGATGACCAGAGCGCACGAGGACTGGGTATTGCGATTGGCGAAATTGCCAGATTTTCTCGATGTCGATCCTGATGCTGCAATTACGATCAATGGAAATGGTTTCATTACGGGAATGACGCATGGAGGCTTTGGTGTCGTCGCACGCGGGATGAACCTCAACAATGTTGCCACCAAAGACTTTATTGGTCAGCCGATTTCTGATGTCTTTGATATCGACATAGATCAGCTGCCAACTCTTATGCGGGGGCGTCCGAACGGCGAACGTCTGGTTCGTGCGCGCAATGGTCTGGCATTATTTGCAAGCGCCATTGCGCCCGTCAGTAGTTTCAGAGCATCGCCGGTCGTTGCATCGGTGAGGTTACCGTCGGCGTTGCGCCATTTGAGTTTCGGTGACCCTGTCATGGAAGCTCTGCAGGCCCGGGCCGCAAAATTGGCAGATCGTAATCTGCCTATCCTCATCAAAGGTGAAACGGGCAGTGGCAAGGAATATCTGGCCCGCGCCATTCATGATAGTAGTGCGAAGCCCGGTCCCTTCATTGCGGTAAATTGCGCTGCAATTCCAGAGCAACTGATTGAATCCGAGCTGTTTGGTTATGTATCTGGTGCCTTTACCGGTGCGATGCAAAAGGGGAAGATCGGCCTTATTGAAGCTGCCAACGGCGGCACACTGTTTCTGGACGAGATCGGGGATATGCCGTTAACCCTTCAAAGTCGTCTGCTGCGTGTTCTTTCTGAAAATGAAATCCAACCTGTTGGGGCGCTCAAAGCGAAGCCAGTCAAATTCCGGCTTTTGTCCGCGTCTCATCGTGATCTTGCCGTATTGGTTGCTGAAGGCGGTTTTCGTGAAGATCTGCTCTATCGGCTTAATGCCGCGACACTGGTTCTGCCGCCGTTGCGCCAAAGGCAGGATTTTGACGGTATAGTTGATCATCTTCTGCGCCGTATTGGCGAAGAGGAAGATGAAACAATCACGATTGATCGCATCGCACGAAAGGCCCTGGCGGCCTATAACTGGCCCGGAAATCTCCGGGAATTGGATAATACGTTACGTGTCTCGGCAGCGGTTGCAACAGAGGCATCAATCACGGTCGACTGTCTGCCTGATCATTTTCAGGCTGATAGTCCGGCCTCAAATTTTCGAAGTCATGCGGACACCTTGCGCAGCCAGCTTGATGAATGCGGCAATAATATTTCCGCGTTAGCGCGAAAACTCGGTGTCAATCGTTCAACGATACACCGCCGTTTGAAACACACCCACTGAGAATGCAACAGTTGCAACATGTGTTGCACAACAACTGTTGCACCATTCACTCGATGGATATCGGGTCTCACATAAAATAAATAATAATCAATCGCTTAGATATTGACCTGCATTTGGCATGCAGCTTGCTCTTCTCATTTGACGATGCAAATGGAGGAGTTACGTATGCGTGCATTGCGCTTTTATGCTGCCAAAGATCTGCGTGTTGAGAACGTGCCACCACCAGCCGATCCCGATTCCAATCTTGAACCAGACCAAGTGCTGATTGAAAATCGCTACTGTGGGATATGCGGGACTGATCTGCACGAATACGCTTATGGACCAATTTTTATTCCGACCGAACCGCATCCTTTCACCAAGGCAACAGCTCCCCAGATCCTGGGACATGAATTTGGCGGCGTGGTCAAATCTGTGGGGAGTAATGTAACGCATGTAAAAGTTGGCGATCGTGTATCGGTGCAGCCGCTCATCATGCCTCGCGCTGGGGACTATTTTGCCGATCGTGGTCTTTATCATCTGAGTACCAGTCTGGCATTGGCCGGTCTTTCCTGGCACTCGGGTGGCATGGCAGAACTGGCATTGTTGAACGGCTACAATGTACAGCTGATCCCGGACGATCTGAGCGACGAAGAAGCAGCGCTTATTGAGCCAACCGCGGTGGCAGTATATGCCTGTGATCGTGGTGGCGTCACGGCTGGTAACAGCGTTCTTGTCACTGGTGCTGGGCCGATTGGTATTTTGACCGCGATGGCGGCGCGGGCCGCAGGGGCGTCGCAAATATTCCTTTCGGACCTCAATGATATACGTTTGCAGCTGGCACGTGAAAAACTCGGTGATGTTCGCACCATCAATCCGAAATCAGAAAATGTCGGTGAGGTAGTTCGCGCGGAAACGGAAGGCAATGTCGGTTGTGACGTCGCTATTGAATGCGTCGGCAATGAGCACGCATTGAAGAATTGTACTGATGCCGTCCGTAAACAAGGCGTGGTGGTGCAGACGGGCTTGCACCCTCATGAGAACCCCCTCAACTGGTTTGATGTCACATTCAAGGATATCGATATTCGAGGTTCGTGGGCTTATCCCACCCATTATTGGCCGCGTGTAGCTCGTCTGATTGCAAGCGGTCAGATACCCGCAAGCAAGATCGTGACCAAAACAATTGCGTTGGAGGATGCAGTTGTTGAAGGCTTTGACCGGTTGCTTGATCCAGCTGGCACCCAGCTCAAAATCCTGATCGAACTGAAAAGATAACATCACTTCACTGTCGGGCTTGGGAGAGCCTGACATCAACTTCCATGGGAGGAATTATAATGCTTGAGAAAACACCAACAGTGCGGGTTCAGACCTTTCTCGATAAGTTCGGCGCATCACTTGAAGCTGACCGGATCGATGAGGCCGTTTCGATGTTTGCTGATGATTGTTACTGGCGCGATCTGATTGCTTTTACATGGAATATTAAGACCGTCGAGGGGCATGATGAAGTGCGTGATATGCTGCAATCACAGCTGCAGTTCGTCAAACCAACCAAGTGGCTCGTGGCCCCCGGCGAAGCCGCAACGGATGCCGATGGCGTTGCGGAAAGCTGGATAACTTTCGAGACTGATGTTGCACGCGGATATGGTCTTATTCGCTTGAAGGGTGGCAAGATATGGACCCTTCTAACGGTTATGTCGGAGTTGAAAGGACATGAGGAAAAATCCGGCTTTACCCGACCGCTTGGGGCGAAGCACGGTCAAGACCTTGGTGCCAAGACATGGAAGGAAGAGCGCGAAGAGGAAGCTCGAACGCTTGGCTATGAGACGCAGCCCTATGTATTAGTTATAGGCGGCGGGCAGGGTGGTATCGCGCTCGGCGCACGCCTGCGTCAGCTCGGAGTGCCGACAATTATCGTTGAGCGCAACGAACGTCCGGGCGATTCATGGCGCAAGCGCTACAAGTCGCTCTGTCTGCATGACCCGGTCTGGTACGATCATTTGCCTTATATTGATTTCCCGAAAAATTGGCCGGTTTTCGCGCCAAAGGACAAGATCGGCGATTGGTTGGAATTCTACACCAAAGTCATGGAACTGAACTACTGGACACGCTCCACAGTCAAATCTGCAAAATGGAACGAAACGGAAAAGGAATGGTCTGTTGTCATTGATCGCGACGGCGAGATGGTCATTCTGCGCCCAAAGCAACTCGTCTTCGCAACTGGCATGTCAGGCAAGCCCAATATTCCAAGCGTGAAAGGCCAGGACCGCTTTAAGGGTGAGCAACAGCATTCATCACGTCATCCGGGCCCGGATGGTTACAAGGGTAAAAATGTTGTTGTCATTGGCTCCAACAATTCAGCTCATGATATCTGCGCCGCACTTTGTGAGGCGGGCGTTGATGTAACTATGGTTCAAAGATCATCAACCCATATCGTTCGGTCAGAACCGCTGATGAAACATGGACTCGGCGCGCTTTATTCTGAAGAAGCTCTGCAAAACGGTGTCACTACGGCCAAGGCTGATCTGATATTCGCTTCACTTCCATATCGTATCATGAATGAGTTCCAGAAACCCATCTATGATAAGATCCGTGAGCTTGATGCTGATTTCTATGCGGCGCTCGAAAAGGCTGGTTTTCAGCTGGATTTCGGTTCTGATGGATCGGGGCTTTTCCTCAAATATTTGCGGCGCGGGTCCGGTTATTACATTGATATTGGTGCCTCTCAATTGATCATCGACGGTAAAATCAAGCTCGCCTCGGGACAGATCGAAGAAATCACAGAGACGTCCGTCAGGCTGGCCAATGGCACTGAATTGCCTGCCGATCTCATCGTCTATGCAACGGGCTATGGTTCAATGAATGGCTGGGTCGAAGATATCATCGATCAGGAGACCGCGGACAAGGTTGGTAAGGTCTGGGGCTTGGGATCTGAAACACCCAAGGACCCGGGGCCGTGGGAAGGAGAACAGCGTAACATGTGGAAACCCACTCAGCAGGAAGCGCTGTGGTTTCACGGAGGCAACCTGCATCAATCCCGTCATTATTCGCAATACCTGTCGCTCCAGCTTAAGGCTCGTATGGAGGAGATAGAGACACCGGTCTATCAATTGCAGACTGTCCATCATAAGAGATAGAGAAGTGGCTTCGCGCGTGTTTATTTGAGTGCATCTTGCCCGAAAATTGTGAAACGGTTTTCGGGCAAGATGCACTTTAAAACAAGATGTTAGAGCACGCGCGAAGAACTATTCGATTTGTGGCTCTTCAGATTTAATAAGCAGTTTATCTATGCGCCGACCGTCCAGATCAACGATCTCGAATATCCAGCCATTTTTGCTGAAAGTTTCACCAACGTCGGGAAGGTGTTTCAATTCTTCGAGCACGAAGCCTGCAACTGTATTGTATTCGACATCGTCTTCGATGGGAAAGCGCATGAACTCCGAAAATTCATCAATGGGCATCCAGCCTGAAACCAAATAAGAGCCATCAGCCCGGCGCACGATGGCTTGTTCTTCAATATGATCTTCCTGCATAGCGCCAATGATTGCTTCCATGATGTCGCCAGCCGTGACTACCCCTTCAAAATGGCCGTATTCATCATAAACGAGCACCATATGGGTGGGTGTGCCGCGAATAGCCTCTACGACATCCAGAGCATCGGAAAAATCAGAGACAACTGGTACGTCTCTTAGAATTTGACGCAGATTGACACTACCTTTT
This sequence comes from Brucella pituitosa, assembly GCF_965577835.1. Lineage (NCBI taxonomy): Bacteria > Pseudomonadati > Pseudomonadota > Alphaproteobacteria > Hyphomicrobiales > Brucellaceae > Brucella > Brucella pituitosa. The sequence goes on from NZ_OZ264094.1 coordinate 858,606, forward strand.
AACGAAAGCTGATTAAAGAAATCTCGGGCTTGCAAGACGCCAATTATTTCGTCGGAATTTTCTCCCCGAACGGGGAGGCGGGATCGGCTGGACTTTTGTAGTTGATCACGAATAGCTTCAATATTGTCTTCAATGTCTATCATTTCAACATCGAGACGTGGTGTCATCAGTCCACGCGCAGTGCGATCGGCGAGGCGCATAACACCGGCAATCATCCGAGATTCTTCGGTCTCGATCACTCCTGCATGGTGTGCCTCTGCAAGCACGGTTTTGATTTCTTCATCCGTGACGCCGTCACTTGTTTTGCCCGATTGGCCAAGTAATTTCAAAACAAGTCGACCAGACGTATCCAGAAGCCACACCAGTGGCGCGGCCAGTTTTGAAAGAACCGCCATGCTGGGTGCCACGCGGCTCGCGATAACTTCTGGTTCACGCAGTGCTATCTGTTTAGGAACCAGCTCGCCTACAATCAAAGACAGATAAGTAATGACGACCACCACAGAACCAACACCAAAGGCGTCAGCGAGTGAGGGGGACACACCCTGAGTAATGAGCCAGCCGGTCAGGCGCGCGCCAAGTGTGGCACCAGAAAATGCCCCTGACAAAATTCCGACCAGGGTAATTCCAATTTGAACAGTCGACAGAAAACGGCCTGGGTTCTCTCCCAGCGCTATGGCCATGCGGGCACCTCGACTGCCCTTATCTGCCAGAACACGCAACCTTGCGGGGCGCGATGAAACTACTGCCAGTTCCGACATAGCAAGTACGCCGTTAAGAATTGTTAGCAGCACAACAGTGATTATTTCAAAATACAAACTTGTTCCTCAAGAATGTCATTATCGCTTTTATCGAAACAGGTTAGCAGACAATGTATGGAAAGGCGATAAAGAGGGTGGTTATTCGTATTTCACCCCATGCGCGAACAACTGATCGTCAGTACAACCCAAGGCGTTTACGGAGCTCCGCATTCTCGGCGTGAAGTTTTTCTGCTAAAACCTTACGCAGCCGATGGTTTTCGGCTTCGAGTTCAACCAAAGCTTTAAGTTCATTACTCGGGTGTGCTGATACCCACTTTCGCCAATGCCGCCTTAACAGTGGTATCGCTGCTTTTCAAATTTTTGGAGATTGAGGCCAGTAATTTGGCTCTGTCCGTGAGGGAGTATTTCTTACGCGATACGTTCCCAGCAGTATTAGTTGAGGAAGGAGCTTCATTCGCTGCCGAGGTCTTGCGTGCGCGCGCCTTTGACTCGACCTGCTCAGCAGCGACAGCGCTACATTGTGAAGAAATTTCGCTGCTTATATTTGTATCTTTAATCGCCATCGATATTCTCTCTGTTAAGTGGCTGATTATTCACTCTTAGTCCAGCTTATCGTGAGTTCGGGATCTAAACTATGCGACACAGTTCAATGCGTTGCTGCTCTATGCGCTCTCATCCACCACATCAAAGACTTGGACGGCACGAAGTATCATCTGTTCAAGACGCGCATTTTCCGCCCGTAAATGCTCAACGAGCAGCAATTTCAATTGTCTGTTCTCCACTTCCAATGAATTAAGCTCGGGATCTTGTATCAGGAGCGGAGCATGAGAGTCAGCAATTGGAAGTCGGGTAAGCTGCTTGGTGCGACGCACTTTTCCTGCCGCCGTCTTCGGAGTTGGCAAGGGCATCATATCGTCGGCCGTCGTTCGCTTTTTAGAGCGCCGGGTTACAATAGTTCTCGCTTTGGCTTGCGGCGGCGATGAAACTGAACCGGATGATGATAAGGGCTGAGTATTCGCAGCCCGAACACTTTCTGCATCATGAAGTTTGACGCTGTCATGTTCTATTTTCAAAGCATCTGCTTTAGTGCCGTTTGGTATCTTCTGCTTGCGCTGAGATGCTGCTTTTTGTTTTACAGATATAGGTTTGATGTCATTCTCAGATAAAGGTTCAACGGCTGTATCGTCCTCAGCAATAGCGCTATCTTGCGAAATGGAGGATTTTTCTTCGGTCTGCGTTGGCGAAATCTGGGTCGAATGAGCAGAGTGCGTGATGGGATCTGTCACTGCTTTTTCAAGGTCAGTCGGTTCGGCGTTCTCAGGTAAAGACAGATCTGTTTCAACTTCACGCGCGATTTCCTTGAGGTTGATATCCCCCCATAACGAATTCCCGCTTTTATGCGAGCGACGGTTTTTATATTCGACTATCAAACGTTTGCCTGGAAATTTCATGCTAAAACTATCGTCCTGATCAGGTTGGTCGACCAACTATGTCTATGAGTAATTTAACGGTGCCCGATGAAGTACGCAACCTATCTCCGAAATGCTGGTGACCCTGTGAGTGGCAGCGTAATGACAGTCGAATAGAGCGCACATACACCTTTCCAGTTGTAAACCAACCTTAAAGTAATGGAATATATTATACTCGTACATATGATAGAGTTTAATTTCATTTCAGGAGATATCGGCATGGCTAACGAGAACCTTACAGCGACAGAAAACCAGGCAACTGAAAAAGTGCAAGATTCGCTTAAAGCTACCAAATCCAAAGCCAAAACACCTAGCAAGCGGGTGAAGGCAAAAGTAGAAGAAACGCCGATCATTAAGGCCGAGTCCTCGAAAGTTGTTCGACGCTCACCAGCTGAACGCGCTCGTTTGCTTGCGGCGGTAACAAAGCAAATCCAGAGTGGAAAGACTACAGTGAAGGCCGCTCTTAAAGAAGCGGGCGTCAGCGAACAGACTTACTATAACTGGAAAAATCAGGCCAAGGAAAACACACCGGTTGTCTCTCACCAGAGTGATGAGTTGAAGAATCTTGTTGAACTCGAAGCAGAAAACAAGCGACTTCGTAAAGAATTGGCTGAGAAACTCCGCACAGAAAATGCAGAGCTGCGTAAGCGGCTTGGACTTGTGTAGGCGGAACCATCTTCGTCCATTATGTAAGCGCTCGTTGTCATATCAAAACGTTCATACTATGCGCTTTGACAACGAGCGCATTCACTATCAGTCATTTTGCTGTTTCGTACAGCAGTCAGTTTATCTTTTTCTAAAAGACAACTTCTTCCTTTGTCGAAAAATGGAAACTTCCAAGTTTGAACGAGAAATGGGCCACGCGCAAACACTCCGGTGGAGTGCACTTGAACGTTGAAAAGTGAGTTTCACGGCGGAGGTCGTTCTAAAGAGACTGCAGAACGAGCTCATAGTTGGTATGATGAGCGCAGATCAATTCCCATGGCCTGGCTTATCGCAGGTGTGAGTATTCCATCGTTGTAACTGGCAGTCATGTTCAGCGATCGTGAAATTGATCGCTTACACCGTCCGACCAGCGCTATTGTCTCCCAGAGAAGAGTTTCAATAAATAAGGTCGCATCCGGAGTGGATCTGAACGGCGAGCTTGTTATTGTCAAAGCCGATTGATGCCCATGGCCGCATTGCGCCCGATCTCGATCTTCAGGTAGCTTCTGACATTCTGATAGCTGATGGACTGTTGAGGGCTTCCATCTTGATATTCGTAGCTTTGCGCCTTTGAAACGGTCCGCGATCAAGCCGCTTACTTACTCCTGATGCACGAATGACTTGATATCGCGTATCACAAGATTCATGAACTTCTCATCCAGTGGCGCTCGGCGAACAAAGGTTCGGAACCAAATGGGTGAGACAAGTGCTTCAAGAACTCGTTCCCGCTCTATGGTAGGCTTTACCTCTCGCCGCTCTATCGCGCGATCTATCATGATGTAGGCATTCGTGAATCGCTCGTTCCAGATTTCTGCCAAGCTGGTTCGGACATCCTCATCTCCCTCCATCGATGCAGCAAAGAGTGCGCGCAGTAAAGGCATAGCAGCAGGATCAGCCAGCATTATGATGATGTGTGCCATATAAGCCCGCAAATCACCGTCTAGAGTGCCAGTGTCTGGCACTGGAACGAAGCCGTCGGCAATATCCAGAACCATGTCGACCACAAGACGGGCGCGTGTCGGCCATCGACGATAGATGGTTACATGATCAACTCCGGCGGCAGCAGCGACTCCTCGGTGCGAGATTCCATTGTAGCCCTTGATTTCCAACTCTTTTCGCACGGCTTCCATCACGGCTTCGCGTACGCGGCTACTGCGTCCCCCGCGCCTTGATTTCACCTGATCAAATTCAGCCGCTTTTGGTCGAGTTGACATTGTCTTCCTTTACTTATAGATCTTAACGCAACAAATGTTGCTATAATGGTGATATCATGAACATCCACTACATTCAAACAGGTGATGTGCAAATTAAGAGTTTGCATGCGGTGTCGCGTAAAATTACCCGACCAGCCCGCACATGGGACGTTTTGAAAGACAAAGACTGGACTCCGCTCCTCCCAATTGGTTGCTGGCTGATCGAGCATCCAGAGGGCTTGATCATGGTAGATACGGGTGAAAGTTCTCATGCGAACTACTACCACTATCAGCCTTGGTGGCACCCATTCATGCAGACCTGCGAACGCCGTTGGGTACGACCAGAAGAAGAAGCCGGTGCAAAGCTTCGTGCTCTTGGCTTCGATCCGGCCGACGTGCGCTGGGTAGTGATGACTCACATGCATGGTGATCATGCGGGTGGCATCCCGAATTTTCCTAAAAGTGAGTTCGTTCTAAGTGCACCTGAGGCTGCGGCGTCTCTCGCCTGGTCAGGTCCGATTAGCGGGTTCCTGAACATGCACTATCCCAAGGGCTTCAATCCTGCCCGGGTCGAACACAAGGATGGTCCGTGGGAGAGCTTTGATCACAGCACGAAGCTCACGAAAGACGGCCGCGTGCGTATCGTTCCGACCCCCGGACACACTGAGGGTCATCAGTCTGTTGTGATCGAGCAGGATGACCACTTAGTTATGATTGCAGGTGATGCAGCCTATAATGAACGCGCCCTTATCGACGGTATCGTTGACGGGGTGGCAGCGAGCTATGACGTGCACAAGGATACCACGCGACGCCTCCGGGAACTCTGCAAGAGGCATCCCGTGATCACTCAATTTGCGCATGATCCGCAATGTGAAACGCGCCTGAATGGGAAAAACTTCACCGTAATAAGTTAATTTTGAACGATGCCCGGTTGGAGCCACATTGCAGACGCGAATTTGGGGAGTTGCTTGAATTTCGTCCGTTCTGTGACCCCGACTCTGTCGACGGTATTGGTCCAACGCACCATCGATTGACTGCACTTACTTGATCAAAAACTGACGCTAAGTTTAGCATTGAGGCCGTTCTGTCTGGCGCCGGATGCGAACTGCCCGTTATAGGAGATGCTGAGTGTGGCATCCTTGGTCAGCTTGAAATCAAGCCCTGCGTCGATAACGGCAGCATCTTCGGCAATCGGAAGTCCGGAGACAGTGAAAGCATCCGAGCCGACGAAGCGTGCGGTGGAAACCGGAGTGATATCGCCATAGGCGTGCGGCGAAGCACCGTGGCCGGTGCATGTGATCCGGACACGCGTAAAAAACCTTGTTGGCACATCGGTTCTGATGGGAGTGTACACCCCATCAGAACCTTTGCCGAAATGCCGATTGAATGGCGCAGGAAAATCATGGCTGCTAGAGCAGTTCTGACTTAAGCGGAATTGTCAGAACTGCCCACATCGTTTCGCATTTATGGCTCGGGGATTTCACCGGGACGATAATTCGGTAATCGGCCGGCCGGAAGGATTGAGATGAGAGCTAGTCCGGCCATAATTAGGAAGCCGATTTTAAGAGCGAGCAGACGAGATTCCGTATTGATCCGCAATGCTTCGGCTTTCTGCTCGGGCGTTGCAGACGTGGCGTTTATGACGGTCTCCAGTTGGTCGTTGCTGACGAATGTAATGCTGTCTAGATTGACTTCCGACTGTATCTCTATCGGTAAGGTCGGATTCTGAGCCAGTTGTCGCATAACGGCGCTGCTGAGCAGGCCGACGAGCAGGGCTCCAGCGACAGCAGTGCCTATGGCGGCGGCCAGATTGTTTGTGGTTCCGCGCAACGAACCAACGTCTCCGGCAAGCTCCTTAGGGGATGCCGTTACCAGCACATTGAACAGAAGCGTGACCAGCGAACCTTGTCCTATACCGAACAGGATCAGACCGAAAAGAACCGGGACTGAACTCCAGTCATTGCGGACGACGAAAGCCAGCCAGATAAGAGCCACCGCGCAAAGACCAAACCCGAAACGGCCAATTTGCCTTGGTGTAAGCTTCCCATAGGCCCGCACAATCAGCATAGCAGCAAAGAAGACCGTTAGGTTGAATGGGAGCATGGCGACGGCAGTCGCAAGCGGCGAACGTCCCTGGACAATCTGGATGTAAAGTGGAACCGAGAAATTGAGCGCAGCTTCCAGCGCCACGACCGCAAACATGGCAAATACCGCAGCGCGCTCTTGCGGAGAATCCAGAACCTGAAGCGGCAGCAGAGGCGTCCTGTTGTTGGCCTCGCGGCGACGCGTCCATAAAAAGAAGGCCTGTCCCAATATAATGCCGAGAACAATGAGGATTGGCGCAGGGGAGAGCCCCAGAACACTAAAGGGAGCTGTCGAGCGCGCAAGCATGAGCCCCCATCCGTTCAGATTGTTGAACCCGAAACTGATGGAGATTATGGCGGACGCAGCGAGCGCAACCCCGACCAAATCAATCTTCACGTCAGGGCGCCCACGATCTGGTTTCAGGCGAAAGCTTAGAACGAGGACGACTGCGGATACCGCAATGAGAATGCCAAAAACGGGACGCCAGCCAATATAAGTCCCAAGCACCCCGCCAATCAAGAAGGCCAGAACGCCGGCACCAGCGCGCGCGGAGCCCAATGCGCCAAGTGCTGTTGCCTGTTGATTGCCATGATAATTTTCCGCTATTAGGGCAACAAGTGCAGGCACGATGACGGCACCTGCTGCCCCGCACAGCGCTTGCGCAGTAATCATGGCCGTCGCATTGGGGCTGAATGTCATCAGTATCTGTGCGAGGCCAAACACGATGACTGCCAGCCGGAAGACCTGCAACGCGCCGAAACGTTGCACGAGCTTGGCGCCAAGCATAACAAAGCCTGCCACGATCATGGAGTAGGCCACGATGCCGGTAGCCACGACCGTTGGCGCAACGCCGAAACTTTCGACCATGCCACCCAGCGCTACCGGCAGGGAGGCGACGTTAAAAGACATGATGGCCTGCCCAAAAGCAATAGCGACCATCGGTATCCATGAACTGTGTTCTTCAGAATGTGAAGCGGGTGTAGAAACTGCCATTGCCGGTATCCCCTCTCGCAATGAGTCAGATCAATGTGTTTGGTCAGGTCCTAGTTTGCAGATGACGACATGAGCAGATCGAGCCCAAGTCGCTGCGATAGAAATTGTGCGGCCAGCTGTCCCCTGACGCTGTTTCCGGCTTCGTCGATCGGAGGGGCGAATGTGCCAAGCCCGCCTTTGCCAGGTGAAACAGTGACAATGCCGCCGCCGATGCCGCTTTTCCCGGGCAGCCCGATCTCGTAAAGCCAGTCTCCGGAAGTCTCGTAAAGTCCGGCAGTAAGCATCACGGCAAGAGCGTAGTGACAGACATCGGGCTTGACGACCTGCTCCTTTGTCAGCGGATTGACGCCGCCATGCGCCAGTGTGGCGCCCATAACTGCAAGGTCTCTGGCGCTGACGTTCAGTGAACATTGCCGCGTGTAAAGCTCTACAGCTTCAGCTGGATTGCAATAGATGCGTCCCATGCTCTCCAACATCCAGGCGATACTGCGGTTTCGGTAGTTCGTTTCAGAAGCTGAAACGTAGACCTCTTCATTGACGGAAAGATCGCGTCCGGCGAAACGAGACAGGCCTTCTTGAATGAAGCGCCATTTCTCACTCTCAGTATTGCCAGGCACCAGACTTGTGGTGGCAATGGCTCCGGCATTGACCATCGGATTGGTTCGCCCGTCCTTGTCGCGTTCAATGCCGGCGAGTGAATTGAAAGCATAACCCGTCGCATTCACGCCTAACCGTTCGCGAGCGCCGGTTGCGCCGATCAGATCGCAGATAAGCGCAAAAATAAATGGCTTAGAAACACTCATAATCGTAAACTCGTGATCGGCATCGCCGACGGCGAATACATGCCCGTCTACGCTGACCACACATATACCGAACAGGTTCTCGGACACCTTTGCCAAGGCGGGATATACTTGTGAATTCTTGCCAAGTGTAACGCTGCCGAACCGCTCATGTGCTTCGGTTACGAGCTTTGTAACACGATCAGGAGGCGGTAATCTGCCCGTGGAGATGAATGTTGCATCAGGGTCGACAAGGGGATTAAGCAATTCCATGCGGTTCCCTTTCCAGACTTTTGAAAGCATAGGCTCGAAAACCAATGCCGACATCTTCCAATTTGATCATAGCTTCTGTTGGTTTACAATAGAATATATTTAAATATAAAATGATCAACCTTGATAGTGATATGACGCGATCTTTGATTTTATTTGCTGCTGACGGAAGACCGTCTGCAAATTCTCGAGGGCAAGCTTTAAAACAAGAAGAAATTATTTATTTTGTGAGATTGGCTCTGCGCCGTATCATTGAAACGCTGTGGTGTCAGCCTGCGGGCCTCTGTTGCCGGGTAGTTTTATGTTCCATAAGATAGATTATGTGATTTATATGTGTAGCCGGGGTGGGTTCTAGTTTGAAGTGCGACTTGCAAATGATAACAATGAGTTATCCAATGCAAGGAACCTGTCATGCACCGCACCTATTCGCATGTTGATCTGGATGAACGCCGCAAACTCGTAACTAACCGCCATCGTTGTGAGTAAACTCAGGCCACAAAAGTTGCGCTTCAGCATGACCTCACGGTGCGGGTTGATCAGGCGCAACTGACCGCCCTCAACCATCATCTCAATTCAACGCCCCGCAAGTGGGCCGGATTTAAGGCACCGGCTGGAAACAGCACAATCAGATACCTTCACAAATGGCATGATGTACTTGGGGTAGCTTCTCCAAAGACTGTAGATAGGCTTGACATTCAGCTGCCCAATGGTCTGATACTTCAGCCAGTTACAGAAAGAGATACCATCCATTTGTTCAAGCATTCGCAACTCGAAACCGTAAAAGCCTGGCTCAATCATCCAGCTCATTCAGCCATGCCATTACACGCACGCATACAACGAGCGATCAGGCAGTTGATTGTCGATGGAATTCTTAGTCGCGGCAAACCACTTCCTGCTTCGCGGACCCTTTCCAAGTCCCTTGGGGTATCGCGAGATACAGTAGAAGCCGCTTATGCGCAGCTTCATGCAGAAGGCTTTATCGACCGCCGCGTCGGTAGCGGCAGCTTTGTTGCACAGATTACAGAATTCTCTCCCGGCCATCGACGCTCAAGGCGCGATATCAAATCCAAAAATCAGCCTCCTGAATTGAGCAGGCGTGGCAATGCGATGTTCCAAAGCGGTGGTGTGCGCGAGATATTGACCCCGCGTCCCTTCGCGCCAGGTATTCCCGACACACGTAACTTTCCACTTGCGCTTTGGGAACGGTTGCAAAGACAAATTCTCAAAGAGATTGGAACGCAAACGCTCCTACACGGAGATCCGCAAGGGGTTGAGCCGCTGCGTCGGGCAATCGCAGATTATATCAATCTCGAACGCGGCGCACGTGCTACTGCCGACCGCGTACTGATACTCACGTCTTCACAACAAGCTCTGACTTTATGCGCCAATGTGTTGCTTGATCCGGGCGAATGCATCTACATAGAAGATCCCGCCTATTATGGAGCCCGCAAGGCATTTGACGTCGCAGGCCTTAATTGTGTGCCCGTTCCGCTAGACCAGCAAGGCCTGAAGACCGAGACGATCCTCAATGATCCTATCCCCGCACGTGCCGTCTTCCTCACGCCCTCACATCAATTCCCAACGGGTGCGACCTTGGCCTTAGACCGTCGTCTTGCATTGATCGAATGGGCCAACCGTAATCGCTGCTGGATAATAGAAGATGATTACGACAGTGAGTTTCATTATGCGGGCAAGCCCACGGCCTGCATGCAGGGCCTCGATCAACGCGACCGAACCATTTACATAGGCACTTTTACGAAATCGCTCTTTCCGGGATTACGTATAGGCTATGCCGTGTTGCCTCCACAGTTGATCAAGCCAATGACCACGGCACGCACGCTTCTCGATGGTCATACCGCTTCCATTTCGCAGTATACGCTTGCGCGCTTTATAGAAGGCGGACATTTTGGTGCCTATATTCGTATGATGCGCAGCATCTATGCCCAGCGCCTTGAAATGCTGGCCCAGCTGGTTCGTAAATATCTTGCAGGCTTTGTCGAACCGCGCGTTCCTGTGGGGGGCTTGCAAATGCCTTGTATATTAACCTGCAACATTTCCGAACAAGCAGTTTTAGAAGCTGCTCGCCGCTCCGATATTGAGTTGCTAGGATTGTCAGCACTCTATGCGAAAGATGAGGGTGAAGCTGGATTTCTGCTCGGCTTCGCGGCCTATACGCCCGCAGAACTTGAGATCGCGATCAGGAAGCTTGAAAAGATATTCCAAACACTAAAAAGTAATCAGGCAATTCAGCTTCAGAAATGAACCAAAACCTGTAAGGCATCAGCTATCTCAATCTGCTGCAGGAAAGCCTGCGGCGAGCACACGCCGCAGGCTTTCCATGCATCAAAATACGCGCTCGTAAGTAACCCAGTTGGCTGCCGTTGCAACGTCGTCATAAAGACGACGCGCAGTTACATTGTCCTGTGCAGTCACCCAACTCAGCATCGTCCAATTACGGATATGAGCAATGTCACTAAGCGCCTCGATAAGCAGGCGTCCAACGCCTCGGCCGCGATATGATGGATCGACGAAGAGATCATCGAGAAACCCGGCATCTTGACCCTGCAACGGCCTTGGTTGAGGCCAGTAATGTGCAAAACCTATTACGTTCTCACCCGATTCAGCCACCAGCCCTTCCAATGGATGCGTTGAGTCCTGCAACCAAGCCCATGTACGCTTAAGTATGTCCTCATCCATGGGCACTTTGTAAAAAGCCGCATACCCTCGATAGAGCTTTTTCCAGCTTGTTTCGTCCGTTGGCTCCACTGCCCGAATTTTAATCGCCTCTGAAAATCGGGTATCGATATTGTTGCTTACCGGTTTCGTTCGTTCAGTCATTGGCAAGTCTCCTTTTATTGCGCGGAAATATCTCCACGCATTGACGGAGCGTTTAACCAATATTGGATGGATAGTTTCCCTCCAATAAAGCCATTAACACCAGACCAATTATATTAATGGCAATGTCTCATGAGACTGCATAATTCTGGCTGCGTCAAACCAAGCGGAGAAGGCGAATTGGTCTGAGCTGGCGACTGCAATTGGATGGTTCCAAACCACCTGCAGAATGATAACAATTCGCGCATTATTTGGCCAAAAGTATCCGATACCTATGGATAAACCTCGAAAAGAGCGTGTCTTGAAGAAACTATTTTGTGTGGCACTGGTTGGCGTTTTTTGTTCGTCTGCACCCGTCGCAGCGCTTGCTCAGGACTTAGGGCTTGCTGAACGTCGTGCCATTGCGGCTTATGCGACTGATATCTGGCCGAAATACGAGCTGGAAATTCAGGATCTTGCCGGTTTTCCCATCCCCATCAATCTGGATACCAAAAGTCTGGCATTACCCGGCCTTGCAGGTTCATACGCCAGCGATGACTATCTGCGTAAGCCGATCATTGATCCGATACTTCAGGCGATTGGAACAATCACAGTAACAGAAATCGGAAGAACGGCTCTCAAAGACGGGCTTAAATCGATCGTCATCCATTATGATGAAACAAGTGCACCCTCAAGCAATTACAAAGATGGCGTCAACATGGAGGATGGTGTGCTGACTATAAACTGGAAACCTTATACCAATGTCGATGATGTTGAACCTCGCGCGCTGGCACTATTAAGTGTAATTGAAGCGGCAATTTAAATATAAACCACGTAAGGTGATCTGAATTGACGCATAAAACCGTATCTCCGGCGCTCCCTGCATTAACAATTCTATTGCTTTCATCCGTGACGGCCTTGGCTCAAACCAGCACCGACGAAGCCTATTTGGAACGGCGAAATGATCAGGGTATCGTCGCGTATTGCAGTGACCAAGGGTTTCTTGAGCCCGATTCCGAAGAGTTTTTCCACGTTGGTACAGTAGAAATTTTTGGCGAAGTCGACCCCTCGCCTGAAGCTGATCTACACGAACAAAAGGGACGCGATGGCATTTCTTACTTGCAAGGCGACGAACAGTCTCTCGAAGACCTTGCTGCGGCAAACGATGTTGATGTGAAAGCGGTTTGTGAGCAGTATAAATCACAGGTAACGCTTGGCCGGATGATGGCGAAAAATAAGGCCAATCAGTAATTTTTCCTGTTCAGGAAAATTAACTTCTAACCCTTTGAGGCCCTACCCCAATGCATAGTAAATCACTCGCCATCTTGCTTGCTTTACCGCTTATCATCACTTCATCTTTGGCACTGGCCGATGATACGCAGCTCCTGTTCAACTCATCGCGCAACCAACTTGGCCTGATAAAATTTTGCGCCACAGAAGGCCATATTTCAAACGATGTCGTTGATGCTTATGCAAAAATGATAACAATGCTCCCTACACCTGCCGATACGGCACAGGGGGATCAATACGAAAGCGCGGGCGAACAAGGCTATAGTTTCGACGGTGAGAACCGCACGTCAATGCAAGACATTGCCGATGGAACCGGCACGTCGATTGCCGACCATTGCGCTCAGTTCGCAGCGCTGACAAATCAATAAGCTTAATGCACTGCTTGGTTGGCAGTTTTACTTAATTGCCAACCAGCCCGCACGAAGACTGATCAATAAAGATAGTTTTGCGTCTCAACACGAGTTCATGCACGAAAAGCAAAAGCGTGCGATGAACTGCAAAATCACACCATCAGATCGTCCAGCCACCATCAATGTTGTATGCCTGTCCGGAGGTATAGGTTGCGCTGGCGAGATAAACAGCCAGATCAGCGATTTCTTGCGGTTGACCAATTCGCCCAAGGGGCTGTCTGGCGATAAAGGCAGCGCGTGCAGATTCATAGTCGCCTTGCTCACGGAGCCGCTGTTGCAAAGATGGACTTTCAACCGTTCCGGGACATATCGCATTACAACGGATGCCAGCTGAAACATAATCTGCCGCAACAGATTTTGTCAGACCTATGACTGCTGCCTTTGTCAAACCATAAGCAAAGCGGTTCGGCACACCTTTTACGCTTGAAGCAACAGACGACATGTTGATGATCGTCCCATCCTTACGGGCGAGCATTCCCGGCAGGACCGCACGTATCGTGCGGATCATTGATCGAATATTGAGATCAATCGCTGCATCAAGGTCTTCATCCCGCATTTCAAGAATAGAGCCACTATGAACACAGCCTGCACAATTAAACAGAACATCGACATTTCCGATCTCGTTTACGAGTGAAGCAATATCGGCTTCATTCAGTACGTTGAGTTTTCGGGTATTTATGTTCTCATAGCTGTCGAGATGCTTGAGCGCGTCCATATTGATGTCAGTCGCGTATACTGTTGCACCCGCTGCTGCAAAAGCAATGGCGCTTGCATGCCCTATTCCCTGCGCAGCTGCAGTAATAAGAACAGTCTTTCCGTTGAGATTGGTTGACACGTCGATATCCCCATCAATGTTCTATGTGAGAACGAAATATCTCAATAAGTTGTTCTGCCACCGCTGAGATCAAATGTGGCCGCAGTGGTGTATGAGTTTTCTTCGGACAACATCCAGGCAACCATAGAAGCAACTTCGTTCAGTTCAACGAAACGGTCGCGTGGGATGCGCACACGCATATAATCGATAAACTCTGGTGTGAGCCCGTCGAGTATGGGGGTCTTGGCAGTCGTCGGCGTGATGCAATTCACCGCAATACCCGTTTTTGCCAGCTCTTTTCCGAGTGATTTCGTCAGGCCAATCACGCCAGCCTTTGCGGCGCTATAGGCGGCCAGATTGGGATTTCCCTCTTTGCCTGCCACAGACGCAATATTGACAATGCGCCCATAATTATTCGCAGCCATCAATGGAATGATCGCACGGCAACAATTGAACGTACCAGTCAGATTGACTGCTATTACTTTGTTCCATTCGTGCTGATCATATTCTACAAGCGGCTTAACTTGGCCTGTAATACCTGCACTGTTGACCAGACCATCGACGGTTGAAAATACCTCGCGGGTTCGAGCGGCAGCATTCGCAACACTGTCCTCGTCTGCGACGTCGACACCAAACGCGATGCAATCAGTGGAAAGTTTTCTGGCTGCTTTTTCAGCCTCACCAGCATTCAGATCCCAAATTGCGACGGCAGCCCCTGACTGCACCAGTCGGTCAGCGATCGCATAGCCAATACCTTGCGCGCCACCCGTTATGATGACGCGCCTCCCGGCCATATCAATCCGATTCATCGATATCCCCTCACCTTCAGTCACGCACTCAGGCGGCAGCTGTGATCTGCTTTTGGACACCTAAGCCCTCAATCTCCACTCTCATCGTGTCGCCGGCCTTCAGGTAACGTGGAGGTTTCATACCCATTCCGACGCCGGGAGGTGTTCCTGTCGTAATGACATCACCAGGCTCCAACTTCATGAATTGAGAAATGTAGGAAACAATGAAAGGCACTTTGAAAATCATCGTGCTGGTTGAACCGTTTTGAACACGCTCGCCATTGACATCGAGCGTCATCGCAAGGGCATCAACGTCAGCAATCTCATCAGGTGTCACCAGCCACGGCCCCAGGGGACCGAATGTCGGGCAGCCCTTGCCTTTCATCCAGTTGCCCCCACGCTCGAGCTGATACGATCGCTCAGAGACATCGTTGCAAACACAATAACCGGCAATGTAATCGGCAGCTTCATCCTCAGTTACATAGGATGCGGCTTTGCCAATCACGATAGCAAGTTCGACTTCCCAGTCCGTCTTCTGCGATCCGCGCGGAATAAGCACAGTATCGTTAGGACCAACAATGCAGGACGGTGCCTTGTTAAATAAAACCGGCTCTGTCGGGACAGCCATTCCACTCTCTGCCGCATGGTCTGCATAATTGAGACCAACAGCGATAAAATTGCCAACGCCAGTAATGCAGGAACCCAGTCGCGTGCCCTCTGGGACCAGAGGCAAATTCTGAACGTCGATGCCCGCGAGCTTCGTTCCAATTGTAGGAAGCTCCTTGCCGGAAATATCGCTCAGAACAGATGACAGATCGCGAATGGAACCATTGTTATCCACCATCCCCGGCTTTTCAGAACCAGCTTCTCCAAATCTAACAAGTTTCATTCTCTCTCCCTTAGATTGATTGCGCCAAAGGTTTGGCACCCCGATTGGCATAGTTTCAGCGAGGACCTGCCTGCCCTCACCTATCCGCCAGACAAAGACACGGTTTCATACGCTCGTCAGAGCAGTCCTCGTTCCGCCAGATTTCGCATGAGATGTGATGTGCCAAAAACCCACGGAGGACATTCCGTTGAGAGTCTCACCGTGTTGCGCAACGTGCCCAGTTCACTGTTGGATATAGATACAACATCACCAACATGATGGGTGAAGCCCTGTCCGAGCTGTCCCCTATCCTCAGTGGGAGCAAAAAGAGTTCCCATGAACAAAACTAAACCATCGGGATATTGATGATGCGGCCCGATAGTTTGCGCCACCAGATCAAGCGGGTCGCGGCTAATCTCTTTCATTGAGCTATGCCCACGAAGCAAAAAGCCGTCATCGCCTTCAACAGTAAGCGTCAACTCAGCCGTGCGCACATCATCGAGATCATAGGTTTCATCAAACAAGCGCAGCAACGGACCTATTGAACACGAGGCGTTATTGTCCTTCGCCTTGCCTAATAAAAGTGCGGACCGCCCTTCTATGTCGCGAAGGTTCACGTCATTACCCAGCGTTGCCCCTACGATGCGCCCCTGACTGTTGACGGCCAGCACCACTTCCGGTTCGGGGTTGTTCCACTTGGAAGCGGGATGAAGACCTACTTCCGCGCCATGCCCAACAGAGGATAAGACCTGAGCTTTGGAAAACACCTCGGCATCTGGCCCGATACCGACTTCGAGATATTGCGACCACACGCCTTCATCAATCAGAGCCGTCTTAACCTGCTCTGCGGCTGCCGATCCGGCTTTAAGGTCACGTATGCTTTCCCCAATAACAGCGGCGATACGGCCACGGATACGCGCCGCCAGTTCCGGGTTTCCAGCAGCCCTCTCCTCAATCACGCGCTCAATCATCGAACGGGCAAATGTGACCCCACAAGCCTTCACGGATTGAAGATCAATCGGGGCCAGCAAATGTACGCGGCCATCAGACCCTTTATTGAGCAGGTTTGATATATCGGCAATTGGTTCGCCCACCGATTGAGCGACATAGGCTGCGGGATCTCCCATTTCGAGAAGGTCGCGCATTGTTGGTACGACAGTGCTGGTGATGTCGATCACTTGTCCGTTGCGTATCACGACAACAGACGGCCCTTGGACATCTTCACGCCAAACACGCCCTACAAACGTTCCGATTTTCAAAAAATCCTGAGCAGACATGGATTTCTCCCAGAGCTAGTTCAGTTTCACGATTTGCACTGGACAAATTTTGCAAGTCGGCTGACGCCCTCCATGAGGCGAGCCTCATCCGAGACTGCATGACACCAGCGTAGCCACCCATTGCCCTCTGGCCCAAATGCAGACCCCGGGGCCAGGCCAAGTCCGGCCTCAGAAACGAGCCGTTTGGCGGTTTCAACAGAGTCTGACTGTCCTGTAATGCGGAAGAACACATACATGGCTCCGCCAGCTTCGGGGACATCTACTCCGGGTATATCAAGAAGACCGGATACGAGCAGATTGCGGGTTCGTGCCAGCCGTGCACGAAGGTTTGCAATCTCAGCTTCGCCCTGCTGGAGTGCCACGGTGGCTGCGCGCTGTATCGGTTCAAAAACACAAGAGAAGTTATATTCGATCAACTTCGCCAGATCGTCAGCCATCGTGACAGGAGCCGTTATCCAGCCAGCGCGCCAACCGGTCATAGACCAGGCTTTGGAGAAACTATTCACAGAGATAAGCCGTTCGTCGGCATTCATATGTCGCAGAAAGCTTGGAGCAGAGCGAACCGATGGATCGTAGATCAGGCGCTCATAGACTTCATCGGCAACGACCCAAATCCCTAGCCTTCTGCAATGGGTAGTGATTGCCTCAATTTGCTCATCGGAAATCGTCCATCCTGTTGGATTGTTGGGCGAGTTCACAATCAGCATTTTTGTCTCTGGTGTCAGTGCAGACAACAGACGATCAAGATCAAGCGACCATTTTCCCCCGCTCACATTCAACGAAACGCGCTCGACGTGAGCGCCTGAAATGCGCGGAATTTCCGTGATATTAGGCCAAAGTGGCGTGATAGCAACCACCCGATCACCGGGAGAAAGCATCAGTTGCGATACAACTCCAAGGCCTGTAACGCCTGAGCCAACCACGCTGATACGATCCATCTCAATTGCGCGTCCATGTAGTTCGGACATGTATTCGGCAATAGCATTGCGCAAGTAAGGGCGACCGAGATTCTGGGCGTAGAATGTTTCGCCTGCCG
This sequence comes from Brucella pituitosa, assembly GCF_965577835.1. Lineage (NCBI taxonomy): Bacteria > Pseudomonadati > Pseudomonadota > Alphaproteobacteria > Hyphomicrobiales > Brucellaceae > Brucella > Brucella pituitosa. The sequence continues at coordinate 876,155 of NZ_OZ264094.1, forward strand.
AAAGCGACTCTGACGCTGCATCGCGTATGAAAGCAGCCGTCGGCTGGTCTGTCTCGCCAAACCAGAATGGAAGAACATCTTCCCGACCCATGGCACTGTTGGCCACTTCTCTGATTTGTGAGCTGGAAAGAGAGCGGACTGCGTCGCGCGCTTGCGTCGGGAACATTTGTTTCTGCAACATTAGTTGTCCTTTCTTGTATCAGGACAGAAAATACTCAGGCATGGACGATAGAATTCAAAAAGAACCGGGCACGCTCGGTCTGCGGATTATCAAAGAAGGCATCAGGTGCGTTCTGTTCGATAATCTCGCCTTTTTCCATGAAGATGATGCGGTCCGAGATACGGCGCGCAAATGACATTTCATGGGTCACAACCAGCATTGTCACGCCAGTGCGTGCGAGACTCTGGATCACATCCAGCACTTCTCCGACCATCTCGGGGTCGAGTGCAGATGTCGGTTCATCAAACAGCAGCACTTCCGGCTCCATAGCCAACGCACGTGCGATTGCAACACGTTGCTGTTGTCCACCGGACAACTGATCTGGATACTTATTGACGTGCTCACTCAAACCTACGCGTTGCAATAGCTGATGCGCTTTTTCTTCTGCTTCTGCCCAACTCCGACCACGTACCCGAACCGGAGCGATAGCGACATTGCGCAAAGCTGTCATATGCGGAAACAGATTGAACTGCTGAAAGACCATTCCGACTTCGGCGCGAACTTTTACGAGTTCTTTGCCTTCCCGAACCGGAACACCATCAACGATAATCTTGCCGGATGTAAACGTCTCAAGAAGGTTGATGCATCGGATAAGCGTTGATTTGCCGGAACCGGATGAACCGATAATTCCAACAACCTCACCTCGCCGTACAGAGAGGTTAACATTCTTCAATGCATGGAATTTGCCGTAGTATTTTTCCAAAGCGGAGATCTCGATCAGTGTCTCAGAACTCTGCTTGTTCGGATTTTCGTTACTCATGATGTTCTTCCTCCCGCGCAACCACTATCGACGCTTTTTCTGCCGCTTTTCCAGCATGCTGACGACGCGGACCAGAGGGATCAGCATCAACAGGTAGAGTATGGCAGCGCCAACGAGGGGTGAGGGATTAGCGTAGTAAGCTTGCGCCTGTGTTGCCTGTTTCAGCAAATCAGGCAGCGCCACAACCGAGGCAAGTGCCGTGTCTTTTATCAGGCCAACAGCAACCCCGGTTGCCGGAGGAACAACGAGGCGCATCGCTTGCGGCAGAATGATATCCACCATCAGTCGTGGCCAGGAGAACCCGAGAGCGTGCGCCGCTTCAAACTGCCCGCGAGGAACTGCTTCGATACCGGCTCGGAACGTTTCGGCCATATATGCTGACGCAACCAGTGAAATTGCTGTTGTCGCAGCCCAGAACGCAGATAACCGAAGTCCTACAAAGGGCAGCGCATAATAGACAAGGACCAGCAAAACCAGCAGCGGAATTGCACGGAAAACATCTATGTAAGCGATCGCAAAAATTCTGATGGGTGTCGGTGCATACATCCTGATCAGAACAAGCACGAGCCCGAGAATGACCGAGACAATCAGGCTCGTTATACCCAGCAGTGCTGTCAATCCGAAGCCCTGCAACATCAACGGGGCAGCGTTCTTCAGAACCTCAAAGTTCAGAAACGTTGAGTAAAAATCCATAGGCGAGACCAAACATCCGAATAGTGGAAGACGAATTATCCGTCAGGAAAAGCTGCCGGGAGAATCTCCGGCAGCTTACTGATCAACTGACGATCATTTGCCGGGGATTGGGCGTACAGCAACGGTGCTGGAATCTTTGGCGGGTGCGCTGCCGAACCATTTTTCATGGATGCGAGCGATTTCGCCGTCTTCTTTGAGCTTACTGATCACAGCATCAAGCTCTGGCAGTAACGGGCTGTCTTTCGCCAACATAATTGCGAACTGTTCGTTCGTTGGAATCGTGTCAACAATCGCATATTGCGGCTTGTCCTTGATGTAATATGCGTCAATCGGGCAATCGTGGACAAAAGCAGCCACGCGTCCGGTGGCGATATCGAGCATCGGCTCGCTCACACCATCATAACGATTGATTTCGGTAATGCCGTATTTGTCTTTGTTTTCGGTCGCCCACATCTCGCCGGTTGTTCCGGTTACAACTGCCAGAACCTTGCCATTCAAGTCTTTCAGGCTTTTCACATCGCCCTTTGAACTCGTTGTGAGGCAGGCGTCTGCATCATAATAAGGCTGTGTGAAAGCAACAGACTCCAGACGCTTATCCGTAATCGTGACCGTACCAATCGCAATATCGGCACGACCGGATTGTACCGTCGCGAATATGCTGTTGAATGGCATCTGAGTGTAATTGATCTTCTTTCCGGTGCGCTCACCAATGAGGTTCACCAGATCAACCTCGAAACCAACGAGATTGCCGGAGCCGTCTTCAAACTCAAATGGCACGTTGGCCGTAACCGAAGCCACGTTCAGGTCGCTCGCATTTGCTGCTCCAGCGAACATCGAGATTACACTGGCGAATAGGACTGCACGCTTAATCATGTTTGGAACCTCCCGTTTCCTAGAACAGTCTTGAGTACTGCTGGCAAACGGTTACACTGGGAAAATTCGCGCTGGTATCACCCCTAGGGGGGACAGAACATCAGCGGGCAGTGAGCATAAATACAATGATGAAAATGCAGCACAGTGGAACGAACAAAACACAAGATTCTGTAGTCGCTGAAATGATCTCAGCGATCGACAATCCTGAATATCCACGCGTCGCGATGAGAGCGCTCAACCGCCTGGTTCAGGCGGATGCAACAGCAATGTACATCTATTCGGGTGATGAGTTAGTCTATATTCTGGACGACGATATCAGTCATCTCGTGGATAGCAGATTTGTCGATAGCTACCGCAAGACAACATATCGTCTCAACCCGTTTTACCAGCATCACCGGATCGGAATCGAGAGCGGTACTTACACGATGGGGCAATTGGCTCGCAGCCAGTCCGTCAGAAAGCCCCTCGCTGAATTTACCGGCATTGAGATAGATGATGCGGAGGAAATCGGGTATCGTACGCATGGCTTCCCCAAACGGTGTTCCGAACTGGCTATTGCTGTAAGACTATCGCCGCTACAAACGGTTCAAATCGCTCTTTACCGCTCCGGCTACAATGCTTTTCAGGCACATGAACTCTCAACGCTTAAAGGGCTCAACCAGACGTTCAGTGCACTTTACAGTCGGTTTTGGCAACACCATCAGCTGGCTCATGTGAGCGACGACAATATACTGCAAAGTGCACTTCACGGCCTGTCACGGGGGGAGCTCTCTAATCGCGAACAGGAAGTTCTCTTACTGGATTTGAATGGCAGCGATGCGCGCCAGATCGCCAACAAGCTCAAAATCTCGGAAGAGACAGTAAAGACCCATCGTAAAAGAGCTTTTATTAAATTGGGCTTGAATACTAAATCTCAGTTATTTCAAACCATTTTGCGCCGAATTATAAATAGGAGAAATGTCGGCTAGATCGGCTTACGGAGTCTATAATCTGGCAATTTTCAGAGCGGACAATTGTCATCTTTTTTGTCCGACCGCTAAACTCTTTGAGCAGTCCACATCTGTTGATCGGCGCGCACGATAGATATGATGAATTCCAGCACGGTTTGTACGCGCAGCGAAATATGACGACGCGACGCGTAGACGATGTTGATTGGCAGCCTCACTGGCGGGAATTCAGGCATGAGATTTATCAATTGACCGTCTGCCAAATCTTGTTGGATTAGAATATGCGACAGGATTGCGAGACCTCCGCCACAAAGCGCTGCCCGGTGCGCGGTGGCAGCGTTGCTGCAGATCAAGCGGGGTGCCAGCGAAACGCTTACTTCTTTTGCGCCATCCTGAAATCTCCAAGCTCTTTGGCCTGCACCGCGCCTGTAATAGATACACTCATGCAGTGCAATATCTGCGGGATGCGTGGGCATCACTCGGCCTTGCAGATAGTCAGGTGAAGCCACCAGATAAGCCGTTGTCCACCCGATCCGTCTGGAAATCAGAGCTCCATCTGGGATCTCGCCTATGCGGATTTCAAGATCGATCCCCTCACCGACAAGAACCGATGGTTCATCGCGTGTAAGGAGTTCAACACTTAATCCTGGATGTGCCTTCAAAAGCAGCGGCAGACGTGCACTTACATACAGACCGAGAGGAAACGGCAAACTCAGTCTGACCTTTCCGACGACGGCCTTGCCCTCACTTGTCGCGCTTTCGCCAAGTGCGTCCATAGCTTCGATAACACGCTTCGCCATTGGGATCATCTTCTCGCCTTCAATTGCAAGCGCCAAAGCGCTCGTTGAACGGTGAAACAAGCGGACGCCGTAATGGTCTTCCAGAGCAGAGATTTGCCGCGACACAGCAGGTTGCGACAAACCCAGGTCTAGGGCCGCCGCGGAGAAGGAGCCAGCTTCTGTGACGCGCACAAAGCTTCGCAGCGCTGAAACAACATCCATGTCCTTATCCTCCTATAACGTTTGCGCATGAGCGTTATGACCGATGCTTAGTCTGGTTTTGATTGCATGTCCAGATATTAAGGATAATTAATATCCATAAGGATAAAAGATATCCTTAATAGAGGAGATATCCATGACACAGCGCCTAAACTACGCGACCCAGTCACCAGATTTTTTTAAGAAACTCTCAGAGCTCAGCATGTCGCTGAAAAACAGCGTAATCGAACAATCGATCCGCGATCTCGTTAATATCCGCGCCTCTCAGCTCAACGGTTGCGGCTTTTGCCTGGACATGCATATCAAGGAAACGAAAATCCATGGTGAAAGCGAACTGCGTCTTCATCACATTGCGATCTGGCGTGAATCCAATCTCTTTCATCCACGCGAACGAGCGGCCCTTGCGTGGACGGAGGCGCTTACCGTCATCAGTGACACTGGCATTCCTGACGAACTCTACGAACGCGTGCGCGGTCAGTTGTCCGAAAAAGAACTCTCCGACCTCACGTTTTCCATCATGACCATCAATGCGTGGAACCGCGCCGGCGTCGCCTTCAAGGCGGTTCCCGGTTCTGCCGACAAGCTCTACGGGCTCGAAAAAGCCGGGCTCAGCTAAACCGTCAAGGTTCACGATAGCCTGCCTGCAATCATTGATGGTGCCAGCACGACTGGCGGAGGTAAACCTATGAAAATTGTGATTATCGGAGGGACCGGTCTGATCGGTTCAAAGACCACGGAGCGCCTGCGGGCAAAGGGGCATAGTGTGATCGCCGCCTCCCCTAACACGGGCGTCAATACATTGACGGGTGAAGGTCTTGCCGACGTTCTCGTTGGAGCGGACATTGTCCTTGATTTGGCCAACTCTCCTTCATTTGAAGATGAAGCGGTGATGACGTTTTTTGCGACATCGGGTCGTAATCTGCTTGCAGCCGCGAAGGCAGCCGGCGTCAGTCATCATATTGCTCTTTCGGTGGTGGGTACGGATAGATTGCAGGAAAGCGGCTATTTTCGCGCAAAGCTTCAGCAGGAGCAGCTGATAATCGAAGCCGGCATACCCTATACTATCGTCCACTCCACCCAGTTCATGGAATTTTTGGATGGCATTGTTAAGTCCGCGGTGCAGGCTGAACAGGTGCATTTGTCACCTGCTTTCGTGCAGCCAATAGCATCAGACGACGTTGCTGACGCTATGGTCAATATTGCACTGGGGCAACCCGTCAATGGCGTGATCGAAATCGCGGGACCTGAGCGCTTTCGACTCAACGAACTCGTCGCTCGCTATCTCAAAGAGACATCTGATCCGCGAAAGGTGATTGCCGATCGCGATGCCAGGTACTTTGGCGCCTATCTCGAGGATGACACTCTCGTTTCGAATGCCCATCCGCAACTCGGCAAAACAGACTTCAACCACTGGCTGGCAAACGTCTCGCGGAACCAACAGCCGTCCCCGAACCCGAAAGGATAATGACTATGATCATGAGAACTCTTGCAGCGATGGCTGTTGCCCTGTTGACAATCAACACCACAAACGCGCATGACGCGCCAGCCGAGAAGGCTGCAAAGGTTACGCTCGTCTACGAACACGAACTGCCAAACATACCGGGAAAAAGCCTAAAGGGCGTGTTGGTCGAATATGGCCCCGGTGGCTTTTCAGACGCTCATACTCATCCCGATTCAGCCTTCATCTATGCAACCGTCCTCGAGGGCTCGATTGTCAGCCAAGTGAACGATGGTCCGGTGAAAACATATAAAGCTGGCGAAAGCTTTTCAGAATACCCAGGCGACCGGCATGCGGTCAGCAGGAACGGCAGTGATAAGAACGTGGCGAGACTGCTCGCTGTTTTTGTGGTCGACACGGATCAGAAAGAGCTGACCTTTCCGCTGGGAAAATAGGCCGACTTACCGATCATACGCCGTGTCTGACATTGACCGGGTTCAAGGAAGATAAACATGTTCGCGACGCCCAACAGCATCAGCTTTCTATTCGTTAATATGCTCGGCGTCGCTGGCATCATCGTCTGGCACCTGCAAGGGGCAAGCCGCCCGACAGCCAGGTTGATTGTTCAGATCGGCTTTTTTTCAGCCATGACCCTGATTTTCGTGAATGGCGGTGTCTTACCACATCGCCTGGAAACCGGTACTGGGCTGAACAGTGCGGTTATTCTCGACATGTCTGCACGTCTTCTGTGGTGGGTGCATCTTGCCTGGGCGAGCATTGGTTTCGTCCGCCTTTATATTTTTCTCGACCATCGCCCGCAGGAGGCACGACTTATACAGGATCTGATCGTCGCCGGAGTTTATCTTGGCGTTTCGCTTTCGATCGTTGGCTTCGTCTTTCAGGCACCGGTTGGCACATTGGTTGCAACCTCTGGCGTTGTCGCAATCATCATCGGGCTAGCTCTCCAGAATACCCTCGGCGATCTATTCTCGGGAATTGCACTGACACTTGGACGGCCTTTTTCGATCGGTGACTGGATTCAACTAGCCGATGGGACGGAGGGACACGTGGTAGAAAATAATTGGCGTTCGACCCAGGTGCTAACACCGTTTAACAATCTGGTTGTTCTTCCCAACTCGACTTTGGCCAAACTCGGTTTAATCAATCTCTCCAGACCAGACGAGACCCATCTCATTATTCTACCGATCCGCATTGCATTCCACAGCAGACCAGCCGACGTGGAGACAATCCTGAAAGCCGCGCTCATGCGCTGCCACCGTATCGTCCAGTCGCCAGCGCCGATTGTAGCCTTGAAGGGGATCGATGCGCTTGCCATTGATGTTGAACTTCAGTTTCGCGTGGCAGGTCCGGCTGCGAGAACCCCAGCGCGCAACGAAATTATCGATGTGGTGCACCAGCACTGCACCGCAAATGGATTATCTCTGGCGATGCCCGTCTTGAGCTATGTGCTGCCAGTGGTCAAGCCTCACAAGACACCATCAGTTGCCTAAGATCATCCTGCTCGTTTCATGACCCAATCAAACGTACCAGACCAGATTTCCGGTGTGATCTCGCCCTGCAGAATATTGCCGAGATCCGAAAAAGTGACAGCGCGTAGACATTCCCGCCAACGCTCGTCAGCTTCCCACATGATACGTGCGATCGCACAGGGCCGACTTTCGCAGTATCCTTTGGGGCGGCAAGGGTTGTTTGCGCGAATATTCTGGCACACGAATGTGCGCCCGTTTCCTTCCACCGCTTCAATAATGTCGAGGAATGTCAGTTCGCTGGCTGGCCTGGCGAGCCGATAGCCGCCTGACGGGCCGAGCGTTGTGTGGACGAGACCGGCCTGCGAGAGCGCCTGCAGCGCCTTTGACAAATATTCCTTGGGAAGCCCGTGGAGCTCAGCAAGTGCCTTGGTCGAAAGATAACGACCTTCGGGCAGGCCCGAGAGTATAGCACAACAGTGGAGAGCCCACTCTACCTGGCTCTTAAGCATCATTCGAGGAGTCCTTCGACAATTAAGGATATGGAATATCCCTATTGTCTAAGATTGTAAAGCCCGAGACTGAAACAACATTCTTTCCGGAAGACACAGGATCGGTAAGCATTTTATCGCAAAGTATCAGCATACGAAATGCGGCCTTATCTCTGGTTGCACTTAAGCTGCGCGTTCTACAAAGACTTTGAATGCTGAACGGTTGCCGTTTGCAATATGGCTTTTTCGGATCATATGCACCTCTTTGAAATCCATCGTCATCCGCTTTCACCTCACTCAATTACATAGGCTGGCGCTGATGTACCCCGGCAGCAGCGAAAATTTGCGACAAAGCCCATCAGCTTGATTGTCTGCACCGCATATTGCACAATTGAAATTGTTGTCGATCTTCACAGTTTTGGTACGACGTGAGGCCGATTGTTCCCTGAGAACTGTAGGTGACCTGCGCTGTTTTTTCAGAAGCACATGTCCAATTCTTGAAGACACGAATAGTAAGAAGGTAGATGACATTATCCGCCTTGGAAAGAAGGCAAGATTAATCTATGTTAATTATTATAACATCCGCCTATAAATCTGGAAGATAAATATAAACCAAAGATAATTTTGTCATCCCACCAACATCTATGATAATATCTTTAAAAGATATTTCATCCTCGTGCACAATACGAATATCCCGGAACGCCATCGAATGCTGGCTTGCGATGGACATTCAGAACTGTGGAGAAGACCTCCGGTGATTGGAGAAACGGAGCCTGCAGTGTCAAGCGAGCACAAAATAATACCGCGCGCAGTGCGAAAACGATCGACGATGATCATCGTGGCCAAGCACACGCTCGCGCGCACAAGCATCGTAAAATTCCTTGAATATGAACTTACGGATTGGGAGTTTCTTGGGCTGGGCTCAACAACCGAACTGACCAAAGCCAGCGGAAGAGACGTGGCTCTCATTGCGTTAGATCTGGGAGGCAGGGCGATGGATAGCTCTGCATTGCGGGAAGAGCTCCTCACGGTTGAAGAACACTTTCGAGGAGCGTCGATTGCCCTTTTTTCCGACAAGGACGATGTTCTACTGGAGTCGCAGGCAATCAAAATGGGCGTGCGAGGGTTCTTTACGTCATCCCTTCCGGTAGAGATCGCTCTGGCCGGCATTCGGCTGGTACTCGCGGGAGGCATATTCTGCCCGCATCCGCAGGGTGCTCAGAGCACGATCCAGGCAACGATCTCTGTCAAGGGCAGATCAACTGCAGAATTGGCCGACGATGGAACCGATAATATGAACTACAACTGGCACCAGCCAGTCATTACTGGTTTCACGCCGCGGGAAGCTGACGTTCTGGCCGAGCTGCAGCGCGGTCATTCAAACAAGGTCATTGCTGAGAAGCTCAATCTTTCCGGCAATACCGTGAAGATGCACTTGCAGCATATTATGCGCAAACTGCGTGTTCAGAACAGGACCGAAGTCGTTCTGTTACTTGGTGCCAAAGTGACCTCCAATGGGAGCGCTATTCAATAGGCACAGGTCATTCA